>JAYTHY010000083.1:0-10831 GCA_043732185.1 Fibrobacteria bacterium
TCGACCAGGAAGAACTACTCCATCAGCACGTCCTTCCATGGCTGGTTTTATTGGGGCGGATGGGATTTCAGCAATAAAGGTTTCGCCGCCTACTTGGATTTCATCGCCCTGAACCAGCAGGTGGTCGGCCAAGAGCATCCCATTGACGTCCACGGTGCCATTCATCGCCATCAACTTAAACTGCCCCGCTTGCCTCAGGATCTGAAAATGGATTTTACGTATGGCATCACCTTTAAGGAGGAGATTGTTGACCATGCCGGTTCCAGCCGTAAAAACGTTATGCAGCATGACATGCGTTTCGCCCGTACTTTTGTTCTTTAGAATCAAAGCTTGCCCACCCTTTTCTGAAAATTGAAAACTGCCGGTTCTCCGCCACCAATGGATATTGAATCCCGTAAAACGATGTGATTGGCAGCATCCTGGATTTCTAATAGATGCCTGCTCACGGGAAGATGTATTTCACCTTCAATGGGGTGTTGGACGCCGTTAATCAACAAGCGATAGCCTTTGGGCAGACTGGAAACGACCAATACCCCATAGGGTCGCAGCGAGGGCAACGGTGATTTAGTTGAGGGCAGCTTGGTATTTGTCACCCCCAAAGATCCATCATCCTTGGCCAACTGAGTCATTTCCCTTACCATTAGGTCGCGCCCCATGTCCCCGGATTTGGTATGATTCTGGAAATAAAATATTGTTCCAATGCCCAAGCCAAAAAGAATTACACCAGCAATAATCCAAAATTGAATTTGAACTGGTTGATTTTTATTAACAGCCGCGTCGGTAGGAGATAAGCTTGCAGGCCCGACAAGATTGGACGGTGTTGGTTCAGGCTGGTTGTTGAGTTGAATACCCATTTCCTGGAATTTAGTTTGGGCTTCGGCATCATCCGGATCCACTTCCAAAAGTTCGCGTAATCGCGTGAAAGCTTCATCAATGCGGCCATTGGCTTCCAAGGCATTGACCATGGCCCAAAGCCAGGCTCGCCGCTCGCGATGGATGACAACATGTAACGCCTCACGACCTCCCGCAATTGCCAATGTATTGCCTTGCATGGTTTTTAGCCCGCGCAAAAGCGGGTCAAGGGTTTTGGGTCTTTTGTCCGCAACAGGATTTAAGTACGGCGCCAGCAACGGCTTGACCAATGCAGGCACGCCTTCCATTTCTTCCCAGGGTATGCCGGCTTGGATAAGTCCAACCACTTGTTCGGAAGATTTTCCCAAATAATAGCGCGACCCTTGGAATAATTCCAGCAGCACCAAGGCTAGAGAATACTGTTCAGAAATCTTTCCAAGATGGCCTTGACCTCGCAGCAATTCCGGTGGGATATAAGCTAAAGACCCCTTGAGCCCACCCTTTTGTGGATGAACAGGACTTTGATATTGCGTAATGGCCATTCCCAAATCCAACAGCTTGATGCGCGCTGTGGAATCGGCCATAAAGTTTTCCGGTTTCAGGTCGCGATGCAGTATACCTTTCATTTGGATGAAATCCACGACCTCCACCATTTGGCGCGCCAGATGTACTTTGAGGGAATCCGGCAATGTCGGCTTTGCGGCTCGAGAAAAACCGACTGGACCATCAAGACTGGTTAAATTAACGAACGGTAAAGGGAGGTCGGAAATTTTCCCAAGGTCCACCCCATGGACAAACTCCATAACCAAGTAATAGTATTTCCCTTCGCTCCCGTATTCGAAAATTGGTACGAGATTGGGGTGGATAAGTGAGGCGCATAACTTGGCCTCGCGTTCAAATCGGAAAATATCGTTGGCATCGCCAATGGATGTCAGCTTTAACCGCTTAATCGCCACTAATCGATCCAAACTGATCTGCCGGGCGCGAAAGATTTCCGCCTCTCCCCCCTCCCCTCTTAAGGACCAGTCTGAGTAGTCATCGGGAGAGAAGGCCATTCAGGATTCCGATATTTTCTGCAATGCGGTTTCGATGCGCTTGATTATCTCCTGGTTGCCGGGGCTAAGCGTAAGCGCCTGTTTCCAGGTAACCAATGCAGCGTCCTCTTGTCCAGACTCCCACAGCACATTTCCCAGGTTGAGATACCCGCTCACAAAGGTCGGGTCAAGCGCCAATAGAAATTCAAATGTTTCCTGCGCTTCCTTATATTTGGCCTGGCTGTATTCAACTATTCCGGCAAGGTTAAGCACGTATTTATTCTTAGGCTCTTCCCGGCGAGCCTGATCGAGGTACTCCTGCGCCAATGCGTATTTTCCTTGCGCGTACAGCTTGTTCGCAAGGTGAAAAAGGGAAATGGCATAGTTCTCACTAAAGGATTCCGCCTCCCCCAGCCTGGCACAAATTTCATACTCCTTTACCACATCCGTCCAGTCTTCGATTTTATCCTCGTCTCTGGATTTCTTCTTTAAGCACATCTCTTGCAATACCACGGCATACCCATACCGAACAGTGAATGAGGTAGGATGGCGATCCAACTCCGCCTCAAACAATCGCTTTGCACGGGCATAATCACCCACGCGATAGCTTTCCTGCGCATGCTGTAAATCGCTTCCGCATCCGGAGACAAATATACTGGTGGCAAAGGCCATGCACTTGAGCCCATTTGCCAATTTGAGTTTCAATCCAGAATTGCGAATAGCCTATCCCGGGTCAAGCGTGACTTTTGTTCTTCCACCGCATCACAAGCACGGTCGATATCCACCTGCATGCCGTTTAGTGCTTCCATCAACTTAAGCTCCAAACCTTTTCCACCTTGCACCTGCCGGACCAATTCGGAAACCTCGTCCATAAAACCGAGCTCACAGCCTTTTTCCCAACCTTTGCGAAGCGGGATATCCTTGCTCTGGTAAAGCTTTGGAGCCGTATCGCCTCTGGCCCTGAGCTCCATATACTTGCGCTCCACTTGTTCTCTCCAGTTCGGTGGCTGCCGAAACATTTCTGCCATTCGTATTTCCAATTCTGCCGGCGAGATTCCGGTACTGGTTCGGAAAGCCGCATGTAAAAAGGCACAATAGGCCAGGAATGGATCGCAGTTTCCCAGGCTTTGTAATCCGTCGGCTTCCGGAAAGGTAAGGCTGGATCCATCGACGTCAAATGGCCAGGAAGAGGACTGTTTCTGGCTAATTTCCTGGTAGTGTGCCATCAAAATGGAACCCATTAGCAGTTTGAGCATGGACTCGTCCAGTTCCGCGGAGTCTCGCTCACTATCCGCATCGAATACACCACCAACGCTCAGGGGCAATCTATCTCTTTTACGAAATTGTATAGACTGTAACGATACTTTGAAATCATAAAAAGTCAGGATTAATGCTTCCAGTGAGGCGAGAAAGGCAGGATAGTCGCGACTAAGAGAATCTTCAATCACATTGGCGACTTCTGCAGATAGGCCAAATTGGGTGCGGAACTCATCCCCGGAAATAAGTTTGGCCAATCGACTTGTGCATCGAGCACCAGCGGGAGTAAGGCCGTAGACAAGACAAGTATCGAGAGCGCGAACACGCGCCAGTTGTGCGGCTAATGATTTAAATACCAGGGATTTGGTAGTGAGTTGTTTGCGCACGCGCCCAAGCACCGTGTCCCAGATTCCAAGAAGGGACTCGTATTGGCTAGTGGATAGCTTTGCCAAAACAGCGGCGGGCGCAATCAGCTCGGCTTTCGGCAAAGGCTGGTCAACCGTACTCTGTTCGGAAGTAGAAAGGGCTATGGTTTCACCCACTGACATAATGGGAAATTGACCGGTTTGCATTTCACCGGCAATGCGACCGGCCCTTTGAATGGCCGTCATATAGTCAAAGCGAACCTGTTGTCGCTCTTGGATAATTCGGTCGGCGGAACGTCGTTCCCCAAGTAGGAGTTCGTTGAAATGCGCCAGAATACCTTGCACCTGATTATCCTTATGGCGATCCTGTTGCTGCACCTTGTGTACGATGGCGTCTCCGAGCGTGGACAGAGCCGCCGCCACCGGGCCTTGTGAATTTACCAGCTTAGCTCCGGCCGCCATCACCAGCTCTACAGCGGAATAAGTTCCGCCTTTGAGTGCGAACCCGTCTTCGGTTAAACTTTCCGGCACAAACAAGGTTAATTCCGATCCGAATACTCCAATATTTTTCAATAACTCAATGAGATCATCGTGGTAGAGCCCGGTTTCATCCAGAACTAGGTCCTTAACAATGGACATGGTGGGATTGGCCATGCTTCGATTGAAGAGCACGGTACGAGCGCCCAGAAACACATCCATAGGACTTACTTGAAATTCCAGGCTGGCCTCCGATTTCTGGTTGAAGCGGGCAGCCAAATCGATCACATGCAATAAAACGCCGATGGATTGTGACGGCGCATCGCGCATAGCACCAATCAGCGGCTGACGCGCGGCTCGAGATATCAGTCTAAAAAGATCCGCCAATCCACGCATAGTGGCGGCCTGATTGGACTCCATTAGATCCCGATATCTTTTCACCATTCCTGGATCGAAAACTTCGCCCTGTCGACGCCCATGAGTCAGCCTTCTGGCAAAAGCATGGACAGCACTGCGTTCCGAAGCCGTTACAAAGGTTTGCCTTGTTTGATCAAGGTCGGCGGCCTGACGCATCAGTCCAAGAAAAGAACCGAATTCATAATTTGGATCATTGTATTTGAATTGACTTTCCATCTCCGCGATAAATTGATGCGAGGGCGGAGAATGCATGCGGGCAAATTGCTGTTTGCGCATTTGTAGAAACTTATAAGTATCATCATCGAGTTTTTGCCATTCGTCGATTTGATTTTCACCCGCGTGCAAATAGTCGGACTGTGTACCGAAACGGATTTGAGAGCGCTTCCGAATTCTTGGACCGGTGGCCATCCCTACTTCCTTTGGATCCAGTGCTACCGGAACCGAAGAGGTTTGATGGGATTGAACCGCAGCGTGTCTAATTATTTCCTGAGTATCTTTTACGCCAATGGACACCAAATAGCTCCTTCCAAACCCTTAACCAAACCTTTAACCACCCGGTAAATTGGGACCGGAAAAAGGCGGAAACCACCAAATATAGCTTCCGGTAACCTACCCCCAAACCGCAATTCTAACTCCCTAGAACTCCCTGTAGGGGGCAGGGGGGTTAAATGCGTAAGTGGAGATGGAAGGCCAGCTTGGCAGGGATTCAAAGTGTCATTTTGCGCAAACCGGTGGCTGGGCGGGACCCTAAGTCTGGACTCCGTTCGCAGGCGCTGCCGGATTGGAAATCCGCTCAGATTTGGCTAATTTGCTTGGTTTCCCACCAAAGTTAGGCCTGAAATGATCATTCCACTAAATGCCCGATTGTCTGCGGCAGAACTCAAGGAACTTGAGGAAATCATTGCCGAATTCGGGGCCCATATCCAGCCGATTCACGGCCATGAACGATCTATTTACGCCATTCTTGGAGATGAAACGACCCAGGATTTGATCAACCGAATTGAAGGCCTGCCTTTTATTGATAGAGTCGATAGGATTCAGGTTCCTTACAAGTTGATGTCCAAGGAAAGCAAGCTCAGTCGACATCGTGTAAAAGTTGGAAACAAGATTTTACCCGGTGACTTTTGCGTCATCGCCGGACACTGCACCATTGATCCGAAACAAAAAGAAATGTTTTTTGAAACAGCCTTTGCCGTTAAGGAGGCTGGTGCCGATATGATCAGGGGCGGCGTGTGGAAGCCCCGCACCTCACCTCACTCCTTCCAAGGTGATGCTCGCAGCCTGGATATTTTACTCGAAGCCCGAGAAAAAACCGGTCTACCCATTAATACCGAAGTCATGGATTTCGAACAGCTCAAGCTTTGCGTGGAAGCCAAGGTAGACTGTCTGCAGGTTGGCGCCCGCAGCGCTTTGAATTATCGCCTCCTTCAGCAAATTGGTGAAATGACCAAGGACACCCAGATCAATGTGTTGCTCAAACGCAGCATGCACATGGGTCCAGTATCGGAATTTATTTTAGCTGCCGAATATATTGTGGCCCAAGGCAATCCAAATATCATGCTTTGCCCCCGTGGCACTGTGCCCACCATTGAAGGCTTCCGCAACGCACCAGACGAAAGCATCACGTTGCTTTTAAAAGATCATACCTGGGCGCCGGTAGTTGTAGACCCTTCCCATAGTGTCGGAAAAGCCATATATGTTCCCAATGCCTGTTTGGCCGCCGCCGCTTATGGTGCCGATGGAATTTTGGTGGAAACACATTGCCAACCTAAAAAGGGAACCGGGGACGATCCCAAGCAAGCCATTACCCCCACGGTTTTGAGTCAGATTATCAAGGACACGCGCCTCATCCACGCCAGCGCCGCACGCTATCTGCCTAGAGCAACGCTTAAGTGACCGTCCGTGGCCCTAAGGCCAACCCACAGGATGCCGGCCATCCCTGGTCCTTTCTACCCCTCCAGTATCGACAGGCAATGGATCGCTTGGGTTTTTCGAAACCCACCCCTGTCCAATCCGCGAGCTTGCCTAAAGCATTGTCTGGTGAGAGTTTCAGGGTCATTGCCCCAACTGGAACGGGCAAGACCCTGGTTTATCTTTTGCAAATATGGAACCTTAGCAGGAAACCAAAGGCGAAATCACTGGTCATTTTGCCTACGCGTGAACTTGCCTATCAAGTTTCCCAAATGCTCCAGGATTTGGAGCCCGCATTGCGGGACGGAATTGCCCTGGCCATTGGCGGACATGCCAAGGACAGTCAACTTCGGCAAATTCGTGAAGGCTGGAATATTTTAATTGCGACTCCGGGCCGCTTGATCGATCTTCTGGAAGGGCGCAGCCTTTCCTTGAAGCCAGTAGAATTTTGGGTGCTGGATGAGTTCGACAAGCTGGTAGGCATGGGATTCGAAGAGCAGATTGGGGTAATACTCAAACACGTTCCCACCCAGGCTCAAAAAATCCTGCTGTCCGCCACTGAGCAGGAAAGCGGTGCGGCTGAAGCGTTGGGGCTAACAGGCTTGCAGCAAGTGGCCGTCGAGCGGGAAACGGGCAGTCGCAATATGGAAGAAGCCTTCTTTTTTCTTAAAAGCAACAAAAAGAAAAGCGAACTTTTGATGCATGAATTGGGACAGACCAACGGCCAGTCCATTGTCTTTGTAGGGAATCGGGATAAGGCCAATCACATGCAAGGATTGCTTCGGCATAAAAATGTAGCAGTACGCTGCCTGCATGGGCATTTGCCGCAAGCAGAACGCGCCGCAGCCTATCAGGATTTCAAACAGGGAAAGTTCCGAGTGCTCGTGGCCACGGACTTGGCCTCGCGGGGCTTGGATATGCCGGAAGTTGACCTCATCGTCAATTACGACCTGCCCAAACATTATAAGGATTATGTCCATCGCACCGGACGTACGGCTCGCCGAGGAAGGGCCGGTCGCTGCATCAGTTTTGCGGGACCGGATGAATATCTTTCCATGAGAAATCTGGAAACGGAATTTCCTGGGCCATTGCCGGTACACCCCGCATTTGCGCAAAGAGACCGCTGGTTTGTGGAAGCCAAGCGCAACCATGACACTGAAATGAAATTGATCAAACGGCAGGAATATATTCGTCGCGAGCAAGGCCTGGAAGACTGAAAAAGGAACTAACGGTTCCGTTATTAAATTGGAATTGGTAAACATTTCCTATTGAAACCAAAGTCTATCCCCCCGCTTCCTGGCTATATTGTATTTAACCTTCGATTAGTGTCCGTTGCGCGGGTAATAACGGCCTAATCTCTAACGGCGGCTCCGTAAGGAGCCGCCGTCCTCTTTTCTAGACTTTCCCATTCCTCCCTGGCCAGATGGTGAGGATCCTGAGCATTTACCGGTTCTTTTTGATCAATCGCTCAAAATATTCAAAGGAGCGGTCTTCAGCCAAACGGCCATTTGCAAACAAGGTCGGTGTGCCTTCCACACCCAATTGCCGCCCCAGGGCAATATCTGTTTCAAGTATGGCGTTCACCTCAGGAGTCAATACCATGTCTTTTTTAAATTGGACAAGATCCAATTTAAGTTCTTTGGCAACGGCAAGATAGAGAGAATCATTCAAATTGCGGAATTGAGGTGCTACTCGATACCGAAAGTCAAAGAATTTCCCCTGCTTTCCTGCCGCCAGGGCTGCTGCGGCAGCCGGACGCGATTGAGGATGAAAACTAAGCGGAAAATTTTTGAATACGATACGCACGTCATTAGGATAGACTCTCACCAGTGAATCCAAAATGGGTGCAGATTGCGCGCAGTACGGACATTGCAAATCAGAGAATTCAACTATAGTCAGGGCGGCTTTTTCCTGACCTTGGAAATAAGAATTGCCCAGCGGAATTATTTTTGGAGTGGTGTCCGCGGGTGGTTTCCAGCCCATGCGCAAAGCCATGAAATCATGTTTTTCATGCATGGCGGTCAATATTTTCAAAATAGAATCCTGTTTGGCCTCAACCCTGCTAAGCCGATTGTCCACCCCCGGTGAGGAGCAGTTCGACATGAGCATGGAAATAGGAAGGAGAAACAGCTTTAAAAGTCGAAACATGGGAACTCCTGGAATGGATTTAGCTATCGCTTCAAATTATAAATCTTCTACTACTTAGCCTGCTTGTGCAAAATGCTACTTTTAAATCATGCTTCGGCTTTTCCTCAACAGCCTTTCCAGCCTTGCGCTGCTTGCCAGCGGACTTTTACTTTGGCAATCTGATTTTTTCCCAGAAAAACTACCCCATGCTATCGGTGCGTGGCTTGCGGGCCTATTTGGCCTTTTCCACGAACCCTATACCGCCATGATCCTCTATGGCCTGACGCTTTTAATAGTGATAGGCAGCTGGTTCATTACGGAAATTCTCTTAAGCCTGTTGTATTCGATAGTAGCAGCCGGTATGGCCTGGATATGCCTCTTAGGTTTCCTGTCCGTCCACTATCCCCCCATTTATCATTACATACAGACTTTAGCAAAATGAATATTCAAATTTTTGGCCGACGCGACTGTTCGGACAGCCGTAAGGCGGAACGTTGGTTTAAAGAAAGAAAAATCCCTTTCCAATTCATCGACTTGAAAGAAAAAGGATTCAGCCCGCGTGAATTGGAATCCGTAGCTGGCCCTATAGGCTATGCCAACTTGCTCGACCGCGATTCCAAGCGCTTCAGAGAAAAAGGACTGGCATTCATGTCCCCTTCTCGCATTCCCAAAATCCTCATCGAAGATGCGCTGCTAATCAAAACTCCGGTGGTGAGAAATGGAGCCAGGGCTACTTTAGGCTTTTGTCCGGACACCTGGAAACAATGGTCGCAAGCTGATTGATGGTTGCAAGCGCGATGAACCCATTAGTTCGGTATCCCCTGCTCTTGAGCATTTGCCTCCTTTTGCAATCCTGTTGCGCGCCCAATGCCTGTCGCTATGCCAAGTCCGGCTCCGCCGAACTGGAGAAGTCGATTGTGGAAATTGAGAAATACAAGGAACGGAACGGGAAATACCCAGTGACTTTGGACGATATTCACCAGGGATTTGCCGTGGCAGCCGAAGCGGGACTCCACTCAGCCTGCCCGGAATGCGGTCACCTTGAATATCAAACCGATGCCTATGGATATGAACTACAGTACCAATACAGCCATATGGGACCAAATTGGTGTGTGTATACTACCGATACCCAAAAGTGGTATTGTCGCGGTAACTATTGATTCCCAAGGTGGTTTTTGACCGCTCTTCGGCGAAGTTTCTAAATTATAGCCTCCCTAATATTCGGCCAGACCCCAATTTTAATGGGTAATAAAGGAGTAATTATGACAGCTGCGACTCAGGAAAAAATGGAATTTCAAACCGAGGTTAAACAACTTCTCAACCTCATGATCCATTCACTGTACAGCAATAAGGAAATTTTCCTCAGAGAATTGGTTTCCAATTCCTCCGATGCCATCGATAAGGCCCGTCACGAATCCTTAACCCAAATCGATGTGCTTGGAGAGGACAAATCCTTCCGCATCAAGGTTTCCGTGGACAAGGACCAGAAAATCCTCCGCATTTCCGACAACGGCGTAGGCATGACCCGGCAAGAGCTAATTCAGAACATCGGCACCATCGCCAGTTCCGGTACCCGTAAATTCATGGAAAAATTGACTGGGGATCAAAAGAAGGATATGAGTTTGATCGGTCAATTCGGGGTTGGCTTTTACTCTGTCTTCATGGTTTCCGACAAGGTAATCCTGACCACCAAGCGCATGGGTTCGACCGAGCCTGCCATTCGCTGGGAATCGACCGGAGATGGGACCTTCACCATGGAGGAAATCGACCAAGCCGATCGCGGTACCGAATTGGAAATTCACATCAAGGAAGAGGATAAGGAGTTTCTGGAAGATTATCGCATCCGTTCCATCATCCGCAAATACAGCGAGTACATCACACACCCTATCCAGCTGCTTGATAAAGATGGCAAACCGGAAATCCTGAATGACAAAGCCCCAATCTGGCGCCGCTCCAAATCAGAGATCAAACCGGATCAGTACGAGGAATTCTTTAAACACCTTACCATGGATCAAGAGCCCCCGCTGACCTGGTCGCACAATCAAGTGGAAGGAGCAATGGAGTATACGACCTTGCTCTATATCCCCTCTAAAGCCCCCTTTGACCTGTACCATTCCGAAAAGGCCAATGGACTC
This sequence comes from Fibrobacteria bacterium, assembly GCA_043732185.1. Taxonomy (GTDB): domain Bacteria; phylum Fibrobacterota; class Fibrobacteria; order UBA11236; family UBA11236; genus Chersky-265. The sequence goes on from JAYTHY010000083.1 coordinate 10,576, forward strand.
AGCCTATATGTAAAACGGGTGTTCATCATGAGCGATTGCAAAGAGCTCCTGCCCACCTACTTGCGTTTTGTGCGTGGCATCGTGGACTCGGAGGATCTGCCCCTCAACGTATCGCGCGAGATACTGCAGAAAAATGCCGTCATCCAGAAGATCAATAAAACCGCCACCACAAAAGTCTTGCAATTGCTGGAGACCATGGCCAAGGAGGATAAGGAGAAATACGCCAAGTTCTGGAAGGAATTTGGAAATGTTCTCA
>JAYTHY010000084.1:0-29352 GCA_043732185.1 Fibrobacteria bacterium
ACAACAAGTTCCATCAGTACGCTGTGTTTTCAAACCGTTAAGGGTAACCTACAAGTGACTAAATTGGCTAAAAATACCCACTCGATCGCCCGAAGAGCCTTGATTTTGGACAGGTGTAATGGCACGACTGAAATGGGAAGCGCCCCCAAAAATGCAGTAAAAGCTGCTGATGGTGGTGACGTTGCCGATATTGCCCGCACCCATCGGGCTCCAATAGTAGATGCAGCTATTTCTGTCAATCACACCCGAACACCAAAAATCATGGTTTTGAAACAAGTGAAGCGCCCGGGCCTGCTTGCCACACACAAACCACCCGCTCTCGCCATTTCAGGACCATCAGGAATCAAAGTTTCCTTGAACGACTCCGGAGAACGAATTGCCCCCAGCCCCAAGGGTGGCTGGAATCTGGAACCGGGCTTACTCAATGTAACCCTCACGTTACCCGGTAATGCGCGGCCGATCAATTCCTCCCTTTTCCTTTTCGCGGACACGTTATATACACTGCGAGTGGATGCCGATGGCGGATTTTCCGTTTCCCGCGAGCGTCGTTGATGTTCAAATTCGGTCTGTTCCTGATGCTGGTTTTGGCCTGCGCGTCCCACAAGTCACACGCCGAGCCGCAAGGAAAATCAAATCTCAATCTGGCGATCACTCTCTATCAGCAAGGGCTCTATGATTCGTCCTTGCACCAATTAGAAACCCTCGCGCGAGAAAGTCAAAGTAAGCGCCGGGACTCCATTTGTATTGTCCAGTACTTGGGAATGGCATCTGCAATACTTGGCATGGACTCGACTGCCACGGTTTACTTCTCAAAGCTGTTGGAACTGGACAGCCTGTTTCAATTTCCAAAGAATGAAGACACACGCATCCTGAGTAATTTCCAAAAGGCTCAGGAAATGCTCGTCGTCCATCAAGATGCGGTACCCTTGTTAGAACCCATAGAGCCTTTGGGGCCCATAGAGCCCAAACAAAAACTTGCTCCAATTGCCGCCCTAACTTCGGTAACGCAACCCAAGGAATTATCGCCGGATTCCAGTATCCGATCCGATGTGCTCATCACCCGGGTTAGCAAGACTGGAAAAATCGGCCTAACCTATGGGGCTTGGCCGCTGGGCGCTGGCTGGATAGTCAAAAAGCAGGTAAGACCAGGGTTGGGATTGGGTGCTCTGCAAGCTACTGGTTTGGCCCTCTCTGTCTATGCGTCTTTTATACAAAGTCGGGGCCAGGGCGACGGCTTTGGGGTCAGAGACGAGCGAGAACGGGTCACTATGGAAAAATGGCAGTGGACCCAGCGCATCGCCCTCTCAACGGCTTTAGGTGCCTATATTTTCTCCCTAATCGCGTCTGTGGGAGATTGAGTATGTCCAATTTGGGAATCGACGCCCAACTCATTTGGGAAACCGGGGGGCGTTTGCCCTTTTCGCTTACCAAGGTGATCGTCACCCTGGGACGCAATGAGGCAAATGACATTTTCCTGGATGATCCGAAAGTTTCCTCCTTCCATGCAAACATTCTCAACCGAGAAGACGGATTTCACCTCCTGGATTTGAAAAGCCGCAACGGAACCCTCGTGAACGGCAAACCAGTGACCAACTGCGCTCTCAAGGAAGGCGACCTGATTCATTTTGGCGACATTGCAATGCGATTTCAAATGCAATCGCTTTTTCCAAAAAGCCAGATTCCCTTGGCCCGCTTGAACCAGAAGATTCATACCATGGCCATTCAAGTACCGGGCTTCCAAAAGGAAGCGGAAGAGATTCTAAAAGAAGTCGCGCGGCATCAGGAATTCTTAAAGGCTTTAGTGGTTTCCACCAGCGCGCTAGCCGAGTCCCGCACTCTGCCCCAATTTTCCGATAAGCTGGCTGAAATCTTGACTCGGAAACTGGAATGTCGATCGATTTCCCTCTCTGCCGAGAAGATGGAAGCTCTGCCGAAATGGCTGTCCTTGCAAACCGGTACTTGGAATGCGGAATTCGGATCCGAAGCCCGTGCAAACTCTACGGGTAGTGGGCGCTATTTAAAAATAGCCCGGACAACTAGCTCCTTTACCGTACAACTCGCCTTCGAAACCAATCCTGCCTACGGATGGATCTGCTTTCAAGCCGATGGAGTCGCGCAATCCCCCAGTGAGGAAACGCTTGATCTACTAGAGATGATTCTGCTTTTTTCCGCCGTCCTATGGCGTAACTTACAGGATATCGAAGATCTGCACCACAAGGAAACTGGAAAACTGCTGCAGGAGAAGGACAATGAGAGCCGCGACCGGATCGAAGGCTTGGAGAGAAAAAATCGCGAGCTTGATGATTTTCTGAACCAGATGAGAAACAATTTGGTTTTCGCTGAAGGCGGACCCATGGAAAAAGTCCAGGTCCTCGCAAAAAAATTGGCCACCGTGGATTTACCCGTTCTCATCACTGGTGAGACTGGCACTGGTAAAACGTATATTGCCCAGCTTATCCATCATGCCGGGACCCGGTCCAGCAAACCCTTTGTGGTCGTCGACTGCGCCACTTTGCCCGCCAACCTTATCGAGAGTGAACTTTTCGGCCATGAGAAAGGCGCGTTTACGGGCGCGATGGTACGCAAGCCAGGAAAAGTGGAAGGCTGCGTGGGTGGGACTTTATTTCTCGACGAAATTGGCGACCTTCCCATGGAATTACAAGGCAAATTGCTGCGTTTTGTGCAGGAAGGCAAGTTCGAAAGACTGGGCGGAAATGAAACAATGCATGTCGATGTCCGCATAGTTGCTGCGACCAATTATAATCTGGAAGAACGGGTTCGCCTTGGCCGTTTCCGCCAAGATCTCTTTTATCGCCTGCACGTGCTCCCACTACAGATGCCGGCCCTTCGCGATCGACCCGCCGATATTCCAGTCCTGGCACGCCACTTTATCCAAAAGCATTTCGGCCATACTCATTGGTCCTTTTCATCGGATGCTCTCCATGCCATTCGAAATCACACTTGGCCTGGAAATGTCCGAGAACTGGAAAACAAATTGCAACGAGCTTGGCTTTTTCATGTGGGCAATGTCGTCAGCGCCGCCGATCTCGGTTTTGAAAGTGCCACACAAGAGCCTTTAACTTCGGCTGGATTGGAAGGCACCTTCGAGAATAAGACCCTAGAGCAGTACCGGGAAGGTTACGAATCCTCGCTGCTACGGACCTGTCTTAAACATTTCAAAGGCAATATCACCAAATGCGCTGAACATTTGCAAATATCCCGAAATACCTGCAAGAGCATGCTACGAAAATACCGATTGCTTCAAGATGATGAGGATGAGGGGTGAAATCTGGCTGGACATTTGTCATCGGTTTGGCGGCAATGCTATTGGCCGGTGGATGCGATTATTGGACCAATCTGGTTGATGGCAAAAAAATTACCCAGGTGGCACTCACGATCAGGGTTAAGGACGCGTTGACGGGCGAGCCCCTTCCCTATTCGGTTTGTGAAGATGCTTCTCGGGGACTGGCTTTTCCTCTCGATGATATGGGATCGTTCAAAGATCCGAGCGCCTCAACAGGTAGTTATTCCATGGTATGCCGCATGAGTGGATACTATGATGCCAAGGTCGATTTTAATGTGGACAAGAATGGCGCTCCCATCACGGCTTCACTGGCTCGACTAGGCGGTCAAGATTGGTATCCAGAAGAATTGTTTCCCCAAATGGATAGTCTCCGCGTGCACATTTCTCTGATAGGAAACCTACGCGTTCCCGGAAAAATGATTTTTCGAGCCTCACCCTTCCTTGCCTCAGGAGAAATTCGTTATCGTTGGAAATCCTCCCTATACCCCCAGCTAAACCGGGATTGGTCCAATGCAGCATCGGGCAATCCCGATTTTACTGTCGCTCTCAAATCACTCCCCTCCGATGAAAATTTGGATACCATTTACCTCTATGTCCGATCTCGATTAGGCGGACATCCAGAATATGACGTGGACTCATTTTCAATCACAGTCAATTGGGTTCGCAACCGTTTACCTGTATGGACGCCCCTAATCCCGCCTATAACAATCACGCGAGTAGGTTGTACAGTAGTGGACACCACCAAAAGGTTCAGTGTGTTTTATAACGTCAGTGACCCGGACGGGGATAGGCCTTGCACCGTCTATTTCTCCAGCATAGATGCTTCATCCGCCTTAGGATTGGTAAATAGCAATCAACCCTGCGGGCTGGTGTCTGTCAATTTTCCCATTTTAGATCCCTTCTTTACTCTCCCACAAGATTCGAAAGCTTCACTCCAAGACACAAGTTTACTTTACATGAAAGTGGTGGATGCCAACGGACAATCGCGAGACACTACCTTTAGATTGATCACCTATCCCAATGTCCAACCCACCAGTAAAATCGTCAAACTTGACACCCTACCCATCCATTATAGTGGCAAGGAAATGAAATTCCAGTTTTTGGGTTCTGTTCCGGAAGGCGGTCTGAATAGACTCATCATAAATTGGGGTGACAACAGCCTTGGCCTGGATCTGGACCTTGACCGGAACTATCCCCTTTACAATTCCTTCGACAATACTTTTGGGCATAGGTATCTGGATTCAGGCAGTTATCAGGTTTCCTCCCGCATTTACGATGCCTGTGGCTTCTACGCGAGCTATGCGTTGCCACTGATTCATGTCCAAGCCAATCATCTACCCGAACTGAGGAGCATGGATACTTTAGGCTACCATTTACAGGGCATCACTCCTGTCTATCGCATCCAACTTGCCGTTTTCGACGCGGATCTAGAGTCGCGACAAGACTCCGTGAGGGTAGTTGTTATTTGGGGCGAAGGACTTGCCGACACACTCAAGGTAACTGCTAGCACTGTTAACCAAAAACAAATATTGGACCATTACTATGCCAAGCCACCGCCAGATACCTATGTCGATCTCTATCATTTGTCGGTAACCGTAACGGACGCCAATGATGGCATAGCGATATCAAAGTTTGATATACGACCCTATTAAAGTCCAGACTCTAGGCGCAATCGCTCCACCCATTCAGGTTCAAGATTTCGCACCTCGCCGGGTTTGAGATCGCCCAATTCCAAAGTGCCGATAGACACACGAACCAGTCGTTTGACCTTATACCCCAGCGCATGAAACATCCTACGAATCTGACGGTTACGGCCTTCGTGAATAACCACGCGATGCCAACCTTGGCCCTCTCCTTCAACTTTAGCAGGCAATGTCACACGGCCCTCAAGCAATATGCCGGTTCGAAATTGTTCCAATTGATCCGGAAATGGCTGGCGATCCAATTTGACTCGATAGGTTTTTTCAACATGGAAATCGGGATCGGTCAGTAGGTTGGCCCATTCCCCATCATCGGTCATCAACAGCAACCCTTCTGACTCCAAGTCCAATCGCCCAACCGGGAAAATCCAAGCCTCCCGTTTCCCCTTATCTGCATGCATTTCGGTTTGGGAATCTGCGTGAGATTGATACTCCAGGGGAAGTAAATCATAAACTGTCTTCCGACCCAGTTCATCTTTGCGGGTGGTCACGTAACCGGCAGGTTTATGGACTAGTAGATAAACGTGAACGCGAGGCGTCTTGTCCGTCGACGGGATTCCAAGTGTTGCCTGGTCCACTTCAATACTATCGGTGCCAATTTCGACCCAAAAATCCGGTGCAACTGCCACTTCGCCATTGACGCGAATGCGCCCGGCCAAAATCCACCCGTCCGCAACTGTGCGCGAGCAAATGCCAAGCTTTGAAAGGGCCCGATTCAGGTGGGTGCGTTTTGGGTTTGCCAGCATTTTTCCACATATTCTTTCAGCTTGAGATAGGCGCCCTTGCCTTCACCAAGACCACGGCAGTCGATGGCAGGAAATAGTTGCAAACTTACGGGAACCCGATTTTTTTTAGATGTTCCTTTTCGATTTTCACCAGCCTCTCGGCTGCCTTGGATCAACACCGGTAAAATGATGGCATCGGCGAACATGGCCAATCGGAACCCACCCTGTTTGAGCGGCAAGAACGCGCCATTTTTGCTTCTCGTGCCCTCTGGAAAGACTACCAAAGGTTGTGAACCCATTTTCAATGCGGCTTGCTGCAAAACCTGGTGCGCGCTCCGCCCATCCGATCGGTCAATAAAAACACAGCCAACCTGGGTCATAAAATAACCCAGCATTGGGACAGACGCTAGCTCACGCTTGGCTACAAATCCGGTGCGTCGATTCATGACGACAACCAGAGACGGAATATCCAGTTGGCTCTGGTGATTGCACATGATCACCAGTTTCCGATTTTCTTGTCCCATCCTGCCAGGGTCCGGAATATGCTCGGTCCCCAAAACGGAAAGGTCGATATCGAAAACACGCAGAACATACGCCGACCAATCACGATAATCTTGATCGAGTAAGCCGTTCTGATCTTTTGCATGCGTCAAACGCCGCCAGGTAAATTGGATTAGGCATACGAACATAAACCAGGAAACCTTAAAAATTCTTAGGTACATGGGTGTTACTCCCTTCTTAAGAAACGGCGTAGTAAAGTGAAAATCCGTCCCTGCAAAAAAGGACTGATATCGGCTGAAATTGCTTTACCCCGTAAAATACGATGCCGGGTTGCGCACAAATAGAGAAAGCGCCGAGCCCGTGTCACACCTACATAAAAAATTCGTTGCTCTTCGGCCAGTCGATCCGGCGGCATGGATTCGCCGCGGCGGCGGTAAGGCAGAATTCCATCTTCAAGTCCCACGAAAAAAACGGCCTGGTACTCCAGGCCCTTGGCGCCATGCACGGTGCTCAGCACTACTTCGGCAGCGGCATCACTACCCACCAGACGTTCCAGCAAAGATCGATAATAGGATTCGAGCACATTTAATCGATACAGAATCGCAATATCGCTCCAGGCCAAGCCCTCTTTTCGGTGGAGACGCAGGATTTCATCCCCGAGCCAGCGCGCCTGATCCGCACCTGAGCTGTGAATAATTTTTCGAACTGGCGCTGGCCGTCTCCCACCCGCAACTTTTCCACCCGCCACCAGCCGCTTTCTAAGCGAATGTGCCTTACTCCAAAACACCGAGTTGGCATACTTAACGATGGCAGGGGTAGAGCGGTAGTTGGTTTCAAGTTTGATGATTTGCATGCCTGGAAAACTGTCTAACGCTGCGCGAATATTACCGGGATCAGCGCCACGAAAACCATATATCGCTTGATCGTCATCGCCCACTAAAAAGAGGTTCCGGCTTTTCCCCATCAATACACGGACTAATTCAAGTTGATCACGTGAGGTGTCCTGAAATTCATCCACAAGCAAATGGGAAGTCCGCGCCTGAAAATCGGCTAATACCTGAGGAAAATCTTGGAACAAACGTAAGGCCAAGGCCACCATATCCTCGAATCCAATGAATCCGCTCTTCAGAAGATGGGATCGAAATCGGTTTCGAATTTCATTTCGCACTTGCGAGTTCTCTTCGTCAGTCATGGGCTGATCGGCATTAATCGATACTGGATTTTCAGTAAAGGGGTTATCCAGCCATCCTTCCAATACCTGCACGGATGTTTTTATGTCCATGGTTCGCCGCATTCCACTTAGCCAGGTGTGTCTCGCCGCTGAATCCATAAGCATAGGACTCTGTTCAAACCCAAGGCGTTTCCAATTTGCCATTCCATTGCCTTCTGCCCTTATCATTCTATAGGCAAATGCATGGAATGTCCCAATCTGGGGAAAGGGTGGAATGGGCGGAAAGGGCGAAAGCGGCGCATCGGAATCCAACAAAGTCCGCAGTCGGCCTTCCATCTCCAGTGCCGCATCTTTGGTGAAAGTTAGGGCGAGGATGCCACGCGGACCTTCCGCCTTTGTTGACTTTTCCCTCTGCTGCCGACAGAGTCGGGCAATTCGACGGGTGAGTACCGTTGTTTTTCCCGATCCTGCTCCGGCCAAGACAAGTACAGCTCCATTACGATGGTCAAATTCTACCGCGGCAACTTGTTGTGCATTGAGCCCGTCGGACCCATGGGAAAAAGTCCGCGATGGTGCCTTGCTTTCATTATCATGGTAGCGTATACTTGCCTTGATTTCTTGAGCGCGCACCATTTGAAATCTAGTCAAAAGCCGGGACACATGTTTAAAATCCTAGTGGTAGATGACGAGCCTCCCATCCGGGACATGCTATCTGACGCACTTAGGATATTCGGACACTCCGCTGATACCGCAAAAGATGGTCCCAGCGCTCTGGAGTTGCTTAAAACAACACCGTATGACATGGTGCTTTCCGACATCAATATGCCGCATATGACAGGCTTTGAACTCTTGAAGGAAATCGAAGTAGCCTACCCCAGTATCAAACGTGTCCTTATGACGGCTTACAGTCTGGATGACTATATGCGCATGGTTCTCGATCACAATATCGGAAATGTGATCACCAAATCCGCGCCGCTCAACTTCAAGGAAATCAAGGAAATTCTCAGCTCGCTGTTGAACAATTCCATTTTTGGCCTAGAGCCTTATATGCTGCAACCCCATTCCTTGCAAACCTTCAAACTGGTGGAGCCGACACAAATTGATGAAATCTCGGAATCACTGTCGCAGCATTATTCCGGAACTCCAAACCATAATAAATTCAAAGTGGTTCTCATTGAACTCATGACCAATGCATTGTTCTACGGCGCGCGAAATGAAGAGGGAGATAAGAAACAAGATTGGATCAAAGATTTCAAGCTACCGGAAAAGGATGCCGTTATTATTACGGCTTGTATCGACAAGGAAAAGCTTGCCGTGTCCGTACTGGATCGCGGCGGGAAACTGGACAAGCATACGGTGCTGTATTGGCTTGACCGTCAAACCACCCATGACGAAAAAGGCATGCCGATGGGAATTTTCGACTATCACGGCAGAGGTTTCTTTATCACGCGAAAATACGTGGACCGCTTTATCATCAACATTGAAAAAGGGAAGCGCTGCGAGTGCTGCATCTTCAACTACTTTGACCAAAAATATGCCGGCAACAAGCCCTTGATTATCAACGAGATCTAAAACTGATTCTGATGAAACAAGCAATAAATTGAGTTGGAAATAAAAAAGCGACTCCTGGACGGGAGTCGCTTTTCGTCTAAACACTCCCGTTAGGGAGACGCGATTCGCCTTTGGGGCGCATCGCATTCAGTCTTTAGACATTCGCTTCTAATTGGTCTTTGATATGCTTCCGGATAGCTTGATTACGTTTCCGTTTTTTCATATCAGAAGGCTTTTCGAACCTCTGGTTCTTTTTAACGTCGGACAAAATGCCCGACTTCTCGCAGGTTTTGGTAAACCTCCGCAGAGCTTTTTCAAAGGACTCACCTGGTCTAACGATTACGCCTGTCATGGGATGTTGAATTCACCTCTATTCCGATTTTTTCAGTCAAAAGTTATAGTTTCAATGTATCAAGCGGGCAGAGTGATGTCAAGAAATAATCGGCTCGGAATTATAAATCCTGAGCCTGTACCGAAATTCCCGTTTTTTCGCTAGTTTTAACTAAATCAAAGAGTTATAGCGGGATCCCACAACGGGATAGTCCAATAAAACATCCCACCGTACCGATGTGAGTGTATGCGCATAAACCATAGCGCAAACAACCCAAATCACCCCTTTTTTTATATTATTTTGGGACTAAGCTGGGGAAACGCTTGAAATTCCCCAAAATAAAGTCATACGATTCCAAGACGGATCGGAATTTCTCCGTATCAACGACTTTGCCAAGGGGGCTCAATTGTCCAGAAGTTACACCAAGACCTTATTTATTGCAGGCTGTACCGTTTTGGTTTTTGGCGCTTGTAAGAAAAAGGAAGCTCCAGCCGTTGTCGAGGAAGCCCCCGCTTCAGAAGCCAAGGAAACCGATACGACAGCCACTATGGCAGAAGAACCCACTTTACAGCATGTTGGTAAAGATGCCAAGCCAGGGAGCGCCAAGGCGACGTTCCATCCCTCCAAGGCTGCCACCCAAGCCGGCTTTTCTGAAAAGGGACATTTTGTGGTCCAAGTATCCATATTCAAGTCTAAAAAAAAGGCTGCCGCCTTAGTTGAGAAGCTTGCCCAAGCCGGTTTTCCCGCCTATGTCGCAGAGGTGGAAAACCCAATTCCAGAAATGGCAGGCACATGGCACCGAGTTCGCGTTGGCAATTTTATGCGGGTTTCCGATGCCAAAGCATTTGGCGAAAATACCCTATCTGGCATGGGTTATCAGTTCTGGGTAGACAATAAGAAAAATGATGCGGTTGCTGGCAATGGGTCTTATACCGCACCTGCGCCCGAACCGTCCTACCAGCGCTCTAGCGTACCTGCTGCAGTGCCCTCTGAGCCTGCAGCTCCAAGTGAGCCTGCTACGCCTCCCACCGAGACTTGGGGCGCTCCAGAACCTGAGAAAACACCGGAGCCTGTGGCACCAAGCTCATCCACAATACCCAAAACAACGCCATCCCCATCTGGGACACCCGCCACAAAATCACCCAACGACACAGGCAAAGTCAATCTTGACGAGTGGTAGGCTATTTGGTATAAGACTTTCCCCATGAAAGTCCGTTTGCTCAATTTGGGCTGTTCCAAAAATCAAGTCGACAGCGAGAACATCCTCGGTGAATTCGGACGGGCCGGATTCACCATGGCCAAGGAGGGGGAATCCCCGCAGGTCACGGTGATCAACACCTGTGGATTCATCGAAGCGGCCAAAGAGGAATCCATTCAGGAAATCCTGACTGCAGTAGGCAACAAAGCCAAAGACGAAAAATTGATAGTGGTGGGCTGCCTCTCGCAGCGTTATGGCACGGAGCTTCGCCGCGATATCCCTGAAGTCGATTTGTATTTGGGTACCTACAAACCCGGGGAACTGTTGGAGCGTCTGGGTCTCAACTCCAGCCTGCCTTCCGATTGCAAAGTGGGCGCTGGCCCGCGTTCCCTGATGGGTGAAGAATCGCATCACGCTTTTTTAAAAATCGCCGAGGGTTGCAATCGCATCTGCGGATTTTGTGCCATTCCTGGAATGCGCGGTAAGCAAGTCAGTCGCAGCATCGCCGACATCGTAAGCGAAGCCCAACAGCTCCAGGCCTGGGGAATCCAAGAGGTGTCCCTCATCGCCCAGGACTTGACATTTTTCGGCCGCGAAAAAAACGGCAAGGAATCGTTGGAGCAGCTGCTCCAAGCGCTCCTGCGTCATACCGACATTCCCTGGTTCCGTATGATGTATGCCTATCCGGCTTTTATCACCGATGGCCTGGTCGATATTCTGGCTACGGAAAAAAGGATTTGCAAATATCTGGACATCCCGGTTCAGCATTCGAGCGCCAACATGTTGTCTTCCATGCGCCGCAACTATACCTCTGCGGAACTGCGCGCCGTGATGGCCAAATTGCGTAACGCCGTGCCTGGAATTGCCCTCCGTACCACGGCTTTGCTGGGTTATCCTGGAGAAACCGAGGCTGATGTAGAAGATTTACTCGCCTTTCTGGAAGAAGTTCGTTTTCGCCATGTCGGCTGCTTTGCCTATTCCGATGAAGACGGCACCTTAGCCTTTGATCTAAAGCCCAAAGTGCCCCATAAAATTGCTGAGCAACGAGTGGAACGGGTGATGACTTTGCAGAGGCAGATTTCACTTGAAGAGAATGAAAGCAAAATTGGTGAAACGCTGGAAGTCATCATAGATGCTGTTGCGGAAGGTGAAAACCACCATTATACCGGGCGCACCCAAGGCGACGCACCAGAAGTCGACAACCGAGTGCTGATTTTTGGATCGACAGGGGCGGATGGATTGAGCGAAGCCATGGATGCCACGCCGGGAACATTCCGCAAAGTGCTGGTGACCGATGCCAGCGAATACGATTTAGAAGCTAAGCTCTTGCCCTAATCGGCAACACTTCGTCCAGTCTCCAATCTTTAAACCACTTTAATTTTTCACTCCATCACTTGCCAACTCCACTGTCACATCTTTGGGTGGCAGACACATGGAATCATTACAGGCCTGGTAATGCAGGGTGGCGCGCGTAACGGCCGGGCTGGAGATTCCATTAGCCGATGTATTCGATTGGCGTTGAACCGGTATCCGAACAGTGAAAACGCCTGAATACAAGGGCAGCTTTTCTCCCATAGCCGGTGAAAAAACCATTTCCGGTTTTGGAAAGCGGGGCTTTCCAAACAGCATCTCTGGGGCGCTGGCCTCGATTCGCGTAGGCACCAGGAAAGAATCCGGCGGTGTTTCTGAATTGATATGCCAACCTATGGGCAATTCAACACGCACCTCTAAGAATAAAGAATCATCCTCCCCTATTCTGGCAGGTGCGGCATTTTTATGGGCCACCTTTGGCGCAGATTTTTTCACATATTGCAAGAACAGCTTAGGCACCGGCTGGGGGGATGCCGCAGCGCATAAAGCAGCGAAAAAGGCCAAAAGAAAAAATGTCGATAAGTTCAAATATTTTTGATGCATATCGCTATGAAAATACTTTCTTTTTTGACATCAACTACTGCCTATGGTATCTTCTTTCCAGTCTGATCATCCAGAAAAATCGGGGATTCTAATGTCTATTTTGATGCGCTCTGTTTCCGGTATCCGGGGAATCGTGGGGCCAGCTTTTTCACCTTCCTTAATCGTCAATTATGTCAATGCCTTTGTGCAGCTCACCGGTGCCAAGAAAGTAATCATAGGCAGGGATACACGGCCCACGGGAACCATGATTGAAAGCTTAGTGGCCTCAGCCTGTGCGGCGTCAGGAGCGGAAGCGGTGGTATTGGGCATTGCCAGTACGCCAACGGTGGAAATGGAAGTTATCGCCGCCGGAGCCGGGGGTGGGATTATCATCACCGCATCGCATAATCCTATTGAATGGAATGCCCTGAAATTTTTGACCCATGAAGGCATTTTTTTGGACGAAGACCAGGTCAAAGCCCTCTTTGAATTGGTGGACAATCAGCGTTTTTTATGGTTGGACCATTCCCGCGTACAGCCGGTTTCCTACCGGGAAGGCGCTGATAAACGGCATATCGATGGCGTATTGGCCCTGCCTTTTATCGATGCGAAACGTATCCGTGCGCAAAAATTCCGCATTGGCTACGATGCCGTCAACGGTGCCGGAAGTTTGATTGTACCTGAACTGCTTAGAGCCCTGGGCTGTGACATCGAAGCGATTCATATCGAACCCAACGGCATCTTTCCGCATGGCGCTGAGCCCACACCAGAAAACCTGGCGCACTTGGAGGAGTTGGTCACACGTAAAAAGTGCCATGCCGGTTTCGCCACCGATCCCGATGCCGATCGCTGCGCCATCGTCAGCGATCAAGGCAAAGCCCTGGGCGAAGAATACACATTGGCTTTAGCCACCATGCTGGTGCTGGAACACAAAAAAGGACCGGTAGCCGTGAATCTTTCCACCAGCCGCATGGTCGATGATATCGCGGCGCGTTATGGGGTTCCAGTGCTGCGTACCAAGGTCGGAGAAATCAACGTAACTGTGGGCATGCGTGCCAATGGGAGCGTCATCGGCGGGGAAGGCAATGGGGGTGTCATACTCCCGGACTTGCATTATGGGCGCGATGGAATTCTGGCTATCGCCATGACCTTGCAACTTATGGCTGAAAAAGGCAAACCACTCTCCGCCATTGCCGCAGAAATCCCTAGCTATTGGATTGAGAAACAGAAGTACTCCGTTGCAGGTAAAAAAATGGAAGTCATTATCGGCAGGTTGTTGGCCAAGTTCCCGGATGCGAAATGCGATGAGCAGGATGGCATCCGCTTCGAATGGGATAAAAGCTGGGTGCATGTCCGTGCGTCCAATACCGAGCCGGTAGTCCGCGTCATAGCTGAAGCGCCTACGCGCATTGAGGCGGAAAAATTGTGCAAGGAAATCGAAGAAGAATTGGGTTAGTCCGGCCAGTCGCATCCGGCCATACAGGGAGTCATAAAATATGTGTGGAATTGTTGCCTATACCGGAGTCCGTTCTGCCCAACAGGTTTTAGTCAACGGACTCAAACGTTTGGAATACCGGGGGTATGACAGCGCCGGCATTTGCATCCAGGAAGATAAACAGCTCCATCTGGTCAGAGCCAAAGGAAAATTGGCAGAACTGGAAATCGCCCTGAGGGCCAACCCCGTGAAAGGCTCGGTTGGTATTGGCCACACCCGTTGGGCCACCCATGGCGCGCCTTCGGTTACCAATGCCCATCCCCATACCAGTGTTGATGGAAATATCGCCGTTGTGCACAATGGCATCATCGAGAACTACGCCATACTGAAAACCTTGCTGCAAAAAGAGGGTGTAGTCTTCAAGTCGGAAACCGACACTGAAGTAATCGTTCACTTAATCAATAAATTCTACAAAGCCCATCTGACTTCTGGCGGAACCCCCGACTTAGCCTTGGCCGTTTCCGAAGCGCTTACCCATCTGGAAGGCGCATTTGGCATCGTCGTTGTCAGCGCCAATGAACCAGGACTTCTGGTAGGTGCCCGGCGTGGCAGCCCCTTGGTGCTGGGTTTGGGTGAGAATGAGTTTTTCCTAGCCTCTGATGTTGCGCCCATCGTGGACTACACCCAAAAAGTGATTTACCTCGACGACAATGACATGGTGGTCCTGAACGGCAGCTACAAAATTACCAACCAAGCCAAAGCAGAAGTCCGCCGGGAAATCCAAAATGTCGAGTTCAGCGCCGAAGAAGTCGCGCGCGGCAATTTCGAACATTTCATGCTCAAAGAAATTTTCGAGCAGCCCAACACTGTGCTCAATTCCTTACGCGGTCGAATTCTCCAGGAAAGCGGTACGGCAAAATTAAGCGGCCTCAATTTGGTCACTCAGGAACTGCGCAGCATTCAGCGCATCATCATAGCCGCTTGCGGCACCTCCTTCTATGCGGGCAAGGTAGGTGAATATTTAATCGAAGAGCTTTCCGGCATACCCGTGGAAGTGGAATATGCATCCGAGTTTCGCTACCGGAATCCGATCATAACGGACCGGACGCTGGTATTCGTCATTTCCCAATCCGGTGAAACCGCCGATACGTTGGCGGCATTGAGGGAAGCCAAACAAAAAGGCGCCACCGTGCTCGGCATCTGCAATGTGGTCGGCAGCAGTATCGCCCGGGAAACGGACGGCGGAGTGTATCTCCATGCCGGGCCGGAAATCGGCGTGGCCTCTACCAAGGCATTCACCTCCCAAGTTACCGTGCTCACCTTGATTGGATTGCTGCTGGGCCGCATGCGACGCACGTCCCCGGACGAGGGGATGCGGATTTGCAAAGCCCTGACTAAAATTCCCGATCAGATCAAGGAAATCCTGCTACTGAATGATCAGATCAAAACCATCGCCCAGGAATTCAAGGACTCCAAAAATTTCCTCTATTTGGGTCGCGGATACAACTATCCCGTGGCCATGGAAGGCGCACTTAAGCTCAAGGAAATCTCCTACATACATGCCGAAGGCTATCCAGCAGCCGAGATGAAACACGGGCCCATCGCTCTAATCGACGCAAACATGCCTACGGTCATTATCGCACCCACCGATGCCCTGTTCGACAAAGTGCTTTCGAATATGCAGGAAGTAAAAGCCCGAGGCGGCCGCATCATCGCCATCACGGATGCCGGACATCAATTGAACGGGCTGGCGGATTACATCATCAATATTCCAAAGACCCTGCATATGTTGACGCCCTTGTTGGCTGTAGTCCCTTTGCAGTTACTGGCATACCATATCGCGGTTATGAATGGCTGCGATGTGGATACGCCTCGCAATCTGGCTAAAAGCGTGACAGTGGAGTAAAGCACCCGGCGCAAGGGCTCCAAAGCATCCAGCCACAAAGGTACGCGAGGCCGGAAAAAATTAGGAACACACCCGTTACGACATAGGCAAGCGTGATCATGCGGCTTACATCGTGGACGCTTCCACCTTCCCGGTCCTGGGTATCGCCGATCCAAATAGCGTTCACGAGCGCCCCATTTTTATAAATAGGACCAGCTAAACGGATTTCCAAAGCCCCGGATGCGGCTGTTTCGCTCCAACCTTTATTCGGGCCGGGTAAAAGGGCATGCTGCTGCCACCCAATCCTAAAGGCTTTACGTCCAGAATACCCAGGCATAACAGCCGCCACCAGTCCAATGACCGCCGCACCAAATCTCGATGGCAAATAGTTCATAACATCATCCAGTCGCGCTCCAAACCAACCAAAATGCACATACCTGTCATTCTTATATCCCACCATGGAATCCATGGTACTTGCGATTTTGAAAAGCACCAATCCTGGCAGCCCAGCAACACTAAACCAAAAAAGAGGCGAGAGTACGCCGTCCACCAGACTTTCCGCGATACTTTCCACGGCAGCGCGGTTGCAGGCAGGCAAATCCATTTTATCAGTATCCCGCCCAACCAACATGGCCGTGGATATGCGGGCCAAATCCAAATTGCCTTTGGTGGTTGCATTGGCAATCCGTTTTCCATGTTTAACTAAATCACCCAAAGCAAATAAACTATACCCAAGAAACACGTTTCCCAGCCAGGTCAGTGGGGGATAAATAAACCACAATACGGATTTCACAAATAATATTCCGCCACCAAATATAATGGTGATAGAAAAGAAGAGTAAAACGCCTCCCATTCTTCCATTGAAGCCCATTTTTCGCAAATAGCGTTCGGACCAAATGGAAATATTTCCCATTAAACGCACCGGATGCCAGGCATATTGCGGATCGCCAATGAGGATATCCACGGCTAAACACAAGCAAATAAACAAAAATGGATTGGATAGCAAAGGCAGCCATTTTTCTATTTCCATTTGGATTCCCAACCTAGGGCTAATGCTTTTGCCACACATTTTGAAATGCCGATGGCACTGAAATCCGAAGGCATAAAACATTCCAGTAAAGCGGATCGAAAGCTTAAAAACATTTCTGCCTTGGCTGATGCCGCCATCGCCAGCAAAGCCAATTGGTTGGCGAGTAGCTCTGGCGCTAATCCTACAGGCAAAGTGCCATAGTTTATGCGATCCTGAATGGCAGCCAAGGCATAGGCGGCCCCGGAAACTTGCGGCTCATGCAGCAAGGCTTGAAAGTTTGCGGCAATTAAGACACCCTCTTTTTCGTTAAGCTGCTCACGAATTTCCAAAAGCAACTGGGTTTCCGTCACTCCGAATCGACCTAAAGCATGAATCAAATGTCTGGTCCGTGAAGGCTCCAAACCATTTTGCCATTTCAATGCTTCCCGAATGGAATCCATAACGGCTTTTGCGAGTATTTCACCGAGCTTGGTGTGTTTGCCCGCCCAGGTTTTGGGTTTTCGATTTGGAGATTCGCCTTCACTTACCATAAATAGTGGTTCCATAGGCGCTGCGATGCAGTACTGATCCGTTCCCGTCCCCGTTGCCAGATGCTCAGAATATCGACTCCCCACCGCCAATTCAGTGAGCACCGCCGATTTGGCTTCATTTATCATACCAGCGGCGCTTGCAAATGCGGCCGGTGATAACTGGCAATTGAATAACACGATTGTGTTTATAGTTCCTGGAGTGGCATGCACCGACTGGTATCCCTTTTCGCCTTCATACCACGCCGCAACATCACCTGCTCTGCCGGCATTGCCTTGTACTCCTGCTGTTGTTATCGCCCAAACTGTCAGCTCTTGGAAGGATTCCGATTGAATGGATGCATACTGCATATTCGCGGCCGTACCCATCAGCGCGGCATGTTCCGGTGCCACTCCAATTTCCCTGCATATGGCATTGTGATAGTCTCTAGAATCCAATTTATGGATATCCGGGTCCCGGGTCGTCTGGCCTTTTCCTTCACAACTTTGGTGGTTAATCAAATAGTTTATCGTGTCAATTTGTCCGCCATTCACTTGGGAGGTGGAAAACACGCGATGCGCTTTTAAAAACTGCACGGAGATAAAACGCCCCCATCGCTCAATGGAAAAGCCCTCGGACTTAAGCATGGGGATAACATGGGAATTAGGTGAATTTTGCATTTGCGAAAATTTAATACCTCAATTGGATAGTATTACTAGTTTCTTCTCCGCTCATAGGAAGTTCGCGTAATTGCGGACATAACGAGGAATCCCGTGTAAATCGGGAGCGAGCTCGTCGCTGTAAGCGGTTAAAGCCTCCGGGGCCCATTTTTAATGGGCCAACCACGGTCCGAATAGGATTGGAAGGTCGGATGCGCTGAGAACGATGCGTTAGGGGTATCTATCCCTGAATTATTGATTCTCGAACTGCAAGCCAGAAGACTCACCTAGGGGTTTTTAACTGCTCGAAAGAGCGACTTCCTAACCGTGGCCTAGCCCCGCGGTTGAAAGAGTGAGAGATGTTTGCCTTCCTGAGTCGCGCCTGTATTGGCTTTTCCACCCTAGTGGGCCTCTCCATAGCCATTGCCGCTGTACCCGATACGCTTGAGCTATCCAAAAAAGAAATCCATAACAACTCCAACGATTTCCGTTTAAGGGCTGGGCAAAGCGAAATTGAGATCCAGTCCGATGCGTGGCAAGGCCGCGCTATTTCTTTACCTGACATTTTAGCGGAGCAAGCGGGAATTGAGACCCGTCGATATGGCGGTCTAGGCAGTTTTCAAACGGCTTCTATTCGCGGTGCCTCCGGCTCCAGGCTTTTGGTTTTTCTCGATGGTGTGCCCATGAATTCAGCTGGGGGTGGCGCTGTGGATTTGGGGAAAATTAACCTGGACGGATTGGAACGCATCGAAATTCGGAAAGGTATGGTCCCGGCAAATGAAGGTGGGAATGGAATGGGTGGTGTCGTTCATCTCTACTCCAAGCTTGGGCAGCGAAACGCGGAGGTTACCCTTGGCGGGGGAAGCTTCGGCCTAAAACGCGGTGCAATTTCTGGGGGTTCCTCGAACGCGAAGGGTTCCCTGCTGGGAAATCTGGCATGGATACAGGCTAAAAATGATTTTGGGTATCTGGATCGGAATCACACAGCCTATAACTTGGAGGATGATCATTGGACTAAGCGCCAGAACAGCGCCTACCAGTCACTGGATGCCCATACGCAGGCGAGTTTCAATCTTACATCTCGACAAGCTATTCGCTTTAAAATGGGAGCGTCAAAGAATTTCGGAGGTCTTCCGGGTGATGAAAGCGCCGTGACCCATACGGCTGGTTTTTCGAATGCCCTTTACCAGTATTTACTCAGGTGGGAAGCACATGAGCCCTCGGATCAAAATCAGTATTCCGCGGAAGTTTCCATCGACGAGGAGACCCCAGAATTTCATTGGACAAAAGCGGATCCCATTGGCTTGAGTTTAGGAAGCGACACAACGACCATTAAAAACAGAAGCTCGCGTTCACAGGTTCGACTAAATGGAGACGTCACTTGGCCCCTGTCTTTAGCTTGGGATATGGAATCAGTCTTTCTGCTGACCCTGGGGCAGGAAAATTTAAAGCCCGTGCCTGATAAAAATGCAGCAGCAAATCCTGATCGGAATAACCGTCGTCGACAAGGGGCGCTGGCAGCGGATTTTACCTTGGAAAAAGATGCGTACTTGCAATTTACAGTGGGCACCAACAACGAATGGATAGTTGACCGAACCCTGGCTGGCAGCACATATTACGGAGACACCTTGCTTGCGCGGGAAACGGGCGAGTGGCACACATCAGGGAAGATTGGAGTCTTGTGGACGGCTCGGCCCAGCCTTGCGCTTTTCCTCAATATCGGAAAGTTTTATCACCTGCCTAGCCTCGGGGACCGATTTGGCGGACGTTGGGGGTTGGTTCCCAATCCAAATTTACATGAAGAAACGGGAATCAACTTCGAAAGCGGAATGCGTCACAAGTGGAAGAGCGGGTATCTAGAGGCGTGTGCATTTAGAAATCAGATTAAGGATGCCATTCTCTATATCCATTCCCTCAATCTAGTCAAGGCCATCAATTTAGATGCGACTAGGACTCAAGGACTGGAAGTTACTTTAGACCAATCCCTACCTTTTGGATCAAGCGCTGCCTATAACGCAACCTTCCGATCTTCCGAAAACCAAAGTCAAACTTATTACGCAGGCTTTACCTTACCTGACGCACCACTCTACCACCATCATTTAAAAACTCGAATTCCATTTTTGCACAAATATAGCCTGGAACAGGCTTGGGAATACCGTACAAGTCTCTTTCGAGATCCCGCAAATTTGCAGCGGATCCCGGCGCAAAACCTGCTCCATATTTCCCTGAAATGGACGCCCATTAAACGAATGGAATTGGATGTCAGCCTTCAAAATATTACGGACACGTATTATGAAGACGCCTATTCTGCCTTTCCCTATCCAGGTCGAAATCTAACCATGTCTTTTACCGTGAAAATTTAAAACCATTAACCCAATCACTCTTAAGGAATCCATTATGCATTTATTAAAATCGTTTATTTACCGGCTCGGCTTACTCGTTGCCTTACTCTCACTCACATCCTGTTTAACCAATAATTCCCTGAAGCAAAATAATGTGAAAGGCTCTGCGCTATTCGTAATCGTTTCGGATTATAAGTCTGGCGCCCTGCGCTCTCTGACTTTAGATTCTTTAAAAGCTGGCCCGGACTCCCTTCAAGTATACCAAGACAGCCGCGTTCTTGAATCCGACGGCGCAATTTATGTGTTGGAACAATTCGGTGCTGATAATATTTTGAAATACGATCCCACCAATGGTAAGGTCGTCTATCAAAAACATCTAGGGGACCGCTGGAATCCCTCGGACCTCATTGCCTGGAAAGGCGGAATCGGTTTTATAACTTTAGAGAATCACCCTGTTCTATTAAAGTTCGACCTCGAAAAAGGCACCGTACTAGATTCATTGAATATTGCAGCATTCTCACATAAAGGAGATTCCGGTACGGCCAGCAGCCCCAATGCCGAAGCCATGGCCATCAATGGCGATTTACTGTATATCGCTTTGCAAAGACGCAACAAGGCCTCGCAACTTCCCGGTGGAAACTCGATGGTTTTGGTGGTAAAAATGTCCACGTTTACCTTGGTGGACTCCCTTGTCGCTCCCGGTAAAAATGCGAATGATATGTGGATTGATGGAAATAATCTTTACCTTTCCTGCCCTAATGGCATGGATAGTTTAAATGATGGCGCGCTGTATAGCTGGAATCTGACAAGCAAGGCCATCACCACCCTAATTACCGAGGCCAAATTGGGCGGTCACATGAATGCTATCGCCTGTGATTTGAAGGCACAATGTGCTGCAACCATTTATCGCGGATGGGGCGATGTTCAAGTCCGCCGGTTCAATCTATCCAGTGGTATCCCGGATGCAGATTTTCTACCGGGTATCACGGATGCATTTGGAGGCATCGCTGTGGATCCCGCCACAGGGAATATATACGTAGGAGAGCGTAAAACAGATGGTTCCGGAGTCCTACTGTTTAACTCCCAAGGCAAAAAAATATTAGGTCCAAAATCGACTGGCTTACCCCCTTCTTCGCTTTCAGTCGTCCGATTTTAAGGATGTATGCCGAATAAAATTTTTGAGGCGCGGAGCGGAATCAAGAGAATGATGAAGCTAGTGATTGGATTCCTGTTATGGGTTCATCAGGCCAATGCAAATCCACAGTTGGCGAAAAACTTTTCCCTGGATTCCTCTCAAGGCGTGCTATGGTTAAGGGTTTTACCAACCCAGGCTAAAAAGCCTTTTGAATCTTTTGCGCTTTGCCCGGAGGGAAAATGTCCCTCCGCATTGCCGAAAAATACGGCGACGCTTTCCATTCCAATCCGCAGGGCCGTTTGTCTCGCCTCCGCTCACCTTGGCTTTCTATCCGTCTTAGACCTTCGCTCCCGGGTAGTGGGAGTGGGGCAATCCAATTATGTGTGCGATTCTATTTTGAGAAGGATGGGAAAAACAGGAAAGTGGAAAGCCGTAGGTTCAGAAGATAATTTGGATTGGGAAACTATTGTCTCTCTGCATCCGGATGTGATTTTTTATTCGGCACCACCGGGAAGTCAATCCAAAATTGCGGCCAAAGCAAAAGCCTTGAATCTGAATATTCTCCCCACAGCCGAATGGTTGGAAAACGATCCCTTAGGGAGAGCAGAGTGGCTTAAAGTGTATGGCGTTCTCTTTGGGGTTAAAACCAAAGCGGACTCACTCTATGCCGCCACAGCGCATGCCTACGATTCCCTTCGTGCCAATGCTCGTATCCAAAAATCTCCCCGAATCAAAGCCATGGTTGGTTTGGGCTGGCGCGGAACCTGGTATGTTTCCGGAGGGAAAAGCTATGCGGCGCAGTTCCTTCGTGACGCTGGAATCCAGTACCTGTGGGAAGACGATGAACATACCGGTTCGCTTCCTTTATCCTTGGAAACAGTATTGGCACGTGGCCGTAACGCCGACATTTGGATCAACCCGGAAGGCATGGCCTCGCTCTCCGCTCTCCTACAAAAGGAACCGCGTGCGAATTCATTTAAAGCCTTTCAATCTCGGCGCGTCTACCAAAATGATGCACGTCGTAATCCTGAGGGTGGTAATGAATATTGGGAATCGGCTGTAGCTCAGCCTCATTTGATCTTGTCCGACTTGATTGCCGTGTCACAAGGTCGATTGGATTCTGTGCCTGGAAATTATTACCGGCGTCTACCGGAAAATACTACTCCATGAAATCCTTGTTCTTAGTGGTGGGCCTGGTACTGGCCATTCTGATTGACTTAAGGAGTGGATCGACTTCCGTTGGATGGATGGAAATCCTAAAAGCCCTCGCCTCGGGTCCCGTGCATTGGGACGCGTCCAATGCCGTCGAAGTGGTTTGGCAACTTCGCCTGCCCAGAATAGTGGCTTCAATTTTAGCGGGTTCTGCTTTATCGGTGGCAGGGTTACAAATGCAAACCTTATTTCGAAATCCGCTGGCCGGACCTTCCGAGCTGGGATTGAGCGCTGGTGCGGGCTTGGGTGTCGCCGGATTCGTACTAATGGGTTGGCAAGGACCCGCCATACTCAACCAAGCGGGGCTATTGGGCGCAGCGGCATTGGGCGCTGTAGCCGTTATGCTTTTACTCATGGCGCTAGCACCGATTTTAAGAAGTTCGACAGCCCTTTTGCTTGCTGGCTTGCTGATCTCAAGCGCCTTGGGCGCCTGCATCGCTGCGTTACAGGCTTTTAGTGATGCCGAAGCGCTCCAGTCCTTTGTGCAATGGACGTTGGGCAGCGTCAGCGGGATTACCTGGAACCAGCTGGCTTTTATGGCTCCGATTTGTTTCTTAGGAATGTTCACATCCATCCTCAGCGCAAAATCCCTAAAGGCCCTGATGCTAGGCGAAGATGAGGCACGTTCCCTTGGCGCAAGAGTGAGTCTGGCCCGAATCGCCATTGCTTCCAATGCCAGTATCTTAGCTGCTACGGTCACCGCGTTCTGTGGACCCGTCGCCTTTATCGGACTGGCAACGCCTCATGTAGCTCGTTGGCTGATGGGTCGATCGGATCCTAGAATCCTCACCCCTATAGCTGCGAGTATAGGGGCTACACTTTTACTGCTTTGTGATGCCCTGTCACAAAAATTATTGCCGGGCCGGGTACTGCCCATAAATGTCGTCGTCTCGGCATTCGGCGCGCCTATGGTTTTATTTCTACTTCTTCGATTTCAAAAACGAGCGGAAGTATGACAGGGCTGATTTTGGAATCCAAGGGATTGAGCTTGGTCGCGGGAGAAAAAACTCTTTGTTCCCAATTATATTTTTCCATTCCACAGGGAAGGTTGGTTGCGCTTTTAGGCCGAAACGGTTCCGGGAAAACCACATTATTAAAGAGTCTGGCAGGACTTCGGGATCCCGATATGGGGGAAATCCTATACGGTGGGCATTCTTTGAAGTCGCTGTCCGCAGGCCAGCGGGCGAGGCGAATCGCCTTATTGCTGGCCTCGCGCTCGGGAGACGAAACTTTGCGCGGCGCGGAATTTGTGGCTTTGGGCCGGTGGCCATTTACGCCCTGGCACGGTGGGTTGAATGAACTCGATTTCGCTTGTGTCCGGAAAGCCATGGAAGAAACTGAAACCTTGGCGCTTGAGAATCGGCGTCTCAATCAATTGAGCGATGGCGAAAAACAAAAATTGGGACTGGCTCGGGTTTTGGCGCAGCAGACTCCAATCCTACTTTTAGATGAACCCCTATCCCATTTAGACGCTCCATCCCAAATTCAAATGCTGGATTTGTTAAGGAAGAAAGCCAGTCAAGATGGAAAATCAATTCTCTTCTCCTGCCATGATTTAAACCTAGCCTTTCACGCCGCTCAAGACCTATTGGTTTTGCTGCCCGAGGGGAAGTGGAGGATGGGCAGCCCGGTAGAAGTTTTTGGCGACAAAGAATGCCGGGCCCATTTGGGAATGGATGCTGCGAAATGGTTAACGCCCGCGCAGTAGGATTTTTACCCTGAGCCGAACGCTTCCCGTTTATGGGGTTTTTTGACGATTTTCCAGACTTGGAAGACTGAACAAGGTCATTCAAGGGCAATCAAGGTCACTCCGCTGAAAACAAGGGCGGGTAGGACGGGTGGAATTGCTAACTTTTGGAGCCCGGTTTTTCGGGATCAGAAAGACCCATGACCCAAGCGCCCTCCCCCTCTGTAATTGAAGCCGACTATGCCGTGAAACTGGGCATTTTCGAGGGCCCGCTGGACCTGCTCCTCTATCTCGTCCAGAAAAACGAACTCAATCCCCGCGAAATTTCCATTGCGACGATTACGGATCAATACCTGGTGTATATCGATGGCATCAAAGATATGGACCTGTCCATCGCTGGTGAATTCCTGGTAATGGCTGCCCGACTTATGCGACTCAAGGCCCGGGAACTTTTGCCCGCCGACCAAAAAGATGAGCTGGAAGACATGGAATACGAACTGGACAGGCAAGCCCTGATCCAGCAAATGTTGGAATACCAGAAGTTCAAGGAAGCGGCCCGGGTTTTGCGCAACTTCGAGGGCAAGAATTTTGGGGCGTTCGGCCGAGGTCGTGATGACACCGGCGAGGAAAAGCCTGAAAGTGAAACCGAAGAAGAAGCGGGTATTTTCGACCTGCTCGTGGCCTTCCGAAGCGTCGTTTTATCGAAACCAAAAATCCCCGTTCATGAAGTCGAGATCGACGACGTCACCATTGAAGATAAGATGCAGGAAGTGGAAATCGCCCTGCAGGAGCGGGGCCGCAGCCTCTTTGAGGATCTTTTCTCCCATGACACGCGCACCATCGCCCAAGTGGTGACATTCATGTCCATACTGGAATTGTGCAAGTTGGACCGCATTCTTTTCCGCCAAAGCCATGCTTTGGGGCCCATCTGGGTCTATCGCAAACAGCACAGCGCTGACTTTGCGTTGGAACTTAAAATAGAAGAAAACCAGATGGAGCCATTGCCGGAATTCAAACCCGGTTTGGTTGCTATCGTCCAGGCGCAAATTAAAGAGCGCGCCGTCAAGAATGCATTAGAGCAAGCCTTGCGCGAGTTGGAAATGGGACTCACCCCTGCCGACGATGCCAACGATGCCGAGGAGACTGTGACGTCTGAGGCGGCTGAGGCGTCTAGCAAGGAAGCGGAACCGGAAGTTCACACCGTTATACCCGAAGATGAATCCTAGCTTCACCTCGCGCCCATCCCCAAAGTACTGGGCCTATTTGTTAACTTTATCCCTGTGAGTGAAGAGAACCTAGACCCGGCAGCCGCGGCTCAGTTGGAAGAGCCGTCTGAGGATGCTGAAACACAAGAACTGGATAGCGTCTGGGCCCCGGAACCGGACAAATTGTTGTTGTCCCTCCTCTTCGCCAGCCATGAATATTTAAGCTCCCGAGCCATCCGTGACATTATGGGTGACAACTGGGATTTAGCGTCCATCCGTCGCCTCATCAAGACAGTGAATGTGCGCTTAGAAGAACTGGACATGCCTTTTGAAGTGGTAGAAGTGGATGCCACCTTCAGGCTGCGCACTCGGCCGATTTATTTTCCCTGGGTACGGAAACTGTTCCGGGAAGCCAATCCCCGCCGCCTATCCCAGGCCAGCCTCGAAACCCTGGCCATCATCGCCTACAAGCAGCCCATCACAAAAGCGGAAATCGAATCCATTCGTGGTGTCAACGTGGATGGCTGTATGAAGAGTTTGCTCGAAAAGAAACTCATCGATGTCAACGCCCGCACCGATGCCCTGGGCAACGCCTTTTCCTACTCCACCACCCGCGACTTTATGCGTTACTTCGGCATCAGCCGCGTGCCGGATGATTTGCCTCGGCTTTCCGAATTCGAAGCCATTGTCAATGCCCAGGCTTTGATCCCACAAGTGGGTCCGGATGGCACTTTAGTGGAAATGGCCCAGCCGGAAGCGGATGGCGAACAGCTGACGATGGATCAGTTGGAGTGACCACAACTCAGTACCGATAGATCGGGAATCCGCATGAATCCCACGCCCATGATGAAGCAGTACCTGGACATCAAAGCCAGGCACCCGGATTCCATCCTCCTCTACAGGATGGGGGACTTCTATGAGCTATTCAATGAAGATGCAATAGTAGCCTCCAAGATACTGGGGCTCACACTTACCGCGCGCAATCACGGCGGCACCGATAAAACTCCCTTGGCGGGTTTTCCTTACCATGCCGTAGAGCGGTACATGCCCAAGCTCATTAATGCGGGGCTCAAGGTGGCAGTATGCGAACAGGTTGAAGATGCTGCCGATGCCAAAGGCGTGGTCAAGCGTGAAGTAACAGAAATCGTCACGCGTGGTACAGCTATCAATGAAAATTATCTGGATGCCAAGACCAATAATTATTTGGCTTCCCTGTATTCCATCGCTACACCTTCACGTGGAGCTTTGCCAGCGACGGGTCAGGAGCGTTATGGATTAGCCTACCTGGATTTAAGCACCGGCCGGTTTGTAGTCATGGAAGGTCAGCTGGAGCAGGTGATCCACGAAGTGTACCGATTGGGCACGCAGGAGGTTCTTTTTCCTGAAAATCTGGACGTGCCCGTTGAGCTGGCACAACTGCGCGACCAGGAAAAGGTATTGCTGACGCAATTGCCAAAGGGACTGTTCCAGCTTGCCGAAGGCATATCGGCCTTAAAGCGACAGTTCCAGGTTCACTCCTTGGAAGCCTTCGACTGCGCCCATATGACAGTGGGATTGAGCGCGGCCGCGGCGGCATTGACTTATGTGAAAGACAATAAAAAGTCCGAGCTGAATCACTTGGTGCGCTTGACCGCTAGCCGCTTTGAACACCACATGACCTTGGACGCTGCCACGGTTAGAAATCTGGAACTGATCCGACCCTTACATGGTGATGATGAAAGCGGCACTCTATTTCACCTCCTAGACCGCACCATAACCGCCATGGGTGGCCGCGCCCTCAAATACTGGCTGACACATCCCTTACTCAATCCGGAAAAAATCGGACTGAGGCTGGATGCCATTCAAGAATTACTGGACCGACCAGAAATACATACAGACTTACGACGACATTTGCAGGCCATCAATGACATGGAGCGCATTGTCGCCAAATGCGGTGCGGCCCGCGTTCATGCCAGGGACTTGGTCGGATTGGGAAACTCCCTGGTGGAAGCCGCTGAGGTGGGCAAAAGGCTTTCTGGTTTGGAGGCTGAGTTGTTTCAAAAATGCCGCCAGCCGCTGGAAGCCCTGGCCGACCTAGGGCTTTCTCTATTGAAACGATTGACGGAAAGGCCCCCGCTAACTGTTCGTGAAGGCGGAATGATTCAGCCTGGGAATTTTCCCGAACTGGATGAACTCGTAAATGGCATTCGGGAAGGCCGAGAATGGCTCAATGGCTTGCAGGCGCGGGAACGCGAGGCGACAGGCATTACCACCTTGAAGGTCGGATACAATAAAGTTTTCGGATATTATATCGAAGTCACCAAAGCGCAAGAAGGTAAGGTTCCCGCCAGTTACATGCGCAAACAAAGCCTGGTGGGTGCGGAGCGATACATCACTCCGGAAATGAAGGAATGGGAAAGCCGCATCCTCGGTGCCGAAGGCGAAATCAATGCCTGCGAGTACCGAATTTTTTGTACCCTGCGCGAAGAAATCAACACGGCAGCCGGTCGCATTCTGGAAGCGGCACAAACCCTTGGCAAAGTGGATGTCTTGTGCTGCTTGGCCCTGGCGGCCCGTGACCTGCGTTTTTCCCGTCCGCATATTTCCGAGGACTCTACCCTACGCATCGTGAACGGCCGCCATCCAGTTGTAGAAGCGATCACGGAAGAAGGAATGTATATCGCCAACGATGTGGAACTGGATACGCAGCAAAGACAAATCCTGCTTATCACCGGGCCCAATATGGCGGGTAAGTCCACGTACTTGCGCCAGGTAGGCCTCATCACGCTGCTAGCCCAAGTGGGTTCCTTTGTACCGGCGGAAGAAGCCCACATTGGCCTGGTCGACCGTATCTTCACGCGCGTTGGCGCCACCGACCGACTGGCCAAAGGGCAAAGCACCTTTATGGTGGAAATGATCGAAACCGCCAATATCCTCAATCACGCCACCCCCCGGAGCCTGGTGCTACTGGATGAAATCGGCCGCGGGACCAGCACCTTTGACGGATTGGCTTTGGCATGGGCCATTGTCGAAGCCCTACATGAGGACAAACGCATCGCGGCCCGCACTCTATTCGCGACCCATTATCATGAATTGACCCAACTAGCAAAGCGCCTTAAGCGCCTACGTAATGTACAGGTTACCGTCAAAGAGGCGGACGGCCAGGTTTTGTTTCTACGCAAGGTGATTGAAGGAGGCTGCGATTCCAGTTATGGAATCCATGTAGCCAAGATGGCTGGCGTTCCCAATGCTGTGGTCAATCGGGCCTGGAAAATACTGGCAGAGCTGGAAAGCCATGGAATGGCAGCGGGTGCCGGTTTTGGGGCTGGGGCTGGGGGAAAAATATCTGCTCCGGTAACCCAACAAGTCGATTTGTTCCATGTGTCACAAGTGATTCCAGAAAACCCTCTCCATCGCCAATCCTATGAAGAAATGATGAGCTTGGATCTCGATTCGCTGAGTCCCATGCAACTCATGATGAAAATCCATGAATTAAAAGTCAAACTTTCTGGTCGGGATAAATCTACCGCTTCTGCTGTTTATCACACGAACCGGTAACCGAAGCGAGTCCGGAATCGTCTAAAGATTACTCAAATTAAAAATGGAGATGAAAGCAATAAAGATTTGCAACTCGATATTATTTTTAATATTTGGATTCTCCACGAATTTATTTTCAAATAATATATCGGTGGGTGCAGGCATCGGCTCTGATAACGGCTTGGCAGGGCTTCAAATAGAATATTCAGTTGGGGAATTTTCCGCCGATATTGGAGGAATACCAGGTTCACCACTGTTTTCCGCGGGAATAAATTGGAATATTTTAAAATCGGAAAACGAAAGGAATATTTTAAAATTCCAGATTGGAAGCATAAATGGATTGAACTATACCCCTCAATTGTTTC
>JAYTHY010000085.1:0-28876 GCA_043732185.1 Fibrobacteria bacterium
GCTGCTGGAAATCATCGAGGAAATGACTACTATCAACATGGGGCTCTTGAAA
Source organism: Fibrobacteria bacterium (assembly GCA_043732185.1). Taxonomy (GTDB): domain Bacteria; phylum Fibrobacterota; class Fibrobacteria; order UBA11236; family UBA11236; genus Chersky-265. Next base: position 53 of record JAYTHY010000085.1, read on the forward strand.
AATGACGCCATTGGGTAACTGAGTGGGGGTTTCCGAAAGGCATTGACTTTAGACCCTATGGATCTGAAAATAATTCTTTCGGGGTGGTTTCCATCCCGGCCGTACGGTCGTCAAACCGAGTAATGAATGTCTTTACCTTGCTTGGACAAGCAAATGGTTGCAAATGGAACCGAATGGAGGCCCAGCCTGAATTATTGTAATTCGCTTCTGCTGCTTGGGCTCATGGTAACACTCTCGTATTCGGATGGGGAGTTTTTGGAGAAAAGGGAATCAGGAGTTGGGCTCGGATGTTTTTTTAAAATTTACGCCGATTACACGGACTTTAATCTGAGGCCAACCCTCACTTACAAAGGTTATGCGGAAGTCGCCGGAGTGTATTACAAAAAATATCAAGGCGTTCAGATTCAAGAAAGTTCTAGTACAGGGTACGGAGGGGACCTTAACCTGTATGTCTGGAAAGAAAACGAATCGTTCCCCTTAACAGTTTCGGTGAGGGCGGGCTTTCTTCGGGTTGCCCCCATTTTCCCCATCGACAATTACGATTTTTATTATAACAATGGAGTTTCGTCTTTCTATAAAATCGAAGAACATGAAAATACCATTACTGCTGGTATAAACTTTTCTCACGTAATCACAGTATCGGGAGCTTACTCCATAGCTCCTAAAATCGGATATAGTATCGAAGCAGTGAAATATTCAGGACGAATTTCAGATTCAAATTCAGGCCCCGCGACCTCATATTGGAAAAAACATGAGAATTTCCAAAGTTTGGAATGCAGTATTGGTTTTCGAAAGAAACTGTCGCCATTCGTTTCCTTTCTTTGGTTTGCCGAGGTAGATTTGGGAGATCGGGGTGACCGTTCAGGTCATTCGGAGGAAGGATTTGGGCCAACCTCCGGCGGATTTGGATTTTCCTTATTGGTGAATCGATAAAGTTTTGAAAGCAAAATCAGGTGGCGTTGGGCTATGAAATTGGCGATATATGGCGCTTACGGTTTCACTGGCCATTTGATCGGGAAGGAATTGACTGCTTCTGGGCATTTTCCCTTTCTAGCGGGACGCGATCCCGTTCGGTTGTCGAACATGACCGGAGGCTGGTGCGCGGACCTGGAAAAACGGGTGGTTGATCCGGAAAATCACCGTGAACTGGCCGACTTTCTCGCTGGAATCGATTTGTTGATTCAATGCGCCGGACCCTATGTTTCACTGCCCGGAATTTTTCTCGATACTTTGAACCGATGGCCCGGCATCGTTTTGGACGTTTGCGGGGAATTTTCCCATGTCGAAAATTCGCTCGTGCAGGCTGGCGAAATCGTATGGCAGGCTGGTGGATTGAGGATTCATTCCTGCGGTTTCGAATCCTTACCGGCGTTGTGGCTAGCGTCGGAAATGATGGAGCGGATGCCCGCGGCCAACCGGCTTTGCACGTTTTACAAACACCGGAACCCCAAGTTTTCTCCCGGGACCCGCGCCACGGCGCGATTGATGAGCGGGGAGCGGCGGATGATTTTTGATGAAAACACATTGCGTTTGGCACATCGGGAGGAATGGATTTCCGAAGGACTTGTTCCGTGGGGATTTCCCGGCGATACGGCTCTGTTGAGCCCATTGCCGGAAATGGCCATGCTCCCACGCCGTTATGGCCTGAGGTATTGTGGAAGTTACGCTGTCATCCCGGTGGAGGCGGCGCGTTTTCTGGAAAAAAATTCTGCTGGAGAAACCCCTGTACAACCGGAAGGGATGCGTAGGCCTCGTTCCATGCCTACGCCGGATGAGCAACGGCGGCATGCCTTCACCTTAGCCGTGTCCGCATGGAGTCCGGACGGGATAAGGCGGACGGGCCGAATGCATGGACAGAATCCCTATGGCACCTCCGCGTGGATGGTGCGTCGGTTGGTGGAAATTCTGGCCCATACCCAATCACGCCCCAGCGGGATCCGGGCCCCGGATGAATTATTTCCGGCAAAAACCGGATTGGCGGAGCTCATGAAAAATAAGGAGTTCCGGATTGAGTTTGATGAAGACTCTCGGTCCTTCGAAAAAACCTGACCGATGATTATGGGGAAACGGCTATGGCCAATTCCAATTCCGCGCTGACCCAACCCCGGATTTCCGCCTCGGGGTTGGCACTTGCTCCACCTTGGGTCAGGCTGATGATTTCGCGCCAATCTACATTGCGGCGATGAACGCCATCTACCACGAAGAAAAAATCCCGTTCATTCCGTTTCCCGGCAATGCAACCCCAATGATTCCCGTCCCGGCTGAATTGAAAGGAGTCCCCGACAATCAGGTCGAATTCATAGGCCCGCCCTGAAACCACCACGGCCATTTTGCCTTTCCGGCTGGCCACATATCCAAACACCCCGGCGGGTCCGAACAGCGGTGGTCCGGCCCATGTCTCAGCGGCAATTTCCCGACCGTCGATAAGGACATGCCATTGCTTTTGGATGCGTGCAGCAAACCCGAATTGTTTGCCATCCATTCCATGGGTAGGCCCCGCGATTTCATCCCAGGAAGAACTCGCATAGCCATCTTCCACCAGAATGAATTTGCCGTTTTCCTGGAGGGCGAAGTAGAATGGGATTTCCGATCCGACCTTGAATCCCAAAGTGCCGGATAGAATAGTTTTAAATCGCAGTGAATCGGCAATGCCGTTTTTAACCACGAATTCTTGGCCGCCCACCCGCGCTGCGAAAGCGATGAATTGCCCGTCGGGACTGAACACCAGATCGTGCAGATGATCGTAGGCGCGACTTTCGAAACCCTCCACCACGGCATTCCAGCGATTCCCAGATCGGGCCAAATAGGCGGTTTGGGTAGCGGAAAAATTGAACTTCAATTCTGTAATCTCATCATAGGCCGGCCCCTTATTTCCATCCTGCACTACCCTCGCATGGCTTTCTGTTCGCGCCGAATATGCCCAATGGTTGCCATTCCCAAGCAGCAAGGAACCGACGCCATCGAAAAACGGATCGGGCAACTGATCCATCACAACGGCGGATTGTGCGGCGCGCCGGGCGACATAGGCGAAATGGGATTCATCCGGACTGAATCGGAACGTGCCTTTGAGAATGGCATCGAAAGGCGGGCCCTGGAGACTGTCAAGCACCACATGCCACCGACCTTGCCGCTCCGCCGAAAAGGCCAGATGCTGTCCCGATGGAGAATAAACCACTTCGCCAATGCCGTCCCATTTTCCGGAATGCCCGCCGGTGTGGAACAATTGCCAATGGTTTCCGGAGCGGGCGGCATAGGCCCATTTGCCGCCACCTTGGGCAAAAGTGGATACAGCGATGCCGTCATGCCTCCCGATGCGCTGGTCGTCCAAAAACAAACTTTGACTTCCCACCGTTTTACGAACCTGGAACGTGCGTGTTCGATCCGGCGTCTTTGCCGTCCAAACCAAAGTGGAAGCGCATCCTGAAAGGAGTCCACAAAAAGCGAGCGCGGCCTTGCAAAGCCTAGGTGAGATCATGGAACCGGAAGGGGTGCGAAGAAGGGCGTCTTGACAGCTCCCGTCATTCGACCCTTGGCAACTACCTTGCCTTCAACCGTCGCTTCCACTTCAAACCGAGAAATGCCTTCCACGCGATGCGTGAGCGTCACCATGAATTCCAGGCATTGGCCGGCAAACACCGGTTGCACAAAACGAAGATCCACCGAACCGCTCATTCCGGGCATGGGCTTGCCCTCCTTGGCCAGCGTTTCCAAACAGGCAGAATTTTCAACTCGGTATCCTGGTTTCATTCGGTATTTCATTTCCAGATTTCTCAAGCCGGTAAGAATTTCCTCGGGGTCATGCCCACGCTGCTCCCATTGGGCTTGGAGGAAGAAAATGATCTGCAGCAACAAAGTGGATTGCCCCATGCCTTCCTGCGTGTAAATCCCGGGCCACAAATGCATCTCCGGAAAATGTCCATCGAACACGGCCTCATTGGCTGACACCATCCGCTTGGTCCACAAGACGGATTGCGGGCCACGTTGATAGGCCAGGATGCCATCCACCATGAGCAGGGGACGCCGGTGAGGAATGAGCAATTGAACCACCTCGGGCCCCAACACCAGCTTTTTTTTGCCTTCCACATCCTGAGTCATGAGCGCCCTTTCAACCGGTCAATCCGCCGTCTACGATGATTCCCTGTCCCACGATATAGCTGGCAGCCTCCGAAGCGAGAAAGACGACGACGTTGGCCACTTCCCGTGCTTCGCCGAAACGCCGCAGGGGAATGTGCTTCTTGGTTTCCTCTACGATGCGATGGTTCAGCCGGGCGGCCATGCCAGTGTTCAGCAAACCGGGGGACACCGCGTTGACCCGGACCCCGAGCGGGGCGAGTTCGGATGCCATGTTCCGAGTCAGGGAAAGCAAACCGCCCTTGGAGGCCGCGTAATTGGCCTGCCCCGGATTGGCGTGCACGCCGGTGATGGATGCCACGTTGATGATGGCCCCACGCCGCTGTGTGATCATGGTTTTTACCACTGCCCGCGAACAATGGAAGGCCCCGTCCAAATTCACGGAGATCGTTTCTCGCCAATCCTCGTGCGACAGGGTGACAAAAAGTCCATCACGCGTAACACCTGCATTATTGACGAGGACATCCAGACGTCCGCGCGCCAAGACGATTTTTTCCACAGCTGCCTTGATTTGATCCGGTTGCCGAACATCGAATGGACATAATTCACCGTCGCCACCGGCTTCCCGCATGGCCTGCAGGGTTTCCAAGGCCTTGTCCTCCCGGTTGAGAAATCCGAGATAGACGAAATCACCAATGCTGGCGAAGGCGATGGCAATTTCCCGGCCCAAGCCCCGGGAAGCGCCGGTTACCAATACGGTTCTAGCCGTCGTGGCATTCATCGCTGCGGGGAATGGATGAGCGGAGGAAACGTGTTTCCAGCCCGCGTGGAATAGCTATGCCGTTGCGGATCCACAAATACGCTGCGGTTATTGATGGCGGGAGCAGAGAGCGCCGTGACCTGACCTACCATTTTGTCTGCTACATGAAGATCGAACACGATTCCCGAGCAGGCCCACTCTTTTTCCAACAAGGCCAACGCCAGCCATTTCCCGAGGGTATCGGAATATCCCGTATTGATCAAGCATCCGATTTCCAGGTCTTCCCGGAACACCTTCGCCCCCGCTGAGAGGGGGTTTGAAGAGGACACCAACGCCACCCGATGAGTGCAAGATTGGCGTCTGGCCGCCAAAGCTGCAGAACCCGGGTAGGTTTTCTTGTAGGAGATCCTCCATTGCAATTGGAGCTCTATGGGAGTCATATTGACGGAAACATCCTTGCGGATGTTGAAGAAAAAATTTTCCAAGGCGCACAAATCCAGCGAGGCAATTCCAGCGGTTTCCAAATCGAATTTTAAACCGGATTTCAAAATCCGTTCTCGCCATTGTGTTGCCGACGTTTTGGGGATGAGTAGGTCATAGGAAAATTCCCCACTGCTGCCCGCGCGAAAGCAGATGAATCCGTCGCCGCGATAAAAACCCAGAAAGGGTAAGCCGATCACCTCGGTGGAAATCACCTCCGAAAGCAATTCCCAAGCATAAGGGCCATTCAGCGACAAGAATTGATGTTCCGATGTCAGAAATTCTAAGTGAAGGTCGGCCCCCACTTCCGCGTATTCCCCAAAAAAGCGGCTCAGTTTTTCGGCCGTCATGCCGTGGGCCAGTAGCAGGAAATCCTCCCCGTCCGCGCAGACGTAGAGGTCCGCGATTGGATTTCCTGCTTCATTCAACAGCACGGTATGCTGCATCTGACCGTCCCGGATGTAAAGTTCGCAGGGGCAGATCCGGTTCAAGGTGGACGACGCAGCCGAACCGGAAATTTTCAGGGCAACTCGATCCGGATCCTCGGAAAGGGCCACGGACAGCCGTATGGCGCGGACTTCAGATTCAAGCGACATGGGGGTCTTTCGATCCGGAAGCGAGAACCAAATCGGTTAAGGTGTTCATGGTGCGCATGGATCCGCTCAGCAGGAACGGCGTGTCTTCGGAAATTTTCACCCCGAATTCGGTTTCCAAAAAAACGACCAGTTCCACGGCATCGAGTGAATCCAACCCAAACCCGCTTCCGAACAGGGCTACGTCGGGATCCAGTTCATCCGGATCACGGTCTATTTGCAGGCGCTCAATCAAGGCACCCCGGAGTTTTTCGAGAACCTCTTTCCGTTCTAGAATGATTTTTTTTTCGTCCATTATCATTACGTTTTCCCTCGGGACAAGATAATTGCGCAAGACAGAGATTGACCGTTTCCATCCGCCACCAGTACGTGTTGTGCTTTTCCAAGACGAAGCCAAAGCACCGCCGCATTAAAGGCCAATGCCGGACTGAAGGCAGGGGCCAATCCAAAGGCGTTCGTCGGATCCCGATGGGGAATTCCAGGAAGGCAATCTTTCATCCCCGCTCCAAACAGCGCCTGCAAAGAATGTTCCCCAATTCCGGCCATGGCAAGGGCAGTTTGAATTGCGTGGGTGAGATGGTTCGGTCCAGCCATGCCCCAACCCGTGACCGCAATCGGATTTTTTCCGGATGTGGGCAGCGAAGTTAAAAGCGCGCAGGCCGCGCCCTCGCCGGAATCCGCGGTTTCGAATTCCGGATCAAATTCGTCCAATCCACCCGCGGCCATCACATCGGCATCGTCCCGGTTTCGCAGGATATCCGCAGCGTAGACGATGGCAGCCAAACCGCTGCCCCAGCCTGTGCTGATGGTGCTGAGCGGCCCTCCCAAGGACAATAATTTGGAACTGGTCCCGGCTGGGGCATTCAACACCATGCGGGAGAAGGCCGTAGTGGAGAGCAGCGGAAGTCCGTTTTTTTTGATGCTGCGATGCAGGGCCACCACGCTTTCTGGTGATGGGTTGATGGTTCCCAAAATCAAACCCATGCGGTCATCCCGGGATCTTTTCACTGGCAGTCCGGCATCCGCCATTGCCAACCCGATAGAGGCCGTTAAAAACCGTGAGGCGGGATCCAGTCCGCGGCGATCCACGGTGGGAAACAATTCCGGCCAGGAAAAATCAGGTACCCGTCCGGAATTGAGGCGCACCGCATTTTCCATGGCGGGAATAATCGCCTCCAGCCCTATTCCATGCGGACCCACGATGCCTAGGCCGGTTACATGAACGGTTTTCACTAAGACCGGAAAAGGATGACGGGGTCTTGGGGCGTCTGGAACGCCGACCACTACGGCGGCATTGGCTCCGCCGAAGGCGGAATTGGTACACAGCGAGTATTGCACGCGATGCGGCCGGGGACGGGGCGAGAATACAGGATCCGCCGGGCCCTGCTTGCGCACTTCGGTGTAATTCAAAGTGGGGGGAATGACCTGACTTTCCATCGACAGCAGGGTGACGATAATTTCAAGCACTCCGGCGGCGCCTTGGGCATGGCCTAGATAACTTTTTGTGGAACTGACGGGAAGACGAGTAGAACTCTCCCCGAACACCGTTTGAATGGCCTTCCATTCGGCAGGATCATTCGCTGCCGTTCCGGTACCATGCGCGTTAACATAGGCTATTTGTTCCGGGTGGATACCGGAATGATGCAGGGCCCCTGATAGTGCCCGCGCCACTCCGGATCCGGTGGGATCGGGAGAAGTATCGTGGTAACTGTCGCCCGATAATCCGTAGCCCTCCAAGGTTCCCCGAATCGGGATGCCGGGACGAGGCGCGGTATCAGCGCGTTCCAAAACCAGAAACCCAGCTCCTTCTCCCAAGGTTGTTCCAAAGGGATGGCTGAATGGGGCGCATTTTCCCGAGCTCAACACGCCCAACGAATTGAATCCCGCCAGCATGATGGGGTTCAGCACATCGGCCCCACCAGCAATAACAGCGTCCACGCAACCTTGTCGCAACAGATCAAGTCCGAGACCTATGGCATTGGTTGAAGAGGAGCATGCCGTTGAAACCGTGAGGACAGGGCCGCGCGCTCCCAGTTCGGCAGCAACAGCTTCGGCCATTTGATGCAGGGGCATTTCAAAATCACCGAGACTGGTGCCGAACACGAGCCCGATTCTTTCCGGAAGAATACCGGATGCATCCAGACTCGCCATTTCCCAGGCTTCCCGCGCCGCATCCAGGGCAAATTCGATGTTCAGCCGGGAAATGGGTTTGTCCGCGGTGGCAATGGAATTTTTATCCGGGATCATTCCGGCGATTTTGGATTTGATTCCGTCCGTGGAAAAACGCCTGATGGTCGCCATGCCATCCAGACCTTGGTCAATGCCCGACCATAGCGCGGGTATTCCCCGGCCCAGTGCGCAAATCGAACCCATACCGGTTATCCAGGCAGACATGCAATGTGCCGATACCGGATCAATTGGCGGCTTTGATGATGGCGCCGATGATCAGGGTGATGAGACCGATGGCGAAGAGAATGGCACCCACCGTCATGCCCACCACGAAAATAACGGCGCCCATCGAAACGAATAATGCACTGGCACCGAAGGTTAGTACACTAATGCCCAGTAGCTTGGCTCCAATACGAATGGGTTTTGATCCGGGTTCGGAGGTTTGTTCGAATTGGGAGGAGGTTAGGGATCCATCCTCCGAATTGGCAGCCGCCAGTTGGTCCCGGTAACGCCAGAAGGCCTCTCCACCCGACGCTGCCGCCATTTCCGCCGAGGAAATATCCGCCCGGGAGGGTTCTGAAGCGCGACGCACTTTTTCCACGTACTCATCGATGATCACGCCTGGATCATTGTTCGACATCCTAAAGGAAGCCTGGGTCATCATGGATCGAAGTTGGGTGCGACGCGCCCGCGAAACGCCTGCCAGGGCTGCCTGATCATCCAACGATTCCGCAATATGCATGGCCAAGCCCGGATGTTCCCGCAGCGTTTTTCGGATGGCGCTTTTTTCATCCGCAGCCAACTTGGAAAGCGATTCGGTGACTTCAAAAACCGAGGCGTCAATGGTATCCAGATTCTGCGCGATGCGCTGTTGCATTCCGGGATGGAATTGTCCCTCTTCGGAAAGGTCGCGAAAGGACTGGGTAAGCAAGAGGCTGTGCAAAATTTCCTGAAATTGCTTTTCTGCGGGTTCCAACCGGTTCCGAACGGCCTCGGTCAGGGGCTTGCCCGTGGCTGTCTGGGTGAATCCTTCCACGAACCGGGACTGGCGAACCCGATCCAATTGACTGTCGAGATTGGCCAGATAATCATCCATGTTTTCGGGTTGATGACCCTTGCGGACGGTTTTGGCGCTGGGTGCACACCCCTCAATACCTCCGAGGGCGGCGCCTGCCGTCATGCCTATTCCGATTTTTAGGGCTTTGCGTCTGTCCATACGTACCTCACCTTGACGTGTTCAAACTTGTGAAAATCATTACATTAAACATCAAAGTGACTAGGCAGGCAATGCCGATCACGATGCCGATTATTGCACCATCCGTGAGTTCCCGCTGGACGGTGCTATCCGCAGCTATTCCGCCGGAATCCCGGGAGATGAATGTGGAGTCCTTGATTCCAGCCGGATCCTGATCTGGACGGTTAGGATTCGCCAGGCAAAGCTGCGTGCTTAGTGCCAACAGAAAAAAAACTGCCAGCTTCGCAATGAAATTTCCAATTCCCGTCCCGTTCATGGCCACATCCATTCAGTTTCTCAAAAGTGCAAACGCTTCTTCCGGCGTGGAAATCGAAGCGCCCACAAGGTTGCCGATTCTTCGTAAGGCACGGTATTGGACGTCTTCGAAAGTCTTTTGGATACCGGCGAGAAACCCCTGAAATTTTTCATCCACCTTTTGGCGGGCAAAAAGCTCATTCACGGGATGTTTCACCCGCCCGTTTTCTTGAAACCACAGGTATAGCACCTTTAAGGCATCCCTCCGGTCATGGTCCGGATTCACGGACTTCACCAGCATTTTTTTCGCATAGGAGTAAAAACTGCTCGCATGCCTAGCCTCATCATTGGACAGATTCAGGGCGATGGCGGACAACACCGGTTCCGGACTGTGGATGTGCAGGTTGTAATAGTTGGCCGATGCGAACATTTCGGAAATGATGTTCGTGACCAAAGTTCCCATCCGCGACTTCATGAAAGGCGCCGTGCCCCGGCCCTGTAGAAAAAAGTTGTCATCCACCCTGATTCCGAAATGACCCAACCATTTCAACAGGGCATGGGGATGGCGGGTCTCTTCGTAAAACCACACGGAAATCCATTGAGAAAAATCCGGATCGTCCCAAAAATCCTTGAGAAAGCGCTGGCTGGCGGTGAACGTGGTCAATTCTGAGGAGGCACTTTCGCGCACCAGATTCAACCATTCCGGGGTCACCTTATCCTTTGCGATGGACTTCCACGGGATATCTTCCATGCGCCACCGCACGCGCTCCGCCTTTTCGGAAAGCCGGAAACAAAGCCGGTCTTCCGGCAGAATATCCACGGAGGAAACGGCGCCCGTTTTTGCCGGGTATGTGGTCGAAATGTTTTCCTCGATTGCCATTCAAATCACTGTCCATTAAACTGAAATCCAATTTACATTAAAATTGAAAGTCTGAGTTCAATGTTAAAGTGCAGCACTTGGGAACATCAAATCCATACTTCAAAATGCCGGGCTAAAACTTTACGATTTCAAGTATGGGTTCGATATGGGATGCACTTTAATGGGTTTGGGGTACAATTGCCTAACCGTTTTGAGCTTCTTACGGCGTTTTCGACCAAGCCTAGCCTAACCATAAAGCGTCCACTTAAATAGGCAGTGTACGCTGAATATCGGCGTTCCGGACCCATTTTATCTTTTCAGATACACCAAGAATTATTTTGAGGCGATTTTCTTCAGGACTCTTTTCAGCTTCTGGACATGGGACGCGTAGTATAGGACATGGCGTTTAATCCTAAAACCATTAACACGAAATTGAAGGTAAGTTGTAGAAAATATACTCCAAGTTTTTTTGGATAAACCCCGGTTCGGACGTGAACTCCCGTACACGAGTGAATCTTATTTCGAGCGAACAATCGTACGCAAAAGAACTGTGATAATGAAAGCTCCGGCGATAAAATGCATGGGTACAGTCAAAAGCACAAATCCTTTCGGAGCAAGAGAACCGTCCGGTAAGTTGGCTTTAAAATTGCCGAGGGTGCTGAGCAAGGTGAGGATCGAGGCTCCAATGCCGAAGACTAAGGGGGCGTTTTTCTTGAAAAGTTTAACGCCAATCCAAAAACCAATGCTGGCGACAATGGCCGGCAAAATGGAAGCCATGGTTATGCTCATGAGGTTGATCATTTGCGGCACCTTTGCCGCACCAATGGCCGGGGAAACCATGCCCCAAAGATTATTGACTATGGCAGCCAAAATGCCTGCTATGGCGCCGCCCTTTAGATAGGTAGGTAATTTGGCTGGCAGACCGGTTACCGATTCGGTGGTTGACATTGAGAGGGTTGCAGTATTCATAATAATCTCCTATACGTTAAGTGTATCTACATGTATAAAAACAAAAAAAAGTTTATTCCTTCCGCAGACAATTCAGAACGGCACTGGCATGTTTAGCATCTTTCTCCGAAATCGGACTCATGGTTTCCAGCCATTTCGGCTCTTCTTTATCGAGTTTTGCCAAGAGATGTAATCCTTTGGTGGTGATGGAAACTTGAATGGCCCGGCGATCATCGGGATTTTCAACGCGCGTTACCAGCCCCTTGAGCAAGAGTTTGTCAATCAGGCGGGAAACATTTGACTTCCGATCGATCATTCGACTTGCAATCAGATTCGCAGAAACAGCTTTAGGACTTTGGCCACGTAGTATCCGCAAGACATTGAATTGCTGCGGGGATATTCCATAGGGCTTAAATCTGCGCATGGCCAGACAATCAAGCCAACCTGCCGTGAACAGGACATTCAGAGCCAGCTTCTGCTTTTCGCTCTTAAAGCCTTTGTCAAGAGGGGGGTGTCATTTTGATCGTTATTGGATTTTTCCATCCATCCAATTGGAAAAAATGCCGGTTTTCATCGTAGGCGAGGGCAGCTTCCCACATTTTCACGTGCAATGGAGAAGCGGAATTTGAAGATTGCCAGAAACGGGAGGCTAGAGCTACTTCATGGAATGCAGCCCAACCTTATTTCCTTCGGTATCTTTAAAATGTGCCATAAACCCATTGTGACCGATCGCAGTTTTAGGAAGAATTACTTCACCACCCGCTTTCACAATTTTAGAAAGTACAGTGCTTAAATTTTTTCCAGCATTTAAATAAACCAAAGTTCCCGTTGCCGTCGGTTTATAGCCTTTACCAACAATTAAACAACCGCCGACGCTTCCGTTTTCCATATCTGCCGGGAAGAACGCGGATTTCATGCCCATCGCTTCCATCACCGCCATTTTTTGACCAAGGATCTTTTGGTAAAATTTTGTGGCCCGTTCAAGATCTTTAACCGGTATTTCAAACCAATTTAGTGCGTTCGGCATGAGATTTCCCTTCGAATGAGTGATTATGTGGCAGTTACCACAACAAAAAAATTAGCAAACAACTGGACAAATAAGCGCTCGGGCAAAAGGAGTTTAGGCCTACATTTTGCCTGCATTAAAAAAGAATCCTCCTGAAACATTTTGAGTCTTCTTTCCGACTAAACAGGATAGCAACAATGAAATCGAATGATTTCCGACTTTATCCACAAAAATATGGTTATCATCACTAGAGGGATTAATGCAGAATACGGAAAACGTCCGAAACGACATCCAGGAATACTATGGAAAGGTCCTGAAAAGCACTCTGGACCTCAAGACCAATGCCTGCTGCACAAGCGAGTCCATACCCGAGCGCCACCGAGCCATCCTGTCGGAGATTCCATCCGAAATCCTGGAAAAGTTTTACGGCTGCGGCTCGCCCATACCCCCAGATCTGGAAGGGAAGATTGTGCTCGACCTGGGTTGCGGTAGCGGACGGGATGCGTACTTGATTTCCAAATTGGTGGGGCCGGGTGGCCGAGTCATCGGCATCGACATGACCCGAGAGCAATTGCAAACGGCCGAAAAGTATGTCGTACCCCAAATGAAATTCTGGGGATTTCTGAAAGCCAATCTGGAATTCCGTCAGGGGTATATCGAGGACTTGGCTGCAGCTGGCATCGAGGATAGCTCTATCGACATCGTCGTCTCCAACTGTGTTCTAAACCTATCACCAGACAAGGAAGCGGTCTTCCGGGAAATTTTCAGGGTTCTGAAACCTGGTGGCGAGCTATTCTTTTCCGACCTATTCGCGGGACGGCGCATCCCGGAACACCTACAGGCTGATCCGGTGACCCGCGGGGAATGCCTAGGGGGAGCGCAGTACTGGGAGGATTTCCGCAGGCTTATGCGCAAGGCCGGGTGGCTGGATTTCCGGTTCATATCTAAACGCAGAATGGCATTGGAGAATTCCGAACTCGAAGCCAAGGTCGGCATGATAGATTTCTATTCCGCGACTGTCCGAGCTTTCAAGATTGCGAACTTGGAAGATATCTGCGAGGACTATGGACAAACCGCCGCCTATCTAGGGACTCTCCCTGATATGCCGCATGCCTTCGCACTGGATGATCATCACCTGTTCCAAACGAGTAAGCCCATGTTAATTTGCGGCAACACCGCCTCCATGCTTTCCGATACTCGCTTCGCCCGTCATTTCCGTATCACAGGGGATCGCACTATTCACTACGGCCCCTTCGACTGCGCGCCCGTATCCAGCGGCGAAAATCGCAGTCAGACCGGTAGCAGCTGCTGCTGAAAAATGGAAAGTTAAGTATGACAAAGATCAAGAATGTGTTAGGCCAAACTCCTAAATGAGCAAAATATTGAGTCAGGCAAATACGAATAGGAATTAGCTTTTAATTCTCCTGATGGAGCGTCCCCTGACATCAAAGATGTCTGCCAACAAATTTTTGGAAATTGTACGAAAAAATCGGACAACTGAACCGTGGGGTTTTGCTTCGCCATGGCGGTGAAGAAAGCTTTTTTGCGGCTAAAACCCCCACTCCTCCCGACCCACCGAATCGGGATGCCTTGCTACTGCCGATTTACCCGGGAAAGCTGGAATTTAGGCTGAAAAATGGAGGGCTCGACATCAAATATTGGAGGCTTAATTAGATATATTTGGACTATGCATAAAATGAATAAATTTATTTTCGCCTCTTTCGCGGCCCTGATAATGTTGAGTGTTCCAACACTCGGAGCTACTGCCGATATTCTGCAAGCCAGTATCATCTACCATTCCGATGCAAGTCAAAGGGCCGTTGGATTTCGAAAGCAATTTCAAGTCCCAACAACGGGTGCCAATGCCAACTTGTTTATTTTTGCAGACAACCGTTATCAATTATGGATCAATGGACAATTTGTTTGGAGAGGTCCAGCACGATTTGATCCAAAGCGTCCTGAATACGATAGTTTGAACGTGGGCAGTTATTTGACGGCCGGTACCAATACCATTGCCGTACTCGTTTATGGCCATGTCACCAATAGTAACGGACTAGATAACCGAGGCAATGGACGTTCGATGGACCATGCCCCCGGCCTTGCGGTGCAGGTCGTCGGGCAGGGTTTTAGCGTGTCCACGGACAATACCTGGCGGTGCAGCAACAATACCCGATTCCGGCCTCCCGCGGTGGACTGGGCAGATGTCAAGGATAGAGTGGACGCTACTTTTGAAACCGGTGACTGGTTGTTGCCTGATTTTATTGACACAGCATGGCCTACAGCCGTGGCGGTAGCGGGCAGTCAATGGGGGCTTCTGCATTCCCGCATCACTCCCTTGCTGCGTTCTACAGTAACACCGTATACCATAACCGGTCGCACTTTGCCTTTCCAAGTTACGGGGGCGACCACGCTTACCTTATCCCTGGCCCGCAACATTGTCGGGTATGTCGTTTTGGATTTTGACGCCGATGCAGGCAGTGTCATCGTGGTAGGCGGTCGCCATCAATATACGGCGCGTGCCGGCCGGCAAACCTATCTTACCGGCGAGGCATTCGGTTCCGGTAGCCAATCCGATGTCAATACTTTGAGTCTGACAATACAGGTAAACTCCGGCCGAGTTAATTTTTTCGACATCAAGATTTTCAATTACATCTATCCTTTCGACCGGGCAGCCAGTTTTACCAGCAACGATGCCATGCTTAACCGGTACTGGGAAGTGATGGCGCATTCCCTTCCCCAAATGAGTGAGGACGGGTATGAGGACTGCCCGTGGGAGAGGGCAGAATGGATGGGTGGCATGGACCATGTGTACGATTTTACGCGCGTAGCCTTTAGTGCTCCTGGTCCCAATGGGTCGCCCGTGTACGGCGATTCCCGCTTGATGGCCAAGATGATTATGGATATCGGGCAAAGCCAGCAGGCGGATGGCCGTATCAAAGCCCATCATCCATCGGATCGTTGGGATATTCATGGATACATTGAAGATTACAATTGCGTTTGGATGTGGGATATTTGGCAGCACTATCAAGTGACCGGTGACAAAGCCTTTGTAGCGGAGCTTTGGCCGGTAGTGCAAAAGCAACTCAAATTGTTCCAAGACAGCATCAAAACAAATGGCCTAATCAATGCACGGGAATTTTTCATTTTCGACAACCCCTACGCCTATCAAGTGTGTCAGGGCGCGACTTTAAACGCCTTTCTCTACAAGGCGCTGTTGGCAGCCGCTAGCCTGGCAGGGGTTGTCCAATCCCCGGCCGATTCTATCAAGTATGCGGGAATGGCCATGGCTTTGAAAAACTCTTTTAATTCCTTATTGTGGGATCCGGTCGCCGGGACATTTAAGGGCCGTGTGGGAGGCAATGTAACTTTGCATGCGGCGGTAACCGCCCTTTACAGCGGTATCGTTTCCCAGGCCAACTTGCCTTCCACGCAGAGTTGGCTTTTGCGCCAGGATGCCGGTCCGATCGCCTTCCCGTGGATTTTCAATTACTGGTTCCGGGATCTCTACTCCATGAACAGCGATGTGGCCGATCAGGCAGCGCTACAGATCATCCGGACAAAATTCAACAATACCTGGAACGCCAATAATCCTGGTTATGTCACATCGGAAGCAAATAATGGAGGACGAAATTTCCATTGTTACGGAATGGTACCCGGTTATTTTTTTGGCGCCTATTTACTGGGAGTTCAGGCCGATCTCCCGGTTTCCAATAAACGCATATCCATTCAGCCCAGACTGGGCGATCTGACGTCGGCATCCGGAACTGTGGTGACCGAGCACGGCTTGGTTCCCGTTACATGGGCAAGGTCAGACACTTCCCTGGATTTTACCTGCAACGTGCCGACCGGCACCACGGCCCGTATGAGCCTTCCTGTATCCGGTAGAACACGTCTAGTGGTGGATGGCCTGGTGAAACTGGCTTGTGGTGTGCCACCTGCGGCCGGCGTGAGTGTAGATAGCCGCTCTGTAAGCTTGGACTTGGGGCCAGGCCCGCATACCGGCCATTTTGGGAGCCCATCAAAAAATCTAGCGCTGAATACGGCCGTCAGCGCTTCCAGTTCAGTTACCGGGAGTGGGTGGTCAACGGCCAATGCTACGGACGGATTACAACAAAGTCTGGTCAGTTCCCTGGGTTGGAGCAGCAGCTCCAACTTGACGGTTAGCCATCGGGAATGGGTGGCAGTCGACTTGGGCTCGGCAGCGCAGGTCGATCAGGTTGTCCTCTATCCGCGTACGGATGCGGGCAGCATCGGGTACGGTTTTCCACAAGACTTTACCATACAGGTTTCCAAGGACAGTCTGACTTGGGACACGGTAGCCACCCTGGTAGGCTATGCTTTGCCCTCCGGAGTCGCCCAGCGCTTCGCCTTCGCAGCCCGCCCTACCGTGCGCTATGTGAAAATAGACGGAACGCTACTGCGTCCAAATCCAAACGATGCCAATCAATACCGCATGCAGTTTGCGGAAATCGAAATCCCCGGCTTGGCCTGCCTTCCCGTGGGAATCCTTCCAGGGTTCGAACGTTTTTCTCAAAACGCTATTTCCGAGGAAGGCGTCGATGTCAGTGTTTTGGCTCTAAAATCCAGTGTAAAAACCATTAACCTGCATTTCCACCTGGTTGAAAAACTGACCGAGGTTTCCATCGGGCTTTATACCTCTAAAGGCCGCGAAGTCCGTTCCTTAAAGGTAAAGAACCTGAATGCTGGTTTGCAAACCGTGGAAATGACGTCGCGGGATAGTCAAGATCAGCCGCTGATGCCCGGTACCTATTACTGTCGCATCCAAAGCAATCGATTGGATAAAACGGTCAAAGTGGTTTTACCTCCATAGTTTTTGGCCGGGCCAAATACGTAGTGGTACCATAAGGCGTATTTAGAAGTTGGATACAAATCCTATATTTATCATCCAATGAAAATTCTGATAATCGGTTCTGGTGGCCGTGAACATGCGATTGGTTTAAAATTATCCCAATCCCTGCAAAAGCCTTCCCTGGTTTTTGCGCCTGGTAATCCGGGCATGGAGCAATTGGGGAACTGTTTTCCCGTTGGCGCAGAAGACTTAAGTGGACTCTTAGCCCTTGCTCAAGACCAAAAAGTCGACCTTACTTTTGTTGGGCCGGAGCAGCCTTTGGTGGCCGGCATCGTGGATCTTTTTCAGGCTAAGGGACTGCGTATATTTGGACCGAGTCAAGCGGCGGCAGCCTTGGAAGGGAGCAAAGCCTTTTCAAAGAACTTCATGCAGCGCCACGCCATTCCTACGGCGCAGTATCAGACTTTCAAAAGTTTGCAACCCGCTCTCAACCACCTTCACCAGGTTGGCGCGCCTATTGTTATTAAGGCCAGCGGTTTGGCTGGAGGGAAAGGCGCAGTGGTGTGCATGACCCAATCTGAAGCCGAAGCGGCAGTGGAGTCGATGCTTGGACCAAAGGCGGTTTTTGGATCAGCTGGGTCGGAAGTCGTTATTGAGGAGTTTATGGAAGGCGAAGAGGCTTCTGTCTTCGCCCTGACAGATGGAGAATCGTTTGTGGTATTGCCTTCCGCACAGGATCACAAGCGCATTGGTGATGGGGACGTAGGTCCCAATACGGGGGGCATGGGAGCCTATTCTCCCGCGCCTATCATGTCAGCGGAAATGCTCGAAAAGGTTTCCCGCACCATCATTTCACCTACACTTCAAGGAATGCGGCAGGAAGGGATCCCTTACCGCGGTATTTTGTTTGTGGGTGTGATGGTCACGGCGCAGGGCCCTAAGGTGGTCGAGTTCAATTGCAGGCTGGGTGATCCGGAAACTCAGGTGATTTTGCCGATTTTGGAGGAGGACTTTCTCGAGCTTATCTTGGCTTCCCTCGACGGACGTTTGGGAAGCCTTGAGGTTCATGCGCCTAAGTCATGGGCTGCGGTTGTGGTCCTTGCAGCGGAAGGGTATCCAGGTGCTTATTCGACGGGCAGGCCGGTATTGGGGTTGCAGGGATTAAATGGACTCCCTCACACCCAGGCCATCCACGCGGGAACCAAATACCTGGAGGGTAAGTTGGTCACAGCCGGAGGTCGAATTTTAGGCTTGGTCGGACAGGGTACAACCTTGGAAGCCGCCATCGGTGCCGCCTATGCGGGAATCCCACACATCGAGATTCCTGGTATGCAATTCCGTAAGGATATTGGTAAAAAGGGACTGGCCAGATTGGTACCTTAAAGGAGATGTCCTTTTTTGCCTTCCAATTCCATCATTACCCAGTTTGGCTGCTGGGATTATTATTGGCACTCGGGGCTCAGGCCAAACCGCTCGGACCGGCTCCACTTCCCGCTCCTGTCCCAGCCCCTGTACTTGTCCCTGCCCTTGTTCCCGCACCCCTTCGCATTCTCAGTCAGAAGGCTTTAAAAATACCGGAAAAACTGGTTTTCGATATTACTTGGGGGGGATGGGGTTTCCGCTGGATAAAGGCTGGGCAAGCCACCCTGGAACTTATACCCACCTCTGATTCCACCCAGTGGACGATCCAATCCCTAGCACGCTGCAACCATTTCTTTGAATCCTTTTATCCGGTTCGCGACACGGTCTCCTCCCTTATCGATGCAAGAGGAATTTTCCCCTTGCGCTTTGACAAGCGGCTACATGAAGGCTCCTACCATGCCCACATATCCGCCGTATACGATCAAACCAACCATAAATTGCAAACCCAGGACACCATTTTAAGCATTGATCCCTTTACCCATGATGTGCTTTCCGCCTTTTATTTCATCCGAACACAAAAGATTAAGGTGGGCGATAGTTTTGAATTGGCCGCGGTTTCAGGAAAAAAGAAGTATAACCTGAAGGTTTTGTGCCATGGCCGGGAAGAAATTGTGGTGCCAGCTGGCACATTCCATACGCTCATTGTGGAGCCCGTTCTCAAGGGTGACGGTATTTTCAAAGCCAATGGCAAATTGACAATTTGGGTGACGGACGATGAAAGGCATATTCCGGTAAAGATGCAGAGCAAAATTCCGGTTGGCTCCATAAAAGCGGAGTTGGTTTCGAGATACTGAATCGCGGTGAAAAATGAACAATCCTGACCAAAAAATAAACCATATTATCCGGAATCGTGTTATATTCTGATGGCACTTTCTGCCGTGAAGCTTTCAACCAAGGAGCCTTTGTGAACACCTCACAACTCGATGATATGCAAGACGATAAGAACAACCAAAACCCTACCCTCACTCCCTCGCAGGATACGGATGATAATGAGTTCGGCGATGAAAGTGCGGAAGCCTCGACGCCGCAGGCTTCAGAAAACGACGAAGATGATTTGTGGGATTTGGATGATGAATCGGAACAGAGCCAAACTTCTTTGACTACAGCAACTGTAGCGACTAGTAAAGTCAAAGCTAAAGTTGCCACTCCGAAAAAAGTTACGGCCAAAGCCAAACCTGCTGCTCCCAAAAAAGTAGCCGTGAAAGCCAAACCGGTTGCCACTAAGAAGGCGGCGGCCAAAGCCAAGCCAGCCGCAAGAAAAAAAACCGCGGCCAAAGCAAAGAAGAAATCCGGTAAAACCGTGGCACCTAAAAAGAAGGTGTCTCCAAAAGCCAAGGCAAAAACCAAGACTAAAGTCAAAACCAAAAGTGCCAAGAAGCCAGTAGCTAAGGCTAAGAAAACCAAAGCGAAGAAATCGAAGGGCAAAAAGAAGTAACCTAGCCGTTACTCGGTAAATGCGTGTTGCCCCTTTGGTCATTGACCGGAGGGGCATTTTTATTTCTGGGAATTATTTACTGATGAAATCAGTGTAGCAGATTTTTAGTGAAACAGCCGGAAGCGTAGGGCCTTGGGGCCAGGGCTTAGGAAGATAACCGTATCCACAGCTGGAAAACTGCGATGGGTAATTTGCAGCTTGTGTTTTCCCGTCGACAATTCCTTATCCTTAACCGGTGTGGTGCCGATAAACCGGCCGTCAACGATAACTTCGGCAAAGGGAGGAGCGGAGGTGATCGTTAAGCTGGCTTTGAGGGCAACGGGCTTTTCAACTGCCGGTTTATCTGTCGCATTTTTGATGGCCGGGGATTTTTCGCCTGGGGTTTTTAGAAAGTTTGTCTCTGGGCTATCAGAGGAATTATTTGCGGCCGACACGGATTCTACACGATGAACGACAGGTTTGGCCGCAATGGGAGCAGGTTCTTTGGCGGGAATTGGCTTGGTTTCCACTGGCGCCTCATTGGAACCGGAAACAATGACTTCTGCAATGCCGGTTTTGGTCGGGTCTTCTAAGGAAATAACTTTAATCCTAGTCTGCCCGGTTTTCTGACCCCAGACTTCCCCATCCTGAACGGAAGCAATGGACGGATCTTCACTCTCCCAGCGCACCCCCGGGGCGGCATTGGAAGGCTGGACGGCCACCATGAACTTGCGTTTTTGACCTGATTGCAATTCCATCGACCCAGGTTGCAACGCTAAGGACACGACTCGATTGCTGGTTTCAGCAGTCGAATTCACGGAAGTGGTATTTCCCGCTGTTGAGGTTGCATGCTCCCCTCCACTGCGAAGCACCAACACCAAAGCAGTGACAAGTAGCGCAACAGCAGCCAAACCTGTACCCACCCAAATACCAATGGATTTGGTCTTCGACCCGCCGAAATGAGAACCGCTGCGCCCTCCTCCAGAGCTCCCATTGAAATCCATGTCATCGGACTGTTGAGCTTGTCGGGCTCCTGAACGAATTCCCGAACCTGGCATATCCCGGGATGCATTCGGCTTTACGCCTGTCCCAACCTTGGGCTTCTCCACCTTCATGCCGGCCTTAAGGGGAACCTTGGCAGCGCGCGGAGAGGTCTCGTCTGGTCCCGGGGCCGGAGTGAGATCGATTACTGTTTGATTGCCCATTTTGCCAACCTTGTCCAGATAGTCTCTGGTGGTCTCGGCAGGATCCATTACACCCTTTTGATTCAGATATCCCCGAAGCTGTAGAGAAAGCCACCGAGACCCACCACCCCGGCTTTCCGGGCTCTTTTGCAGCAGGGTTTCTACCAGATTTTCCAGGATCGGATCCACATCCGGAATAATCGTAGCCAAAGAGGCATGGGGCAGATCACAGATATTGCGCATGATGGTGGGAATATTGGGACCAGTGAATGGTTTTCGGCCCGACAGGCAATAATAAAAGCAGGCACCCAGAGAAAACATGTCGGTTTGATGCGTCGGTTTTTTACCGTCGATTTGTTCCGGCGACATGAAATTGGGCGAGCCGAGAATGCTGCCGGTTTGGGTCAAATTTTGTTCGCTGATATGGGCAATTCCAAAATCCGCGATTTTAAGTTTGCCATCCCCCATGAACATGATGTTTTCAGGTTTGATATCCCGATGGACGACATTAAATTTTTCAGCGGTTTGGAGGCCTTCGGCAGCCTGGAAAATGACGGCTGCGGCGACTTCCGGTTCCATGGGTTGCCCACCCAACAGATTCAGAATAAACTGCAAATTTGGACCATCGATATATTCCATCACCAAATACTGAATGTCCCCTTCGACACCGTAGTCGAAAATTTCCACAATATTGGGATTTCTAAGTCCAGCTGCCGTTTTAGCTTCGACCGTAAACCTGTCGAGTAGATTGGCATTGGTGGAAAGATGGGAGTGGATGACCTTGACGGCCACCATGCGATTCAGAGCTGGATCTTCGGCCAGATAAACGGTGGCCATGGCACCCTGACCCAGTTTGGTTAGGGCATTGTACCTACCAAATTTAAGTTGGGCGGTGCTCTTTCCCGGTTTTGACATTATCAGCGCCTTTGCGGGTAACCGATTAAGGTGTGATCGATTAAAGTATAACCCTCTACCACAAAATTGAGGCGGGTTGCAAATCGGACTTTTCCTGACAGAATTTAAAAAATTTGCGCGGTTTACGGGGCCTGCGCCTACCGGAAGAACCGGGTTTTTTTAACTTTTGGGGCCTGCCTGCGATGAAACATATCATCGTAGAAACCCTGTCCGGAGATCCGCATGATTGCCAATTCCGTCCGTTCCATCCTGGAAAAACTGAACAAGTATAACCGCAGCATGCTCGAAGGCGCTGTGGGCTCCTGCGTCACGCGATCTCATTATGAGGTAACGGCCAGCCATATTCTCACCCAGGCCTTGGAAGAAGGCAAAGGCGATCTCCCCTACATCCTCGCCTATTTCAAAGTCAGCGGCGCGCTTTTTAAAAATGCATTGGTGCAGGACCTAAAGGAACTGCGCACCGGCAATACCGGCAAGCCAGTTTTTTCACCAACTTTCATGACAATGTTGGAATCTGCTTGGGCGGAAGCCTCACTCAATCTCGGCCAAAGTGAAATCCGCACAGCAGCCATTCTCCTAGCCCTAAGGCGCGCGCCCGGATCCGTGTCTCCAGGACTCGCCGATCAATTGGCCATGATCAATCCAGAAACGTTGCTCGCCAAGTTCGCTGAAATCACAGCCCATTCCAAGGAATCGGAAGACGCACCGCAAGGTACGGACCGTAACGCAGATGGTACTACAGCCGAAGGCTCGTCTTTATCTCGTTTCACCGTTGACTTTACGGAAATGGCACGCAAGGGAAAAATCGATCCCATCTTTGGCCGCGACAATGAAATCCGCATGATCATCGATATTTTATCCCGCCGCCGCAAAAACAACCCAATCATGGTCGGTGAAGCCGGCGTTGGAAAAACCGCCGTGATCGAAGGATTGGCTTTACGCATTGCCCAAGGTCAAGTGCCTGACATCTTAAAGAATGTGGAAATCCGTATGTTGGACATGGGGCTTTTGGCCGCAGGTGCGGGTGTGCGCGGCGAATTTGAAAACCGGCTAAAAGGTGTGATCAAGGAAGTTAAAGCGTCCACCACGCCAGTCATCCTCTTTATCGATGAAACGCATACCATCATTGGGGCAGGTGGAGAAGCCGGCCAGAACGATGCGGCCAACTTGCTCAAACCGGAAATGGCTCGCGGTGAACTGAAAATCATGGGCGCCACAACCATCACTGAATTCCGGAAGTATTTCGAAAAAGATCCTGCCATGGCACGCCGCTTCCAAATGGTGCGCATCGAAGAACCGGATCCCGCCACGGCAGCCATCATGCTTCGCGGCCTACGTACTAACTATGAAAAATTCCACGGCGTAAAGATCACGTATGACGGTGTCAAAGCAGCTTGCGACCTCTCGCATAAATTCATTGCCGGTAGACAGTTGCCGGATAAGGCTGTGGATCTGCTCGACACCGCGGCTGCCCGGGTGAAAATGGGTTTGTCTGCCAAGCCACCAGTACTCATCAATCTGGAACAAGCCATCGAGAATATGAAAATCGAAATCATCGCGCTGGAAAAGGACGATGCCTCCGGAATCTTGACCGATCGGGAAATTCTTGGCAACACCAAAGCCCGCTTGGAACTTGCAATAGCGGAAACCGCCGAAGTCGAAACCCGCTGGTCCACAGAACTAGGAATGGTCAAGGATATCATCGCCATTCAGGATAAGCTGGTAGCGAACAAGCCTGGCGCCACTGCCGACAAGGATTCCAAGCCTGCCAAAGGCGCTGCCAAAGAGCTCAAAGAAGCGCCCGTTCCGCTTACTGCAGAGGAAGAAACCGCCCTGCGCTTGGACATGGAAGGCAAGTGGAAGGCACTGGAAGAATTCCAAGGCGAAAACGCCACCGTGCATGCCCATGTGGGTCCGGAGGTGATTGCCCAGATTATCGGTGAATGGACCGGCATCCCAGCTGGTAACATGCTAAAAAATGAAGCCCAGTCCTTAATAGAACTGGAACGCACCATCATCGAACGCGTAGTGGGCCAGGATGCCGGTGTCGAGGAAATTTCCTCTACCTTGCGAAGTGCTAAACTAGGACTCAGCAATCCCGAAGCGCCTATGGGTGTCTTTTTGATTACCGGCCCCTCAGGCGTGGGTAAGACGGAAGTGGCTCGCGTTATCTCAGACATTCTGTTCGGCGGTGAAAAATTTGTGGTCACCATCAATATGAGCGAATACCAGGACAGCATGTCCATCACCCAGCTTAAAGGGGCCAGTGCCGGTTATGTGGGCTATGGAGACGGCGGCGTGCTAACCGAAGGAGTGCGGAAACGACCCTATACTGTGGTTATTCTTGACGAGGTTGAGAAAGCCCATAAGGATGTTCTTAACATGTTCTACCAGGTATTCGACAAGGGCATGCTGCGCGATGGTGAAGGCCGGGACATCAGCTTCCGAAATACCGTCATCATCATGACCAGTAATTTAGGTCTGGACACCATCACACGCGTCCATGCGGAAGGCAGCGCCAACTCCCTGGATGAATATCGTCAGGCTATATTACAAGAATTGACCGATCACTTTGCCCCGGCGCTGTTGGCCCGGTGTAAGGTGGTTCCGTTCTTGCCACTTGACTCGGAAGTTCTCAAACGCATCGTCTTCATGAAGCTCATGAAACTAGGCAAGCGATTGATGGAGAAGCATAAACTGGCTTTTGCAGTGGCACCGGAGGTTGTCCGAGATATTGTCATGCTATGCACCACGTCCCAAAGCGGTGCGCGTAATATCGACACCATCATCGACCAGAAATTGATGCCTGAGATCTCAAAAAATCTCCTCTATCATATGGCCGAAAGCAAAATCTTTACGCATCTATTCCTGTCTGTGAATGATTCTGGAGGATTCGCCTGCTCCTTTTCCGTCGGGGACTTCCAACTTCCTGAGAATCAAGCGCCCTTGGCGGAAGAAGACTCTGAAGCGAATGGCGGCGTGGTATCGGAAGAGGAAGCAGCTTTGGTGGCGGAAGGTGAAGAGACGACGATTATTGGCAAACCGGAATAATATTTTCCGGGTTGCCTAACCCTTAAATCCGTATTTGGCACGATTCCTGTCGATGAGAATCATAGCGATGATTTTAGGGACGTACTCGTTGGTTTCTGTTTGCATGAATCCCATGCGGTACACATACCAGAAATCGCGATCATGGACGGGATCCTCGATTTGGCGCAGAACACGGCGCATTTTATTTCCTCCGGCGTTGTAAGCTGCCATTGTTAAAGCTGCATCCCCGAACTCTGAATAGAGGAGATGCAGATACTTGGCTGCGGCTCGCGTCGACAATTGAGGCTGTGTTCGATCGTCCTGATTAGATGGCAGGGTTTTCCATTCTTCGGGGACGATAAGATTGTACTCCCGGGCCGTTTCTGGAACCATTTGCCATAATCCCCTGGCATCATTCCCGCTCTGAGCCACCGAATCCAATAGGCTTTCCTGCATTGCGATGTAAAAAAAGTCTCCGGGAACTTTCATTCGTTTCAATTCCTGCCGGATAAGCGATTCGTATTTCGATTTACGGGCGAATCCGGTGACAAGGGTGGCTCTATTAGCCGGCAAACAGAAATAGTCTATTTGATCCTGAACACTTTTTATAAAAGTTTCCGGAATGATAAATCCTTTTTTCCCCATCTCTTCCAAAATTTGATGGACATCATTTCCAAGCGCCAAACTATAGGTTGGTGCACGGTCCGGAATTCTTAATTTTTCTCGAATCTGGACCAATTGATGCTCGGCTGAAAGCAACTGGTCGACGAGTTTTATTTTTTCCGCCAATACTTCAGCGCCCGGACCGGATACGGCGTTTAAGCCAAACTCCAAGGCATGGATTTGGCTTACCAAATCTCCTTGCTTTTTTATTCTCGCACGATAATTCAAGTTTTGAAAAGCTAAAACGGAAACAGCAAGTAAAAAGAGGCATCCAATTCCACCACCAATCCAGAAAATTCGTTTGCGCGAATTAGCGAATGTGTTGCCAAGCTCACCCATCCAATCCGCCACACGTTCGGGTAAAACCCCTCCTTGCAGCAGTCTCGATAGCCGCGCTGGATCCTTTAATAGGGCCTGCATGACCTCTTGCGGACTATTTGATTTTCTCAATCGTTTGGCCATTTCCATGATCAAACTTTTACTGCCTTTGGTAGCACTGTCAGAAAACATCCCAACATGGGCAACCGCCATGGTTGTGGTGGCACGCCCGCGAAGCATAAGCGAATCGCCTTCGTCACTGACCCCCTGGGTAACGTCCATGACGTTCACCCGCATGGCCGGTCCCGCGGGACCAAGGCTGATAATCTCCCCGCCTAAAAGCTCTCGTTCCGCTATGCGGGTCTTACCCACAAAAGTGCCATTCGTACTGTCCAAGTCCTTGAGCCAAAGAACTTGGGCCTTCAAGACAACTAAGGCATGCCTGCCGGAAACGATGCCGTTGTTTTCACCCGTAAAGGATAAATCATTGCCATGGCTACGGCCTAAGGTAAGCGAAGAGACGACCTCCACCTTTTTGCCTTGAGCTGAGCCATCCAACATTTCCAGGAAAAATCGTTTCAAGATTCCTCCGATCTGGTCTTCTATCTTAACGCCATCCCGAAGCTAAAACAATCGCGGGAAATATGCCAATAAGCATGCCAATGGGAAAGGCATTATTAATCAAATTAAGCTGGGAAGCCCATAAGACCCAAGCAAAAAAAACTAAACAGCAGTGGATATTATTCGTTCGGTTTAAAAACAGGTTCCCGATTTGTGTCCGGCACGGCGGGGCCCATTAAAATTTTTGATAAAGTTTGCGCCGAAATTCCTGGACTGTACGGAACTTTTAGAGATGCTGGAATTGCAGGCAGCCCCAATCGCCCCTGATTTACGGAAGCCATTGGAAAGCCTTCCGGCCGACCACGTTGTTCAAGTGGCAGCTGGAGCAATGGCATCAAGCTTGGGCGCAGCATTTTAAGAAGCTGTACGGGTAGTGAACTCGTAAAACCATATTCCTTGGCCACATCTCCATGCACATGAGCTGTCAAGGTTCCAAAAAATCGGTCTCCCAGAAAAAAAACGAAAGTGGCTGTACGATTTACTACGCGGGACTCCAATACCTGTCCGCTTTTACTTACGGTTTCAAAGCGTTGATCTCCAGTGCCCGTCTTTCCTCCCAGCGGAATATAAGCGTCATTTGATAGTGGAAAAGCTTTGAAGCCCCTAACGGCCGTACCTTTTTCAACAATATCCAGCAAAGCGGCTTTTACGGTTCGACAGATTTCCGGGGAAAGCAAACGCTGGTAGGAAGTATCTTGGCGAGCGAAATTGGTTTCATAGGGCGTGCCATTGGCAAATCGCATCCGGTCGATTAGGACTGACGGATATTTCACGCCATCATTGAGCACTATGCCCACCAATTCCGCCAAGGCATTGGGTCTATCCGCTGAACTTCCGATAGCGGTGGCAAAGGACGGGACCAACGAACCGAATGGGTAACCTAGACGTTGCCAGGCTTTGTGAATATCGAGAAAGGCCTCCATCTCCATGATGCCGCGAATGCGTGAGTCCTGGGCAGCTTTGTGCCGAGTTCTAAAAAGCCATTGATAGGTTTCATGCGTTTGGATTAGACTAGCGGATTTAACTTCGGTCCAGGTGGCGGATGGATGTACACGCAAATATCCGACCAACCACAATTCAAGTGGATGCACACCAGCCACATACCCTAAATCCGCCAGGCCAAGATTCTCTTTGAAATAGTGGGCATGCAAAAGGTCGAGCTGCTTTCCGGGATATAAAGAATCGCCAAGTTGATCCCTCATGAAGGTGCGAAATCGAAGCGTATCCGCTTGAGGTTCGAGCGTCAGGAATGCCGTAGCTATCCGACGCGGTGCAGGCCGAAAGCTGTGAAAAAATGTTTCCGTTATTTTCTCGGAATCCAAGCCACGGTATTTTCGATAAAAACGACCCAGAAACAATTGACCTTCCTGTTCGGCGAATTTTTCCAGGTAGACTTGCCGCTGCGGCGAAGCAGTTGAATCGATCAGCATGGCTCGGGATATAGGGGCCTGGCCGATATAATAGTTTACGATGTCACGCATAAGTCGAATGAACACCAGATTAACGGATCGGCGGAACGCCTGTTTGATGGTTTGCACGCCGCCTTCATCGGATTCGAAATTCACAAAGGAATGAATGCCGCCACCGGTAAAGAAATGCTCTGAAGTACTGCCGGAATAATTCCTATTCATGGCAGCATCCAACATGGCGGACAATGAAGCATCCTTTGCTGTAGCGAGATAACCAGCGGCCCAGCGGGTAAGTGCATCCGGACCCTTGACTTCCAATTCCCTGTTGGCTGATACGGAGCGACCCGTCAACCGTTCATGCAAAGCCGTGATGATTTCCAAATAGTTCACCAACGTTCTCAATTTAGCGGTCGAGCCCAAATCGAGTTTCACTCCATCATTGATATTAAGCGGTTGTTCATAATTGTCAGCCTGCACCCGGAGCAAATTCCTTTTTTCCACGGTTTCATATAGGGTAAAGCTATAGACGACACGCGAGGGATCCCCTTTTTCCAAAAGCCGAAATGCATTGAGGCCGGTTGAGTCTAAAAACTTTCTGTCCG
Source organism: Fibrobacteria bacterium (assembly GCA_043732185.1). Taxonomy (GTDB): domain Bacteria; phylum Fibrobacterota; class Fibrobacteria; order UBA11236; family UBA11236; genus Chersky-265. The sequence goes on from JAYTHY010000085.1 coordinate 28,816, forward strand.
CCAATCTGCGCAGAAATCGAACCACATCCTTTTGCACCTGGCCGTCCAAGGTGGTCCCTAC
>JAYTHY010000086.1:0-28741 GCA_043732185.1 Fibrobacteria bacterium
CAAGAGCGGACGTTTGGAGGAATCGAAGGAAGCTTTTATCCGAGTTTTGGTAAAATACTTTCACGATTCACGGCTGCTATTGGAAGCCCACGAATTCCGGGACAAGCTGGAAAAGAATACGGATTCCACCTTGAAGCGCGTGGTCATACCGGGCGTGGAAGCCCGAACCGAATACAAAAGTGCCTATTGCGTTCCAAACTCATTGGGATTGATTCTCAACTTTTGGGGCGATCATCGAGGGGCAAAACGCATCGGCGCAGAAATTACCCAATTGGATAGGGGAAGCCTCATTACGGACGAGGTTTTCTATTCGGAAATGCGTGGATTCACCAGTTTGGTTCTGCCCTTGCGGAATCTCGATGATATTTTTCGGCTCATAGACCATGGCATTCCGGTACTGGCCTTTATCCCTGGTCATGTCATTGCCGTATTCGGATACGACCAAGTATTACAAACTTTGGTAACCTACGATGTCAATACATCGGATATTTGGAATGATGAAAGATGGACCGTGTTCTCCCAGGACTGGGCGCATATGTACAATACCCTTGGCATCGTGGTGCCCAAGGAAAAGTTGCCGCTCCTCAAACAAATTCTTGGCAATGATGCGGATGTTAAGAATGAAGCCTATTTACAATATCTTCTGGCACGCATGAATGAAGAAGACCAGGATAAAAAGGCCACACATTTAGGCAAGTCGGCGGGGCATGGATTATTTTTCGCAGATTGGGAATATGAAATGCTGGTCGGTAAGCGCCCACTGCCCATTGTTCCAGATTCGGTGGTCAATAATTTTCTTTTAACCCATGAGGTTTTCGAAAGCCAAATCATCGAATATTTACAAAGCCTGTATCAACGAGGCGACTACCTGCAAGCCATCCATTTTATAGAACGCTACCGTAAGGAGAACCGGTTATCGACGGGCATGGCAACAATATTAGCCGGATGTTACAATCAGATGGGCGATGCCAATAAGGCTGGTGACATCATTCTCGGCTATGTCAACTTGGACGATCAGGAAATGGTGACTTTGGAATTTCTTTTAAAACAGGATTATGTGCAAAGCGATGCCGAACTGGCGCGGCGTATCAGTCTCAAATTACTGGATTCGGAAGATAAGATCCCCGGTTCCACTGCTTCTCTGGCTTTCTGGACCTGGCGGAAAAATACCGAGGTGGATTTCAGAAATATTGACGAATCCCTGACCGTGATGGAAGGCTATTTGGTAAAATGGAATCCGGACGATCACGCTGCGATAAAAGAATTACTGGAAACCTTCAAATTGAAAAAGTTCCGGGCTGACGACGAATTCAATCAGCGGAATTGGGAAAAGAAAATCCGCCTGTACCGAAATCGCCTGGCTGTCGTCCTGTGACATTTCGAAGCAGGTATTTTTTATGGTTTCCTTTTGCGGGACTTTGCCTCATTGGCTGTGGAGGCTCTGCGCCCCCACCGCCATCGGATAATCCGGTAGTTCGTCGTGAAGTGGAAAACGCATTCCTCCATTTTCGCCAAAGCATCCAGGCCAATCAAGCGGACTCATTGCCCGGATTTCTTGCCTTCGAATCTTTGGACTGGCTAGACGATATTCGACGGGCATCCCGAAATGAACCGCTTGACTATTTGGAAAAGCGTCCCTTTTTTGAAATTCTAAGTATTCTAGGTTTGCGTATTGAACGGCGGTTGCATCCCGGTTTTGATGAACGGCCCCCAGGCCTACTCAATAAGCTTATTCTCCAGGCCTACCCGGTGCGTAAAGCTATTTTAAAAGCAGATTTGGGTGAAGCGCACGTATTCGGAGACCGTGCCGAAATGGGGTTGCGAGAAGCCCCGAATGTGCCGGTCTTTCATTTTCTCCGACAGGACCATGTCTGGAAGTTTCATTTGGTTCGCACTTTACCACTGATATTGCAAGGGGCGGAATCACTTGGGCGTCAACGTAAGCCAACCAAACTGTTACAAGCCGTGTTTATCCTGGAACAATTTGGAGGGCAGACTGTCCTTCCGGAGGATTTGCAAAGGTGAGAATGGATAGTTCCTTAGCGGGCTTGATTCCCATACTTATGAGGGGGTATACTTGGGGCGGAACAGCTATATTTTAGCCATGAATGAACAAAACCTAAAATCAGAAAACGAGCATCAGCATGAGCATCAGCAAGGGCAAGAACAATTAAACGCAGAAACACCTCTACGTGGATCCTTTATCGATTTTGAAAAGGAAGACAAGGTCGATACCATTGGTTGGTATTTAGTGGTTTTCGGATTCATTACGCTTGGGTTGGCAGCTTTGTGTTTTTACTTGCGACGCATCAGTTATCGCGACTTTTCCCTTAATGGAAATGTCCTCGGCAATTATCTGCTGATGGTGGGAATTTGCCTTTATATCGGTGGACGCGGCATAAAATATTATAAACGCTATAAGCGTAAAGCCATGGAATGAGTGGATATGATATATACTGAGGATCTCCGTAAAACCTACCGAATTGGTTTTTGGCGCAAGTCCGTCGCAGCGCTACAGGGCATTTCCCTGAAAGTTGAGGCGGGAGAACTTTACGGATTTATCGGACCAAACGGATCAGGCAAATCCACCACCATAAAAATTTTGCTTGGATTGCTGAGCGCAGACGCGGGCAAGGCCATGTTGATGGGTAAGCCAGCCGGTACACCGAGTAGCCGTAACTTAGTGGGTTTTCTACCCGAACACCCTTATTTCTATGACTACTTATCGGGCCGTGAGTTTCTGGATTTTTACGGTCGTCTTTCCGGCTTGCGATGGAAAGATTTGCGAAAGCGGGTTGGGGAAGTGAGTGATTTAGTCAGCATGCGGCCCGATGTGCTGAATCGTAAATTGCGTACCTATAGCAAAGGCATGCTACAACGTATTGGACTAGCCCAAGCTTTGCTTTCCAAACCCCGCTTAGTCATCCTGGACGAACCCATGTCCGGCCTCGATCCAATGGGCAGGCGCGATGTGCGCGCTATTCTGAAGGGTTTGCACGCCGATGGTGTTACCGTCTTTTACTCAACGCATGTTTTGAGCGACGTGGAAGCAACCTGCACGCGGCTTGCCATGATCGTGGGTGGCCAGATCCGACGCGAAGGGACGGTAGCGGAGGTCTTGTCCGGGGAGCAAGAAAGTTTTCAAGTGACACTTGTCGACTCCGTGTCGCCCGAACGATGGCCTGCCGGCCTCGGTTCACCCCTGGACGCTCAGACACTCATCTGCCCAAATCCGGAATCCAAACGCGCCGCTTTGGAATGGGCAGCCGCGCAAAAATTAGTGGTGGATACAGTCACCCGCTCTCGTCACTCTTTGGAAGATGTATTGGCTGAGGAGGTCGCAAAAATACTATGAGCCATATTTTAATCATCGCCTATAATGCATTTCGAGAAACCATTCGCGATAAAATTCTTTACAACTTGGTCTTTTTCACTTTAATGATGATAGCGTTTTCCTATTTGCTAGGGGAGTGGTCCGTATTTGCACGGGAAAATGTGATTAAGGATTTTGCCCTGGCGGTAATGTCCTTAAGCGGTTTGATGATGTCTATTTTTGTCGGTATCGGTTTGATTCAAAAAGAAATTCAAAGAAAAACCATATTGACCTTGTTGGCCAAACCGATTCATAGATGGAAATTCATTGTGGGAAAATATGTGGGATTGCTTTTGGTATTGGCGGTGAACCTGGCCATCATGACCTTGGTCTTTTTTCTGGTGTTACGCGCCATCGACTGCAAGCCCAATCCCTCCTTGCTTTTGGCAATTTACCTGGTGTATTTGGAAATGGCAGTTATTTTGGCGGTGGCACTGCTTTTTTCTGCATTCTCGACGCCCACCCTCAGCGCACTATTCACTTTGGGCGTTTATCTAGCCGGACATCTTGCAGGTGACATCCTTAATCATTTGAACTTTATCCAAAAATACGGGGCCCGGCTACCGGGTACACCGGTGATTTCACCACTAACGGAAAAATTCATCCGAGGGGTTTACTATATCATTCCGAATCTTGAAAACTTCAATATACGCGGCCGCGTCGTGTATAACCTGCCTTTGGGCGAGCATTATGTCTTGTACACCACTTTCTATGGCCTGGCTTTTATCGGAATGTACTTGTTAATCGCTAGCCTCTGGTTTAGTAAGCGCGATTTTATTTAGTAGCCGCTTACAAAATAGGAGCAGGGAATGGCATTATTCTACTGCCCAATCCCAAATTTGATAGGATATTGATAGAACCCCTATGAGTATTTGGCCATGGTATTTTATTAAAGCCAAGGATTTCCGTCTGTTACGGATGCTATTACTACTTAGTCTGATTCCACGGTTGATTTACGCTTTCGTCATCCTGGACACCTCCGCCAATAATCCGGTATTTGGAGTGCAAGACTCCTTGCCCAGGCACATGACACCAAGTGCGTCGTCAGAAATACCAAAATTACTGCAGGGAGAACCTACCACCGTTTTGCCCCATTATGGGACCGTGCTTTTTTTAAGCTCGGATTCTAAAATGATTTACGCCTATATCGGTGTATTAAAAGCATTGGAAGAATATGGTCTGGATGTTGACATAGTCGTGACGGAATCCAAAGCGGCTTTGGTTGGAGCTGCCTGGACACTGGGCTATCGGACGGAAATGATTGAAAAACTGTTGGTGGCTCAGCCCATTGAGGACTATTTGAAACCTTTTTCGAAAAAGGAAATGGAAGATGACAACCAGTATGTTACCGATGGTATTGCACCACGGCAATGGTCCATACCACTTAGCCTGCCGAGTTTGCAAACATCCGGTATCCAATGGGCAGAGATTGGAGAGGAGCAGCCCGGCGAATACCTACAGCTTTCTTGGCTAATTGCCAAACTCACTCATGATGCCCCAGACGGTCCAGTCGAAGATTTGCAAGCGACACCCAGACCCTTGGCTTTTCAAGTCTCCAATTTAGGCGAAGACCAGGAGGAGGTCGTTACCAATGGCAGTCTTCAGAATTTGCTTAAGGGCGCGGCTTTACCTGAAAATGTTCTTCAGAAACGGAAGTCGCTTTGGCCATTCGCTTCAGGTTCCATCCGCTCAGGGCATCGTATCCTGGCCGATAAATTGCCTTTCACTTTTGATAAGCTCATTCTCATTCATGCAGGCGCGCATCTTCTTCCTCCATTATTAGATGGGCATCCCCTTGCATGGGCAGATTCCGTTAGGATGAAGAGGTCGGACGCGGGAGACGATATTCTAACGCAAAGACCATGGAATGGGAAAGTGATCCAAATTGAAATGGAACCCAGCAAGGACTTTGCGGCACACGAATTGGATGCCCACAAATGGGTGGATTTGGGATACGTGTCCACTTTACGTAACATGGATGTGCTTTTGCCTTCGCTTTCAAAAAAGTCGGTAAGTGTCCCTGCTCCAGGAGCTACGGTGCCGCCCATATTTCACACCAACCTGGCACTCAACCGCGTTTCCGTAAATCCTTTGGCTTCAGGTGGGCGACAACTTCTACTCGATCTCATTCGTACTTCTGAAAAGGGCGAGAACGATAGCCTTGGGGATGGCCCGATCACGGAAATCTTGAAGTCAGGATTTTACACGGACTTGGATTTAGAATGGACGCGGGCTGTAGGGGAAGAAATGGCAAGTATAGTGTTTGATGCCAAAGACAAATCCCAGTTCCGGTTTCAAGCGGGATGGAACGCCGCCGTGATACAGGCGGAAATCTCCGACCGCAGTCCCGAACTATACGGTGGACTCACTTGGGATGAGCCCTTTTACATTCCATTTCGTAGTGATATAAGCTTGCTCTTGGGAGGCCACCGCCCTGGGTATCAGGCTAAATTTTTGATTGCGCCTCTTTACCCATTGCGGCTTGACCTGGGCGTTGAGATGGTGCATTGGGAAATACAGTATCCTCATCCGCCATCTGCTGGTTACCCTCTGAATCCCGTTTTGTTTGGCCTTAAACGAGACTTGGGAGAAGTCTTTCTCAAAATTTACCCAAGCCGGGGTACATATTTGCGAACCTCCATTCAGAAACATGAAATGGTTCAACTCGACTTTTCCGAATCAGGCGAGGGCGAATACCTGTCCACGGATTTCGAGGAAACGGGTTTTATAGGATTGGGCCAGACAAAAAAGGCCATAAAGCCACCCCATTCGCTTAGAATTCGTTACCGAAAATTAAATCGGATCAATCTTTTCGGTCCCATTAAGCATACAACTTCAAATTTAGAGGTTCGGCTGCGTTTAAGCCTGGGTAATTTCAGGTTTTCAGACCAATATTATTGGTCAAACCAAAAACTCGATGGAGCTACCATTTTTGATATGTTGGAGTCTGGACGCATCGATGCATTTACTTTTCAGGATGAATATTTTTTGGGAAGTCTACGCACGCCCAATTTTCAGGATGTCAAACTTGAATACTGCCCCGTTTTCGGACAGGCGGGTATTCGGCTGATACTAGGGGGATATCGCCAGTATGGGTCCGCCAGTTTCTTTCCAGATCAAATCCGAAGACCCATCAGGTTCCACTGGGAAACGCAGGCTGGGTATGCCACACCCTTGGGATATCTACGCGCAGGCATGGGCGCGCGTGTTGGCGAGCTTCCCTTCTATTATTTGAAACTGGGCGCAGACCTTGGCTTAGGATTTGGGGAAGTGGATTAACCTACCCGCCGATTTGGTTCATGGATTGGCCCACTGCTTCCAATCTGCCAGTAGGTTTCATTTGCATCACTTCGCGGAGAATTTCCGGATAATCAAGGAGAGGGCGATTGCGCAATTCGATGCCGGATTCGGAAAATAAGCAGGCGCGTAAATTGCCTTTAGCCGTCAAGCGTAATCGGGAACAGTTGCCACAAAAGGGTTTCGATTCGGAAGCGATAAATCCAATCCTGGCGCCTCGTGGAGTTTGAAATCCGAATGAGGTGGAATCGATGGAAGACTTAATGGGCGTCAATTCGACATCCTTCAATAATACTTGAATCATCTTGTCCGCTGATATGAATTGACCTGGATGGTGTTCAATCGCAGGCCCCACCTTCATCAGCTCTAAAAACCGAACTTCTACGCCATGTTCTTCGGCGAATAGAATGAAATTATATAATTCATGATCATTGTAACCCTTAGCAATAACAGCATTCACTTTTACCGAGAAGCCCATTTCAGCAGCTTGGATGATGGCTGCCACCACCTTTTGAAAATGGGGGCGCCGCGTAATAGCGTTAAAATTGGCTGCTTCCAAACTATCCAGGCTGATATTGAGGCTATGGCAGCCGATATCTTTTAAAAAGGATAATTTGTCGGCGAGCAAGTAGCCATTGGTTGTGAGGCCAAATTTCCTCCATGGAATACCCGCCAATCCAGTCATTATCTCAGCAAATTCGGCTCTAACGGTGGGTTCACCGCCGGTTACCCTGATTTCATCCACACCAAGATGATTGAGCGAGGTGCAAATTTGGACTATTTCCATGGGCGCAAGCAACTCGTGGGCAGGATAAAATCGAGTCCCTTCTGGCATGCAGTAAAAACATCGAAAATTGCAGGCATCCGTGAGCTGTACCCTTAGTTTATGAATATGGCGGCCATGGGTATCTTGCAAAAGCATACTGCGAATCTAGTTATTTCAGGAAATGGAACCTGGCAATCCTACCTAATAACCCCAGTAAAACGGCATTGGGTATTAAATGGGTAAGATACTTTCCCTGGCAAACCCAAACCCTAGGATGTTCCGAAAAAAAATGTTACTATATCGAGAACTATGTGAATTGGACGTTTTCGCTGGTAATCCGAACAAGGGATTGGCAGCGGTTTGAATCAACCTCAAGCATTACAATTATCATTTAGACTGGGTCTAAATGCGAAGTAGGTTAACTATTTAATGATTTTTCTATCAGCGGGACATATATGCAAACAACATTAACGAAAGAAAAGCCGGATTTGCTTTTCAACAATCCACTTAAACAAAAAGTTTACGTCTTCCTAAAAAACAATCCAGGTAAGACATTTGAATTGTTTCAGGTTTTGACTTCCGATCAGTCGGTTTCCCGGCAACATTTTACAGAAGTAGAACAAGCCATCCGCGCCCGAGAGGAGCGGAATCAGACGCGTGAAGTGCCTAAAGAATTGAATTCGCTTTTTCTAACCGGAAATCCGATTGAAAGATTCTCCGTTGCATCGGAAAAGAAACATTTACATCTATCCATAGAAAAGGAATACCCCTTGAAAAAATTTGAAAAGAAGAAAATGAATGAGCGCGCCAAGCAGTTCATCACCGCGAATCCAGATTGCAGCTATACGGAGTTGGTTGAGAAACTCGATTTCAATGACTTGTCCAAGCCCCATTTTTTTGCCATGAAAACCCAACTTCGCAAGAAGGGTTTAATAACTGGTGAGAGCCGAGTGCGTAGAGGCAGAAAACCCGGCGTGCGAATCGGTGTTCCGGCAAAATCCACTGGTTCCGTTATGCGCAGCAGCGGCAACACCAAGACCATTGAAATACTGGAATCTATCGATGCAGCGGATTTTTCCGTTGAAATTCGCGAACACTATAAAACCCATGTTTTACCGCTCTTGCAGAGGTTGATTCCAAATGGACAACGCTTACAGCTTGTTACGCTTTCGGATCCTCCCATGATCGAATTGCGGCGCGGCGTTTAGTAAATGCACGGTTCCTCGGCATTTATTAGCCGATGACGGCTAGCAGCTTTAAGGAAATTCTTTCCGACCTCAATCCGGAGACCCGTTCCGATAACGGGTTCCTTTTGGAGTCCTTCCTGGACTGGACCGTGCAGCGGGGAATTTCCCTTTATCCTGCCCAAGAAGCCGCTGTGCTGGAAATTTTTGAAGGCAAAAACGTTATTCTTAATACTCCGACCGGCTCCGGTAAATCCCTGGTCGCGTCGGTTTTGCATTATCAATCCTTGGCGCAAAACCGCATTTCCGTATACACCTGTCCCATCAAAGCCCTGGTAAATGAAAAGTGGATGGCTCTTTGTAAGGAATTCGGCGCGGAAAACGTGGGGCTTTCCACAGGCGATGCCACCGTCAATCGAAATGCGCCCATACTGTGTTGCACGGCAGAGATACTCGCCAATATAGCCCTATGTGAAGGCGCGGAAAGCCGAATCGGCGACGTGGTGATGGATGAGTTCCATTATTATTCCGATCGTGAACGGGGAGTAGCCTGGCAGGTACCTTTGCTGGTCATGAAAAACACCCGCTTTTTGCTGATGTCCGCGACTTTGGGAGATACTGGGTTTTTTGAACAGGAACTTTCCAGCCTCAATGGTCGGCCCACGGTTACGGTAAAATCCTTGGAGCGCCCCGTGCCTTTGCATTTTTCCTATTCGGAAAAAGCCTTACCGGAAGCTGTGCACAGGCTAGTGGTGGAAGGCAAGGCACCGGTTTATATTGTCCATTTTACCCAAGCGGATGCGGCTCGCAACGCTCAGAACTTTACCAGCCTAGAACTTTGCAACAAAGACGAAAAAAGTGCCATTGCCATTGCTCTGCAAGGGTTTCGTTTTTCCAGCCCCTTCGGACCAGATATTAAAAGGTGGCTTCGTCAAGGCATTGGACTGCACCATGCTGGCCTGTTGCCAAAATATCGAATCCTAGTGGAGAAACTCGCCCAGCAAGGCTTGCTCAAAGTAATTTGTGGTACGGATACCTTAGGGGTGGGCGTCAACGTACCTATCCGCACTGTGTTATTCACCCAGTTGTGTAAATACAGCGGTGATAAAACGGCCATACTCACCGTACGCGATTTCCATCAGATAGCAGGACGCGCGGGACGTAAGGGTTTTGACGATGCCGGTTTTGTGGTAGCCCAGGCGCCGGAACACGTGGTGGAAAATTTGAAACTGTCCGCCAAAACCGCCCAAAGTGGAAAAAAGTTCGTCAAGCGCAAGCCACCGGAAAAGGGATATGTACCTTGGGATGAGGGTACCTTCCGGCGTTTAATAGACGGCAGTCCTGAAAAACTGATCTCTCGATTCCAGGTTTCCCATGGTATGTTGATTCATGTACTGGGACGTGTGGGTGATGGGTGTTCAGCTATGCGAGAGCTGATCGCACGATGTCATGATACTGCAAAAGCCAAGTCTGCACATGTGCATCGTGCCTTCCAACTATTCCGACCCTTGGTTGAAAGAGGTATAGTCGAAATTAAACCTTCCTCCCAAAACAATTCGCCGGGGCTTGAAACTGCAGGTCATAAGTTACGTGTCAATCTCGACTTGCAGCAGAATTTTTCCATGGACCAGACTCTATCCCTGTATTTAATGGAAACTTTGCCGTTTTTAAATCCAGAAAGTCCCGATCACCATTTGGATATTCTCACATTGGTGGAATCCATTTTGGAGGATCCGGACCAAGTATTGCGACGACAACTGGATAAATTAAAAACCGAAAGAATGACGGAACTCAAGGCCCAGGGCGTGGAATTCGATCAACGGGTTGCGGAACTTGATGCCATGGAATACCCCAAACCCTTACGCGAGTTCGTGTATAGCAGCTTCAATGCATTTTCCGAAAAGCATCCATGGGTGGGCAATGAAAATATCCGGCCCAAATCAATTGCCCGGGAAATGATGGAGGGCTTTTTTACTTTTTCGAATTATGTGAAAGGCTACGCTCTTGAGCGATCGGAAGGCCTGCTGTTGCGGTACTTAAACAGTGTTTACAAAGTCCTTGCCAATACTGTGCCAACGGCAGCTAAGACCGAGGCCGTGCGTGAAATGGAAGACTTTTTCGGTGAAATGCTTAGGCGCGTAGACTCCAGCTTGTTGGAAGAATGGCAAAAACTTCAGAATCCAAATTTCCAGCCAGTCGAAGAAACCGAGCTAAAACCGCCTGGTGAAGAAGTCGCGAGTGCGATCGATTTTGATGTCACTACGGATACTGTGGTTTTTACGGCTGAAATTCGCGCGCGCATATTTAGCTTTATGGCGGCCTTGTCGCGTAGTGAATACGAGAACGCCCTAGACGCATTGACGGAGGGACTGGAGGAGGCGGGCTTATTGGAAGATGTCCAGTCCGTTCCCTGGACCGTAGAACGGCTTCGCAATTTAATGGCCGAATACCGGCCTGGGCATGGAGTATTTCGTTTGGATCCGGAAGGACGGGCCGTGCGACACACGCTCGTTAATCCAAAACCGGGTGGCGAAAAGACTTCGGCTGAATTCTGGGAAGTGCGGCAGATGCTTCAGGATCATGAAGGCCATAATGATTGGGCCATTGATTTTTCGATAGACATAGCCGCGTCCCGTTTGGTGCGTATTCCCGTTTTGAGGTTGTCTCGAATGGGAGAAATGCAACCCGGTCAATAAAAAATGGCCTTTGCCGTAGGATTGCCGGAATCCTATCTTTAGCTACATGTTTAAATTAAAATTGATCGGTTTAGTAATCCTACTGGGACTGTTTGGCGGGGCTTGGATTTATTTCACGGGAAATTACAGCGACGGTTTTAGAGCCGGAACAGTAATGAAGGTCAGCCGCAAGGGCTATATTTTCAAAACATACGAAGGCCAATTAAACTTGGGCATGATTTTGAATCAAGACCCAAGCCATCAAGTATCCGTGAACAATATTTGGGAGTTTTCGGTACGGTCCAAAGACCGAGCCGTGGTCGACTCGTTGGAAAAAGCCATGACCACGGGTCAAAGAGTTCGGCTTCACTATGAAGAGAAGTACCAGGCATTACCCTGGATGGGGGAGACGCGCTATTTCATCTACAAAGTTGAAACGGCGCCTCTCTCAACTCCTTAATAAACGCCGCCTACAAAGCGAACCTGTACATACCATTCAGAAGGCCGGGACATCACATCAAAGAGCTCGCCGCCGCCTTCATCTGACATTTTAGTATGGTCGGTACCGAATTGACCGACGATTCCAAAGCCTTTGAAAGATTTCTTGGCCGCAACGACCCATTTCCAGTCGTCTTTTGTGCGACGTGCGTCGTCCCACAAGGTTTCCACTTCGCCCTTATGAGTTCCTGGTTGAGGCAAATTTAAATACGCGCGTGTGTCATAACTGGGCACTTCTTTGCTGCCGAAATGTTCCGCTTCAATGCTCAGGAAGTCCAAATAATTCATGGTCGGAATATTAGCCCCAAACATAATGGGAATACGCTCAGAACGTTTTTCGTAGAACCCGGGATAATTTTTCAGGCCAAGTACAGCCGCTTCAGCGTAGATTTTGCAGGCATCTTTTCCCAAAGGGTTGTTATTGCCAAAAATGCCCATTGGATTCAAGGTAATCCGGCCAGTGAGTATTGTTCCAGCAAAGCTAAAATGGGTATTGGTGCCATGTAGTTCCGGGTAGAGATCTCCGGCTCCACCTGCATCCGGAGTCAAGTCAGACATCGCTTTGTTGAACTGAGCTTTGGTGGCCATGCCCGAAATTCCACCACCACTGGCCTTAACTTGGGTGACCGAAACGTTGCCAGTAGTATCTGTAACCGTGACCGTTGCAGAGTCTTTTCCAGCGACAGGCTTAATAGAAATGGTTTTAATGACTGCACCACTGGCATTATGGATGACCGTACTGTCCTGGAACGGAGCGAACTTATAGGTATTATCAAATAATCCTGCTCCCTGGCTTGCTCCACCTTTTGGCGTGGTGCGGCTGGGTCGTACCGGAATAATGGATCGGGCGTTTATGCCAGCGCCGAACTCAACAATATTCATAACATTGTAGCTGGCCGAATAAGCGAGGGATATATCAAAATACGGGTAGTTCCGCACATCACTTAAGATAAAAGCATTATTTTTAAAGTTTCCATCCAAAAAATTGGCTTTGGCATGAAGTCCAAAAATTTGGGCCTGTGCGTAGTCAAACTTTGTAAAAAGCAAGGTGGGGTAAATCATAGAACGGAATATGTAATCACCAAATACCTTGGTATCGGGATTATCCTTATAAATGAATAATCCGAAATCTAAGAGGGCAAACGGAGTTTCTGGAGCGCCAAAACTCCATGTTCCCTTACCTTCTTCCATATAGATATCGTATTTCATTTTCTGTTTGAGCTCACCTGTGGCAACTCCCGGAGTAATTGGAAAATTGCTATGGCTACGGAGCTCAGGATTGATGGCCAAGGAAAAATGTTCAGTTGGATTCGCGGTAAGGCGTAAACCGCCGATAAAATCGCCGAATGGTTCGGATGTCCATTTCTTTAAGCCCACATCAACTGTTTCATTGATATAGCCTCCATCTATGATGTAATAGCCGGTGGTTTTAATGTTTAAATCCGCCGTGTCCTTGGACGGCGTTGCCGCAGCCACTGAACAGATTGCAAGTATGGAAAGCACTAATTCCCTGTGCATAATAGTCTCCTGATCCGAAAAACGGTTACGGGTTAATTTTGAGGCACAAAAGTAAATTATTTTGCGGAATACTGCATTTCCAATCCGGTAAAGCCAAATTCGGGTTACCAAATTGGCAACGATTTTTTTTAAACCCTAGAAAAAGACCTACAGGATCACTACATTGCTGAATACATTATGGGTTGGGGCGTTAGGGATGCCTTCAGCCGCGATTAAAACACAGTGTATGACATGATTGGGGAAATAATGGAATATAAATGGTCAGTAATTAAGAAAGCATTTTTGGGTATGGCATTGCTGGTATTCCTGTCTGTGGAATCCTACGGTCAAACCAACCGTGGCATGGTTACCGTGGGAAGTTTTGTCCGCCCTGGAACTATTGAAGGTGGGGCAGGTATCTGGGGATATACTGGTACCAATGGCCATGAGTATGCTTTGGGATGTTTACAGAATCCAGGCGGCCTTAGTATTATCGACATCACTAATCCAACGACACCGGTGGAAGTAAGTTTCATTCCTTCAACTGGTAATTCCGTATGGCAGGAAGTAAACGGATTCCGCAATTATGCATACAAAGTGTCACAGGAAAACAACGATGGTCTGCAGATCATCGACTTGGCTCCATTAAACCAAGGTAAACCAGCTAAACTTGTTAGCAGCTCAACTCTTAGATTCAAAGTTGCCCATACCGTTTTCGTGGATTCCACCACGACACCGGCCCGTCTTTTTGTCACCTATGGTTCAGCTGCCGGAGTAATGATTTTTACCCTTGCGGATCCGGAAAACCCCGTATATGTCACGACTATAGTTGGTGAAACGCACGATATGTTTGCCCGTGGGGATCGGTTGTATGCATCGAATCAATATCAATCCAAAGTCACAATTTGGAATATAACCAATCTTTCTGCGCCCTTAAAAGTATCCATCATCGATTTCAATGCCTACGATATCAGCATCGGCGAACCGCCGCACAGCATTTCACATAATGCTTGGCCCTCAGATGACAATAAAACCCTCTATACAACCGAAGAGACTGTGGGATGCAGCTTGAAAGCTTGGGACATTTCAACCGCCACCATGACCAAGCCACCCACGCTTCGTGCAAAGTATACCAGCCTACCCGGCATTATCAGCCACAATTGCTATGTAAAAGGAAACCTTCTTTTTAATGCCCATTACACTGCAGGTTTACGAGTAATTGATATTACTGATCCCAGCAAAATGCCTGAAATCGCTTACAGCCGTCACAGCACATCCACGAAGCTGTTCAGTGGAACATGGGGCTGCTATCCCTGGTTCAAGTCCGGTTTGATTGTTCACGGTGATTTTGATGCCGGAATTTATATTGAAAGACTGGATGCTCCCGTTTCAGCCAAGTACCCAAATCCAGAAGATTCCCGCTTCTCAATTGCCTCCATGCAGAACAACGTTTTAAATTTGCGTTTATCCAAAACTGGACCCTATGTACTATCGATTTATTCTCCTGCAGGTAAGGAAATGTTACACCTTCCTGGTAATGGTGAATCTAGGAATCAGACCTTGAACCTAGGTAATGGCAAATTGACCTCGGGAAACTACCTGGCCAGCCTTCGCCAGGATTCGCATGTCATAAGCGCACCTATCCAAATGGGTAACTAAACTTGTCAAGCAAAGCCTTTTTGGTTTTCATTGGAGTCGTGTTTTGCGCGACTCCTTTTTTCCTTAAAGTGCAGGCTCATTGTGGCAAGGTTTCTCCTACTGTGCAAATGCAGTATCCCGCTCCAGGGATGTCCATTCAAAACGCCTGCTATGCCGACTATCAGTCATGTTTTGTGGATACTTTTTATGCTGAAAAATTACGATTGGAATTGATTAAGAATTACAGCAATTCTAAATATGCAATGATTGCATACGTTGATAGCGTTTACAATTTCCTCACCTTTGACTCTACCTTTTATCATGGAGCCCTGTATTACATCGATACAGTGCAATCTGAGAGCGTTTGGATCAGTTTTGTGGATTCATTGAAAGAGCGTTTCCCTGTGACAAAAAAGAGTTATAAGGATAACTGGAATGTTGTTGCTGGCAATCCCTTTGCAACTACATATACTCCAATGATTGACACTCCATTTGTAGCTATGTTCACTGTGTATGACAGCATCCGAGACCTGGGAATTGGCCCTATGGATGGCTGTTATTTCGAACCTTCAACTTATAGCATTGTCGGAAATGCTGTGCATAAAAAGGGACTAGTGGGTGATCGTATGCCAGGGGTATCCGTACCGTGGGCAGATTTTCTGCTTGGAATTGGTCACAGCTCCATGGCAGCGCCTCCTGTCAGAGTTGGGCACACGCGCATTTTAAATCCACTTGGAGCCCATCGGTCCACGTTACTCACTCCCGGTCCATATCGTTACGATTTACGTGGCCGGCGATTCCCGCAGGTACAAATAAACAAGACCTCACCATGGTCCTGGTCTTTTCCGGTGAGTATAAAATGAGGGTCAAACATTCATTATTTTATATTCCTTGCGTTTTTATTCTAACCGCTTGTTTTTCAGATCGTAATCCCGTCAAACCCATTTCAGATTTTCCTACCAGCGTAACCGGATTGAGTTTTGCATCCAGCGCTCAAACTTTGGATCTAAGTGACGGCGCCACTGTGACTTTGGATGCCAAACCGGTAAAAAAATCTTTGAATGGGGTAGAGGTTAGGATGCTCGGCTATAATGGGTCGATTCCTGGACCCATCATTCGGGTCAAACAGGGCACTGAAATCACTGTTCGCCTAAAAAACCATTCTGGCCTTCCAACCAGCCTGCATGCCCATGGGGTACGCATGGATTATCTCATGGATGGCACATCCAGTTCTCAACAGCCGGTAGCGGATGGGGATAGCTTTATATACCACATCAAGTTTCCGGATCCGGGACTTTATTGGTATCACGCTCATGAGCGAGAAGATTATTCTCAGGAAATGGGACTGTATGGCAATATCCTCGTTATCCCAACGGACAGCAACTATTGGCGCCCAACCAATCGCGATCAAATCCTTATGTTGGATGATTTTTACCTGGATTCGGCCACCCATACGGCTCCCTTCAAAGTGAATGAAACCAATTTTACCATGATGGGCCGATATGGTAATCTCTATCTCATCAATGGGGATACCGCTTTTAATATGACGGTTAAACGTAAAGAAGTGGTTCGCTTTTATGCCACTAATTCCTGCAATACCCGAACCTTAAACATTGGCTTAACTGACTCCGGAAATATTGTCCGAAAAATCAAAGTCGTTGGCTCCGATAATGGTCAATACGAATATTTTGACAAAGATGCCGAAACCATTATTACTCCTGGCGAGCGGAAGATTTTTGAAGGCTACTTCGATAAAGCTGGCACGGTATTTATTACCCATCATATGTTGAAGACCATCTACAACAAAGATTCACTCGTTGTTTTGGGTCACATCACGGTATTACCGGATTCCGTCGACACGCCATTTGGCGCTACGTTTTTGGCCGAAGATAGCAGTTTACAGACAATAAAGAGTATCGATTCCGTGCGTTCGTTTTGCAGTCCATTGATTCCACCTACTAAATTCCTGCTTCTTACCGGAAAGAGTGGAAAAATGATAGGCATGAAAGTGTCCGCCGTCCAAGGAGAGCCAATCAGCACGGAAGCGAAAGGGATTGAATGGGTGGACAATATGTTGCCGATGAATGCGGCCTCAACCACGCAAACCGCACAATGGATTATCCGTGACACCGTTACAAAACTGGAAAACCATGAGATTCTATGGAATTTCAATCGCGGTGAAAAAGTCAAAATCCGGATCCAAAATGATCCCAATGCATTTCACTTAATGCCTCACCCAATTCATTTTCATGGACAACGATTTCTAGTGGTGGCTGTAAACGGCAAGCCCAATTTAAACATGGCGTGGAAGGATACCTATTTGGTGGGTATGCGGGAAGTTACGGATATCCTGCTCGATGCCAGCAATCCAGGTGGATGGATGGCCCATTGTCATATCTCCGAACACGCTGAAGACATGATGATGTTTTCTTTTTACGTAAGATAGGCGCCGTCACGGACGCCTTAACTCCGTTTTTACTAATGGGGCCTATAAATAAACGGGCATACTCACGGTAAGTTGCGGTGGCATTGTCGGGGTTTCTTTAAAAGTGACGAGCACACGCACCTGATACCCTTGTGTCGGTGACTGCTGGGTGCCGGGTTTCCAGATGAACCGCCCACTTCCAATTTCATGAATGAGCTGGGTTTCTCCTGGCGTGGTAAGGCCCTGGCCTAAGTATCCGCCTACTTCCTGAAGTTGGACATTCTCAATCAGACTGGCTGAGCCTTCCATCTCTGAAAAATCCAAAACCAATTCAAAGGCGGACATATTATTGTCAATCAAAATCGTTGCGAGTTCCATTAAGGGACGCAGCATTTTGCAATCAAACGAGTAATTTGGGGATACCGTAAAATCTCGTTTGGCGGCGATGTATCCACCTACGGTGTTGGTATTTGCGAAAATAGGGCAAAGGACTAAAAGGTTTAATATCGAAAAGGTTCGGATTGACATGGCGTTAAAGTTCATATTTACTCGCTCCTTTAGTGAACCTTTGGAACTTAGCATTGTTGGCGGCTGAAGCTATTTCCGCAAAATCCGAAAGCGCGGAGTTATTTGGGTTGTTATTGATGGAGTTTTGAAATTTTGGTCAGTTGCGAATTGATTAATGAGGATAGATTAAATCCATGAAAAATAAAACCGGCTCTTCAATTTTCATGGCATTTATTGCGTCATGGTCGCTTGCACTCACAACACCCACCGCTCAAACATCCGTTCGCTTTGACTGTTTTTATCCACAGGATGCTTTTCTAGTTCCCATTGCACAAATGACGCAATTGCAAACACTACTTGACCTGCACAAAGTGATTCGGCTTGAGCCTGGTGATTACAAAAAGGGAAATTCACTTTCCGCATTAGTTGTCAAAAGCAACTATCGTATTTATGGTATCGCAACATCTATTCCGAATATCACTATCGAACCAGGCACGGAAAATGCAGTCATCAGCTCGGTCCATGCGTCCATAAATTTTCCAACCAGCACTACTGCAATAACACGGCATAATTTGTTTAGGCGCATAACTTACGGTCACATTGCCGTTACCAATGCTATGGTGGAAGACAATCTTTTTACCGACATATCCTGGAATGGAATGGATGTCGACACGCGTCAGAGTGGTTACTTTAGAAATAATCGCATACTCCGATTTGTTTCTCAAATTGACGTTTCACCGGCTAATCCGGTCATTCGTTTTCGTGGGGATCTCGCTCGAAAATCCGGTGGAAATGTCTTTGCTGCCGGAGTTTTTCTAGGATCGCCTTCAAATTATTTTGACAATCAATACAGCCTGAACCTGCTCTGCCCAACCAATGAATCTTATTCCACTGCTGATGATCCGTTTATGCAATCGGGTGCAATGGGCAAGTTCACAATTTGGCAGGCGGCCGGTTTGAATTCGTCGGGCCGATCCTTTATTTCCAATGCCGATGAATCCGTTATTTATGGTTTTGATCAGAACACCCAAAAGCAGCCTCTAGCTATCCTTGGCCCTAATCAAGCTGCGTCCATGTACATGGGTTCCGTATTGCCATTGGCTGGCATTACAGACCAAGCTACGGCCCCTTTTCGTGTCTATGGTATGGACGGCGGAAATGATAACATCAAAACTGTGAGCATTGATGGAAAAAATAATCCTACGTCCATCACCACCGCCCAAGCAGAAAAGGTCCGCTCCATGTTGATGAAGCCGCAAGGTCCAGCGTGGGAAGCTCCGGTATTCAATGCGATTGCCAATCCCGGGGGAGTGGATTGGAGCCTGAACCGCGATAAAAAGACTTCATCTTCCACGGAAATACAAGCCCGGATAAATGCCGAGGGCTTGGTGATTTTGCCGAAGGGTATTTATTATCTGGACAAGCCTTTGATATTGGGAAGGCGCAGCAAGGGACTTTTAGGGGCCGGGCAGGACCAGACCGTGCTAATTGCCATGCGCCCGGATATGAATTTGATTGAAATGGACAGCATTCCCTTGAACGATCCGGAAGCGACGGGATTGACGCTAACGGATTTGACCTTACAAGGTGGTAAAAACGGAATATTCCAGAAATGGAGAGGTGGTAAGAATCTTCAATTTTATGACTGCTTGGTTTCCAATGTAACTTTCCGGGACATGTCTGAGTCTGGGCTGCAATTCACGGAAATATATGCTTGGGACAATAATATTTTTGATGATTTGACATTCTATAAATGCGCGAGTGGGTTCAAACAACATACCATAATTGTACCAGGTCAAAACGATGCCTCTCCAACTTTGAATTACATGGACAAGGTGACTTTCCAGCATTGCCGTTTTGTGGAATGCGGTAAGGCCCTGGACATGCTTTCTGGGCGGGCTTGTGGAGGGAACTGGTTTATGAATTGTAGATTCGAAGGCAACTCGGAATATGTTTGGCGCGCCAATCATTACCCAATTAATTTTCTGAATTGCGATTTTATTGGTAATGCTGGTTCACCAGTGGTCCATAATGATGCGCCTCTCACCGTGACGGGATGTCGCTTTGAGAATGGAGTATTAAGTTCCGCGTCTTTTGTGAATTCCTCTAGCGCCATTGTCATCGCAGAATCCAATTTTAAGGGAGCTGGAAGCACCACGATCACACCGATTACGCCTCCTGCATCCTTGGCTCCATTCCTGACCAATCCAGACAATTTTAGGCATTATCGAGAAAGACGCTTTTTTATCTATAACTCCGTTTCCTCCGTGGCCATTGGCGGCCTGCGCAATGGCATGCTTTTCAATAACTCCCTTGAAAAAGATACAGTCTTAGCTAAAGAATGGGTCAACGTGATCGATTCCGTGTCGACCGTACTGATGGCGGATAAGGCCCATCCTGCCGCCCAGCTTTTGGTAGGTGCGATTTTTCCCGGTGGCTTGTCATCCGGTGGCGGAACCAGCATTTTTTCGGTCCACCGGAATGCTCGGCTTGGTGCTGCCAAAAAAACGGTTCAAATTGGACAGCAAATTGACGGAAAAACGCGAACTTCCCGGCAAATGCCACGAAATAGCAAGACTCAGGGTCGGAACTCACTTGAAACAGTCAATTTGGTAGGGAAAAGGATAGTCGAGCCTTAATGTTGTATGAGGACAACTTATAATCCACTGAACCTGAAAAAGTGCTAAAAATCGGCGAAGGACCACGGTTTGTGGTGACGACAAATTGGCTTTTTTGGTGTACTTTAAAACCACACCTATGTCAGCCTTCGCATGAAAAATCAACAAACGGAAAACTACCCTGTGCAGGGTTTATTCATCCTCGCGATTTTATGTTACGCCCTTTTTTCATTTGCCAAGAATAGAGGTATTCGAACCAGGTTTGCTAGGGATACAAACCAAATTCATGCGGCCAAATTCGAACCGGGTTTAGGCAGCTATGGTCCGTCGCTAGGTATGAATACAGTTTCCGACCAGGATTCAATTGGAAGGAATTAAAAACCGACTCCATTTTCCAAGTCTAAATTTGACTGAGGCTACCAATGGACCCATGTTGAGTTTAGAATCTGAAAAGTTATAATCTGTAGTCCCCTGTCCGTCATATTTTCTGAGTAAGCGCCCCTGTTCAGTACAGATTTCAACCTGATAAAATTGAGTGGAATTGATTTCCAGTACACGATGACCATTCCTAGAAAGCAAACGGACACTGGGGTTACTGGGCATCCTATTGTGTAAGGCCGGAAAGGTGCCTGTGGTCACGGAGGTTTGACGAACTTCAATTTCACCCAGCTGGAACCGAAAGCTGGACGTTTCATCGGAAGATGGATTGCCGAGTCTAGTGGCGAAAACCCGGATATATCGGGCCCTGCGTGGCCCAAAATGGAAAATTTGGGGAAGCCCTTTGGGATCCGGTTGGGCGACAACAGATTGTATGATGGAATAGGCTCCGGCCGCACCATTGACCAAACTTTCCACTCGATAATCCACCGGGAAATTGGGCGAACCATCCGCGACCTGGGTCATTTTAATACGTGGAAATAAAACGATTTCATCAAATGCCGTGTCCTTGCCTAAATCCACTTGCACCCATACAGAATTCATCGGTCCCGATACCGGTGGATCGCTCGTCCAGCCCAAGGCATTTGTGGCAAGTGTCCGGATTCCATCGGTCAGGAAGGCGGTGCTCCAATCGATGGATTGCAGCGAAGCAGAAGCGGTCACTTTTGCGTGCAGAGCCAAGTTGGGCCAGGGGCCAAGATCATAGACTTCAATTTCAGCCAACTGGCATCGGTAGCCCAGGGGTTCCGTGCTTGCCTGTAGGCTCAAGCGCGTCGCATTCATCCGGATATACCGACCACGCATGCGCGCAAAGTCGAATATGCGCGGCTGTGTACCGGGATTGGGTTCGCTCAAAATAGTGACGGCCTTGGAAAATTGGCCGCCCTCCGGCTTTATCTCAATGCCAATGTCGACGGGAAATCCGGGAGCGCCTCCAGAAGTTGCCTTTGCATCGTTTCGGGGGCACAATACAACGCGGTCGATCAGCGTATCTTTCCCCAGGTCAACCTCTACCCATTCGGATGCTTTTGCCGCAAAGCCAATTGGATCCGAGGACCAGCCCTTTGCACCAATGCTTCCTTTGCGAATTCCATCCGTAAGCTGTAGCTTACCCCAGTCGGTATTTTCCAATGATGAGGATGCCGAAACGGCAGCGTGCAAGGCGAGGTTGCCCGGCGAAACTTGGCCCTTGACTGGCAAGATCCAAAGTAGGCCGAGGAGTACAATCAATTGGGATGCGGTTATTTTCATTCGTGAAATTTAAATAAAACCTACTTTACTGGAATGCTACACACTATCCGAAATCGTCAAAAAAAACAATTGCGTGAGAGCAGCGGGCATCGTTATGCCTTGTACCTACTGGCCTTGTCGGTAATTTCCCAAGTGTTTCTATACGCGGAAGCCAATCTCACCCGGCGATTTACTTTGGACAGCCTGCATGGAAAGTATTTGGACTGCCATGTCCATACCGCAGGCATACCCCTTTTGACACATACCGGCAAAGAAAGTTCCTTTGTCGGCGCAAAGGATTCTTTGTGCGATCCCTTTCGCTTGGAGTTGCCCTTGAAACTCGGTCTGACTGTAATAGCCGCACACGTTGGCACGCCAGGGAAAAATCATGGCCAGGAAAATTTTGAACGCGCCTTGATCATGCTGGGTCGATATCCCAACCTTTATGCGGATATTTCTTCACTCACCCAAATCAATAAATTGCGTTACCTTGGGAATATTCTCCCGGTATGATTTCACATTTCGTGCCAACCTGGGCAAATTACGCGCGGCTGCAAAGGAAGAAAATCCGTGGGATAGGGATGTCGCTTTGAAAAAAGCCCTTGGAGTACCGGACGAAGTATTTACACTAACCGCCAAATTGTTGCTCACTCAATGAAATATGCTGTGCGCTTTTCATGGACACTTCAGAGAAGAACATCTCCAGTATTTTTTTGTTTGGTTCTGCTCAGTCCACTATTACTTGCATCCTGCCTATTTGAAACAGAATCCGCCCAAAGTAATTATCCCACCCATTTTGATCTGACATTACTTCGCAATGCGGTGAATCCCTTGACGAAATGGTATTCGATGGACAATAGCAAGAGTGTGGTGGGTTTAAAATTCGCTTTTCATTCCACAAATTACGCCTGGGAAGTGGACTCAAATGTTGAAGCCTTTCATTCCCAGTCCGGGGTTTACCCAGCAATTGTAGGCGCGTATTTTGATTTTTTTAGCCAACCTCAAAACCTGAAAATATTTTTGGATGCTGTCCATGCAAAAGGCTGCATTCCCTACGTCACATTGGACCCTAAGCATTTTTCTAGCACCAGTGATTTACCTGAACAGAAAAAATTCCTTACGAAAATAATCCAGGGTGAGTTTGATGCAAAACTCATGGAAATGGCTCAAGTGCTAAGGGATTTTAAATTTCCTGTTCTGTTCCGATATGCACATGAAATGAACGGTGATTGGTATCCCTATGGCGGAGGAGGAGATGCCAATGGGGACGGCATTGCGGATGGTCCTGCGAACTATGTTTCTGCATGGAGATACACGCATGATTTGTTTACAAAAAATGGAACACTTAATCTTCTTTGGATTTTTTGTCCCAATGCTGAGGACTTTCCGGCAGTGCCGGGGAATCGACCCTTCCGGTATTTTCCAGGTTCAAAGTATGTGGATATGATTTTTGTGGACGCCTATGAACATCATAAAAAACGTAGGCAAAATTTGGAGGAGGTTCTGGACTATTTTTATAATGAGATGGGAAATTTTCTTGAATCACGACGCACCCAAGGGGATTCATTGATCCTTCCATTTGGTATCGGTGAATTTGGAACGACCCAATCTGATGTAGAAGCCAAAGCAAGTTGGTACAATCACGCATTGGAATGGATCGCCATCGACGACCGTATCAAATTTCACATACTGTATAATGTCCAGAATTCCACTGAAGATTTTTCTCTGCAAACTTTAGGTGATCGTGTTAAAGCTGCTTTTCAGCAGGCCCGATTTCAATTGCAGCTTTTTGCTTTCGCGTTGAACGGATAACATTCGGAAATATTTAAAATATTTTCACAGTTAGAATGAAAGTTGTAGCTTCTCCTTTATCTCAAAACAGCCAGGATTCCTTTCTTCTAAAATTAAACGGAGAATCCCGTGAACGGAATCGGTCCACCGTTTATGATCCTGAACTACCCGCCAATTCGGCGTTCAAATCTTCTAGGTATTTACAGTACGAATTTCCTGCGGCCGAAAGTGAAGGCAATTTTAATTTGAGTTGGTACCCATCTACCCGAACTACTTTTGGTTTGTCTGGCGGTACAGATTATCGGGTGCAGTTTGATTATACCGGAAGTAACAAAGAGATGACGAATTCACTTGGTATAATTCCATATCATGATGGGCATCGCCTAAAAATAACGGGCCAATTTTACGGAAATTATTTTTTGAACCCACGTCTAGGTTTACTGAGTGGCATTAACTTCAATAAATCGATTTGGCATACCAAAGAGGGTCTAATGGAGGGCATTCAAGGCGAAAGCATCTATCAGGGCTCAGTATTGGGGAAGTTTCGATTTTTATGCCGCTTTTAGTCAATTTTTTCACGATATTCACATAGACTCAGGCTGTGGATTACTCTAGTTTTTAGCTTTAATTTAAGGGGTATAGTATGGTTGCTTTCATGCGAAATCGGACTTTAGTTTCAAAACCTTTCGGAGTGCTTTTTTTTCTCCTTGGTCTTTCCTTTTCAAGTGTCCTGGCATCGGCGGCTGTATCTACCTACCACATCAATTGCGGAGGCCCCGCCTTTGACGGACCGCGCTGGGTCGATACGGTTGCGGATCCCAATTCTACGGACACAACTAAAATCCATTGGTCCGGGGACGCGTATTACATCGGCGGTGGGCCGTATTCGCAACCGACCACCATTAAAAATACTGCTTCGCAACCCTTATTCCAAACAGAGCGCTGGAATCCAGATCCTCCAGATGGCGCCAAATACACTTTCCCAGTTCCAAATGGAAATTATACCCTGACGCTGTACTTTGCAGAAATATCGCCAACCGAAGCCGGCGTGGGTTTGCGCGTCTTCAACGTCATGGTCAATGGAAGTGAAATGCTGCATCTCTACGATATATTCGCCAAGGTTGGGGCGAATAAAGCCACATCAGAATCCAAGGTGGTTTATGTGACGGCAGGTAAAATTGAAATCAGTTTCGTCAACGTAGCACATCATGCAAAAATTTCAGCAATACAAATTGTGCCGGTCACTGTATCTGGGGTGCAAAAAGCGGAACGGTCAAAGCATTCATTGCATTCCGTTCCAGGTGTGATCGCTGGCAAAAAAGGTGGCTATACTCTGTTGGGTAAACGCGTCCTCAGGAAACATTAATTCTGATTCTTAATTTTTTTGACTTAATAATGAAAAAGCCTCCCGTTTCCGAGAGGCTTTTATGGAGCGGGTTAAGAGACTCGAACCCTCGACCTTCTCCTTGGCAAGGATTCACCCTGGTTCTCGGTAGGGGCTTTTCCCTATTGAAAACGCTGAAAAATAACTGAAATGAGCAGTTTGCTCAATTTGGTTCGGGCAGTGAATACCTCCTAATACCCCTATTTACCCCCTGGGTGCGGACACTTGTGCGGACACTTTTAAAATCAACTGGGTGCCTTGGGCAGGTCATTCAGATACGGTGAACAAAGGGCCGATTCCTGGGGGCTTGTTTAAGAGCTATTCAAAAAATTTCATACATGTGGACTATTCCTAGGACTGCTGATTCCGGTATAACCGGCACCTTAATAGGATTTAATCGGGAAGGTTTTTCTTGGTTGTCCGAAATGGAATGCTCGAAATTCCCTTTTTGGCAATTCGGCGTTAACTGGCTACAAATCCCAATTAAGCCGTGAAAGCATCATGAAAGGAGATACCTTCGTGGATGAATCATACAGCTGGGATGATCTGATTTCGGAAATCGACGACGTATTGCATAGCGCACACACGAACATTAAATGTAGGACCGGCAGCTTTGGCTAGGAATGGGGCAAATATAAGACGTTTGCTTCAGGTGCATCGCTCTGATAAGGCGGGGGTCGGCAGTTCAAGTCTGCCCAGGCCTACCATTTTAGCCCCTCCGGTCGCCTCTTTCGCAAGAAAAGGCAATCGGCAGGGGTCTTTAATGCCCCCCATATTTGTTCCCACCCTCGGGAATGCTCCCATCTACCACGAAAAAGTGGACACAAAGTGGACACCCCATAACATGTTTAACCGGGTGCCTTGGGCAGGTATTTTGTTGAACCTTAATTTGTCTAGGTGAGGCCATTTTTGGCGGCATTCGGTTCCAATAGACCAATAGGGACATTCCTGCCTTTGCCCTTTGACTCCGGCCCAAATCAGTTCTGGTCGGAATTAAATCCGTGGGGACAGTTTTTGTCCACGATTTGAGATTACACTTGGAAACCAGTTTCGACCTACTTGGCTGGGATAAGCGTTTAGGTGCGCATCTACATTGTAACTGGATTGAGAGGAACAAATTGAACAATTCTTTATTGGTTGGGTTAGGACTTGGGATTATTCTAGGGGCAGTCATTGCCTGGCTTTATAAAACCCTTAGTATGTCTAGGAACTTTGTCTCAATCAAAGAGTTTGATAGAGCAAATTCAGCGTTAATAGAAGCGAGCCGTGGTTTAGGCGTTGAAGCAGAAAGGTCAATCCAACTAAACGCTCAATTAGAAGCGAAAACAGGGGAGTGTCTTAGTGCTGGGGAAGCAAAAAATATTGCCAATATTGCTCTTTCTAGGAAAACGGCCGAGCACGAAGGGGTGAAGGAAGCCTTTGATGAACTTTCTAAACGATATGAAGATTTATCCAATCAATTGGCTGCCAAGGTTACTGCTTTCGATTCCTCAATGAATTTATTAGCAACGGCGATAGCTGAACGAGACAGCTTTTCTCGGGAGTTGAAGCAGAAGGAAATAGATCTTTCCTCCGCTAAAAATAGCCACCTTGAGGAAATGAATCGGGCCAACAACTTGAATAAGGAATGTGCTATCCTTGAAGAACAGGTAAAGTCCCATTCGAAAAACCTGGAAGCGCAAAAGGGCGAGATCGAACGCATTCAGAAGGAACTCAAAAATGAATTTCAAGTTGTAGCCAACGCCTTACTTGAGGAGAAGGCCGCCAAATTCACCCAGTTTAATAAGGATTCAATTGAAGCGCTGCTTAAACCTTTAGGGGAAAATATCCAGGGCTTCAGAACCAAGGTGGAGGAAGTATATGATAAAGAATCGAAGGAGCGGTTCTCCCTTGGTAGTGAGGTCCAGAAATTAGTAGCCATGAATCAGAAACTTAGTGAAGAAGCCAATAGCCTTGCCACTGCCTTAAAGGGAAACTCTAAAATTCAGGGTGACTGGGGGCAGATGATTCTGGAAAATATCCTTGAACGGTCAGGATTGGCGAAGGGTCGCGATTATGCCGTGCAGGAGTTTTTAAAAGATGCTGATGGCAATTATTTGAAAAATGACGAAGGTACCAAAATGCAGCCCGATGTGGTTGTTTCCTATCCAGACAACCGGAAGGTATTGATAGATGCCAAGGCGTCCCTGACTGCATATGTCCGGTATACCGAAGCAGAATCCTCTGAAGAAAAGCTTGCCGCTTTGGCGGACCATATGCGGTCAATTAAACGACACATTGATGAGTTGTCTCTAAAATCCTACCAGGACCATGCGGCTTCATTGGATTTCGTAATGATGTTTATCCCGAACGAACCGGCCTATGGAGTGGCCATGTCGGAAGATCCGGATCTTTGGCATTATGCTTATGGAAAAAAGGTGATCCTGATAAACCCGACAAACTTGATTGTCGCATTAAAAATGACTTCGGATATTTGGAGAAGGGAAAACCAGTTTCAAAATCATATAGAAATTGCCAAACGGGGCGGCCTGTTATATGAAAAGTTCGTTTCGTTTTTGGAAACAATGAAGGGTATCGGAGCAAACCTGAAGAGTGCCTCGGCTAACTACGATAAGGCATTCAATCAACTTTCTGAGGGTTCTGGAAACCTGGTTCGACAGGCCGAGATGCTACGAGAATTGGGCGTGAAGCCGAAGAAGAATATTCCCCTTGACCTTTTGGCGCGAGCGGGTGCTAATGAACTGGATGGTTTCGGTGATGAAGAACCAGAGCTGTTCCCCTCATCATGAAACTAGCAACATAAAATTACCCTTTCGATTCTATCTTTCCGCTATGCAGACTAATACCCTCTTATACTCCCCCGGCCAACGCGTCCTTATCCGCGACGCCGAATGGCGCGTACGCCGCGTGGATGCCACCACCTCCAGTCATTTTGCCCTTTCCGTCACGGGAGTTTCCGAAATCGTCCGGGGCCGCGAGGCCGTATTCTTAACCGCTGCCGAAAAAACCATCGAAGTCCTCGATCCCGCCACCACCAAGCTCGTCACCGACGACAGCCAAGGCCTGTCCCGCACCCGCCTGCACCTGGAAAGCCTGCTGCGCCAAATCCCTCCCACGGGTTATAAAATCGCCCTGGGCCACCGCGCTGCCATGGACATGCTCCCTTTCCAATTGGTGCCCACTGATTTGGCTTTGCGTCAGCCTCGCCAACGTATTCTCATAGCCGATAGCGTAGGATTAGGTAAAACCCTAGAAGCGGGCATCCTCGTTGCTGAATTAGCCCGTCGCGGCCGCGCCCAGCGCATTCTCGTGGTTACGGCCAAGAGCCTTTTGACCCAGTTTCAAAAGGAATGGTGGTCACGGTTTACCCTGCCCCTGGTTCGGCTCGATTCCATCGGCCTACAGCGAGTGCGTAATCGC
>JAYTHY010000087.1:0-71296 GCA_043732185.1 Fibrobacteria bacterium
AACCGCCACCACAAAAGTCTTGCAATTGCTGGAGACCATGGCCAAGGAGGATAAGGAGAAATACGCCAAGTTCTGGAAGGAATTTGGAAATGTTCTCAAAGAAGGCTTCCATATGAATTGGGAGAATCTGGAGGAACTGAAACGCCTTATCCGCTTCCAGGCCAGCAAGTCCCTGGAAGGGGAATTCGTGGGCTTGGAAGACTATGTCGTCCGCATGAAACCGGAACAGAAAGACATTTATTTCATCTCCGGTGAAAGCCGGCAAGCGGTCGAGCACAGCCCGCATCTTGAAGTATTCAAAGACAAGGATATTGAAGTGCTGTATCTGGTCGACCCCATTGACGAATGGGTGGTGCAAAGCCTGGGAGAATTCTCCGGAAAGAAACTGGTCAATGTCACCAAGGGAGATCTCGATCTTGGCGATTTGACCAAGGAAGAAAAAAAGGATCAGAAACAAGCCAAGGGCAAGTACAAGAAATTCATGAAGGATTTCGAAGAAAAAATGGGTGAATTCCTTAAAGAAGTCCGCGTAACTTCGCGTCTCAAGGAAAGCCCCTGCTGCCTGGTGGCTGATGAACAGGACATGGGTGCCAATATGGAGCGCATCCTAAAAATGGCGAATCAGAAGGTGACACCGGGCAAGCGCATTCTGGAAATCAATCCCGATCATCCCATCTCGCAACGCCTGGTGGACATGTTTGAAGCGGATGGGAACAATCCAAAACTCAAGGACTGGTACCAATTGCTTGTGGATCAAGCTTTGTTGGCGGAAGGCTCCGAGATCAAGGACCCGGCTGCCTATGTTTCCAAGGTGAACGGATTTTTAGCCGAAGTGCTCACTCATAGTGCGCCAGAAAAAGGCGCATAGCTGAAAATCGCCGTCCTCGGAAGCGCGGGCCATTGGCGGCTGGCAACGGATGGCCTAAGCCCTGGACGCAAAGGGCTGGAGTGGATCGTCGCCCCCGTGGACGGCTCCAGCCACGGCCACAAGGCAGGTACAGGTCCAGTAGAGGACATGGCTCCGGTTTTGCAAGCCTTGACGGAGGCAGGCCAACCGGTGCAACTCATGACCGATTGGCTGGCCGTTCTGGACCGGGAAAAACCGGATCTCGCCATCGTAAATCCGCCGTTTTACCTTTTGGGCACCGTGGTGAAGGCCTGCTTGCTGCGGGACATTCCTGTTTTTGCTGAAAAGCCCATAGCCATTGACCGGCAAGAGATTTTCGACATTGCCCAATTGACGCAGCAGCCTTCAGGACCCAAACTGATGGCTATGTTAACTATGCGCTATGAGCCTGCCTTTATAGCCGGGCAGCGGCATGTAGCTGCAGGACACATAGGCAAGCCGGTACTTCTCACCGCACAAAAGTCCTATCCCTTGCTGGGCTGGAACGGCAAGCCACGGGAAGTCTTTTATCATCGGCGGGCGACATATGGTGGAACCATACCCTGGATCGGTATCCATGTTATCGACCAGTTCCACTGGTTCTCGGCATCCCGATGCACGGAAATCCGCGCCATGCACACTACCTTGGGCAATCAAAACCATGGGGAAATGGAAATCGCCGCCAGCCTGGAATGCAAATTGGCCAACGGCTGCCTTGCCAGCGCCACTCTCGATTTCCTGCGACAAGCCAAGTCTGGCCCCTGGGGGGACGATCGCTTACGGGTGGTCGGAGACCGGGGTATTCTGGAAATCCAGGCGGGCCGAGCTTTCGTTACGGATGGGACAGGCGAGCCCGTGAAACTGGAATTGGAGCCCGCTCCTTCCATGTTCGCAGCCTTTCTGGATTGGATAACTGCGGGCACGCCCATGCTCTTGTCCACGGAAGACTGCCTGGCAGCGGCAGAAGCGGCCTTATTAGCCCGAGACGCGGCAGATGAAAACCAGGTCTAGTTTACAGTTAGCTGAGTTGTTGTTTCTATTCCCATGATGATTACTGAACTGCCTCCGGCTTGGACCGGACTGATACTGGCCACGGCCGCTTTGGTGCTCTGGTCCCTGTCCCCATTCTTTTTTACTGCCATGGGTAGAAAGGTGGGGCCTTTCGCGACCAACCTTCTGCGCCTCGTTTTGGCCACGGTAATTTTAGCCGCGGTTATGGGGATACGTTATGCGGTTGGTGATGCTTTCAGCAAGCCAGGTGTGATAAGTTGTTTATGGCTCAGCGCCTCAGGCATTATCGGACTCGTAGTCGGGGATTTCTTTCTCTACCGGGCCCTGACAACCGAAGGCCCGGAAAAGACCAGTCAAATCCAGACTTTGGCTCCAGCCGCAACGGCCATCATGGCGTGGATATTTCTGCACGAAATCCTGTCCACTCCGCAAATGGCTGGAATGGGGCTAATCCTGGCGGGTGTTTCACTCGCGACCTGGGAAGTGGCAAGGAAGCTTAAATCCCAGACAGGCGTTGCCAATGCCGGTGCATTACCGGGCAGACAAAATGTGGGCAAATTGAGTGGTGCACTGATGAGCGGTCCAATGGCGGCTATTTGGTCCGCCCTCTTTCAAGCTCTGGGCACGGTTCTGGCTCGCGAGGCTTTTTTGAACCAACCCGATTTGGATCCTGTGCTCGCCACCGCGATTCGTATCACCAGTGCCACCGTGGTCATTTGGATTTTTGCCAGAACCCAGGGCCCGCTGGCAACTGTCTTAACCGGCTGCCGGGCCCCGACTATAATTAAGCTGCTATTGGCAGGAACGTTAGCCGGACCCGTATTGGGTATGATCTGTTATATATCCGCTCTAAAATATGCGCCTGCTGGTGTCGTGACCACCATCACCTTTATGAATCCCCTGATTATCATACCTTTGGGAGCATGGCATTATGGCACCCGCATCGGAATCCTGGCCATTCTCGGAACGGCCCTATCCCTAGCAGGAGTACTCCTGTTGGGCTTTGGGTAGCGCTAGAGAATTTATGCAGGTAGCCGAATCCCGTCTTTCCGAAGCTACTTTGCTCAGCGCCTTAAGTCGCACTTTCGGGTACTCTTCTTTCCGACCGCATCAGCGGGAAATCGTAGAAAGCATTCTGGCCGGTCGTGATGTGCTCGGCATCATGCCTACCGGGGGCGGAAAATCCCTCTGCTATCAACTGCCCGCGAAAATGGCGGCTGGAACCGCCGTCGTGATCAGTCCACTCATTTCCCTAATGAAGGATCAGGTGGATTCCGCGCGCGAAAATAACATGGCGGCCGCTTTTCTGAATAGCTCCCTTTCCAATGCTCAGGCCGCGGGCGTGTACCGCAAGCTTGAAGCCGGTGCTTTGGACCTCTTGTACATTTCTCCCGAACGCTTCGCGATCCCATCCTTTCTGGCCACTTTAAAAGCTGCCAAAATATCCTTCTTCGCCGTGGATGAAGCCCATTGCCTTTCGGAATGGGGCCATGATTTTCGACCCGATTATCTATCGTTGGGACACATCCGGCGGCATTTTCCAAAGGCTCCCATCGCAGCTTTTACAGCCACGGCCACATCTTTGGTACAGCGCGACATTTTCACCAAGCTCACCTTACGCAATCCCCTGCAAGTGCGCGCATCCTTCAACCGCCCAAACCTGTACTATGCGGTGGAGCCCAAGGTTGAGGTCAAGGCGCAAATCCTGGACTTTCTCAAAAGGCATCCCAACGAGCCCGGCATCGTCTACCGTACCACCCGGGACGCGGTGGAAAAAACCGCCGCTTTCTTGAATTCCAAAGGCATTGATGCGCGTCCGTATCATGCAGGCCTGACTGCGCAAGAGCGCGCCGACAACCAGGATGCATTCAGCAAGGATGAAGTTCAAATCGTCGTGGCCACCATCGCTTTCGGCATGGGAATCGACAAGAGTAATGTTCGCTTTGTCATTCATGCTGATTTGTCCAAAAATATCGAAGGCTACTATCAAGAAACCGGACGTGCTGGACGCGATGGGGATCCGGCGACATGCCTACTGTACTTTGGAGGTGGAGACATCCCCAAGCTCCGCCATTTCATGGATCAAATCCAAGGCGATGAGGAACGGGCACTCGCTATCGACAAACTCAACTTGATGGCGGCCTTCGCCTCTCGAAACCTCTGCCGCCGCAAACAATTGCTGGCGTACTTTGAAGAAACCTTTCCGGAAGAGAACTGTGGAAACTGCGATATCTGCCTAGGCAAAGCCTCCACGATCGATGCGACTCGCGAGGCGCAAATGGTGCTCTCAGCCATGGTCCGAACAGGAGAACGCTTTGGAGCAGGACATATCATTGATGTGCTCCTAGGCGCGGATACGCAGAAAATCCGGGATCTCGGCCATGCTTCCCTTAAAACCTATGCAGTAGGCAAACATCGCGACAAGGGTTTTTGGAGGGCCTTGATAGGTGAGATGCTGGGCCGAAGCTTGCTGGCTTTGGATGCCGGACCCTATCCCGTGCTCAAAGTAACGGAAGCGTGCCTTCCCATTCTCCACGGCCAGGAAACCTTCCAGGTACTACAAGTAGAACAGAAGAAAACCGGTGTTTCCAAGACCTTAGGCAAAGGCGGATTGCGTACTGCTGGGACGTCCCATTCCGAAAACAGCCCTATGAATGCCTCCGAAAGCGGCGATGCGGATTTGTTCGAGCGGCTTAGGACTTTCCGGAAAACCTTGGCTCAGAGTCAAGGTGTCCCCCCTTATATGGTATTCTCAGATAAAACCCTACATGAAATGTGCCGTAACCGGCCTGTTACGCTAACCAGCTTCCGGGAAATTTCCGGCGTGGGTGATGCCAAGCTGGAAAAATACGGTGCAGACTTTACCCGGGAAATCCGGATTTACTTGGATTCCCTTTGAGGACCTCATGCAAATTCAAGAAAAACCCCGATGGATTTGACACTGTCCTAAGCGTATGCCTAAGCGTATAGCTAAACCGCTCCATAGGCTTTTGAATAGGCTTGCATGCGATTCAAAAGACCTGGGTCTAAGGTTAGGAATCGATCACCCCGACCAGACTCCAAATAACCGAGGATGTCTGTCAGATTCACGATAGCCGTCGTTTGAAGTCCGAATTCTTCCCTGATTTCTCTAAGCGCCGGGCGATCTCCCTGGCCGCGTTCCATGCGATCCACGGACACAGCCAATCCGATTACCTGCACACCCGGTAAGGCCAGTAAAGGCAGGCTTTCGCGCACGGATGTGCCCGCCGTGGTCACGTCTTCAATGATAACCACCCGGCATAGAGGGCCACTGGTGGACAAGCCTTTATATCCAAAGCCAACCAGAGTCCCACCCTCACCATGATCCTTGAGCTCTTTGCGATTGAAAGTGTAGGAGACGTCGCGACCATACAGGGAATGCATGGCGATAGCCGTAGTCACGGCCAGAGGAATCCCCTTGTAAGCGGGTCCGAAAAGATTATCGACGCCTTTGCCAAAAGCAGAGTCAATAGCCCGAGCATAAAATTCTCCTAACCTCTGGATCTGTGAGGCTTTCACATACGCTCCGGTATTGATAAAATAGGGAGTTTGTCGCCCGCTTTTGGTGGTGAAATTCCCGAAACGCAAGGCCCCGGCGGACAGCATAAACTCAATGAATTCTTCCTTTAACTCTTCCTTTAACGCTTCCTTTAACTTTTCCATTCACTTTCCACGGTTAGCGTGCACCCTTTGCAGGGCAGGTCCTATATCCGACCAGCCCCACAACCATAGGCAAGATAGCAACCCCCACTTAAAGGTACACGCGTCTCCAACAGCAGACTTTACTTTCTTTTTTCTAGTCAAGGATTTGACCAGGGTGTAGAATAAAAATATGCCCGTAATGGATGTCACTCTGGGAGATCTCAACTACACCTTAGGTGTAGGAGAAAACAATGTTTTTCTCCGCTTAGCAGGTAATTTATGCGGTGGCAACGCCGCAAAAGTAACTCAGATTTTTCAGCGAACCATTACCCACGTTCGCGGCAAACTTTTCTTAAGTCTACAAGGCTGTTATACCATTGATTCCCAAGCCCTGGCGGCCTTGGCCGTCCATCATAAGAACCTGAGCGATAGATGCAGGGAAATGGTTCTCGTGGACGTGCCGACCCAAATCTTACAAGCATTGGTCATCGGTCAAGTGGCGTCGCTCTTTGAAATCTTCCCCTCTTTGGCAGAAGCAGAAAAAAAGTACGGCAATGCCGTTAATTAATTACTCTCTCAGCTGATCTCAGCCCACACCACGCACATTCAGCCTTCCTTTCCTAAAAATTCAGGCCTATCACGTGATGTCCAAATCGATTTCTTGTATTTTGCCCTCTTTTCTTGGGAGAATAGACCATGCCCGTTTCTTATTCCGAACCCGCAGGTGCAACCAGCGGCAATGCTTTGCTGAAAAGTCTCAATCGCGACTTTATGCAATTGCACTTTGCCAAGGAAGATGCCTTTTGGAAGGAGAAGATGGGACTCATGGTAAAGGTCCCGGGGGATTTTGAAAAAAAGGAAATCCTTTTACAATCCTTTATTTCCAATCCCAAGTACTTGCCTTCTTTACGCAGTCAATTGGAAAGACAGGACCTCTCTCCCCTGGATCGCACTGGAATGCAAGGCTGGCTTCGCTTCTTCGAAATCAATGCCATAGAAAATCCAGATGCCAAGGCCCTGGCCGATCAAATTATTGAAATGGAAGGCCGTCTGCAAGCAAAGCGTGGAAGCATGCAGCTCGGGTACAAAAATCCAGTCAACGGCGAGTTTATTCCTGCCAGTTCCATAAAGCTCGGCTTATTAATGCGCACTGCACAATCCGAAGATTTGCGAAAGGCCGCGCACCAAGGTTTACAAACCATTGAACACGAAGTCTTGAACAGCGGGTTTCTGGACATCGTTCGCGAGCGCAACCGCCTGGGCCGGATGCTGGGTTATGAAGATTATTATGACTACAAAGTTTCCCGCAACGAGGGTTTTTCCAAACGCGTCTTGTTCGATATTCTCAAGGACTTGGAGAGCCGCACGCGCGATGCTTGTAAATCCTCTTTGGACCAATTGGTGAAACGCGTTGGTCCTGCCGCCAGGGATGGTTGGAACTTTCTTTTCTTTACGGCGGGTGATGTCACTGCGCAAATGGATCCTTATTTCGGTTTCACCCAGGCCCTGGGACGGTGGGGCCGCTCCTTCACTGCTTTGGGGATCCGTTACCGCGGCGCGACTCTCACCTTGGATCTCCTCGACCGCAAGGGGAAGTACGAAAACGGATTCATGCACGGGCCCATCCCAGGATTCATCAACAATGGACAGTATCAGCCAGCACGAATAAACTTTACCGCCAACGCCATTCCCGGTCAACTCGGCAGCGGGCACCGGGCCACGGAAACCCTTTTCCATGAAGGCGGACACGCCGCTCATTTCAGCAATATCCTGATGCCGGCACCCTGTTTCGCCCAGGAATACGCCCCAACTTCCGTCGCCTTTGCCGAAACGCAGAGCATGTTCCTGGACAGTTTAATAGAGACTCCGGATTGGTTGATGCGCTATGCCCACAACGATCAAAATGAAGCCATGCCGCTTGAATTGATCCGCCAGAACATCGCCAAAAAGCATCCCTTCAAAGCCTTCGGGATTAGAGCCATGCTCACCGTCTGTTTTGCCGAAAAGGCTATTTATGAAATGTCCGATGCCGCGTTGACTCCCGAAAACGTTTTAAAAACCCTGCGCGAAATTGAAAGTGAACTTCAATTTCTGAACTCAGGCACCAGGCCGGTTTTAAGCGTGCCCCATTTGCTTTCCGGCGAATCATCTGCCTATTATCACGGCTATGTATTGGCGGAAATGGCCGTCCATCAAACGCGCCAATTTTTTATGGGTCGAGATGGAGTCTTGGTAGACAATCCTTCCGTGGGTCGAGATTTGGCCGAGCATTACTGGAAACCAGGAAATTCCAAAACCTTTTTGGAAATGATCCAAGGACTCACAGGTAAGCCCTTTGGTGCCGAAGCTACAGTGGAAATGGTCGCTAAACCTTTAGCGGAAGCACTTGCAGAGGCCCAATCTGTTTCGCAATCTCAAAACGGAAATGGAAATAAAGCCAAACCTTCCACGGTACCGAAGGTGGATCTCGACGCCGTTCTTCGCATCGTACACGGCGATGAAATCATTGCCTCCAATGAAAATGGCGGAACCTTTGAAGAGGTCGAAAAATCATTCACAGCCTTTATGGCCGAGCGGGAATGAGGTAATACTCCCCAATCACAATTTGGTCGTCCTTCTCATCTAAATTAAGGCCACAGGCTACACCTATTACACCCGTACACGGGTCGAAATGCAAAACGCGACATTCCGAGAGAATACGCTCCGGCACCTTACAAGGCGCTGGGCAAGACGCACTATCTCGAACCAGGGTTTCGCCCAACGGCAGCGTAACCACTGAATCGCGATTCAACCATTTTATCCGACTTTCAAATTCCCCGTCGGTATTTTGCGTCTCCATATCCAACATGTCCGGACGAGGCAAGTCGGCAAGCGTCTCCGATTCTTCTGTTGAAAAAATTGCACGCTCTTTCGTCAATGCCACTCTGAGAATAGACCAGTGTACGAACCCTTCTTTGGTTCGCTGCCTGCCGATATCGGCGCAAACAAAAAACCGTTGTGCGCAGGTTCCCAAAGAGGCCCAGGATTCACAGTGACCGGAATCCGGCTCTCGCATGGGTCCGCCCAATTTATCCAGATTGTAATAGGCGCCTTTTCGGGTACGCAAATCCACATTGGACCAAAGCGAATCCGAAGCGCTGCCCAAGCTGCGACCCGCTATGGACAAGGCCTGTCGACTGACCTGCAAGGCCGAATCCTTTTCCCCTAAATTCTGCAGACATAATCCCAAGTCAATACGGGTCCTGGCGTCCAAGGTATCCAGCTGGGTAATTTCCTTATAAATATCGCAGGCTTGAACATACTTTTTCTGCCGGTAATACGTATTGGCCTTTTCCTTCATGGCCAATACCTTTTTGGCAAGTGGCAATGCAGAAGCGAGCGAGGCGAATAAAAATGGGAACAGCAGACTGCCAAGACCTAAAATTTTGCCGAAAATACAATTTGGAAAAAGAAACCGTGTTCGATAAATTCGCATCATGCTCCAAAAAACGCTCAGGATGAAATTTTAACTCCTCGCGATTGAGGCCAACCACCTTTTTCCCAGCCTGGATGTGGTAAAACCAAGTTGAAGGTAAAATTGCCGAGAAATGGGCTAAATTCTAATGTTAAACTTGACCAGCAGTTGCTGTTTGGACAGTATCCCACTAGCCGCGGAGTATAGATGCAAGGCCTTGATATTAAAGCGATCTACGGAGGTTTGGAAGCTAAGCATTCACATGCCCGCAAAACTTTAGGCAAGGCCTTAACCCTGGCTGAAAAAATTATCTGGTCGCATCTCCACGATTCCGCGCAACCAAAAATGGAGCGAGGAAAATCGTTCGCCAATCTGAAACCCGATCGCGTTGCCATGCAAGACGCTACCGCGCAAATGGCCATCCTGCAATTCATGCAAGCGCAAAAAGCCAAAGTCGCGGTTCCAACCACCGTGCATTGCGATCATCTCATCATCGCTCGCGACGGAGCCACTAAAGATGTGGACTTGGCCAATCATGAAAACAAGGAAGTTTTTGATTTCCTAAGTTCCGCCGCCCGAAAATATGGAATGGGTTTTTGGAAACCCGGCTCCGGCATCATCCATCAGGTGGTGCTGGAAAATTATGCCTTTCCAGGTGGAATGATGATTGGCACCGACTCGCATACTCCCAACGCCGGAGGCCTAGGAATGATGGCGGTAGGTGTCGGCGGTTCCGATGCCGTAGACGTCATGGTCGGCATGCCTTGGGAAGTTCTCTATCCAAAAGTCACAGGAATCAAGTTGACTGGAAAACTAAATGGGTGGACTTCCGGCAAGGACATCATTCTCAAGCTACTGGAAATCCTCACGGTCAAAGGCGGCACCAACAAGGTTATCGAATATTTCGGTGAAGGTGTGGAAAGCCTTTCCTGCACGGCTCAGGCGACTGTCACCAATATGGGTGCGGAACTGGGTGCGACCTGTTCGCTGTTCCCCTATCATGCCTCCATGGGCGCTTATTTAAGGGCCACGCGCCGCGCTGACATAGCGGATTTGGCCGATCAATTTAAAGACTACCTCAATCCGGATCCGGAAGTGCTCGCCAACCCATCTGCCTACTATGACGAGGTCATTGAAATCAATCTCGACACACTCGAGCCGTATGTGGTAGGTCCGCATACTCCGGATAAGGCTCGTCCTATTTCAAAATTCAAAGAGGAAATTGCCAAGGAAAAATATCCCGAAGTGCTCTCCGCTGCTCTTATTGGTTCTTGCACCAATTCTTCTTATGAGGACGTGGGACGCGCCGCGCATGTTGCCCGCCAGGCTCTCGCACATGGCGTAAAAGCCGTCTCCCAATTTTTTGTAAGCCCCGGTTCCGAGCAAGTTTTTGATACCACCCAGCGCGATGGCTATTTGGAGTCCCTGGATAAGCTAGGTGCTGTGGTCATGGCCAATGCCTGTGGACCTTGCATTGGACAATGGCAGCGAAAAGACCTGGCCAATGGCGTTCCCAATTCCATCATCACCTCTTTCAATCGAAATTTCCGGGGCCGCAATGACAGCAATAATGCTACCCTGGCTTTTATCGCATCTCCAGAACTGGTGACAGCCATGGCCTTGGCTGGGACTATCCATTTCAACCCACTCACCGATTCCCTAAAAGGCGCGGATGGTGTTGCTTATAAATTGACGCCTCCCATGGCCGATTCGTTGCCAGCCAAAGGCTTCGCTTTCAATGACGGGGGCTTTATTGCCCCTGCTCAAGATGGTACTGCGGTAAAAGTCGAAGTTGCCGCCGACAGTGGCAGGCTTCAGCTGCTGGAACCCTTTGGAAAATGGGACGGCAAGGATATTACGGATGCGCTGGTATTGGCCAAAGCCCAAGGAAAATGCACTACCGACCATATATCACCTGCCGGCAAATGGCTCAAGTTCCGGGGCCATTTGGATAAAATATCGGACAACATGTTGCTCGGTGCGACCAATATATTTGGTGGGACGATCGGCACCGGAAAAAACATTCTGACGGGAGAATCGGGAAAAACCTATTCCCAAATCGCCCGCGAGTATAAAGCCAAAGGAAAGTCTTGGGTGGTATTCGGCGAGGAAAACTACGGTGAAGGTTCGTCGCGGGAACATGCCGCCATGTCGCCGCGCTTTCTTGGGGCCCGGGCCGTTATTGCCAAAAGCATGGCGCGCATCCATGAAACCAACCTAAAGAAGCAGGGACTCTTGCCTTTAAAATTTGCCAACCCATCCGATTTTGATCTGGTGCGCGAAGAGGACTTGGTGAGCATTTCCGGCTTAGCCACCTTTGCTCCCGGGCTAAACCTGCGTGTTACCCTTAAGCACTCGGATGGCAGTACGCATACCTTTGAAGTTGTGCATACGTTCAATCAAGAGCAGATAGCCTGGTTTAAGGCTGGTAGTGCGCTGAATCTTATGAGTTGAAGTAAAGGCGGTGTGCTTTTGGAAAATACCCTTAAGCTGGTCCGGTACCTCATTGTATTTTCTTCGCTTGCATTTGCACAGTTTGATTTGACCGTTCCAGGCGCAAACATTAAAGTGGCCATTGTTACCGGTGGACATTGGTACGATACGACCACATTTGCCTCTATGTTTACCGAATATCCGGATATTCAAGATACGATACTCAACGTGCCAGATGATGGAAGCGTTTTCGACAACATTGAAAATTTTCCTTATGATGCCATCGTCCTTTTTAATTTCCAGCAAAACCTAACCCAATCACAAAAAGCCAATTTTCTAGCCCTATTGGATCGTGGCATAGGCATAATGGTCTTTCATCATGCGTTGGGAAATTACAATGCCTGGGGCACGTATGATACCTTGGCGGGCGCAAAATATTACGTGTCCAATTTCGTGTCAGGCGGCGTGGCGCATAAAGCCAGCACATATATGGAAGGGATGCACATTTCCGTTGACGTAGTAGATACTGCCGATCCAATTTTAAAAGGCGTTTCCCGGAATTTCACCGTATATGACGAATGTTATAAAGGGATGAGCTTTACGCCTCCTTCTCATTTACTGCTTCAAACTTCAAATTTAAATTCCGACGGACCTTTAGCCTGGACTCGGCAAGTGAGGAAAAGCCGGGTTTTTACTTTGCAACTCGGGCACGGAATGGTGTCCAACTCCATTTACCTCAATTCTGATTTCCGAAAAGTTTTTTTCCAGGGTTTGCGTTGGGTCGCCCACGGGAATCTGGCTGCTATCCAATCCCCCCAATCAAAAAAATATTTTATTCTCTCCCCTGTCTTTCCTTCCAGATCTCGCAATTTATTTCTGCTAAATGGGGAATCCATATTCCAGTTAAATGGGAAGCAAGTCTTTAGAATGCATTGAAAGCTTCCCGAATAAAGTTTTGCAATTTTGGCAAAATCAGTCGTTGGTACCACCAAACCTTTTTACTTGCCGCAGTATCCATTGTTCCGTTGGATGCTCCAATTCATTGGATGATACAATTTGATATTCGGATGATGCATGTCACCTTGGGTATAGAGGGAGGGAAACGATGATTGCTATTCCAAAGCGGATTGGAATTTTGACTGGGGGTGGCGATTGTCCGGGATTGAATGCCGTGATTCGCGCCGTGGTTAAAAGCGCGGAAATGCATGGCATCGAGACGGTTGGAATATTAGATGGATATTTCGGTTTGATCAAAAATCTGACCAAGCCGCTAATGGTGGATCAGGTGAGCGGCATTCAAGTACTGGGAGGAACAATTCTCGGATCATCGAATAAGGACGACCCCTTTCATTTTGTGGAATTAAGTGAAAAAGGTCTCCCGCAAACCAGTGACCAAAGTGGCCAAGCCATTCAGACCTGCAAAACGCATGGCCTGGAGGCACTGATTGTTTTGGGTGGGGACGGCACCATGACCGTTGCAGACAAACTGGCAGCCAAAGGACTTAAGGTCATAGGGGTGCCAAAGACCATCGACAATGACCTCATGGGCACCTACACGACATTTGGTTTTGATACGGCGGTAGGCATTGCCTCTGAGTCGATTGACCGCTTGCATACTACGGCAGCCTCCCATGGTCGCATCATCGTCGTTGAAGTTATGGGTCGCAGCGCAGGATGGATAGCTCTGGCCAGCGGAGTTGCCTCCGGTGCCCACGCGATTCTGATACCGGAAATTCCTTTTGAACTGGAACATCTGGCAGCCGTTGTCCGAAGCCGAAAGGTCAGGGGCAGGCGCTCCACTATTATCGTAGTCGGGGAAGGAGCCAAACCGCGCGGCGGCGAAGTGGTGGTCAGTCGCATTGTCGAAAATTCACCTGAAGCCATTAGGCTGGGCGGAATTGGCAAGGTGGTGGCCGATGGCTTGGAAACCCTTACGGGCATCGAAGCGCGCGCCGTTGTACTTGGCCACGTGGTTCGAGGCGGATCGCCTTCTGCGCATGACCGGAATCTCGCGACTCGGCTGGGTATCAAAGCCGTGGACATGGTTTTGCAAGGCGAGTTTGGTCGAATGGCGGCTGTTGCCCAAGGTGGTTTGTCATCCGTACCGCTTTCCGAAGTCGGCGGTAAAGTTCGATTTATTCCCTCAGATGATTCTTTGTTGCAGGCCGCCAGAAAATTGGGAATTTCATTTGGAGATGCTGCATATTGAGGATGCTTATAGCCAAGAAAGGCACTTCTTGGCAGCAGTAGGCAGTAATTTTAAAGCATCACTTTACAATTTAGACGGTAGGCGTTTTCCATCCGGTGCGAAAAAGCGACCATTTGAGAACCGGTTCATTTTTGCATCTGATCGAATAACTAGCTGATTGGAAGAATGTAAGCCATTGGTACGTTTTAGGGCCGGTGACAGCGATATGGTAACAGGTTTAGTTAACGCGCGATACAAGATGTGAGCAATGGTATCCTGGCCTGCCGCATTGGGATGCACTCCGTCAGCGACCAAGGATTGCAGTGCCAAAAATGGTGTGTAGACATCTATGACGGGCAAACCTAATTGCGTGGCAACCTTTCGAACCGAAGGCACCACGGAATCCCGGATGATGTTTCCATTTATGCCACTAAAGGGCCAAACGCCCCCTACCTGCCAAGCTGGCATAGGCAGGCAAGACCAGATAGCAGGTTTGGGTGCGATGTGGGTTGCAAAAGTATCGATCAACGCTTTTGAATCGATCATGAATCTGTCATTGCTCCAATACTGCGCGCGGGAATCATTGGTACCGAGTTTGATGGTAATGATACTCGGTTGAAATGCAAATATTTTAGGAATCATTCCATTGGTCCAATACGGGTAGGGTCCCGACTTCTGCATATAAGCGCCACTGACACCATAATTGTTCACATAAAAATTTCGGCCCAAGAGCATGTTCAATTTGGTCGCATACGCATCTTTCGCAACAGCGCCACCGACAGAGCCAACATATTGAGTAATGCTGTTGCCCACGCAAGCAACACGAGTAGACTTGGCCATGAAGGAACGGTAAATTATCGAAGCAATGGAATCGGCTCCGGCATCATTGGGATGCACACCATCTGGAAACAAGCTGGGAAGTGATTTCAATGGATTGTATACGTCGATAATATTTAATCCTTTGGCTGCTGCCACTTGATTGAGCGCGGGAATAATACCCACTCGTAATATCGAATCCCGTATTCCATACCCATTTGGAAAAATCGGTACAGGTAGAACCAGAAAGATTTTTGGGTGTGTTGCAATGCTGGATAAAGTATCGATCAATGCTGACAAGTCCGCCGCAAAGTTGGCACCATACTGCCAGTTTTGAGGCTTGGTATCATTTGTACCCAGTTTGATGGTTATGATATCCGGTTTAAAAGCGAACACCTCTGCAAGTTTACCTTTGGTCCAATAAGGCAGATCCCCTTTTTTAAGCAAGGTTGTGGCACTGACTCCATCATTTTCAATTAAGAAAGCTGGTCCTAGCTTAGAGCCCAATCGACTTGGGTACGAAGTAGCGGCGCCCACGCCGGCAGTAATGCTATTGCCGATGCAGGCCCATTTAATGGGATTGGCAGGTTGGGCCTGGGTTAAACTCCAACCTAGCGCAAGACTTAAACAAAGACATTCCTTGAGTTTTTGCATGTTTTTCCACATAATTTAGGTGTTCCGAGACTGGTTTATAGAAAGGTAATTCCAAGACAATAATCTGAGTCGGCATTTGTAACCCAAAGTTCCAAATTTTAACCGGCCAACAGCTGAAAATGATAAGCAATCGAATTAAATCGCCTTACCTTCACCCTATGTCTCATATCAATACTAGGATTCTGATTCTTTTGATTGGCTCCTTTTTTCCAAATAGTGTTCATTCTCAGCGGGTGGACACCTTAATTTTTAACGGCCCTTCTGCCAATCGAATCGACTTAACCCAAATGGGAGATGGTTGGGTCACGGCCTTGGACGCTCCAGCCATGATTCCAAAGTTGGATAGTCAAATTAAGACCTTTTTTTCCCTACCTGAATATCAACGATACGCAAAGTTTTTCAACGTCTATCGGGTTGAACACTTTCGATCCGGGCCACCTTCCGGAACTGATTGGGAAACAAATGCAAATGCCAATTACTACGTGAAATTCATAAACACGTATGTACCAGCAACAGATGTGCGCTTTGTGG
Source organism: Fibrobacteria bacterium (assembly GCA_043732185.1). Classification (GTDB taxonomy): domain Bacteria; phylum Fibrobacterota; class Fibrobacteria; order UBA11236; family UBA11236; genus Chersky-265. The sequence goes on from JAYTHY010000087.1 coordinate 15,637, forward strand.
TTTCCCGAGAAGGGCACGGGCATGATAAAATCCTTGACGGTACCAATACCGGTAATTGGAGCGATCGAGTGATAGCAGCACCGGCCCTAGATCCGGATATGATAGCCGAGCACCTTTTTGGACATGCCTGGCATAGGCTTGGAGACATTTACGATGGAACGAATAGTAGTGATTTCTGGATAAATAAAACCAACGATCCACTTAGCAAAAAATGGGAACGGTGGCTGGGTTTTGTGGAACCCTATAATCATTTAAGAGTCGGAATCTATCCAATTGTAAACAGCACCGCATACCGGGAATTAAATTCCACGAGGACTTTGATGGCCGACATTTGGGACTATAAGACGATGCCAATAGTGCACACGCCGGTTGAAAGAGAAAAGGTGGTACATGATTTCTATGCTTTGGTGCGCCCATTGGACAATTACACTGCAAATGCTATTCCATTAGTGAACCCAACGCAAATTGAAGTCAAAACCGTGGACCCAGCTGTAATCCAGGTAGATTGGTACGTGGACGATAAACTAGTGGCTAAGGATGGCGGAGCGATCTTAAATCCCATCAAGTATGGAAGTATTCTTGGGCAACATGCCGTGCGTGCCCACGCCTTTGACCGCATACTGAACTATACCAATTCGGATCGTCTTCGGGGAAAATCAGACTCCCTGGACTGGGTCAGAGATGATTTTTTGGATTTGCAACAAGATGTTTCCTGGGCTGTAAACATTACCAAAGTGGTTTCTTTGGAGCCAAGAAATATTATGGGACCGTTGTTCCGTCATTTCGATGAAACCGCCATAGTACTTTATTTTCCCAATGCTGGAAATTATGCCGTGGACCTATTCAGTATGCATGGAGAAAAAATTTCCGAACTGGGATCTGGCTATGCTAAGGATAGCCAAGTCACCCTGCACTGGGACGGTCTAAACTATCGTACTCAAATAGTGTTCATTCGGGTGCGTCTGGAAAATCACACGACATGGCACAAGTGGATTGGCAGAGATCATTAACTCGTCCAAGCCTTTCAAGTTACGTTAAATCCAAAATAAATTTAAGATTCCAAAAACAATTACCGATACGACTTTTGGGGGGCGCTGCATGAGTTCCCCATTTCAAGGAGTAACATGGAAAGCATTTCCATTCAGTCCTATTCTGCGCAATTGCGCATTTATTCAGGTTCAACGGATCCTCCGAAACCTAAATTGTCTGATCCTTCAAGTGGAACTTCATCCAATACTGCAAGTCGTTCATCCGATTTGCAAAACCAGGATGGTGATTCGTTCACGATGAGTCTGGAGGCTAGAATAATCCAGATTTCCATGACGCGTTCCGATGACGGCGCGCAGATTTCCGGCAAAGGGATAGGCCGGACGCAGGGAACGGATTCCCATGAGAACGAATCGCAATCAGGTGGAGTGTTCGGTTCTGGATTGGTTAAAGCCCTTATGCAAGCCTTAGGAGGATTCCTCGGGAATGACGGGGCCAGCGCCACTGACAAGACTGCGGCAGTCGAATCGGATAGCATTCCAGAACATGAGCATCACACCCACCCTCGCAAAAGTCCTATGGGTAATCCAGAAGACGTGGCCAGTAAGGTGCTTCAGCATCTACAGCTGGAGCATGCGGAAAGGGGCGGTTCCTTGCAAACGTTTGTGGATGGTATTCAAAAGCGGATGGAGAATCGACGAAATGACCGAAACAGCAAGGCGGACGCGTCTGGCAGTTTTAGATCTCAGGTTGATTCACTGATTACGTCCGGTTTAACCGCCTGGGCGCAAACAGGAGGTCTCTCCCAGCAATCCTGAATTGTATCCCTAAAATGTATTTCGATTTTTGGGGCACGGAGGCCCATAATGAAAGGCAAGGACGCCTTTTCTCCCAAACTTCAAAGTCCCCTAGACTATTCCGTAATGTTCAAGGTATTGAATGATTTATAAAATGATGCGACAAGGGTCGCATACAGTGCCACATTATGATTGCTGTCGATTAGGGCAAATTTCAATCCATTCTTATCCACTACGGTTTCGATTGTCGAGAAGTCCACATTTGCAATCCACTTATTCGGAAAAAATTCGATTTGACAATTGTATGCCTTATCCTTGTACCATCCCAGCATTGCAGATTTTGAATAAGTCATGTGAATTTCATTAGCTGTTGGTAAGGAAAATAGAAAATTAGTATTCATATTTTTTGACCCAGAAGTTGATTTCAAATTTCCGCCATCCGCAAAGATTCCCTTTATATAACCGATATCAGAAAAGGCTGTAAAATCCATGGTTGCCGGATTCAGCGCTCTATGTTCATCGACCTTGAATTCCAAATTGATATTTTCCGGGACCTGTGCGCCTAATTTTTCCACTTTTAGATTGGCGCTTTTATCGGTACCTGTAAAATCTACGGGATCACTTATGGAATCTTCCGCCCATAGCAGTTTTTGAACCGTCGTTTGTGTGACGCTATCTTTCAGCGTATACGAAGCTTCATGCACTAGCATTTTAAAATGCTGAATTATAATCGAATCGTTATTAGATATAGTCGCCGCATACTTTCCCATTCCCAGGATTACCGGATTTTCAGAATAGTCTATTTTGAATTCCGTACGCAGCAGCCTCTCGTCTTCCGCATTGCCGATTTCCGTGAAACACCCATTTGAAAAAAATAAAATTCCGGTCAAAACCAAGAGAAGGAATGGACGCACCATGCAGCTCATTTTGTTCTCCCTTTGCTAAGGGGAAAAAGTTGAATATTAACCTGGACGATTCTTTCGCCGTCACCATCCGATGCCGCAAAATTACGCAGCTCTTTTCGCATGAGTTGAATTTGCTTCTTTAAATTGGGCAATTCAGATTCCTTAATGGCGAAACATACCGACGAAATATCGCGCTCTTTACCCGGCACTTCATCCTGCGCCCAGCCTGCCAGTTTGAGCATTTGGGCGTGGTAATTCTTAACCAGAAAAGACTTAATCTCATCATCGGTTGTAATATCCGGTTCTGCGGGCTTGTAGCCGTTGGCAGTTTTCTTAATCACACCGGATGCTAGGAGCATTGATAAAGCTTCCTCGACTTCGTAGGGTTCAACCCGTGGCAGCAATTGACTTGAAATCCAGGCTGGACTATTCCGAAAGCCCTTTAAATTGAGCATTTCTCGAATCACGATATTATACCACTTTCGAAAAATCTGGAGTTGCGATACCTCCAATTTTTGGAAGGTCGATTTCGAGGTAGATTGTACCAGTTTCTGGTAATAGAAATTCTTCTCTTCCAAAGTAAGTGCTTGATTGAAAAACACCAGGTTTTCAAAATATTGCGTGCGCTCTTTATCTAAATCAAGTGCGTCTGACAATTTTACCAAAGTTTTTTTACTGAGATTTCGCTTGCCTTCCATCAAAAATTTTAGCAAACCATGGCTTGGGAATTTTGCCTTTTTAGCGAAGAAGCGCAGGGAAAATTTTGGATTCGCCTGCTTCTGAGCCTGGTAATAGTCCTGTAAATATTGCCGGTAGTTCGAATAGTTGAGAAGATCCGGCAACTTGATGGTGCTCTTCATGGACATAAAAAGTAACCTCGATTATAGCCAATGCCTGGACTTTTTATGGCGTCTTGTACACAAAAGAGTACAGAACATGTCCAATGCGAATCCTCAAGTTACATGCCTTCATTAACTTATCAAAATGCGGACGAATGCAAAACAGACCAATCCTAGAAATTTTGATGAAATGGGAATTATCAAGATTAGCTACCTGGCCATATTGGGTTGCCTAGTCCTAGCCGGCTGCGAGATTGCGCCTAAATTGACCACCCAATCGGATTTATTGACAGGATCCGGCTCAACGCCGGCTTCTCAAAAGGGACCGAGTTGCAATAGCTGCCACAGCTATCCACTGCATGATGTGAATCACAATTACCATTTAATGTCCGCCAACGTCAATCGAAACAACTTAGGCCAGCCGGAGCTGAATGCTGTCACTACTTGCATGGATTGTCATTTCAATTCCATTCGTCACTTCTCATATGTCCACTCCGATACCACTTGGATGGATTCGAATGGAGTGGAACTAACCGGACATGCTCATGCGAGCGATAAGATTATGAAAACGGTCAGCTACCCAAGATGGCGTCCTCTACCCTATGCAACTATGGATACCACGAGAAAGGAAGCCTTGGCAACGGAAATAGACTCCTTGGTGTTTCGTCAAGCGCGCATGGGCGAAATGGTTGAATGGATGACATCCTGGGCACATAACAATGGAGTCGTCGATGTTGCCTTTGCACCCAATGATATCACGAAACCGGAATTTTTGGTTTCAGCCTACCGCCCAAAAGATTTATCCTGTTCAACCGTTACCTGTCATAATCAGCGTGATCCCGGCTATCGCTGGATGTCACCCAGACTTGGACTGAGCAATTGCCCGTCACTAGATGGTCATGATCCTACTTGTCCTGGTGAAGTAGGGCCACCCGTTTCCCCATCGGTAGCCCCATGAATAAAATGAATCGGGACAGCATATTTATCTGCTTCATAATTTTGGTAACCTTGGCGTTACTGAGCGGATGCGCCTTTGTTCCCCAGGCCAATCGCGAATTCTTAAGCGACCCTATCATGCAGCGGCATGATGACAATTTGGAAAGTGCCCTGGAAGGCCATGACATGCCACGTCGTGAGGGATCTGTGGGCGGCAGTTCCGGTTCAGGTGGCGGTTGCGGATGTTAAGTAATTACACGGCAAACCGCGCTCTGACGTGGATTGTTATTTGTTGCGGGCTCCTGCAGGCCGAATCGGGAAGCACTTTGGAAATAAAACATGAATATTTCTGGGACCGAAATAGAGTCTGGAACCATACACCTGGTTTCGCCTTGAAAAAAGCCTTGTCCAGAAGTTGGAGCCTTGGTTGGGAACAGGAATTGGACATTGTCAGCGGAGCTTCCCGGAGGCTAGGTGCGGACAAGGTTGGCCTATTTGGAAATCGCGAAGTGGATGCTATTTCCAATGCATCCAAAGTGGAGGTCCGGCATTCCGAAAATCCTTCTCTAACTTATTCTCATAAAGGGGTGGCAATAGACGCCTCATACTATATCAGCAGGGAAAATGATTATTTCTCCCAATCACCCGCTGGTTCCATCGCGTGGGATTTCAACGATCGGAACACTACGGTAGGCGTGAACTATGCTGAATTTTTTGACAGGTTTATACCCAAAGGCGCATACGCTGGGTTGGGAGGCAGAAAACGCATCACCAGTATGGGTGCAACGGTTGCGCAGTCCATTACCTCCTTAACCTTGGTGGGACTAACGGCGACCTGGATACAAAGCCATGGCTTTCTAGGTCACCCCTACAATCCTCCCGTGGATGTTACCGGCACCATGCTTTTGGAAAAAGTTCCCGATACCAAACAGGCTGGCGCATTATCAGGACAAATCGTTCAGGGATATCATTTAGGTGATCGACTAGGATCCATTAACTTAGATGCCCGAAGGTATCAAGATGATTGGGGAATGAAATCCTCGACCATTGATTTCAAATTGAGCCAGTATTTTACGGAAACCTCTTTTATCCGTTTTCGGCTTAGGTATTACAACCAATCCGGTTCCGCTTTTGCCAAGCCCATCTATACCGGTCAGGAAACGTATCGAACGGGGGATATCCGATACTATCCGTTTACATCCTGGCTTGGAGGTGTAAAAATCTCATCCGTTTTTCCTGACAGCTGGGGAGAATCCCTTTTTCTCCCGGATCGCTGGGATATCAAATATGATCAAACTTTTCGAGATACGCGCGGGGATCCCGTAGGCACTGGCGCTGGAGTCCCTAGAAGTATTACCTATCAACTCTATGCACCTGAAGATGCATATATGCAGGGCGTGTTTATGTTTGGCCTGTCTTTCAATTTATAAAGGAGAACCAATATGAATATTTCGATGCCACATACGCTCGCTAAAACCGCCGCGCTATTTTGCATGGCCGCTTCATTTCAAGTACATGCCGCCAAGTTCACCAGACTGCCTGAATTCACTTTGCAGGATGTCGATGGAAAGGCTTGGAGCAGTTCCGAATTAAATGGAAAGGCATGTGTGGTAGATTTTTGGGCGACATGGTGCAATACCTGTAAGGAAACCATTCCCAAGCTTGCCGAGTTGAGCAGCAAATACAAGGACCAGGGACTTGTTGTTGTCGGTATCAGTGTTGACAAAGGCTCTTCCGAAAAAATCGGCAAGGCCGCGAAAAAACTTGGCATCAACTACCTGGTTTTACTCGATAAAGAAAATTCCCTCAGTAAATCCTTTGGCTTCACGGGCATTCCTTCTCTATATGTTTTTGACGGCCACGGAAATTTGAAAACGGCGATGCCGGGATACGATCCCGATCAAGAAAAACAGTTGACCGTGGCTACGGATCAGGCCCTAGCGGAACAAGTCGCGGAAACCGATAAGGCCAAGGTAATGGAGAAGGACAAGGAAAAAGAGAAAGAAAACGCCCGGCTGGAAGAATTAGCCTTGGCCTCAAAGGCTCAGGAAGGCTCTAACAAAGTGTCACATAGCCACGATGTTAAAACCAAAAAGACCAAAAAGAAGGCGGGAACATGATTAGCAGTCAAAATTTAACCACAGCACTTTCAACTGGGTCCCTTGGGGCAATAGTGTTGTGCTTTCTGGCAGGAGTTGGTTCCAGCTTTACCCCATGTATTTACCCATTGATTCCCGTGACGATAAGCATTCTGGGTACTCGAAATGCCGAATCGAAATTTCGTGGGTTCTTACTCACCTTGTTTTATGTCGGTGGAATTGCCACAACCTATGCAGCCCTGGGAATGGTAGCGGCTTTCACCGGATCTCTATTTGGTTCCCTAAGTTCTAATTCATGGGTGCTCCTGGGCGTGGCCGCAGTTGTCATGGCCCTTGCGCTCAATATGCTCGACGTTTTCCAAATCAATTTCGCGCGACTCACGATGGGTGGCAACGGCCAGCATAAGCAAGGGTTGTTTTCAAATTTTATTTATGGTTTAACATTCGGACTTGTGGCCTCACCCTGTACAGCACCTCCTCTAGCTGTGATACTCGCATGGGTAGGCTCTACCCACAATGTAATCATGGGTCCTCTACTCCTTTTTGTTTTTGCGCTGGGAATGGGTTCCATTCTGATCATGATTGGCACCTTCTCCTCCTTTCTCACCCGACTTCCCCGTTCCGGCATGTGGATGGTCTACATCAAAAAAATCATGGGTTACATGATGGTTTTAATGTCAGGGTACTTCGTATTCCAAGCCGGCGTTCAATGGTAAAACCATCAATTAAATGGAGTCAAAAATGAACAGAAAAATTATTTCAACGGCCACGGCAATTCTGATCGCTTTCCTCTGCATAACACGTAATAACGTAGTCGCCCGTCCCGATGCGGTCTCCGCAGCCAGCCTAACAGTTACGGTCACCAGCGTGACCGCTACCACCGCTGTCATCACTTATTCAAAAGACAAATATGATTACGGCACCCGAACGCTTTGTTATGATCCCGCTCCTGCTGTTGCCAAAAACAATTGCACAGTTAAAAATGCAGCAGGAAATCAAGGAACATTCACCATTTCCGGATTGTCATCCGGCATCGTCTACAATTTCAACATCCAAGCCATTGATACCCAAGGTGGTGAGAAGCCTTATGCCACTGCTGGATCCTTTACAACCTTGACTTCGACGGTTATTTCTCCGGCTAGTATTTCTACCCAACCCAGCAATCAAACAGTCAAAGTCGGCTCAGCGGCGACATTTAGCGTAATTGCGGCAGGCACGCCAACGTTAACCTATCAGTGGCGCAAAGGCGGAGTAAACATCACTGGCGCCACTTTGGCCAGCTATACCACTCCGGCTACGGTAATTGGAGACAATGGCGGTTTGTATTCTGTCGTGATTAATAACGGGGCCATGCTTCCTGTTACAAGCGCGAATGCTACTTTGACTGTACAACCCGTTACCCAAATAGCATCCTATGCCCAAAAGCTGCGCGGTTCTCATTCGCTCCACGGCGAAGTCTATGACCTACGGGGCCGACCGATTCTTAAAAAAGGCACCCAAACAAGTTCTTCCGTTCGACCCATTAAATAGTATTGGCCCAATCCTCGTCCTGATTCTCTCCCTGTCGCAGTTCCAGGGGAGAATCCTACATTTTTTTCCTATAATAGAATCCAGAATGCCTTGCAAGGAAGTTAAAATGCCATTCCGATTCGTAGCCCCTTTTTTGGCCTTGTTTTTTGTCAACTGTCAGGATACGGCAAGAACGCACAACTGGTTTGCCATGGATACGAACATGGCTGTCTCACTTTTCGGATCCACTCCAGTTTCCGATGACAGCGTCTTTTACCGTCTGGAAGCGGAAACAGAACGATTAAACCTTTTATTTAGTGATTTCTCATCTCGTTCCGCTTTATCAGAAATAAAGGGTCACATCGGTGATACTGTAACGGTTCATCCGGAAATATATCAAGTTCTAAAAATCGCTCTAGATGTAGGCGAAGCCACTCACGGTTCCTTTGATATCACCCTGCATGACTTGAAATGGATGTGGGGCCTCGGAAGTGGTCAAACCGGTCATGTACCAGATTCGACCAGCCTAGATTCCCTTCTGAAGGATAACCCCACCTATCATTCGCTGTGGGAGACGCCCAACCATAGGCCACCGCTGACCTTACTTTCAGGCAATCGAGCCGTGCTGCATCGCGAAAATACCCAAATTGATTTAGGCGCTATCGCCAAAGGTTTTATAGTGGATAAGCTGCATGCATTGCTCGATTCCCTTGGTTGCCCCAACCATATTCTGCAAGCCGGAGGAGAGATTCGGCTCGGCGGAAAAAAAAAGTCCGGCACCTGGAGCATCGGCATACGACATCCCCGCGCAGCAGATTCCTTGAGCGGGCTGATTGCGAGCATCACCCCAAAAGCAATTTCCACATCCGGTGACTATGAACGGTTTTTCGAATCAGGGGGAATACGCTATCACCACATCTTTGATCCCCGAACTGGTAAACCCGCACCAAAATATTGTGGCGTGACTGTTGTTACGGATTCAAGTGTTTGGGCCGATGCCATGTCCACTTCGCTTTTTATCCTTGGTCCGGAAAAAGGCATGCCCGTAGCACGACAATATCATGCGGCCGCTGTTTGGTTTGAGGCGCGACCAACTGGATTATGTGCCATCCCCATGCCGGAAATTTTTCCCATACTTAACCTACAGGGAATGTCTAACTGTAGCTCCCGATAAGGCCTGTATTGCAACCTCGCACATTTTTTCGCCCATTCGACGTTCTTGTTATCCTATTAGTAATCGGTTCCGGCGCATGGGCCATGCTGACTTTTCGTTATACTGAAGGCAGCCGAGCTGTGGTTTACATCGCCAATAAAAAATTCGCCTGGTACCCTTTGGCAGGAGAGACAAGACGCATTTCCATCCCAACGCAAATAGGAATGGTGTGGCTAGAAATCGGATCGGGCACTGCTCGCGTAGTGAGCTCACCCTGTCCAAATAAACTCTGCGTTAAAACCGGAGTTGTCCGCCACAGTCATGAAGAAATCGTTTGTCTGCCGGCCAAGCTGCTGCTCACTCTGGAGGGCCCAGATGGACCCGGGCACATGAAAGCCGGAGCCGATGCCATCACCTATTAAGAAATTAAATCTCAACGCGGTCAAGCCACAGGCTTTTGCTTTGGCACTATTGATAGCCACCAGTCTACAAATCATGGAAAACCTGGTGCCGCGCATTCCATTGTTTCCTTGGATGCGAATTGGGCTTTCCTATGTCATCATTCTCCCTTTTCTCCTTGAGTACGGTGCGGCCCCCGCCTTTACACTTCTCCTGGCCCGTAATCTAATCGCTGTCCTTTATGGAGGCCAACCCTTTTCAACCTTCCTGATTGGGACAGGAGCCGGTGCCCTGGCACTGTTGGGCCTGGGGCCAATGATTCGTTGGCTCACCCATCAGCGATTTCTGGGCGTTCTCGGTGCGAGTGTTCTTTTAGCCACAGCTTTTAATTTGGCGCAATTGGCATTGGTCAAATGGCTGCTCATTCGCCATGCAGGTTTCTATTTCATGATTGGACCCATGTTGGCTTGGTCGCTTTTTTCTGGAGGGCTCGTGGCCGCGTTGGTCCATTATTCCGAATCCGATTTAACGCGCATGTTCACGATAAGCGATAGTGGGCCCCAAACTCAACCCGTGAGTCCATCCACGATTTCAAAACAGCCTTTCAACAACTTGCACTTTTGCTTTGGTTTAGTGGCCCTGGCTGGATTACTACTTGGCAATTTATTTTGGATTCAAATTCCCGCACTGATTATTCTCATCTGGTTCTCACCCGATCGAGGCAAACGACTGGTAGCGGCTTGGCCTTTTTTCTTCTACATCGCCTATCTGCACTTGTTCCATACCCCTGGGAAGTTCTTTTTTAGAGATTGGGTAACCTATGAAGGACTGTCCCAATTTGGCGTCAACTCCTTACGGCTCGCCAATACCATTTTACTCGGCAGGATGCTGTCTCAAAAGTTTCCCTGGAAACTGGCCAGAAACTCCAAATCCCCGTACTTGCAGGGATTCCTCATGTCGTTGCCACTACTAACCAATATGTTTGAATCAAGTATGGAATTTGGCAGGGTGATTGGCAAACAGTTCTTAAAGGGTCAACGAAAGGGTTTGCTCACACCAGCCTTTGAGGCGTGGCGAACCAAAATGGAAGCTGGGACCAAAGATGCCCTTTAAATGATGCGTAGCTTTTAAAAAAAGTAGGCGACTTTGCTGGACCAATACCATTCACTGGGCTTGAAAAGTACGGCTTCCATGGCAGGTGGATTATTGTCTCCGTAGCCTTTGAAAATGCCGGGACGGAAATGATCGCTGGCAGCTTGGATGCTTATTTTAACATGCTTTTGAAACACCTTAGACCCATATAATGACCATTTAAAATTATCTTCGGAATAGTTGGTGTCCAACTTCCCGATAGGAAATGGTGTAGGTGCACCGTAATGGTTATAACCAGATAAATCGTCTTTGAATTTTGCAGTATACCTCTCAAACTCAAAAGAGAGCCGATCCAAAACCTTGAAAGTAGGCAAGTTAATGCCAACCATAATTGGCATCCTATTTGAGTAATTTCCGTAAAGAGCCCTGTATGGTAAACCATTGTTCAATCCAAGAATGGCTACTTCTCCATAGATTTTTAAATCCTCTGGGCCAAGTAATTCCAAATGCCCGAAAAGTGCCTTAAGGTCAATGGAGGCATTGGCCATGACTTTAGTCCCTTTAAAGGAAATCCGAGTTGTATCGTCCACTACTGGTAATGTATCGATATAAATATTATTGGTATCAGATGTTATCTTGTTATCGATTGGAATCATGTGATAAAAATTGACCCCAGCTCCAATTCGAAAGAACCTACCAAAAGTATAGCTCGTAACATATGCTGGAGAAATGTCCCAGTAGGGATAATATTCTGTTTCAAAGGCAAACAGCATATCGTTTTCAAAGCCACCTGTTTGGTGGTGAAATTGAAAACCTAAAGTATTGGCAACGGGCAGCACGTATTTCGTTTCAAAACCGGATAGCACATATCCTGGATAGACCGGCCCGCGCAATAAGTATAGGCCCAAATTTTGGGCATCAGGATTATAATCATAGGCGAATAACCCAGCACGAACGGAAAATTTGGTTTCGCCTTCATCCAAAACTCTGTAGTTGAAATTAGCGTTGGAGACATAAGGTGACACATCGACAGGAGCATATCCCCCCTCTCCATAATTTGCGGACAAAGAATGCCCGGCAACAGCACCAATGCCAGCCTCGATTCTAAGTTTTTCGGAAGGATTAATTGCAAAAGAGAACTGGGCTCCTGAGGAAATGAGCGGCTTCCAATCTAACCGTTTCCCTTGCGTCGTATCACTGCTTTTTACAATTGAAGCATACTGCATCCAGCCTGCTGCATGAAATGTTTTGTTCGAAAAATCGACAGCATGTACTGACGTAGCGACCATTGCTATTGCACTTATCCCTTTGACGCCATTAATGCGAAGGATTTTCAAAAATGTGCAAAGACTCATTGATGCCTTCCTGAAGTCCTAGAAAAAATACGCAAGTTTAGTAGTCCAATACCAATCTTCAGGCGTTCGCATCGCCTCGATTCCTGCGTCCTGATCGTGGTTTCCGCCTAAACGCAGGTGATCGTTTGCGACCTGGGTAGATAATGCCAGGTTTCCAAGCAAAACCTTTGAAACATTCACCGACCATTTCCAATCGTCTCGTTTAGTATTGATTCGAGGATCGTCCACAACTGAGACCCAAGATCCGTTTCGAGCAGCTAAATTATCACCTGAAAGTTTGTTGGCATAATATTCGATTTCTATTGAAGAAGTCAGGAAATTAAAACCAGGAAGGTTGACTCCGAACATAATAGGCATGCGGCGTAGGATCTTGTTATACAACTTGGCATAGTTATGCACGCCAATAATTCCAACTTCACTGTAGATTACCAAATCATCTTTTCCAAAAAGGCTTATTGCGTTTGAAAAAAATGCTTTTGGATCCAATCTTAAGCGCGCGATGGCTTTAACGCCGCCCAAGGAACCGAGAATTGTATCGATAACTACCCCAGAAGTATCCTTGACGACAATAAAACACGGATTTTCTTGCCCTCCGTTGGCATACGGGCCGAGGAAGTTCGCGTTACAATCCTTGCCAGGTGAGGTAAGTTTCTTATTCATAGGAATCAAACGGCTGAAATTAATGCCAGCACTGAGATCAAATCCTTTAAAGGTCGAAATTGTCATGACATCTGCAACAGAAATATCGTAAATTGGCTTCTCATCCATTTCGGCATTGGCAATTAAATCATTTTGCCAGGATCCTGCTTTCAATTTCCCAATCATTCCAAAAATATTTCCGGAACCAGAAACCAAGGTACCTGGATAAACATACCCGTGTAATAGATATGATCCCAGATTCTTGGCATCCGGATTGTAAGTGTAGCCCATGGAACCAAAACTGAATTGTAAGCCACTCCCAGCTGCATAGCCGCCCGAAGAGTAAGTCAAACGGGCTTCTGATACAAATGGGACCCAAAAGGGATACCATTTATTAGCCTGCCCCGGAGCGCCTCTGGCCAAATGGACCATTATGGTTCCTATACCTAAACCGCCGTCCCAATTATCATCAATCACAGCTTTAGAGGTTAGAACTGCACCTGAATTTCCAAGCCAATTATTTTCATAATCGTTGCCGTTACCGGGCAGTGAAAAACTATTCTCCACCCGTCCTAATTGAAGCCACCCTGCTCCATGGTATTCCAATTTTAATTCCTGAGTCATTGCGCCATTCGAAATCGCACTCATCAAGAATACCCAAACTAAAACCTGCGTCAATGGCGACCTCGTTGCCCATGCATTCGGATGGCGACTCAAAAGAAATACCCCATTCGAATTAAGAAATACCAATCTTTGGGGGAAGCAAAAGCTTCTTGAGTTCCACCTTCAGCCTTTATTAATCCTGTCGCCACTGGCTTAGGCCTATAATGATCGTTTGCTAACTGACCAGAAATCCTGATATGATTGCTGATGACTTTTTCGGCGAGCACGGACCATTTGATATTATCCAAGGTTTGATTTTCCTTGTCTAGCGCCGTACCTTTGACACGAACAGTATCTGCCTTTGCAGGATCGATTGGATCAGGTTTGATCCAGAAGCCAGTAAGAGTATCGATGCCATAATCCGCATAGCCAACCGGTTTTGGCGAGGGAATGGGATGGTTTTGAATTGTCCAACCTGCTACCGTATTATTGTTTCCAACGCGGGCGAGATCGCTGCGATACAAAGCACCATAATATTCAACTTCAAGGGAAAGATGAGTCAACCAACCGCCCGTAGGAAAATTGAATCCCAACATCAGGGGGATGCGCTGTGAAATATCAGCATATGCTTTCCCATAATTTTTTAAGCCAATCACACCAACTTCCCCGTATAACTTTAGGTCATCTGGATTTGATAATTGTTTCCCTAGTGCCTTTTGAAGGTCCAATCCGAACATCCCCATCAGCTTGGTGCCTTGGTGCGTGAAAAAAACCGTGTCAGTGGAACCCGGTGTCGTTTCAACATATCGACTCTTTTTGAATCCCAATTCCGCATCACTGAAATATTTTCCGGGTGTTTCCAATTTTGATTTATAGGCAAGTAACCGATAAAAATTTACACCGGCTCCAATTTCAAGTGGGCCTGCCTGAATTTTTGCGATATAGGCAAGACTCCAATCCAATGTCGGAGGAATTTCTCGTTCACTATTCAAAATCAAATCATGTGAAATGGCACCAATTTTTTGATGCAGGTTCAATCCTAAAATCGTACTTTTTGTCGTATCAACTGCAAAGTCCTGGTATCCACTCATCAGAATGCCTGGGTAAACGGGTCCACGCAGCAAATACAAGCCCAGGTTTTTGACATCAGCATTGTATTTATAAGGAAAACTGCCAAGGGTTATGCTTAGCGAAGGTGCAACTTTCTCTCCAAGAAAATAAGTTAATCGGGATTGAGTAAGGAAATTCTGGAAAAGTGAAATAGCCATCAGTTGTTGGGAGCCATTCCCAAGCGAATGGTTTATTTTCTGCACTCCAAAGCCGACCGCACCCACCAGGTTTTCCGAAAGATCAGCCTCAACTGTAAACTGAGCGCCCATACTCTGAAGAGTATTACCATTTAAATTGAGAACATTGTTTGGGGCTGCACCTCTTATCAGCGTATCAGTCATATGCATGATTCGACCGCCATCAAACCACGCCTGACCGTGGATTTGAAAGGCTGGCGCCAATTCCGAGTAGGAAAAGGAAGCCAACAATCCAAGGGCTATTCCGCCTAGCGCAAGGGGTTGCATTGCCAAAAATATTTTTTGTGACATAAATTTTTTGACTTGCTTCATCTGAATCACAATAAATTCAAGTTTAGTAACTGGATTATTTATTTAAAGGGATGGACAGACAGGGTAGCTAAAAATAATTAGCCCCCTGAATATCTTGCCGTGTTCTAGTCTCGCTTAATTCTAAGAGTTTCAATCCCATTTATACTTTTGATTTGAATCGAAAGCCAGCCGTGTGCTTGGGTTTTAAAGGCGTGATTAATCCTGCCAGCCGAGCCAGAGAATCTTTCCAAGGTTTTTCCATTCAAGTCCTGGATTATTAATTCGAAATTACTTTCGATAGTTCCTACCAGAGATGTTGGTGTGGCGAAAAGATTGATGGAGGACTTAATCCTTTTAATTGCAGTGGTTGCAGGCTTCAATACATTACCCTTATCATCCATTGGGCGCCATTTAATAGCCTTATACCATGATCCCTTCATTCCAGTAAAACGCTGTCCTTGATGTACTTGGAAACCAATATACCCTGGCGGTGTAGGATAATTCAGAGTCGTATCTTTGATAATGGGGACCCAAACCGTTGCACCAACCTTACGAAACCAGGAGTTCATATGAATATTTCCGGCACCAGCCACAGAACCTCCGTAAAACTGAACTCTCATTTGGTTCCAGCCATTCACATCCCATAGCCGCAGATAGTCCGCTTGTACACAGCCAGTAAGTGCACAGCCATAACTAGCCGGGTTATATTTTGCAGTCGTTGCCGTCCATGATGACCAGGCGGGTTTTCCGCCAATAGATATGTTATTCTCATTTCCATTGTAATCAAATGGCCTATCATCTCGGCCAGTTGGGGAATTATATCCAGCCTCGCCCCATGATCCACCGACTGAGCCACCCCCCAAATAATCCAATACTGTCTGAAAACACACTCCAGTTGCCGTCGTTCGATTAAACAGGCCTCCATCGTTGCCAAAGTCTGGCCAAAAATCAAATACGATTTCATAATTGTTAAATATTTTGTTCGTCATAAGAATCCCACCTACCCCATTTCGAACGCCACTCACTGTACCATCGGTGGAATGTTGGCCACTGTAAATTGCAGGTACGCCTGCATCCGATCCGATTCGGAAAGCGGCGCCCTTGACCCGATCTCCAGACGAATGGTCTGTCAGGCAGCTCTGCCACCAACCCTTTAGAGTGCCGTCAAACAAGGAAAAATATCCGGAATCATCCGGTACGGAAACCACAGTATCTTTGAGCATATTGCCGGTAGGTTCCGGAGCACAAGGGGCGTCTCCGGTAGTGGGTGCGGGCAGAGGCTGTGCCCATGGTAAACTCACCAATAGCAACCCAGCTAGCATTAAAGTTTTCCCAACCTTTTTACTCAAAATCATCTTTTGCTCCTGTATATTGCCAGATTTCTAATATCATAAAGATCGTCGCCAATTTATTATGGCGTTACATTGGTAAACTAACTCCGAGTAAAGTCAAATGCAACCGATCTTAACAGTACGATTGGGTGGAGCAGCCTTATCCGATTACTTTTTGGCACAATTAAAATTTCGTTTGCCATAAAGATAACCGAATATACTTGCCCTTTGCTTACTTTAATCAGTATAAACGGTGGCATTTTTGGTATTTATTCACCCTATATTTAGGAGCAGTCCAGGAGGTTCCATTGGTATATGCCGCAATAAATCTTACTTGCTTGCCAAAATATCGAAATGTGCAGCCTCAATAAATCCGAAGTTTTCTCGATTGCGGTAAACAAAATACTTTGAATACCCCCTTGCTCTACCCCAAGAAGCTGGAAATGCTACCTTAAAACGTCTATGTATTCCAATCCATTGAATCAGGAACAAAGCAACCATCCGCGATCCCTTGCCGAATTTCAATATGCCTATCCGGTAGTCTCAAGACGGTCTGGAGGGATTTCCATCGGCGTCAATCTCAATATTGACAAAGCCTGTAATTTTGATTGCCCCTATTGCCAAGTGGATCGAACAATTCCTAGGGAACAGGTAACCATTTCCGTAAATGCTATCCAAGTGGAACTCGAAAAATTGTTGGACTTTTTCGATGGTCAAGGTGTCTTCCGTATGCCTCGTTTTTCTCCCCTTGCAGATAAGGATAAACTGTTGCGTGACATCGCCATTAGTGGTGATGGCGAACCAACCATGATTCCTGCGTTTGCCGAGGTTTGTTCCATGTTAGCCCGATTGCAAGCAAGTCGTGTCAATCTAGACTTCAAACTCATCCTGATCACAAATTCGACCCTACTGGATAGAAAGGCCGTGCTCGAGGGAATTGGCCACCTGATGACCAAAAACGGGGAAGTTTGGGCCAAACTCGATGCAGGTACGGAGGAATGGTACCAGAAAATAAATGTGTCCCGCGTCCGCTTAGACCAAATCGAAAGCAATTTGATTGGGCTTGGAAAATCGCATCCTTATAAAATTCAAACCCTGTTTTGCGCGCTATCCGGTGTGGTCCCTTCTAGGGAGGAAGTGGATGCTTATTTGAATAGACTCCAACGTATTCAAGCAGCCGGTAGCGACATCCAGGAAGTACAACTCCATACCTTAGCCAGAAAACCAGCCCAGGCTTCCTGTACACCGGTTAGCGAAGAGTTTCTAAACTCCCTAAAAATCCAGATTGAATCCCAATTTGGAATCCCGGCAAAAATGTATGGAGTGGAGGCCTAAATGCCCTTAACTTTTATCCTTTTACAATGCGTGAATTTTGCCTTGGCAGGAGCCTCTTCGTGGCTGCACTTTCGGAATCCATTGCTTTGGGATGATCAAGCCATTATCATTTCCATTTGCGCAGGTACTCTTAGTGCAAGCCTTACGGCCATTCTACTCGGTATTTCTTTAGTCTTTGGGGAAGAGACAAAATGGGGAGCCAATATGCTCAACCTGTTCTTAACTCTAACCTTTGGGGGGTGGCAGGGATATTTACTTTTCATGCTAAGCCGGGACATGGGTATTTTCAATCTCATCAAAGCACGCCTTGGTTAATCTCCTTATGGAAAAGCCCTTTGAAGAGAGTTGGTTTTTTGCCGACGTAAACTCTGTCGGTGACCGATTTAGGCTACCCTTAGCAGAATCCCTGCATATCCGGAAAGTTCTGCGCATTCAGCCGGGCCGCATGGTAGTTGCCAGCAATGGTAAAGGTGGCGCGTTCCTGTGTGAAACGTTACCGACAAAAAGCGGCGAACTCGAACTTGTCGCGGCCGAATGCATCGAAATGGAAGTACCCCCACCCAAATTGAATATGGTCTTAAGTCTATTGAAGGGGAAAGATTTGGAGGAGCCTATTGATGGCATCTGCCAATTGAATATTCGAGCCGTTCACCTAGTGTCGACGGACCATTCCCAGGAATTCAAAGGCCAGAATTACGATCGACTGGTGGAAAGGCTCCGGGCCAAATCCCTCGTTGCCTTAAAACAATCTAAAAAAGCTTGGCTCACGGAAATTCACGCACCTATTTCCTTACCTGAATGGCGAAATCATTTCAAATCTATGCCATTGATTTTGTCTCATCCTGGGAAAGATCGTTTACCGGTACATTTGGATGAAGAATATGCTGTACTGATTGGACCTGAAGGCGGTTTTTCGAGCGGAGAAATCAGCCAACTTGAAAAGGAAAGTGCCTATACGATAAGTCTAGGTGAAACCCGCATTAGAGGTACACATGCTCCGCTGCTTGTATGCGGAAAGCTATTAGGGCTTGATCTATTACGTTGAGGCTTGAATCAGAATGGGTTACCCTTGCAGGAACCAGAGCTACCTGTATCTTTCACGATATCATTGCACGCCGTGCAGAGCTTGGTTTCCCGGGCTATCCGCTAAAATGAAATAGGCACCAACGCCAACGGCAACCGCCACGGCCGTGCCCCCCACCCAGTAAAAAGCGTGATTTGAACTGGGCTCTGGACGCACGTGCGGATCCTGATGTCCACTAGTTGCGTTATCCCCTTTTGAACTGGATTGAGAATTTCCGGCCACATGAGATTGTGCCCGGTCCAATTTACCCCGCGTCTCTTCATATTCATCTTGGATGTTTTTGAAAATCATGTAAATCATGTCGCTTGCATACATGTCCAGAATTCTGGCGGTTGGCTCCACGGCCAGAAGTTGGTGCATAAAATATTTGCCCTTTTCGCGGGTTTCGTATTTGGCTGCGTACATGACTCCGAGATGCTTGAAAATGAAGACGCTGTCATGATGTGTATATGCCGGTTTCGCTTTGAGTCCGGTTTCCAGGATTTCAATGGCTTGATCAAAATCGCCATCCATATACAGTTTTCGAACGAGCGTGGTATCCAGAAGCGGGGCTGGCTCCTTGTTTTGGGCATTGAAAACAACGGTTTGCACGGGCACAGGTTTTGCCTTGGACTGCCCAATAGAGGGCAAGCAAATGGCCATGATAATCCAGTAAAAACCAACTGATTGGAAACAAGAAAATTTCAACACACTATCCTCCAAATTTCGTTTCTTAGCGCGATTGACCTATAAAGTAATCTATATCGTTCACTCCAGGTTTGATGGCCATCACATTCCAGCGTAAAATTTTGCAGGATTTCTTGGGAAACCTAAAAAAGTGTCAATAAAAGCGACACTGGGACGGTTCGCGACCTGGAAACGCCTTAAAAACGGCGTGTTTTGAAGAAATAGAACGGTCCGCCTAGTAGGGAGGCCAGAAGAATGCAGATATGCACGAGCGCAATGATTTCGCTCCCACCCTGCAGGACTCCTACGTTTCGGTAGATCATTTCACCGGCAGCCTCCCCTACTCCAACACCGGATGGTGCAATGGGCAAGCCGTTGATCATAGTCATGGTGGGCACCACAAAGCCATGCACTAACCAAGGGATGGTAAGGCCTAAAGTGCGTGCGAAAAGAATGTACATGAGGATCAGCCCTGCATCGACAATACATCCAATTCCCAGAACCAGTAACAACCCTTTAGGTCTGAGCCGAAATATCAGCAGTGATTTGGCGAATGATTGGATAAACCTTCCGCCGGGAAGTTTTCCAAGAGCCCGGTGTTCTAAAAAACGACTCGAATAGGGAGAGAGGAAAAAGGCAATGGCCAATGTGAACAATAGGAATACGCCGGCATAGAACACGCTGTTGATGCGCAGCGCGGTTGAATCCTTCCAAAGTGAATAATTGAGTCCCGTCATAATCATGCCCATGCATAAAAGTCCGTAGGTTCCAACCAGTCGGTCCATAGCGATAGAGGTCAATGCCAATGAGGCTTCTCCATCTTTGTGATCCTGGAATAAATAGTATCCCTTGATGACATCCCCTCCGTTTCCACCTGGAATGAGGGTATTAAAAAAAAGGCCGATCATTTGCAGGGTCAGGCATCGCCAAGCCGACACCTTGAGGCCGGCGTTGAGCAGGATCAGGTACCAACGCAACCAACCCGCTAAAACAACGGGTATCAAATAGGTGACTAAGCCGAAAAAGCATAACCATGGATGGGTGATTATTGCATGGGAAACCAGGACCGGATCCAGTGCGCCGGAACGAATCATGGCCCAGATCACTGCGCCGCCTAATGCAAATTTTAAAAGGTGCTGAACTAGTGGCGGAATTTTAAATCGACTTGGGGCGACAACCGTCTTGCTGGTTTCCATCGACACTGCATTATAGCTTTTTAATCACTAGCGGGAGACGGGTCGCCAATGGCGTTAGGGGTTGGAAGCGGGGTTAGAACCGGTAATGGGACTGGGGTTCGGTACAAGAAATAAAATGGGGCACCGATGAGGGAAACCATCATAATGCAAATGTGCACCAAGGCCATCACTTCACTGCCCCCTTGCGCAACACCCAGGCTGCGATAGATCACTTCTCCCGCCGCTTCTCCCACGCCTAGCCCAGAAGGTGAAATGGGTATACCATTGATCATCGTCAATGTTGGAACTACAAAGCCATGCACAAAGAGCGGCAGCTTCAGCTCCAAGGCCAACGCAGAAAAATAATAGAGTAGGATAAGTCCGCAGTCTACGATGATGCCCAATCCCAGCGCCAGGATCAAGCCCGTCGGACGTTGCCGATAGAGCAGCAGAGATGCAAAAAGAGATTTCAGAAACCGGCCCCCAGGTAGGCGGAATAGCGCCGGGTGCCTTAAGAAGCGGTGGGATAAAGGCGAAAAAAAGAACGCGATGGCGGCGGTGAAAACAAAATAGACTCCTGCATAAAAGAGACTGTTGAGCCTTAAGGATCCGGAGTCTTTCCAAAGAGGGTAATTGAGGAATGTCATCGCCATCGCCACAGTGAGTAGTGCATAGAGTCCAATTAGGCGGTCCATGGCAATTGAGGTTAGAGCCAAAGCCTTATCCTTGTCTTCATGTTCTTTGTAGAGATAATACCCTTTGATCAAATCCCCACCCGTTCCACCGGGAATTAGGCTATTGAAAAAAATCCCCATCATAGACAGACTGAAAATTCGAAATGTCGAAGCTTTCAGCCCCGCCAAGCGTATCAGCAGCAGCCAGCGCAGCCAAGCCGGTATCACTACCAGAAGGATATAGGTGAGCAGGGCCAAGACACACAGTCCCGCATGACCCAGCAAGGCTTGCTTTACCAAGGCCGGATCCAGGGCTCCAGAATGCACCAAGAACCAAATCGCCACAAAGCCCAAGGCAAATTTCAGCAGGTTTTTAACCGCAGCGGGTACTTGGAATCGGCCCTTCATATTCACTGAGGTGCTTTCACTGTAATTCAAGTAAACAAGGACGTCTGTCGCATGGCTTTTCCGTTAAAACTCAACCTGTGAAAGGCTGTGAGCCCATGGTCACGAATAGCTTTACGGTGGGCTTCTGTTGGGTAGCCTTTATGACCGGCAAAACCGTATTCCGGGTGCAACACATCCAGCTCCACCATTTGTCTGTCGCGAACCACTTTGGCCAGAATTGACGCGGCCGCAATCGAAGCCGATCGGCCGTCGCCCTTGATCAAAGTACGCTGAGGCCAAGTGATATCGGGGATACGTTGATTGCCGTCTACTAGCAACAAGCCGGGTGGCCTTCCCATAGCATCCAAGGCGCGGCGCATGGCAAGGAGCGACGCTACCAGAATATTGTATCGGTCGATTTCCACCGGTGAGCATTCTCCAATTCCAAAAGCCACGGCCCGAGACTGAATGTCCAAGAACAGTGCTTCTCGGCGTGTGGCGCTCAGTTTTTTGGAATCGTTTAACCCTAGTATGGGCGGACCCTTGAAGTCCAGAATGACGCAAGCCGCCACCACATTTCCAGCTAAAGGACCACGACCCACTTCATCCACTCCACACAACTGTGGAAACTCTTCCAGCAAATCGACATCGAATTCCCAAAGCACGCGGCCGGATTTATCGGCCATCGCCTGCATCCATGCGCGTCCGGAACCTGGTCAAGTCTACGGCATGGGCCGGATTCTCACTGGATGTTGAGATGATTTCTTGATTGGCGAAACCACCGATAACCTGCCAATAATACCTGTGCTCACAAAGGAGGACACGGGCGGCCAGCTCATCCGGCGTGCAGCCCAAAGGGACCGGTACTACGCGCTGCAGGACGATTTGTCCTTCATCATACGCATCATTAACCATATGAATAGTGATGCCCGAAAATTGGGCCCCTCTGGCTATCACTCCCGCGTGAACCTTTGACCCATAAAAACCTTCCCCACCAAAGGCCGGGAGCAATGCCGGATGAATATTGAGTATCCGATTTTTGAGTTCCGCCAATAAGGCGGTTGGCACTTTTTTCATATACCCGGCCAAAACCAAAAGGTCGATGGCATGGCTTCGGACAAGTTGTATCATCCGCGCCGTGGCGCTATCCTCACTGCCTTCAGTGACTCCGCTGACATGATAAACATGCGCACCATAGGCTTTGGCTTTTTCCAAAGCTCCAGACTTGCTGTTATTGGAAAGAACGAAACCGATTTCAACCGGCAGTTCGCCACTGCGGATTCGGTCTAGGATCGATTGGAGGTTGGATCCTCCGCCGGAGGCGAAAACGCCTATGCGGAAAGGGGCCACGACAGAGTCAGACTTTTACCGACGCTGCGGTTTTTTCGGAGGCAGCCGTTGCCAGTGATTCATTGACTTCCGCTTCCCGCAACGTTTCTTGCAGGGAATGGGAATGCGACGACTGGGCCTTGGGTTTAGAATAGCCGCTGGAGGCCTGTGGGGCGCCGTGCCGCTTGAAAAGGTGTTTGACCAAAGTACCCGCTCCACGGAAAACGCGGTACCTTTCACGGCTATTAGTTAAGGCCATGACGGCCTGCGTGAAAATATAAGCAGGGCGTAGATAGAACTCGCGGCGAGCCCGGTCGCAAAAGTCGACCAAATCCTGAGATGTGAGCCCCTTACGGATAACGGTGGTGTTGTGCTGCCCGTCCTTATCCAACCATTCATCATAATCCTGGCTAGCGAGTTCACCACGGGATTTGGCCTCATCATATGCAGTCGTTCCAGGATAGGCCATGATGGGATAAAACTGGGCCGTATTGGGATTAAGCATTTTGGCCATTTCAAGGGTGCCTTGCAGCGTATCCTTAGTATCACCCAAGTTACCCACCATAAAGCAGCCATGGATAAGAATACCGGCTTTGTTGGCCGATTCCATGAATTTTTCCGACATGCCTTTGGCCAGGCCCTTCTTCACATTCTTCAGCACTTCCATAGAACTGGATTCAAAGCCGACGCAAAGCTCTCGGCAACCGGCCTTCTTCATGACGTCCAGAACTTCAAACTTCACATCGGCCCGCGCATTGGCGGACCAGGTGATTTTGAGCCCGCGGTTGATGACCTCCTGACACAGTTCAGCGGTTCGTGTCGGATGGGCCGTAAAAGTGTCGTCTTCAAAGAAAATCTCGCCTAGATCAGGAAAATTTGCTTTGATGAACGCCATTTCGTCCACCACGTCCGTGATGCTGCGCTTGCGATAGGTGTGTCCAGTCAAGGTTTGCGGAATGACGCAGTACGTGCAGCGGAACGGACACCCGCGCCCGGAAAGGATCACAATGAGTGGGTTAATATTGGCGCCGTAGAAATAACGCTTATAACAGGAGAACAAATGCTTATGATAGACCTTGCTGACCCAAGGTAAGGTATCCAAATCCTCGATTTTGGGGCGTTCAGGATTTCGCACCATCTCTTCGCCATCGCGCCAGGAAATGCCCAAAACTTTACGAGCATGATCGGGACCGTCTCCACGCAGATGACGTACTAGTTCACGCGCAGTATAGTCGGCTTCACCGGAGATCACAAAATCTACGGCCATTTCCCGCTCTAGAATTTCCAAAGGCTCGGCGGTGGCATGGGTTCCCATCAATGAAATTTGACAGGTATATCCCTCTTTAAGGGCGGCCTCTTTAATAGCCTTGCCCACGCGCATATCGTTGTTAATGGATGGTGTCGAGGTGTTGAGCACAGCAAATTCGGGTTTGAACTCGCGGATTTTGGCTAGGGTGGCTTCCAAATCCAAATCCATCGCTGGAGAATCAATAACTTGAATTTCATTCCCGTCTGCTTCCACGCAGCCCGCTGCATAGGCCATGAACATGGGCCAATAAAGCGTGCTGGATTTGGTGACGCAGGGACTTCTAGATTCTCTGGAAAACATAGGGAAATAAGGAGGATTCAAGAACAGGACCTTCATTGCAGAGCCTCCGATTTACGCTTTTCGCTTGATTTTTAAAAATCGCACCGATTCCGGCGAATCGATTTCGAGTGGCAAAGTACCTAGATACCTTAACAAAATCAAATATACGTCCAGGCTCGAATTTAGCGTGCGCGAAATCTCTGAATCTCTGATTTATCGAAGATTCCCAGGTCCGTTTCAACTTCGAATTTTGCGAAATTTGAACCACATTCCAAACGAATCCTATCAACCCCGGCAAACAATAGATGAATGCCCGTGTAAAAGCTGGAATGGAAGTCTCGTTCCATTAGCGCTTCATGGTTCCAAAGGCTGGCGGATTCCATACCCAGCACCCCCTGCAATCCATAGAAGGCGCTCCAGCGCCACAGCCGAATCACCCTTTTGGCGATTAGATCGGTGCGGTTTTCCAGGGTGAGGAGCATTTCACTCTTCCCTTGATAGGCATCATGAGCAAAGCCGCGCAAGGTATTGATTCCACCCACATGAAATAAATCGTACCGCCCAAAGGTGCCGTCCAGATTTCCAGTTCGGTACTGGTACAAACTGGATATTTGCAAAGTGTTCCTATGCAGCCATGTGAGATAAACACGCGAATCGGAAAGCCATTCGGTATAGTCCGCAGGACCGCCGAGCCAGCCTCCATTTTGGGTCAGGCGCAGCTCCTGATACAGTCCATGTCGCGCATCATGATGCCGATCGCGACTGTCCCATAAAAAGCCTCCCCCTAGCCTCGGTACCAAATCACCTTTTGAATTGAGCAACACGCGGTCTTTTGCCGCTCCTCGCGTTTGTAGGTAGAAGGCTTCGCCTGCATAAAGAAGATGAATGGCTCCGCCCAGATGATGTACCAAGTCCAGTTTTGCCCGCCAAGAATCTTCGTGGAAATCCTCGAATCCATTAAAGCTGTTCACTCGTAATAGGGCTAGGTCATATTCAATCGGCAACCCTGCCAATTGCCTGGCACTCAGGGAAGCCTGTGCTTCTGTGGTACCGCCAAAACGGCTAATGAATTCTGCTCGGATACCCTGACCCAGAAAATTTAAGGAAGCTAAAGCCGGTCCCAAACTCAGTCCATCCTGTTCGGTTTTAGCTATGGCTATAAACGGAATATAGGGTGGCAGTTCCCGAAAGGTGTACGTCAGGGACACGGAGCTATCGGAAATACTTTGCTTCAGTTCCACATCCGCGAAAATATCCAGATCAAGCAGTCTTTCCCGCTCCTCTTCCCACTTGGCGCAGCGGAATGGGGAACCCACTTGGTTGCCGAGTTCCCGCAATATCAGGGCGTGTGATGTAGTATGGATGCCTTTAAAATCCACATCGCGCACAGGCATGGATTCCGCTTCCTGGCACGCAGCGGCTACCCTAGGCTCGGCACATAGAACCATTGAGGCACAAAGTGAGATGGCCAAGGCGAGGAAATGAGTTTGAAAAAAATTTCCTCTGCGCATGGCCGATAATCGCTACATCAAGTCTTGAACTTGGTCCACTTCTTTGTGCTCTTGTTGCTCTCCAATGCCGTTTCAATAAAACACATGCCGCGTAAACCTTCGTTGACACTGGGAAAATCCAGAGCCAACTTGTCGGGCTTGGTTCCCAGAATATGAGCGGCAACGGTATCGGTAAAGTTCAGATAAACATTGGCGAAGGCTTCCAAAAAGGCTTCGGGATGACCAAAGGGTAGCCTGGAAGCGCGGGCTGCTGCTGGGCTTTTTTGACCGATGTAATCATTGCCGCGACGCCAAACTTGTACGGGTGCATTTATATTCTTGACGTGCAGGTAATTGGGATGTTCCTGATGCCATTCCAAACTTCCCTTGTCGCCATATACCCAAATGGCCAGGCCATTCTCCTCGCCGATGGAAATTTGGCTGGCGTACAACACGCCCTTTGCGCCATTTTCAAACTTGAGCAGAAGGTTGCAGTCATCATCCAGTTGTCGACCCGGTACAAAAATATTGAGGTCCGCGCACATATGCGTTGCCTTAAGCCCCGTTATGTATTCAGCCAAATTCTCGGCATGCGTGCCGATGTCACCCACGCAACCGGCTCCGCCGCTTTGCTTAGGATCTGTGCGCCATGCTGCCTGCATGCTTCCGGTTTTTTCCAATGCCGTGGCCAACCAGCCCTGCGGATAGATGGCGACGACCTTGCGTACTTTTCCAATGTCGCCTTGGCTGACCATATCACGCGCCAGCTTCACCATGGGATAGCCCGTGTAGTTGTGGTTTAGGCAGAACACCAGGCCTGATTTTTTGACCAGTTTCTGAAGCTCCTTGGCGTCTTTGACACTGGTGGTCATTGGCTTTTCGCAATGCACGTGAAATCCGGCTTTGATGAAATCCCGAGCAATGGGAAAGTGCCAGTTGTTGGGTGTGGTGATAACGACGAAATCGATGCGTTCCCCTTCGGGGAGTTTTTTCTCGTTCGCGATCATTTCCTTATAATCGGAATAGACACGCTTGGGATCCATTTTAAGACTTGCGCCCATTTGATGGGAACGCTCCGGATTGATATCAAAAGAACCGGCCACCAATTCGATTCGACCATCGAGTCCAGCTGCCTTGCGATGGACATTGCCTATGAATGCGCCAGGGCCGCCCCCGACCATTCCCATTTTCAGTTTTCTGTTAAGTTTGTCGTACATGATTCTCTCCGGAGTGGGTTAAAAGCGAAGGTTAATGGGCCGTCTTTTCAAATCAAGGTAAAAACTTACTCATTTATTTGGTTCGATCAATAGTCTAAACATTCAGCCATTCCGTATGGAAAGATCCTGGCTTATCCACACGCTCATAGGTATGCGCGCCAAAATAATCGCGCTGCGCTTGCAACAGATTGGCTGGCAGGCTGGCTGTTCGATACTGATCATAATAGGCCAAGGCAGAACTAAAGGCCGGAATAGCGATACCGTTTTTAGATGCCTCAGATACAGCCAGACGCCAATTGGCCTGACCCTTGCGTATCACATCGGTAAAGTACGGGGCCAGAATTAAATTAGCCAGG
Organism: Fibrobacteria bacterium; assembly: GCA_043732185.1. GTDB lineage: Bacteria > Fibrobacterota > Fibrobacteria > UBA11236 > UBA11236 > Chersky-265. The sequence goes on from JAYTHY010000087.1 coordinate 43,180, forward strand.
CCCGGTTCGGTGTCAAAAGCCTGCTTGATTTCTTCCAAGAACTGGGCCCGAATAATGCAGCCACCACGCCAGAGCATGGCTATCTGACCGTATTTGAGATCCCAGTTGTATTCTTTCGCGGCTCCGCGTAAAAGCTGGTAACCCTGTGCATACGACATGATTTTGGAAGCGTACAAGGCATCATGGATAGCAGGTAGGAATGTGGCTTTATCCAGATTGAAAGTTAAGTCCGGCCCGGGAAGCTTGGCAGATGCCGCCACGCGTTCCTCTTTCATGGAGCTGAGGCTTCTTGCCACCACCGCCTCCATCATGGTAGGAATGGGAATGCCCAAGTCCATGGCGTTCTGGGAAGTCCATTTACCGGTGCCTTTTTGTCCCGCGCGGTCGAGAATAATATCGACGATATATTTTCCGGTTTCCGAATCTTTTTTGGTCAGGATATCGCGTGTGATTTCAATCAGATAGGAATTCAGCGGACCCTTATACCATTCAGCGAATACGTCTCCGATTTCCGGTGCCGTCATTTTAAGGAGCACCTTCATCATGAAATAGGCTTCACAAATCAGCTGCATGTCCCCGTACTCAATCCCGTTGTGGATCATTTTGACATAATGCCCAGCGCCGTCAGCGCCCACCCATTCACAGCACGGAATGTCATTGTTGGGGCCCACCTTGGCGGCTATGGCTTGGAAAATAGGTTTGAGATCCGGCCATGCTGAAGTCGAACCACCGGGCATGATGGATGGGCCTTTCAAAGCCCCCTCTTCCCCACCGGAGACGCCAACGCCAAGGAAACGCAACCCTTTTTGTTCTAACGCTTTGGTTCGACGCACGGAGTCGGGGAAATAAGAATTGCCACCGTCGATGAGAATGTCGCCTTTATCCAACAAGGGTACAAGCTGATCGATTAAATCGTCCACAGCCTTTCCTGCCTTGACCATCATCATGATTTTTCGAGGCGATTTGAGCGACGTCACCAACTCTTGAAGCGAATGCGCGCCAATTAACTTTTTGCCTTTTCCCCGTCCTTGCACAAGCTCATCCACCTTGGCAACCGTGCGATTGAATACCGCCACGGTATAGCCACGGCTTTCCATGTTTAGGACCAGGTTTTCTCCCATTACTGCCAGGCCGATAAGGCCGATATCCGCTTGCGCCATAATTGTCTGATGCTCCTCTACATAAAGAAAATAGCCGCGCCTTGGGCGCGAAGGTAAGCTCCTAAAGTTACATAAGTTACCGGACCGTGGAACTGCTAATTCCGACTTTGTAATTTATCCACCATGATTGCAAATTCGACGAAAGGAACGCGTACCATGAAAGCCCATCGCACTGTACCCGCTTTTTTATTCTTAGGATTGCTCACGGGAGCGCTATCTGGAACCCCGGCTTTTTGCAAGGACTCCAAAGAGGAGGCTAGGCCCAAACGAGGCAGCATTGACCTGGGAAAGGGCAAACCCGCCCAAAGTGATCAGGCCAAAATTGATTTGCTCAACGGCGTTTTCACAAAGGTAGTGGAAGCCGTCGCCCCAAGTGTAGTCAGTGTAAATACTGAAAAAAAATGGTCAGAAAAAGAGAGACAGTTCAACCATCCCTTCTTTGAATTCTTCGGCCAACCCCAACAGCCTGGAGGACCCGAAGACAATTCTCCCAAACGCAACATTCCTTTAGGTGGCGGTTCCGGATTTATCGTTTCCAAGCTGGGCTATGTTTTTACCAATGCACATGTGGTTGAAGGTGCAGACATTATCAAGGTTAGCCTTCTCAACAAAAAAACTTACATCGCTAAAGTTGTCGGTGTGGACAAGAAAGCCGATGTAGCTGTTCTAAAAATCCAGGCTAAACCCGAGGATCTGCCCGTGATCGCTTTTGGTGATTCCAAAAAGGTTTCCACCGGTGAATGGGTGATGGCTATTGGCAATCCATTCGCATTACAAAATACGGTTACAGCCGGAATCATTTCCGCAAAAGGTCGGCGCGACCAAGTACAACAAGGCGATGCGTACCAGGACTTTATTCAAACCGATGCGGCCGTAAATCCTGGCAATTCCGGTGGGCCGCTGGTTAACCTCAAGGGTGAAGTGGTTGGCATCAATTCAAGCATCTATACGCGAACCGGTGGATATATGGGTGTGAGCTTTGCCATTCCTATCAACATGGCCGTAAAAGTTGCGGAAGATCTGATTTATGAAGGTAAAGTGACTCGCGGATACTTGGGCATAGGCATCGACAATGTTTCCGAAAATCTGGCGGATGCTTTAGGATTGCCGAATACACAAGGCTGTCTGGTGCGTGAGGTGATTAAGAATGGTCCAGCCGCCAAAGGGGGACTCAAGGAAGGGGACATCATCCTAACGGTCAACAATGCCGGAGTACAGGACGCGGCCGATCTCCGCAACCTGGTTGCCGATCTCAAGCCCAACGAAAAATACAATTTCGATATCCTAAGAGACGGCAAACGCACCTCGATTGGAATAAAGATTGGCGCCAAACCGGAAGAAAATGAAGCATCCGGTGACGACGCCATTTCCTCGCCTGAACCGGAAGAAGAAGGGGGAAGTTACTTCTCCAAAAAACTTGGCATTCATTTTGGAACGTTAGATAAGGATGCGAGAGTCAAATATTCCATCCCCGATGATCAATCAGGATTGGTCATAACAGGAATCGCCGATGGTTCAAATGCCGCGGAGAATAGTCTGGTAGAAGGGATGGTTCTATCCAACTACAAGCGTCAATCGGATGGAGGGTTTATAAAAGTGGAAGATCCCAAGAAGCTGCTGAATGTTTTGAAGTCCTTGAAGAACGGGGAGAAAATCGCGTTCAAAGTGTATTTCAAAGGCCGCACGGATTTCATTGCGCTGCAGGCTGAGGAGTAGGGAATCCCTGTCCTGGGCTTGGGGCTGGCTCTCCGGGACGATGACTGCGGCGGGTCGGCGCGGGTTCGCTGTGGTCTGGTTGGACGAGCGGCTGGTCGATGCTCTGGGGATTCTGCTCACGGCCCGCTTGGGTTGGTTGGTTTGGGTCTTGTGATTTGCGGGCGTGAGCCCAGGCCGCGCGTCCCCGCCTTGGCCGCCTTCGTCAAATGCCCCGGAGAACCAGCCCCAAGCCCAGGGGAGCGAGGTTCACTTGGTGCGGTGGCGTTGGGGACGAGGGATTTGGGAGTGGGAATGGGATGAAGGCGGGGATGAAGGCGAAGAGCGCGCGGAAGAACGCGCAAGAGAATGCGTAGGACGGCAGGGAGATTTTGAAGAGAACGTGCAGGGAAATTTTGAGGAGAATGTGCAGGGAGTGGGGTATTTGCATTCACGATGTCATTCACTTTCAGTGCATAGTGAATACCACTTTTCGAGAACGTTTTTGTACTTCATTTGCAAATGCAAAAATGGGTGCGGTTGCTTCCATTAATGCATTTATGTCTCATTTGGAACTTAAAAATTTCAATTGTTTTCAAATGAATTAGGTATCGGTGTAGAATAAATCACCTTTCATGCAGTGATATGGAAACCCCCAGGCTCCAATTCGGGTTCCAACCCGGCGCGTAAAATCCATTCTGCCCATATTGCACATTGAACCTTAATCGAGTTCCTAAAATGGGGTAGGGCGGTCCAAAAACGAGGAAAGTATGCAAAGCATCCTGCGGGTATTCTTTGCTCGACTGAGTGAAAAAATTCTGGTAGCCTCCTCCCAGGAAGAAATCGGAATTAGGATGGCTTATTAAGGGAAACGTCAAGAGCATTTCGACATCCTGTTTTCCAGGTGAGTACTCCCCATAGCCGACTTGGAAGTTCAACAATAGAAATACCATATCTGCCGACAGGATATGGCGGCGTGGGCCTGAACTGACACCTGACAAGAATCCGATTCTTCGCATCCATAGAAAAGATCCCCATGGATAATACCAGGACAGGCTTGCTTCCAGCTTCGAGATTGCAGTGAAGCTGGAATCCTCTCCTGATAAACCCATCGCGAATCGATGCCAGGAATCGGTTTTCCCACTCCACGGCGCAGCATCGAGAAAAAACCGGTTCGCTTGCGAATGGTTCAGCGACTGAGCGAAATGCGCACTGACTTTGGCTGGATGTTCATTTGGAGTTGAATACCAAAGATTGGTTCCCGGCATCAGTAGCGTTGGATAATCCAAATGGGAAATCCTTCGTTGAGATACACGGTTGTCTTTCACCCAGGACGTCGTATCCAAGATCCCTTGAAACCTGGCTTGCAGTGAATCCTTTGGCCCATTGGCCTGTCCATTATCGACTAAACGAATCCAAGTATCGAGAACATCAAGCAAACCTTTTGCTACGCTAGGGGTAGCTTGGGTCAGCATATCTTCGGCGTGGGTATGAGTGTTTAGAATGACCAGTGTAATAGGTTGATTCGAATCCGCGGATTCGAAAAGTCGGACGGAGTGGTTGGATTTAATAAGCCAATCCGCGGAACCATGTACCAGGAGAATAGGCACTTTGATGGCGGGTATCTGATCATATGGACTGCGTTTATTCACAAAAAGTGCTTTAGGCAACCCCACGAAAATCATGTAAAATATCCTGGCGAGACTGGATCGCCCAACCGCAAGACGCGCAGAGATATCGCCCGCTAAAGGATGAAGGACGTCTCCGGACATCAATGCGTTTATATCCCCCACCCGAGTTGGCGGAGCTACGGCCATGACGGTCACGAGCGAATCCTGAGCTCCATTTAAGGCGGCGAATCGTAGAACCGTTTTTGCCCCGATTGAAAATCCCAAGGCAAAAATCCGGCCATGGCTTTTTAAGTTCAGGGCGTGGACCAAATCCAGCAAGTCCTGGCTCTCTTGTTCGCCCCAAGCGAACGCGCGGCCATGATAATCCGAATGCCCGCCGTGTTGGGGAGGGTTCATGGTCAGGACTGACATGCCAAGGTCCAGGAAGTGTTTTTGAAGCAGGGTGAATTCCGGGCTGCAATTATGCTGGGTGAAACCAGGTACCATGACAATTACCGGAGTCCTTGGGCCAAGGTCCCGGAATTCATAATGGATTTCATTCAGGCTTTTTATTTCATCGAGGCATTCGGCAATGGACGAGGAGGGATAGATGGCTACTATCAGCAAGACAGTCATCCAACGAAAGAGGCAATAACGGGCTGTCACATGGGGAAATCTAGGCAAAAAAGGAAGTTTCATCTTATTCTCACTAAAGGTCAAAAACGATATTTGATTTTCTTGCAATGCCGAGGTTACCAAACTAATTTGGCGCGCGTCAAATACGGATTGAATTTACCTAACTGAAATTTCAAAGTCCAATAACCAACCAGTCCAAGGTTTTCCTAGGACTGCTATTAAGCAAGGAGCGGGATATCAATGAAATTGACATTCGCAGGAGTTCTCATTCGGTCTTTATTCCTGGTCCCGTGTATTGTGGGAACAATTACTGCCGAGCAGTCGGTTCAGGTTAGTCCTACTAATGCAAACGTTGTGCCGGCAGTGACTACGGTGCATGAAAAGAGTACGATAGATTCCTTGCAGATAAAAGAGAAACAGAAAGCCGATTCCGAAGAAGTGAAACGGATAAAAGATTCCGTCGAAGCCAAACAGAAAGCCGATTCCCTAGAAGCGAAACGTAAAGCAGATTCCGTAGAAACCGTATTAAAATATGCGGCAGCTGCGGGCATGGACTGCGAAGCGCCAGAATTTTCCTTCAAAAGATTGACGCCGCGCACTTTCATTTTGTTTGCTAAATCCAAAAATCCGGTCACATTCAATGTAAATATCTATGCTTTGGGCGAAGATACGGGGGCAACCCGATTCATTTCGGATTCAGCCAGGGTCAAGTTAATCACCGTGGGCCGTATCTCCGCCTTACCGGAACCAGGATATGCTACCGACGTTTATTTCCAAAGTCTTGACCCCGTGTTTCAAAAGGGTGGGATGGTGCGAGTTACTTACGATTCCGCCAATGCCGGCGTATGCACGGAAAAGCTGCATGGGTACCAAATAGTCACTGTGGTTCCAGAACACCAGATCGATTTTAATGTGGGTCGGCTCTATAATCTAGAGCAAGGGGGCCGCTGGGATGCTTCCGGTGAATTCGGAGTTCAAGGGCTTTCCCATTGGAATACCTGGTTTGCCGGACTTTTTGAATTCCATTTCGCGCAAATAGGGAAAATCGATTCCGCTTTGGATACAGGTGCCGTGGCGACAAAAATATCCAATCCTTTCTTGAGCCAGGCCGGTTCGCTTTCTTTGGATATGTCCCTGGAAATTTCACCGACGCTGTTTTTCGAAAAATGGGGTGGTGGCAAATATTGGATGTATCCCCAATTCTTTGACGTGGGCGTTGGATTCAGGTCTCCTCCAGGAGATTTGGATATGACCAATTTGCGTCCAAGAGTCTTCGGAGGTATCGGGGTGAGGGTAGATGATTATAATATCAATGGATCCAAATTGAATACGTTGAGCACCTCGGGTTGCGTAAGGGCTTTGCTTGCGGCTGATGGATTTTATAAATGGCAAGATCTCGATCCGAACCAGAAACCAGTTGACCATGACGAGTACCTCCGATTCGTATTGGAAGGCGAACTGGAAATTCCCGGCATTGGTAGCAAAGATTTGAAGCCATGCATACGTGGTTTTATGGATACCCCCTTTCATTCCTTACATTCCTTCTTCCTCGATCGGCATCCCTACGCTTCGAACGGTATTTCCAAATCAAGCCCTTCCCGGGTGGGTATCAGCCTGTTACTCCACGTGCAAATGGAGGCCCTGGAAACTCTTTTCTCCGCGCACTAAAAACGCCATGCTTCAATTCACCCTTAAGCTGAATTCGGCAGATCTATTGATTGCCGTTCTTGTGCTTCTATCAGGGGCCTCGGGCGCCGAGGCTTGCGATTTCAAGTATAATGCGGGCTCCTGCAATGTCGATTATAAGTTATTGGCGGAAGCCTCCTTCCGCTGCGCTTTGGTTTACGATGACACCGCCATTATCAGAAAAGCCTTTCCTGGCGAGCGGATCTATCTTGATTCCATTCAATATTTAACGGATTTTCCGGCGCACGAAAGTCGCATGTTTTTCTTGGAGACGGATACGGTAAATAAAATTCAATGGGTGGTTTTTCGCGGTACCAACGCGCTTCGTGATTGGCTGGTGGACGGGGATGAAGAGATGGTGGATGACCCAGTTCTCGGAATAAAGGTCCACAGGGGTTTCCACGCTGTCACGGAAAGACTTTTTTCGAAGATCGAATCGGCTTTGAAAAAAGATTCCACTTTGGGTATCAAAAAGATTTACGTTACCGGACACAGTCTGGGCGGCGCCATGGCCGTACTTACGGCCGCATATATCCGTAAAAACCATCCCGATTTCCACTATACCCAGTGCATAACCTTTGGGCAACCTAAGGTGACGAATGGACCTGGATTAAAAAAGTTGATGGACTTGGGAATAAACCTAATCCGAGTGGTCAATAACAACGATCCCGTGGCCGTGGTACCTCCCGCGGACGGATTCCAAATTTATGAAACCGGGCGTGATCTCCTGGATCCTAAGAAACGTCATTACCGGGTGGGTCCACCTTATTGCAACGGCTTAATTACATGTTTCATAAAGGCGTCTATTCGGTCGTTGTTCAACAGCGATTCCTCCTTTCATTATTTCCACCTCGGCTACGCACTGCATTTGGACGGGAACGGAAATCCAGCTTGCCATGCAGACGAATCTCCGAATGATTGGAAAAACGTAAATATCATCTGGAGTGGCGCAGATCATCACATGCCCGTTTACGACTCTTTGATATGCAGATTGGCCGACACTCTTATCAGACATCATAACCTTGTCGCCCTTCCCGTAGACACAAGCATACCTCCGCCGGAACTGCTGCCCCTGGCCCGCGACCGGTTCCTGCTAAGTGAAAATAATACGCTGCAGGGACGTTACCAGGTGCAACTGCAAACCTTGACATTCGATTCCGCGGGAGGACGTAAGACGCTGGTTGGCGGCTTAGAAATCAATGATCAGATCGGTTCGGGAAAAAAAGTGGACATCCCAACTTCGGAGTGGGTGGGCGACAATGGCTATATGAAATTGAGCTGGAATCGATTGGCCGATTCAGCTTTTGGGGTGGAAAGGCGGGGGGCGCTCCTGGTGCAGCCTAGGCCCAGCCACCGGCTGCAATTTTGGACTGGAACAAATCTGGTACTGAAATACTCTTGGAGCGAGTTATGGGATTTAAGGCCGGATTTCGCCCTCATCGCAGATAGCCGCTGGCTAAGCCGATTGGCGGGATCTGTGCAAGTTCGCTTCCTATCCTTTCACGAAGACAATGATTTGCACAAGATTTTTTTCCCATTGGCTGCGGATGCCAATCCCTTTTTGCACGGTCAGATACTGCGATCCGAATTCTTCTTCGATTGGTTGTGGCTGCCTTGGCGTTTTACGCCTGGATTCACGAGTGGATTCGGATATTCGTCCACACCGCAAGGTGCGCCAGGCATGGTAGAGCTGCGACCGAAATACTTCTTCGGGCTGGCTTCCCCCCGGATTCTTTTCCCAGAGGAATGGTTTTATTATCGGTTGACTTTTTCCTATGACAGGCTCTGGGAACCTGAAGGCGCTCAATCGAATTTCACACCCTTTAGGTGGGACACTTCATTGCAGCTCAACCTGTCTCCAACCTGGCTTATCTATCCCAGCCTCAGATTGGATGCGAGCTTACCCTGGTCGGTTTCCTTTTACAAGAATGCTGCTGAAATAAGGGTTACATTACTTTTTGGATTGGATATGAACGCAGTTGCGCAGGTATTCAGTGCCAGATGAAATCCTTTGCATTTTTTATCCTTCGCAATTTGTACGCCGGTGATTCCCTTGTCAAAGAATCTCCCAAATCTATAGCAGCAACCTTCCCTCGAATCCGAACATAATGAAGAGTCCCATGCCTTTGGTTACCACGGGTCGCAAGTCCCCTTCGTAGTTGGCACGGGTCCAGCCGCGGCGGCGGCGGTTGTCTCCGCCTAGCCAGGTGAATGCGGCGCTATTGGCATCCGCGAAGATGTTATCGGCTTCGAAGAAGAAGCGCATGCAGTCCAGCGGTCTCCAGTGGCTTTTCAAATCGAGATTGATGCGTACGTCCGTGCGTTGACGGGAGACTGTGGGAAAATCTCGACTGGGTTGGATGGTTCTCTGCAAGGTGGTTTGGTTTTTGCTTAAATCGTACAGCCCGTCGTATTCATATAGCGGCGCGCCGTTGTTGACTCCGTAGGTTAGGATAAAACTGAGAAGGGAATCACGGCGGGGCACAACGCGCAAATTGGAAACTAAATCCAAGGTTCGATTGGCTTCCCAGGGTAAATAAGCGTCGTTTTTTAAATGGTATTCGCCCTGAACTACAGAGGCGTTTACATTTATACCGAAATGATGACTTGGTAGCCACATAGCGGTGACATTGCCACCATTAGCATAGGCGAAATCGGATACTTGGGTTTCGGCATAATTCCAGTAGACCTCTGGCGCAGGCAGCCGCGGGTCTTTATAAACTCTACTGTACAGGCTGGCTGTAAACCGCATTGCATCTGTATGGGTCGCTTCGACTCCAATTTTCCCTTCGGCACTTGATGTTGCAAAGGCATCCAGGTGATTGTGTGAATTGGGTTCCAATGCCGTATTCTGGCGGATTGCGGCTTCTGCGTAGACTGTGGCATCTTTCCAGACAGGTCGCGAATAGCGTACCGTGGCCAGTGGGGCTGGCGGTTTTAAGCCAGCGTCTGTGCCTTTAAACGCATCCTGATAGATGAAAGCTGCGCCGACAGCTGCATCCAGGGTTTGTTTTCCGGAAAGCTGCCACTGCAGCCGATAGAGTCCAGTAGTTAAAGCATAGTCCTGTGCCAAATCTACTGGGGGATTTGCGGTGAGCCTTATATCCGTAAAGGTCCGATTTTCCTGAAGGTATTCCAGATCCAGTCCATAGCCCATTGAAGCACCCCAAAATTTTTCGTTCGCGTTCCACTGGAAGGAAGAATTAATCTGTACATCCTGAGCATCGGCATTGCCAATCAGATTTTGCACGATGTTTCCATCCACAGGATACCAAGGAGGGCTGGTCGAAGCATTATAAGAAGTAGCCAGGGTATCCCGAAATGTTTCCTCGCGATTTTTTCGGAGCAATCCGAATGCATAGGTAAGGTCCCCCGTTTCATGCGGAGTCAAAGCCTCATATGCGTACATCACTCCATCCTGCGTGCCTTTAACAATTGTTTGCGCATCAGTGGCAGTCAATGATTTGGAAACATCCTGATTCACCTCGTATGTATCATCCAGGCCCATCACACTGTGCCGCGCATAGGCGCCGGTGGAGTCTCGATAAAAAGTTCCGACATAGGTATCCATGGTTCGGAATTTAAAGGCGTCCTTCAAATCTTTACAAGTCATTGTCGAATCACAGGGTTTGCCTTGATTCTTAAGTCGGGAATCTTTGGAGTCTGTGAAGAATTTTTGACCGAGATTGGCAAGAAAGGTAGGCTCAAGGTAGCGGCCGCTCAGCAGAAAAGTGCGTCCACCCCAGTATCCGGTCATGTTGAGTTCCCGGTTTACGGTGCCGAAAACAATGTCACCGGTAATATTGTTGGGGTCGCCGTCTTTGAGATCATACACGAGCGCGGAAGCATTGCCTTGATTGAGCGGGCCTTTGGCAAGGTTGTCGGAAACGGTGATGGATTTGAGCAGGCGTGGATTGAGAACGCTTTGATTGCCGGGAAACCCGATATCCAAATGGCGCAGACTTGGAATACGGCTCTGTCCCAAATAGTGCGTGACATCATTGGTGCGCGAGCCCCATACGGAAATATCATTTGTGAATTCATTCATCCCGGAAACGCCGGGGAGTTGCCGCAGATGGTCATTGAGATCGATGCGCATACCTTGCATCAATTCCAGTTCTTCCATAGTCTTGGCGAGACCAAGCTGTTTGACTTGTGCTTGTGCAGTGGTGTCCACCTCGTTGAGCTCGAGAACGTCGCTTTCCATCGTCACTTCAATATCGATGAGTTCGGATAAATCAGCCAAGTCAAGATCCAAGGTTTTATAGGTGTGTCGCTTAAAGGAAAGTACGGCACTGCGGCTATTCACCGTCACGGCGAATCTACCGTTGGATTGGGAGTGCCCGAGCACCTTGCCGCTGCTCATGGAAATTTCCACCTGACCGATGGGCTGCCCTTTTTCTTCGTTGAGCACCAAGCCAACCACTTCGTAGGTCTGGGAAAAAACTGGGGCGCGCGCAAAAATGCATAGGACCAATACCGCCAGGGAGAAAATCCGTTTTATCACCGTAAAGTCCAATCGTCCCCCTTAGGCCATTCTGCTGTAAAACCCATATAAACTACTATTGTTGACAGTCCATGAATAGCCTCACGCTTTATTTGAAGCCCTTTCCTTTCTAGATTTGGCCCCGGAGGATTACACAAAATGCTGGACCCACGTTTATACCGCGAAGAAGTCGATAAAATCAGGTTGGGATTGGAACGACGTGGGGCCAAAATCGATCTCGACCTGATGGTCAATTTGGACATCGAGAAGCGCAAGTTTAATCAACAACTCGACCAACTCAAGTCCGAGCGCAATGCAGCCTCGGAGAAAATCGCTCAGATGAAGCGAACCGGCCAGGACTCCCAGGTTGAAATCGAAAAGACCCGTTCCTTGGGCGATGCGATCAAAGCCATACAAGACAAGTTCGATGCATTGGAAGTTCAGTTTCGCGACTTGGCCCTGGTGGTTCCCAATCTCCCCCATGCCTCGGTGCCAGATGGACGGTCCGCCGCTGACAATAAAGTGGTGCTGGAATGGGGACAAAAATTTTCCGGTCCAAAACCCAAAAATCACTTGGAAGTAGGCAAGGAATTGGGCCTGTTCGATTTTGAACGGGGCGCAAAAATTTCCGGGAGCGGCTTCCCAATCTATACCGGCCTAGGGGCTCGTTTGGAACGCTCCATGCTCAACTTTTTTCTCGACTTCCACACCACTTATCATGGTTTTACGGAAATATCCCCGCCTGTGTTGGTCAATCGAGCGGCCATGATCGGAACGGGCCAGCTGCCAAAATTCGAAGAAGACATGTACCATGTGACGGCCGACGATTTATACTTAGTTCCAACCGCGGAAGTGCCGGTTACCAATATGCATGCCAATGAAATGTTAGATGCCTCGACCTTGCCTATCAAATACACAGCATATACAGCCTGCTTTCGGCGCGAAGCAGGTTCTTGGGGCAAGGAAACGCGTGGCTTTTTACGCCTGCACCAATTCGACAAAGTGGAAATGGTGATGTTTACCGATCCAGCCAAGTCTTATGAAGCCCATGAACATATCCGTGCTTGCTCGGAAGCCTTACTCCAAAAGTTGGGTCTGCATTATCGTGTCCTTGAATTGTGTACGGGTGACTTGGGTTTTGGAGCTGCCAAATGCTATGACCTTGAGGTTTGGGCGCCCTCGGAAGAGCGCTGGTTGGAAGTGTCCTCAATTTCCAATTTCGAGGATTTCCAAGCCCGACGGGCTGGCATCCGCACCAAAATCGATGGTCGTGCGCAATTTGTCCATACGTTGAATGGTTCTGGCTTGGCAACACCGCGGGTTTTGGTGGCGTTGTTGGAGACCTATCAAACCGCTGACGGCGGATTGCGCATCCCGGAAGTTTTGCAGCCTTACATGGGCGGACTGACTGAAATTGTAAAGAAGAAAAAAGGTTAGGACAGGACGAGGCTATCTATTGGCTGCCAATAAATCCTTCGCCACCGGCGCCTTGAAAATATTTCAAGTGCGCCGATTCAATGGGTGGCTAACCACTCTCTCGTTAGCCAACATCAAATATGTCATGTTTGTCAGCGCGCTGGTACTCCTGGCTTGTTTCACGATTCTCAATCAAATATTCATAAGCAGCTTAAAAGGCCAAGCGCTGCAGATCAATGACAAAGAGGCTCGGCTTTATGCGGTGGCCATTGCCGAACAGTTGAACCGGGATGAAATCAACGTCATCTTTAATGAAATCGTCCGCAAATCCCAGGTCCCCATGGTGATTACCGATAACCAGAATATCCCCATCAATTGGAACAATATCAGTTACAAGTTTTGGAGTAAAGGCAAGGGTAAAATCGCCCAAGTCGCCTTCAACTTTTTGACAAAACCGGAGCAGGAATTCATGCTAAGGCTGGTCACGAAAATGGATCGAAAGAACAAACCATTGGAACTGGAAGCAGAAGGCCACACTTTTGGTTACCTGCATTATGGTGAGTTTGGTTTGGTGAATATTTTAGCATGGATGCCCATCGCGGAATTCGTGCTCATCTTTCTTTTCGGATTCATGGGGTATTTCGGTATTACCATTATCCGCTCCAACGAACAGAGCCTGCTATGGGTAGGACTCGCAAAGGAAACAGCGCATCAATTGGGGACGCCCATTTCATCTTTGCTGGGCTGGATCGACTTTCTAAAAATGAAGCTGGAAGGCACTCCGGATTCTGAAAAAAATTTGCGGCTATTAGGGGAGATGGAAAGCGACATCACCCGCCTCAACCGTGTAGCCACCCGATTCTCGCAAATTGGTTCCACTCCTGAGCTCAAAAAGCAAAACCTGAATGATATTATAAAGTTCACGTCCCACTACTTTCAATCACGCCTACCGCATCTGGGAAAAAAAATTGTCATTGAAATGCATCTCGACGAATTACCGGAAATATGGGTTAACCGGGAGTTAATGGGTTGGGTCATCGAAAACCTTATCCGCAATGCCGTGGATTCGATTGAGGTGGAAGCGGGCGTCATTTCCATTACCACCCGGTACGTGGCAGATGAAGAAAACGTCCATATTTCGGTAACAGACAACGGCAAAGGCATTCCCCGGGATCACATCAAACATATTTTCAACCCCGGATTCACCACCAAAAAACGGGGGTGGGGACTGGGCTTGTCCCTGGCCAGGCGAATTGTTAATGAATACCACAATGGAAAAATCTATGTTGAGAAAAGCCAGAGGGACATTGGCACCCAATTCGAAATCGTATTGCCATTGGCGGCAGAAGGATATCCAAGGAAAAAATCATGACAAGTAATGGCAAGCGGCTGCTTTGGGTGGATGATGAAATTGAATTCCTCCGCGCGCATATCATGTTCATGGAAGAGCATGGCTATGAAGTTGAAAAGGCCACCAATGGTGACGATGCCGTGGCGATGATCAAAAGCAAAGCCTACGACCTTGTCCTCCTTGATGAACAGATGGCCGGCAAAGACGGACTCAGCACTCTTGAAGAAATCAAGGAATACGACAGCAGTATACCCGTGGTCATGGTTACCAAAAGCGAAGAAGAGCGCTTGATGGAAGCTGCCCTTGGCCGCAATATAAACGGCTACCTCACCAAACCCGTTAATCCATCGCAAATTCTTTCCGTCTGCAAGACCATATTGCATTCCCGGGCCATACGCAGCAATCATATCACCTCTTCCTACGTGCGGGAACTGGCGGAAAACAAATCGAACCTTATGACCAACCTTCAGCCCTCTAAATGGGAGAAGATTTATTTTTCCCTTTCCAAATGGGACAATGACTTGGCGATGGTTTCCGATCCTGGCCTGGAAGAAACCCACCAAGGTCAGAAAAAAGAAGTCGCCAAAAAGTTTATCGCCTATGTCGAAGACCACTACGTTTCCTGGTTCGGAAAAAAAGGTGGCAACCCCAATCTTTGTACGCAAACTTTGAAGCGAAAGGTTATTCCCATTCTCAAGCGTGGTGATAAAGCCTGCCTTTTGGTAATGGCCGGATTTCGCATGGACCAATGGCTTGCCTTGCAGCCTTTGTTGGAAACCTATTTCAAAGTTGAAAATGCCATGTCCTGGTCAATGCTCCCCAGTGAGAAAACCAACTGCCGCGTAGCCCTTTTTTCCGGGCAGAGCCCGCGTGAGGTAAGCCTCAACCAACCCCAGCTTTGGAAACAAATGCAGGAGGAGGAACAAAAGACCCCATTTGAACGGGAGCTTCTTAAAATCAATCTCCGTATCAACGGCGCGGATGTAGAAGATCCGAAAATCGTCCATTTGCGTGGTCCAGAAGACAGCCAGAAATTAGCCGATGAGATTGACAACTACTCAGACGACAAACTCATCACCGTCGTCGTAGAATTTTTCGACATGCTCAATCAGCTTCGGCTGGAGAGCCCGTTGATGAAAGAAATTGTGGCGGACGAAAAGGGTTTTCGCGAACTTGCCAAAGTCTGGTTCAAATCATCCAAACTGTTTGAAATCCTTAAAATGTTTTCCGCGCGCAATCGCCATGTCGTGCTTACCAGCGATCACGGCACTGTTTTAGTAGATACCCCAGCCGAAGTATTTTGCCAGGAAGAGAAAACGCCCAACCCCAGAGTAAAGATTGGGCGCGATATTTCCTGCGATGAACGGCATGCTATATTTGTCGAGACTCCAGTGCAATACGGACTTCCCGGTGAAGTGGGCGAATTGGCCTATGCCATTGCCAAGGACCATTACTATTTCGTCTACCCCAACAAATTCCAGTACTTTGTAACGCAGTTCAAGGGTCAAATGGTTGGAGGCGGTCTGTCCATTGAAGAATTGCTGGTGCCTCTCGTTACTCTGTCGCCCAAGCCGGAGACCTTGTAGACTGGGTATCGAAGAAATAATTTCCAACTCGGAAGCCGAGACTTTGGAATGGGCCATAACCTTTAGCCGACAACTCGTACCCGGCGACACAGTTGGCCTTGTCGGAAATTTAGGCGCAGGTAAAACTGTTATCTGTCGTGGAATCGCAACCGCGCTGGGCTTTACCGGAAATGTCCATTCCCCTTCTTATGCTTTAGTGCATGAATACCCCTGCAACATTCCAATCTTCCATATGGACCTGTACAGACTTTCACAACAATCGGATTGGGAGGAAATCGGACTCGACCATTATATTGAATCGCAAGGAATTTGTCTGATAGAATGGCCCGAACGACTTCCAGGGTTTATCCAGCTAACTTACCGTATTGAAATAGCGGCGGTGGACGAGACGCGACGAAAAATCCGTATTATAAATCCATGAAGCCTAAAGAATAAATCTTCAAAATGTTTTGGATTTAACGGAATCCAACCAAAGGCTGTCTTCCAACGACAGAAGCTCTGGAAAAGGCAGGCTACCCAGATCCTGATTGATTCCCGTGGAATCACCTGCCGCGACCTTGGCTTTACACTTCTGGACTATTGCTGCTTGCATCTCGCGGATGTTTTCAACAGTATCGAGACGAGCATAGATGGTGCTATCATCGGCGGTAGTCAGGTATTGGGCGGATTTTAGGTCTTCATATACTTTTGCGGCCGCTTTAAGGTTTCTGGCTTTAAAGAGCACTTCTGCGTGTTGAAAACGGCTTAAGGAAGACCGTTTCTGATATTGATAGAACGCGGTAAAACCACCCACCACGGCGACAATTCCAATGCCCACAACCCAATCCCAGAAAGCGGATTGTTTGGTTTCCTCTTTTTCCAAAAAGCTCATGCCGGGTCCCTTTCCCCTGCTTCTTCCCTAGTACGGGAAAACTCAGATCAACCCGTTAAAATAGTAAAAGGCGCCGCTGCCATCGTTTGAGTCGGGGATTTCGCCAGGACGTGAAGAATCGATACCCCAGAGAAACCCATGGGAAAGTAAATACTGTGCTGCCTGCAAAAACCAGGGCCTGTAAACCGGTGAAACCACCCGTGAGGCTTAATTTTATAGAACCTGGCTTTTCATTGAATGCATATTCTATCGGACAGGATAAGGGTGAGAACAATACCGAAAGTGAAGACCATACGGCCGCGATTTTGCCCAGGGAAAGCACATCCTCCATGCCAATATGCAGGAACTTCAATTGGAGATGCAGTAGTCGAAAGGTGCGACTCCCGGTTTTAGCGAGGTAACTTAATAGTATCCTCCACACTTTGGTATCCAAGGCGAACTTTAAAAGCACCAGTCGTAAATGTTTTCGAAAAGATTTGACTCGAACTTGCCAACTTTCCGGCACTCCCACAAATCCGCTTTGCGAGACGAGTGAATTTGGCATGCCTGTGGAAACTAGCTTGGCCTTTGCTGGTAACGAGAACGCCCAATGGATCCAATAAAACGAAACCCCAGCCGTAAAGACAAAACCCATTGGCGAACGATAGGCCATTGTCATTTTGAATTTAAGCGCATGCGCAAAAAAACAGCATGCAACAAAGAGGGCCAGGGCGAGGTAAACCCAAGTCATAGCAACGCTTCAGGGCTTGGGAGCAGTAGGCTTTTTAGTCACCGTGGCAGCCTTGGGTGATGTGACACCTTTTTCCGACTTGGCCTTCATATTGTCGGCTGGTTTGCCTTCAGAAGCACCGGCGCCCTTTTTTTCAAGTTTGGCAATTAAGCCATTCATGTCGGAGGTTTGCAGGATTTTACGAAATTGCTCCCCGTAATTCCGAGAGGTGCTTAAGTCATCGATGACGAGGTCCCAAGCCTTCCAGGTGCTGTCATTAGACTGTAACTTATAAGTTACGATGGACTCGGTGCCTTTGGAGAAAACATGGCTGGTAACGTTGGCCTTGCCGGGTTGCAATTCGGGAGCGTCGTAAGTGGTGGAGTCGCTTTGATACACTTCAAGCTTTTTGACCGATGCATTTTCGACCATGCTCTTAAAGGATTTTACAAAACGGGATTGCTGATCCGGCGTCATGGTTTTCCAGATTTCGGGGCCCAACGCGCGTTTGCCCAATTCCTCGAAATCAAATATTCCATTAATGAGAACCTTCAGACGATCGGTTTTTTTGGCCGACTCCTTGTCACGGAGCATTTTTTGCAATTCCGCATCTTTTTTCTTGATGATGGCAACGGGATCACCGGGAGCCGCAGAGGTTAACGCCACAAAAGCGAATCCGGTAAGTGTCATCAGAATTTTATATCTCGAACCGAACATGCAAACACTCCTTCTAAAAAAACCGGCCTTCGGCCCGTTTCCCATTATTTATGCATCACCTTGGATTGCAAACTATTAATATAGTCCGACAGAGTCCAACCCACGGATTTGATGACTTTGGCAACGGCCATGTTGTAATTCAAAATGGACTCGAAATAGTCCTTTTTGGCGGACAAAACCGATCGATATGGGCCGAGCAAATCCTTGGCTGACCCGGGGTCGAGATCGTATTTCATAGCAGCAGCCTTGAGCCACGCTTCCGCAGCGCGCAAGGATTTTTGACTTTCCGTTACATTGTTACGAAGATTGAGCATCTGAATGTATTCGTCCTGCATTTTAAGCAAAAGACCACGGGCCGCATAGGTTTCCGTTCGCTCCAGTTGGGTGAGTTCTATTCTTTCCTTGCGCACTTTTTCATAGCGCTGCCAGAAGTTGAGATTGAGACGGATACCCAGGCCCCCGACTGCGGTGATCTGATTTAAAGGATCGCGGGCAAAAGGATTGCTACCACCTGATTGCCTATCCGTGGACCAAGCTTTGGTGTAATTGAAATTGCCGAATAAAAAGATATCCGGACCCATTTCACCCTTGGCCACGCGCACCAGTTCTCGCCGGGCCGCAAGTCCATTGGTGAGACGTTTAAGGTCTGGATGATTGAGCAAAGTCAGCATTTTAAGGGTGTCCAGGGAAGGAAAAACTTCCGGTCGTAAAGTCAGAATGGTGTCCTTGGTCGCTACATGCCCAGAGTCGGAAATCTGGAGGATAAAGGTCATGCCAAGGCTTGCCCGCGCCATTCCTAGAGCCGCTTCGCCCTTGGCTTTTTCCAATGTAAACCGCCCGGCTTTTAATTCCAAAAGATCTGTCTGCTTTATGCTTTCGTCCCCATCGTCGAGCATCTGCTCCATTTTTCTTTGCGCTTTATCCAATTCATGGGAGGCTTCTTTTAGCACAGCGAGCATCGTGCTCGCATAAACACTGCTGTAATACAATTTCTGCGCCTCTTCGGAGACGTCCATCCGTTCCTTCTGAAACTCGGCTTCTGAAACCTGAATTTGAGCGTAGGAGGCCCGGTGACCGGCACGATACCTGGACATATTTAGAGGTTGTACGGCGGAAACTTCGATGCCGAAGAATGGGCCCCAATCCCCAAAGTCATAGTCTTTTTGGTACTGGCTGACGTAATGTTCGGTTCCGTCTGTTCCCAGAAAATGCAGGCTGGTGGTATCGAGAACATACCGCAGTCCAGGGGCCGGACCAACACCGGTTTGCACCATGAACTTGGGCAAAAGGCTGGACATTTCGAGCTCATGCATACTCTGCTGGGCCTTTTCGATATTCAGTTTTTTCTCTTCGAGTATGGGATTGATTTCCTGCGCGCGGCGTTCCATGGCGATACAATCGAGGAACAGGGGACTGGAAAATAAGGAATCCTGAATTTCCGATTTAACAACTGAGAGCCCGGCTTCCGCATTGACCGGGAATTGGGCGAGAGCAATGAATGCAATAAATACCATTGCAATAAGGGCGGAAACACGATAGTTAACGGTCATACACATTTTTTTCTTGAGCCAGGCAAGCCTGTATTTTCATTATTAGTTCGAATCTGGTGACTATTTTGTATAAAATAATGGTTAGAAACGATGATTTTCGAATCTGGGACACTTTCGCCTCATTCGACCTCAAACCCTGTCGAAGGTTTTTCCCCCGGCAGCATCAGAAAATTATAATTATAACGCAGGTAGCGAGCCTTTGGGAGATGACCGGTAGGAAATGTGAACACAAAAGAGATTGAACTGCCCTCTGAAATTTCCCCGGAATGGATTTCCAAGGGGAATGGCGACTTGCTTGCTGCCTCAAACGGACAGACCGTTAGGCTGAACTGTGGCCATCTTAAGCGGTTGGATTCCCTATCTTTAGCCTGGTTCGTACGCCTGCAAAGCAACCTGGAAAAATCGGGTGGCCAACTTGTTCTCGCCAACCTTTCAGAAGAGTTGCGCGGGGAATTGGCAAAGGTTTCCATGCCGGTACCAAGCCACCCGGAAGTTTTGCAGCGACTCAGATTAACTGAACAGGTTGGGGACGCTGCCTACAAACTCCTCGAACAGATCAGGGACACGTTAGTCCTACTGTCCGAATCTCTTTACTGGTCTACGCTGGCAATTTTCCGGCCCAAAACGTTGCAACGGTCGGATATTGTCAATCAGCTGGTTCGATTAGGCAGCAGCGCCTTACCCATTACTTTACTGCTTTCAGGATTGATTGGTTTCACCCTAGCTTTACAATCCGGCATCCAATTGCAAAAATTTGGCGCCACCATATTTCTGGCCAGTGGCATTGGTATCAGCATGGTTACGGAAATTGGTCCCGTTATGACAGCCGTCATAATGGCCGGTCGTTCTGGAAGTTCCATCACCGCCGAAATTTCCACCATGGTGGTGCAAGAGGAAGTAGGGGCCCTGCATGCCATGGCCATCAATCCCATCCACTATCTGGTCTTGCCACGGTTCTGGGCCATGAGCCTGGCCATGCCGCTGCTAACGGTCTGCGCTTCCCTGGCAGGCATCTTCGCTGGACTTGCGGTGGGCATGCTCTTTTTCCGCCTGTCCCCGATAGCTTTCTTGTCGGAACTGAAGGGCGCGATAACCCTAAATATTATAGGACAAGCCTTAATCAAATCGCTAACATTTTCCTGGATCATCACTTTGGTAGCCATAAATCGTGGGCTAAACGTGCGCGGGGGAGCGGATGCTGTGGGCAAAGCCACCACTTCCTGCGTGGTCACATGCATTTTTTCCATTATACTTGCAGACGCCATTTTTTCTTTCATCTTTTACTATTAAGCATGAGGATAACATGATGGCAAATCCGCAAGGCGATGCAGAACCCAAGCTCAAGGTGGAAAACCTGAAGGCGGGGTATGGCGGAAAAACTGTCCTTGAAGATGTGAGTATGGAAGTTGCTAAAGGTGAAATTCGCGTCATTCTAGGAGCCTCCGGCTGTGGCAAGTCCACGTTGTTGAAAAACGTAATTGGATTGGAAAAACCACTGAGCGGCACCATCCAGCTATTCGGTCAAACTGTAGATTGGTTCGACGGGAAATCCACCACTGGCATGATGAGAAAAATTGGGGTGTTGTTTCAGGGAGGAGCGTTACTCTCGTCGCTTTCCGTAGGGGAAAATGTTGCCTTGCCTCTGCGCATTCATAATCCCGATCTCCCTGCAGATTTGGTACAGGATTTGGTACACTTAAAGTTAAGCCAGGTAAAGCTGGGCGGCGCCTATCATAAACTGCCGAATGAACTCTCCGGCGGTATGCGCAAACGGGCAGGATTGGCTCGCGCCATCGTGACGGATCCGGAACTGCTTTTTTGTGATGAACCGTCCGCAGGTCTGGACCCGGTAACGTCTCGCGAGTTGGACGATTTATTACTCGAATTGAAGGAGAGCCTGGGAATTACCATGGTCGTGGTCACCCACGAACTGGATTCCATCCGGACCATAAGTGACAACCTCACCTTTCTTTCCGCCGGCCGGGTTATCTTTGATGGTGCCTTCGCCGCTGCTGAATCTACTGGGCCACAAGAGGTTCGGGATTTTCTGGCTCGTAAGAGTGCCCTGAGCGCTCGTTCGGCAAAACCGGTGCATTTTACCCTGGAGAATACATGAACAAGTCGACAAGGCCTACAACCAAGGGATACTTGCCATGGATGTAAGCAAATCCGAAAAAGCACGCTTGGGTGCGTTCCTATTAATTTCCGTAGGGATTCTGATCGCCGTATTGTTCACTATGGTCGGTGGTCGTCTCTTTGTTAAAAAAGTAGCCTATTTCACCCGGCTCCAGGAATCGGTTAGCGGTTTGGAGCTCGGCACCCCGGTTAAGCAAAACGGTGTGGAAGTAGGAAACATTTCCGCTGTAACCACAGACTCCACCGATATCACCAAATCCATCGTGCGGTTCGAAGTGAAAAAAGGAACGCCGATGAAATCCGACATGACCGCCTCCATGGGAAGCTATGGCATCACCGGTCTCAAGTACATCGAAATTACTGGTGGGACATATTCCGCAGCTGATGTTCCTCCCGGCGGAGAATTGAAATCCGAACTCTCTATTTGGGGCAAAATCACTTTACGTGCGGACTCGATAGCGGTTAAAGTGGATCACCTACTTGGCAATGTCATCGGAATCACTGAAGCACAAAATAAACAGCATATCGACCGCCTAATAAAAAGTTCCGCGGATCTAAGCGCAAGCCTAGATAGCTTGACCATGGATATTGTCCATATCAAGCCCGGCAAGCGCATAGACGGAATTCTTACTCAGTTGGAGGCTGCTTCAAAAGACATCAAAGTAAAAATCCAGAATGCGGAAATCGATCAAACCGTCCATGCATACCGCCAAGCTGCAGAGGGCATAACCGGTGTCACTCAGAAACTGGATTTGACTGTTCTTAGGGTCCAAGAAGATTTAGCCCAGAGCATGTCAAATCTTAAAGAAACCATGAAGAATATGAATACCTTTAGCCGTCAAGTCAAAGAGAACCCCTCCGTGCTGCTTAGGGGCGAGGATAAGCAGGAGCGCCATAAATGAAAAGTTATTCATTACGATTGTACCGGATTTTTGCCGGAGCAACTTTAGCGTTGGTATTGGTGTTGACACTGACGAGCTGCTTTTTTGCCAAGCCGGCCGACACGAAATACTATGTCATCGATTACATTCCAACCCCAACTAAGGCCAGGCTGGAAAAAGGACCCTATCCTTACGTGCTGCGCATGCGTGACTGCAATATAGCCGAGACGTACCGTCGGCCGCAAATCGTGTATCGTCAAAGCGCCAACCAAATGGAGTTTTACGGGTATCACCTATGGGCGGTTGATCCGGACCGCATGATCGGGGATCTAGTCATCAAGCACCTGAAAACCGTGCACCTCTTTGAAAACGTGACTCGCACTGTGGAAACCTACGTTCCCGATCATTATCTGGGTTGCGATATCCAGGCCATCGAAGAATATGACAACCAGGATTCCTGGTATGCTCATTTGGCCATGGAATACCAGCTTGAGGACGCTAAGACCAATCAGATCCTTTGGAAAAAATCCTATGATCTCAGAAAAAAAGTGTCCCAACACGAGCCTGTCTATGTGGTACGGGAACTCACTGTGCTGTTGGAAACCATCAATGACCGCATGACCCAGGAACTGGAAGTACTTTTGGATGAAATAAAATACAACCATGATATGGCGTTAAAAGACAGCCTATCGCGGACGGCGGAGGCCAAAAAAATCGTCCCTGCGGTGAGTATACCTGCTTCCACGGACTCTTCCCAGCCGCCTTCCCAAACTCTCTCCCCCATTAAAAAAACCAAACACAAGGTCAAGCCTTGATAAAAGTGTTTCCAAGCCCAGCGGCTATGTGCCTCTTTATACTGAGCGTCATCCTGGGCGCTTTACCTGTTTTGGCCGTACCCATTGGTGACTTGCCTGGCGAGGACATTTCCGCTTTACCCGGCATTTCCAGTCCACCGATTGAAAAATCCAAACTGCCCATTGTGAGTACGCGAACCGACACTTGGCTGGCGCCAGCCATTAATGAACAATTGTCCCGTGACCGGGTCCTGCTTCCAATGGGCAGAGGCGCATTATTTATCCCGAGCTTTACGGAACCTCGTCGTGAACCGGAAGTCACCCTATTCAACGCAAGCGGTGATGAAGTGCAAGATGGTCAAACCGGCGAACGCATTCTCCTCGACTCAGGTGCATACACTGTACGTTTCGGTTCCGGAACCAAGGGCCAACAAATCTCAATGCAGGTGTCGATTTCGGAAGGCCATACAGTAGTGGAAAATCCGGTTTGGGCCGGGTTGATCGTGGAAACCCTGCTTCCCAACGGCCTGTACATCGACGGACAATATGAAGTGATTCGCATGGGCAAGTGGATCAATTACGGCAAAGGCCATGGATTAAAATCCGAGCGGCTTCAGGATATTAAGACGTGGATATTGCCGCCTGGACTCTACCGAATCAGCAAACCAGGCGAAGGGTTCAGCTCCTTGCGCAACTACATCACCGTGCAACTGAATCCAGGTGAGCTGCATAAAATTGAAATTATTTTCGACAAAGCGGGCGGCGACATTGTCGCCGGAGGCGTAAAAACTTTGAACGCACGAGTCAAAGTGGGTAGCAATTGGAGCTTTGGTGTGCGTGCGGGAGGCAATGTCAATCTTGCTCGGGTGACGGATGATGTTGGCGTACGCAATGAAGCGTTGCAAGTTTCTAGCGACGCTCGCTTGCAAGTTCTTTTCGACAATGTCCGCTACCTGGGTATCAGTGAACTGTTATTACAGGATAACTTCAGTAAAGCCAAGGGGCGACCCTTTGTAGTGACTTCAGACCTGGCGGACCTACGCACCAATTGGGTAAGGCGACTTAACACCTGGCTGGGCCCCTATGTACGGGGGTCGGTGGAAAGCCACCTTTTTCCACGCAGCGCCGACCGGGACACGATATACCTTATTCATTCTAGAGCAGTACCGGACCTTTCCAGTCTTTCTACGTCACCGAGTAATTTAGATAGTACCGTCTATGATACTGTCGCGGTACCAGGTTCAAAGGATTTTGAAACGAAACCGGTTTTGGACCCGATGAAGTTTTCCGAAGGGGTGGGTGTGAATATTGAATTCCTTTCCCGGTATTATCTGGAGGCCAACACCCAGATCGGCCTGGCAGGTAGGCAAAATGTCGCCAACAACAGTTATGTGGGTAGCAATGACAGCACCTATACCCGAGGACAATCCAAATATGAAATCGGCGCAGAAAACACTTTGAACGCCATCTTCCGTCTGGGTTCACAGGCCACCCTCGACCTTCGGACGGAGATTTTCTTCCCCAATGCCAACATCACCAATCTCCGATTGGACGATCTGACCGCGGATCTGCGATTCTTCTTAAGCCGCAACTTGGAAATCGGATACATTTACCAAGTCAAAGAAAGTACGGAAAAGGTTAAGAACCGTTACCCTTCTTCCCATATTATTTCCTTGCGACTTTCCTTCAACTTCTGACTTGAGCGGTCAACGCCCGCACATAGGCCTCGGCAGACGCATTGAAATCCCAAATGTATCGATTAGGCTTCACTCCCAAGTCCCCCTCGACAACCCGCTTCACCAAGTTGGCCAATTCCATTAAATCGCCATACAGTTCTACTGGAACGCCTTCCACTTTCAGATAGCGTGTAAGCGGCAAATCGCTAGCCAGCAGCGGCTTGCCCAGGTGGATGAGATTGAGAAGCGAACTGCTATTGCTCTTGAATCGCATGGGACAAACAAACAGGTCGCACAGTCGTAAATACGCAAACAAGGTTTCTTCAGGCAGGTAACCGGTGATATGCACTCGGTTGGATAGGTCCCGCTTTGCCGCCTCTAATTTCGGATTAAAAATTTCCCCAGTTCCTGATCGAGGCCCACCTACTATCAGGAGGCATACGCCAGGGTTCAATTTTTCCAAGAGGTCGAAGACCATGGGATAGTCGAGTCCTGGATTGAGAAATCCGAAAATCCCCAACACGGTGGTGGCCCCATCCGGAAAAAGAATTTCGAGGGCTGGCGTTTGTCCAGCTGCAATCGTAGCTGCTGAATCAGGCGACCGTGGAGTAAAAAATGCCAGCGGTACCGGGTCGAGGATTTTATTTCCGGCCAATGGCTTCAAAATAGCGTAACCGGGACCGGAAAGCGGAATCACCCCATGCGCTTCGTAGGCCCTACTTTGCAAGGCTTTTTCCTGGGCGTACTCACGATGACGCCAACGGTAAACAAATCGTTTCAATGCCAATAAAGGTGGAAAGGAAGACTGGATGGCATGGTACGGGTAAGCGAAGGGATCTTCAGCATAAACTTCATGGGGTACGACAAAAACCCGGCCTGGAAATTTTTTAGACAGCTGCAAAAGGAAATCCCTGTCCGGGACCAACGAACGTTCATACTGAACCAGAAGTGCCAGGCACTTGGACAAGGCGTTTTCACTTAAGGCTCTTCGATATGGCACAAAGACCAATTCGCACTTTTGGGAGAGAGCAAGAGCCAATCGCGCCGTATAATCGGATATGCCGCAGGGCTGGGATTGATCCGGGCCAACGAGTCCAATGCGCAAGCTCCCGGTCATGACTGGTTTTGAGACCTATTTATGCTTGCGATGGGCACGCTCGGACACAACCATAGTGTCGTCCGGTACCGATGAGGTAATCCAGCAGTTACCCCCAATGACGCTGCCTTGACCAATCGTCGTGTCTCCACCCAAAACCGTAGCACCAGCGTAAATAGTGACATTGTCTCCAATGTTTGGATGGCGCTTTATTCCCTTGATGGGATTTCCATCACCGTCTTTTGGGAAACTCAAAGCGCCCAAAGTAACGCCTTGATACAGCTTGACACCCCTTCCCAGCACAGCCGTCTCCCCTATTACCACACCGGTCCCATGATCGATGAAAAAACCGGAACCTATGGTGGCCCCAGGATGGATGTCGACGCCAGTACGGAAATGGGCAACCTCGCTGAGCATGCGCGGGATCAAGGGAACCTTAGCCAAATAAAGCTCGTGGGCGACGCGATGGGCAACGATAGCCTGGACGAAAGGATAACTCATAAGCACTTCCACCACGGAACTGGCGGCCGGATCCCCTTCATACGCGGCAAGCAAATCCTGCCCCAGCGCTTGCCTTATAAGCGGTAAGGATTCCAAAAGCCTCAGGGTGATTTCACGCCCTTTCACTGCATGTGCGTCACAACGCGGATCGCCCGATGCAATTGGGCTCTCCAAGGAGGCCAGATAATCCAGCGCCATGCCGATATGGCCGGCTAGGGACTCTTGGATGGAACCGAGGCTTTCTTTCAAAAAATCCCCCAGCTCCTCTGCCCGGACACGTTGATTTCCAAATACACCGGGAAATAGAACGGAAAGAAGCTGGTCCAAAACCTGTCCTATAGCCTCACGACTGGGCAACTTACAACCTTCCCAAATATTGGCGAGGTGATCTTCAGTAATGGCTTGCGACAGTTTTTCTGCCAGCCCGTTTAAAACGTGTGTCTGCGCCGGAGCGCCCGTATTTTTCATGATATTACCTGACTAAAATATACTTGCAAACCGATTTCTAATTTGAAAGAGCTATGAAG
This sequence comes from Fibrobacteria bacterium, assembly GCA_043732185.1. Taxonomy (GTDB): domain Bacteria; phylum Fibrobacterota; class Fibrobacteria; order UBA11236; family UBA11236; genus Chersky-265. The sequence continues at coordinate 70,261 of JAYTHY010000087.1, forward strand.
ATTTTTGTCGATGAAAACATACCCTTTGGGTTGGAGGCTTTTGCCACGCATGGTCAAGTGACCCGGTTTCCGGGCAGAAGCCTCAAGTCTACTGATTTGACCCATGCCGACGCACTTATTATTCGTTCCATCACCAAAATCAACGCCAACCTCCTTTCCGGCACCTCGGTGCGGTTTGTCGCTACGGCCACCATTGGAACCGACCATGTCGATGCAGTCTACCTCCAGAAACAAGGCATTGGATTCGCCTCGGCTCCTGGTTGCAATGCCAATTCCGTAGGCGAGTACGTATGCGCGGCCTTGACTCGATTGGAAGTGGAAAAAGGACTGACGTTGTCGGGCAAAGTTTTGGGGATAATTGGGTATGGCCATGTCGGAAAAAACGTAGCAGACAAGGCCCAGTCATTGGGCCTAAAAGTTCTTTATTGTGATCCCCCATTGCGCGATCTTGCCCTGAATGAAAATGCCGACGCCGATTCGTATTCCTCCTTGAAAACCATTCTGGAAAAAAGCGACATTATCAGCCTCCATGTGCCCTTGGTTAAAGACGGGCCCCATCCAACCTTTGGCATGGTGGACGTCGATTTTTTTCAAAAATTGAGTCGACCTATCGTGTTGCTCAACACCTGTCGAGGTGAAATCATCCACGAACCGACTTTGGAAAGCGCCATGAAAATGGGTCGTGTCAAACATTTGGTGCTGGATGTCTTCGCTGGCGAGCCGAATATTAATGCCAATTTGGCCAGCTCAGCGGATATCATCACGCCCCATATCGCCGGATATTCCTTGCAAGGCAAAGTCAATGGAACCGTTCAAGTTTACCAGGCTTTCTGCGATTTTTTTGGCCTTGAGATCCAATGGAAACCCACCTATCCCGGTCCCGCCATTCCGGATATACACTATAGGGCCATGGGTTCAGATAGCGTGAGTTCAGATGCCGTGGGTTCGGATAGAATGACCGATACAGCCTTTCGCCAACGATGTATATCTAAAGCATATGACATGCTCTCTGATGAAAAACGACTGCGACAATCCT
>JAYTHY010000088.1:0-70965 GCA_043732185.1 Fibrobacteria bacterium
AGGGCTCAAGGCCCAAGCAACAAAACCTCGAAGAAAACGAACCTGTCCTCGAAAGGTCCGGCAGCCTGTCACCAAGTGGCCACGACTCATCCAGAACGAATATCAAAAAGGGGAAATCCAATTCGAAATCAGGAGATCATGAGTTTCCGAAAGGCATTGCGCCTAATAAGGATTATAGTTAAAAGTCCTAGAATTATAAGTGTTGTCAAATAGATTGTTTTGAGTTTAATATGCACCTCTACTTGTAAATTTCCACGACAAGTGAATCAGTGGGAACTCTGCTCTTTAGAAAATTTTCGAGGTCGGCTGGCATGAAAAGCTGTTGAGGCCATGCGACAAGTTTGGCAGCCGTTTTTTCTTTCCAGTTGAGCCCATTGCCTTCGATGTATTTTTTGGCATTGGTATCAAGTCCCGGCAATGCTTGCCTTGCACCAGCCAGGCTTTCTGTAGTGCAGTGGCCTTTTCTCCGGTAATATATTTGGAAAAGTCAGTCCAGACCCGTAGCATGCCTTCGCCTTCTGAATCTCCTGCTCCCCAGGTTTTGCCATACCTGCCAAAATCGTATGTCATGTCACTTTTGGAAATAGTCACTCGTATGGCAACATGACCATAGGGCTGTATTTGGCCGTGTTTTTCATAGGGTCCGCCGACGAGAATTTCCATATGGGCAGGAAGCACAATTACTGTATGAGAACCCGTTGAGACCTTTACACCGAATTTCTCTTCGATTCTGGTTATCTGGATTTTCTTGGTTTCGTCGGACATCTTCGATTCGCCCTTTTTCCAATTAGAAAATATATATCTCGATTAAGCTTTCCTATGCTTGAGATCTTCAAATGGAGCTTAGGTAAATCGAAGTCCTTTTCCAAGTTATCCGCCCATTACTACGGTTCCACGCTCCACCCAAATCCATTTCTTGTTTAAGATTCAATGAAGAAACCACGCCGATAAAATATTGAGCACACAAATAGCACTTTTGCGCAGGCTCAGGCTGGTGAACCACACTTAAGGAGCTGTTTAAGCTCCTGGGTTAAAAAATTAGGTAGGTAGTTTCCAGAATCCGAGTCCGTCCAGATTCGTTATAATCTGGGAAAATACTCTTGGAAGACTTAGTAGAGGGCCGCCTTTCCAGGTTCACGGCGGGCTAAGTTATGGTGGGTAATTGATCGATGCGTTGCTAAACCCAATGCGAAATTGGCCACGGCCAACGCTTCCACCATGGAGCTTGGACGGCGGCGCGTTGCGCGGAGTGTTAGGAAATATGATTACGATAACAAGATAATTGAAGATTTCTCCTCGATTTAGCCCTTCTTATACGTGATCTTTTTGGATCCGCCTTCGCAACTTCCTACAATCTTTGCGTCTTTAACATCGGCCTTGGAAACGATATCCAAAGAAAAGGTTTTGACGCCTTTGGCCTTGATCTTGGTGTCGATTTCAGTTTTTAAATCGTCACAGGTTTTTTTGTTTGCCGTTGCTGGAGCGGCTTTTTCTGTGGCTGCAGTCGGTGTGGGAGTCGCGGCCTTGGCAGTTTCCGAAAAAGCATTCTGACCAAGAAGGAGTCCGAAAACGAATGGAATCAATTGATATATGGATTTCGATGACATAAAATCCCCTTTCAATGAGTTGGGCATAGTTTACAATTATATGGAATAGCAAATCGAATTTAACCTTGACCATTGCAGCCTACAAGGGTTTATTGAGTATTCTTTTACTCCAGTGTTACCGAGTTTCTGGTAAAAAGCTCAATCAAAACGATGTTGTTTTGAGCCCAGCATATACGGTAACGTCCACAACGGATTGCCCTGGTAGACTTCTAAAAAACGTATAGGTCATTTGTTGCTTCTGGGGTCGATTTTGGACACGCACCTCGCCTGCACCCAGTCCGTCTCTGCTTGCGCAATACCGCGGTATTAATACAGGCGCAAAAGCCTATTTTGCTTGGATTGGAAATACGTGGTCCCTCACCAGCCACGATTGCGTCACCAAGGTATTCTCGCATGGAATAATCTATAGTCGGGCATTGCGTGTCGATTATTTCGATAGGCTAAAAGCCAACGATGCCACTGGCCTTACCTACTGGCTGCATAGAAGTGAGGTAATTGAATTGATGCTCTCCAATGGCAACCAATTCTTTGTTGATGGCGATGATGGTACGCGTTCGGAGGTGATGATTGAGGGTCATTATGTGCGAACCCGTTCAGACTGGTCCAAGCGAGATATTCTTTTATCCTTGCCAGTTTTTTAGTCCATTACTCGGATTTAAATAGAGAATTATGGAATTCTTCCTACAAGGGAATATTCGATAGCGACGGCGGCTACAGACCGCGTCCAAGCAACCTTGATTGATCCTGATTTTCCGAAAACAATTCGAGCGGGAATATGTTGCACGCCCAACTTATGCGATGCAATTCCTACTCCCAAGGCGCCCACCATTCCAAGCTCGGCATGAGTCAAGGATTCCCAGGCCATATGATGGTCAACTCCGGAGGGCCGCAACATTGTTTCTATAAGGGCTTTTGAAACGGGGAGGGGCATTCCCAGTCGGTTATGATAGTGATTATAGCCGGTTTCCCAAGTCGGATTTAAACTGGAATTTATTGTTCCCCCGCATAACCAATTCGGTACAGTTTTTCCGGTAATATAGTCGGCATGAAATTCCATGGCCGCGACGAGACGTTTTGATTGCTCACCATAAAGGTCAATGCCTTGTAAATAAGCGGTTTCCGCTACATTGAGGACGGCGGCCAAACCATATTGGGTATGGCCAAAATCGCGACAGGTTTCTTGAGCCAAGCCATTTTCGAATTGGGTTTGATCATACCAGTATTTTATTAAGGAAACGGAATCGGTGTGATTGCCGGAAGGTGGTGCAATGGGAAGGTGTCCGTCTTCCTTTAAATAGAAGTAGGCGGGCACCCGTTTTCGCCACATGGAAACGGCTTTTTCGAATACGGTATGGTCATCCAAAAAAACGGCGATAGCTAGGGTGGCATCGATCATGGAGAGCTCCCAGTTTCCATTTGACCCGCTGCCATTCACGATTAATGGGAGGTAAACATTTTTTAGCATATTCGAAAACTGGGTCATCTCGCCTGCGGGCCATCCCGTATAGGTATAGCGGATAAGTTCTCCAGCTCGTGGGAACTCGGAAGCCACCCAGGCGGATTGTAATGGGGCATTACTTAAAGTATGGGTTTTTAAAATCGCCGACCAGGCATTCATGATTTCAATGGATTTTTTGGCATACGCTTCTTTACCCGTGAAATACCAAAGTAAAGCTTGAGTATAGGCGGCGATGGCATCTCGTTTTTCATCTGAGCAGCCAATATCGGGATTGGAAAAAGAACCGCAATCAACGGAAGCTCGCGGGTTAGCAGTATAGGTTAACGATGCATATGGGCTGGAATTCATATTGTCAAAAGCGGCCTTCCACGGAGCCGTTCCGGATTTGATCTTGTCCTTGATGAAATCTAACTGGGCTTGATTATTGATAATGCCTGGATGTACGAAAGCAGCACCCTTAATGCTTAGGGGAAGCAAGATGCCAATGACTAATACGGCAGGAAAATATTTAGCTTGAGACTGAAAATACCTTTTTACAAAGACTATCATGATTTACCCCTAGAGTGCTGCATCATGAACCACAGGTCAGCACTCAGCCACGTTCACGGGGATATTCAAAGCCAGACCACCTTCCGACGTTTCTTTATATTTCGAATTCATGTCCAGCGCCGTTTCCCACATGGATTTTATGACAGTGTCTAGAGTCACCTTGGCTTTAGCAGGATTGCCTTCTAGGGCCAGGTGGCAGGCGGTGATGGCCTTAATCGCTCCCATGGTATTTCTTTCAATGCACGGAATCTGAACCAATCCTCCAACGGGATCGCAAGTTAAACCGAGATGATGTTCCATGGCAATTTCCGCCGCCATCAATACCTTATGAATGTCTCCGCCCTGGCTTTGGGTCAAGGCGGCCGCGGCCATGGCGCTGGATACCCCAATCTCAGCTTGGCAACCACCCATGGCGGCTGAAAGCGTGGACCCTTTTTTAAACAAGCTGCCTATTTCACCGGCCGTGAGCAAAAAATCTTCTATCCCGGTTTCGTTACCATTGCAAAAGCAGATATAGTACATGAGCACGGCGGGAATCACGCCAGCGGCGCCATTGGTTGGAGCGGTAACGACTCTACCGAAGGATGCGTTTTGTTCATTGACTGCTAGGGCAAAGCAGCTAACCCATTTTAGAATGTCTTGAAAACTTCCTCCTTGCTTTCGAATAGCATCCAGCCAAGCATCCGCATCAGCATAGGTTGCGCCTTTCAGCAAATCGCGCTGCATGGCCGGTGCCCGGCGAGTTACCTCTAATCCTCCCGGAAGGATTCCACTTGTATGACATCCCAAGTAAATGCATTGTTTCATGGTTTCCCAAATGAGACCCAATTCCTTTTTTATGGATGCGTCCGTTCTCCAAGCTCTTTCATTTTGAAGAATGACTTCAGGTGCACGGAGACCTTGGCTTAGGCAATGCTTAAGAAGATCGTCGGCTTTCTCAATGGGAAACGGTAACGGTAGGGCGCGGCTATTTCTTATGGGAGTAAGTTCTTGAGCTATGAATCCGCCACCTATGGAGAAGTAGGTTTCCGAATAGACGGCGCCGTCCATTAATTGAGCCGTACATTTCATGCCATTGGGATGAAAGGGTAGGGAAATGTGTTTGTGAAAGATTATCCCCGTTACCGGAATAAAGACTATGGATTTTCCGGGTAGCAGGAAGAGTTGGTTCGACTCATTTAGGTTATGGATTTTTTCCGGGATGGTAGCGATATCGCAATGTGCGGGATCTTCACCCAATAGGCCCATCATTACGGCTATATCGGTGCCATGACCCTTTCCCGTTTTAGCTAACGAGCCGTATAACTCTATCTGCAATTCCACAATATGTTCGAGCATCCCCAATTCGCGACAAGTTTGCACAAATTGCTGCGTAGCCCTCCAAGGGCCCATGGTATGCGAACTGGATGGTCCCACGCCAATTTTGAAGATATCGAAAACGCTAATGGATTCGTGCATAGACTTTGTTAATGGCAAGGTGCTTAATTCCTACATTTCTGGCAATTCCGCTTGGGTCACGTAAAAATGTTCGCTTAACCTCACCTAAATAGGGGTGAAGGAACGGACATAATGAGGCAGAAATGTCATAATCGAATAGCAATCGTGCTTGGGTAGTAAAGCATCGAACATGTTTTAGCATGGGTCTGAGATTTGATGGACTTCGAATAACGCGTAAATATTCAATTGCCCCTCAGGAGGATTCTTTTTGAATTTGCGAAACGTATCGGGTGTAGGAACAGACTCATGCCCTATGAGAATTTCCCATCTGTTCTTATTCCTCTTAGCCCTCAGTTTTCCGGTCTCTCCACTTGGCGCTCCAATCTCTACATCGTGGGAGAAGTGGGCCGCGTATCAGGACTCAAGTCAAAAGCAGCTGAACTATGGCCCATGGAAGGTTTTTCTTGCAACTTACCTTGACACAACCTCCAAAGACCAGATAAATCGACTCCGATATGGCAAAGTATCGAAACGGGATCGGGCTGTTTTGGAATCCTTTCTTGAGGTATTGCAAGGAGAGACAATACGTACTTTGAACAGGCAGGAGCAAAAAGCCTTTTGGATGAATCTATACAATGCGATGACGGTTGCCGTGGTTCTTCGGGCCTATCCCATCGGCAGCATTCGCGAGATCGAACTTCCCAACAGCGTATCCAAAGCTGGTCCATGGGATGCTAAAATCATGCGCGTCGAAGGCGTCGAACTCTCACTCAATGATATCGAACATCAAATTTTGCGACCCCTTTGGAAAGACAATCGGGTCCATTTCGCTTTGAATTGCGCCAGCCTGGGTTGCCCCAATCTGGCTCCTGTTCCCTTCACAGCAGCGAACTCGCAAGCCTTACTGAATAGAGGCACCAAATATTTTATTCAATCTGAACGCGGTTCTTCTTTTGACGGCAAGACTCTGGTCCTCTCCAGTATTTTCGATTGGTACAAGGAAGATTTTGGATCCGATCGCGACAAGGTGGTCGAATTCATCTCCCTATATTCCGATCCTGTGATTCGGAAAAAGCTTGAGGATTTCAAAGGTGGAATGAAGTACCAGTATGATTGGAAGCTGAACGATGCCGTGCCTCGGCCCTGAGTAGGTTTGGGTCCCCGTCCATGGGGATGCGTCGATGTTCGTTTTTTCTTGAAACGTTTCGCTGAATGTCAGAGACTCAGGGAGCATGAATAAAGTTCCGCAATGCTTCCTATTCCTTTTCGCCGGATTGTTTTCATTCACACGGACCCAGGGTGAAAGCTTTCGAATTTCCGGACTGGCCGTGGGTATTGGAGACTGGATAAACGTCTCGGACCGGGATTGGAGCACACGGGAGGATTACGGAACCTTGCCTGCAGCCTCCTTGTATTGGGCTGGGTGGGGCTGGAACGGCAGCTTGGGCGTCCCATTGAAATCCTCATTCAAACGGATTGGGCATAAGACACGCTACTCGCTAGGTGACGGTGAAATATCGGTGGGGAAGCGAATCGGCGCGTGGTCTCCCAGGATGTCCCTGAAATTCCCTGCCTATGATTGGTCCGTGGCGCATCCGGGAGTGAACGAACTGTATATCGGAAGTGGCACCTGGGATTTGGCTGTAGGGTTGGGCGGACGCATTCCAAATAGCTTTCTCTCCAAGCGGCTTACCCTTCAATTCGACATCGAGGGGTCCACGGTTCTGGCGACCGGATTGGCTGACTACGGTTCGTACAAAGGCCTTGGTGCCTTCCAGGCTTCGTATGCTTTGGGCAGCCGTTGGAAGGCAGGGATGACCACACTCTTTCTTTTCGATCACTGGATCTGGATCCCGAATTATTGGGATCAGGAGGGAGAAACCAAATTTTCCATTGTACCCGGAGCCGTCGTAGGAGTCAGGATTTTCCAATCCACCTATTTGGATGCTAAAGCCGGTTGGGGCTTGTATGAATACAAGAAGTTGATCCGTCCAAAGTATGCGACTCTAAGCCAGGACTCATATCACTTCGGCATCTCCATTTATCAAGCTTTCAAATGAAGGCTGCTCGAACCATTTTAGGCGCGTCCAGGTTTCGAACCAAGAGGGAATCTTGGACATCAAAGAGTTTACCTCCGGGGAATCAAGATTTTCGGCCACAGCTTCACATGCCAAACCCAGGGGCTGGCCCGCGCGTAGCCTGTTCAACAGGTGGAATGGAATCGGATCCAGTTCTTTCCACTCTACATCATTCCCATTTCTAAAAACCGCCCAATAACCCTTCCTGTCCAGGACAATCGGAACTTCATTCTTTTTTTCCTCCAAGGCCGTGCGGCATTCCATCAGGTTCCAGTCCTCTTCCAGCAGGGAAAAACATGGCTGAAAAACCAGGGAAGTGTCGGCCAGTATTTCCAATTCTCGTGGGGAGAGTTTGCTCGGGTCCAAGGGGAAAACAACAGGTGCATGAAAGGCATTCAGCATGGCTATTTCCAGGGCAGCGATTTGTATGAGTTGGGGTGTATTGTAAATCACACTGGTTTTTAAAAATTCCACGAACCCATTGGGCAAGTTTTGGAGATAGGGCGAGCGGGAAGGATGCTGATCCAGAAAGGCCGTTGCAAGTTGATTGAATTTCCAAAGGCCCATGGTCCCGGCCAGCAGGGGAAAATCCTGTTGGAGAACTGTCATTAGGCGATACCAATATTGCTCATTGTATACCACTAGTCGATCTATTCTGGATTGGAATCGGCCGGTGGAAAAGGAGAATGGCGTTCGGATCAATTTACCGAATTGTTCCTGGATTAGAACCAGTTCGAGTGGTGGGATCCTTTTTTCCATTTTCAACAGGCCACCTGGTAGTCGCGGGCCCGCAGCGCTTCGGCATGCAGCTCTGGAAATGGGGGGATTTTATCATCCCGTTCCAGCAAGGTCGGAAATCCGCCGGAAATATTCCATGCATGTCCATACAATTCCCAAACCTCGCGGCGCACTTTTTCCTCATGGGTGTCGAGGAGGGTGCCATCCTGTTTTTCAGTGTGACCGGCGATATGGCATTGTAAAACTTTGTCCCAGCGAATGGAATCCAGATACCTTCGGGCGTCAAACCCATGATTCACGGAAGAGACGAATACGTTATTGATATCCAGCATGTACCCACATCCGGAAAGTTCCACCACTCGATTGTAAAAATCCGATTCTTCCATTTCGCTTTCCTTGAAGCTCGCGTAACTCGATAGATTCTCCAATCCGAAAGGAATGCCGATGAAATCCTGAACTTCGGAAATCCGTTCTGCTATGTACCGCGCATTTTCCTCCGTGTACGGTACAGGAAGGAGGTCGTGGTGATGGATTCCATGGGTGGAAGTCCAGCAAAGGTGATCGGTGAAATATGGTGTTGCAGTCATTACGGTGAGAGCTTTCAAACGATCCAAATAGGAATAATCCAAAGGATCAGTTGAAGCGATGCCCAAGCTGACACCGTGGAGCACGACAGGATAGGTGGAAAGAATTCGCTCAAGATTCCGTTTTGGAAGCGGCGCATCGCCCATGAAGTTTTCCGATACAATTTCGAAAAATTCCACTTTCGGCCATTCGGAAAAGATGTGGCGGTAATGCGGCAATCGCAAGCCTAGTCCTATAGCGTTTCGTGGAATTCTGTTCATGGAGTTTTCAATACGGCTCCTCCGCTTTACCGCTATCGGATTTAAGCGGAGGAGCCATTGGTTCAGGACTCGATACAGCTCCCGCCCTTGCAGGCGGAATGGCCTTTGCACTCGTGTTGCGCAACGCCCTTTCCTTCCTGGTAGCTGTGGCCTTTGCACTCATTCAGGGACTGGCACTCATGGGTCTTGAAGGTGCCCCCCAATTTGGTACACTCCGTTTGGAAGTCGGCCAGGGTCTTGGCTGCGACGATGCCGTTCATAGTCGCTGGCGCGCTGGAAGTACTGTTTTCGCATGCCGTAAAAGTAAAGCTGCCAGCCATCATTCCTGCGATGGCGAGACGGGTTAGTGATCGCTTATCCATTCTTAATCTCCTTATCAGGAACCCGGAATTGGGTTCGCCAATGTGTCTTTGTCGTTACGCAAAATGTTTCAAACAAAATGATCGACTCCTTCATCAAAAAGTATTTTCCATGATCGCCTGCGGAAACTGAGACCGGATTTTTTCGACGATCAAACATCTGGCTCGATGCAGTCTCACCCGGACCAGGGATTTGGTAATGCCCAGTTCGAGTGAGGTTTCTTCACCGCTGAGTCCCTCGAAATCCCTGAGGTAATGGACGTCACGGTATTTCCTATCTAATTTTGCCGCGGCAAATTCCACCATCCGCACCAGCTCCAATTGCATGAGGACGCTGTCAGGCAAGGGATCTTTCGATTCAATATTTTCAAGGACATGGGATTGGGTAGTGGGCGAATTTACCTTACGGTATTTTTCGGCCAACTTGTCGCAAATCTTATGGTAGGCCAGGGAAAAAATCCAGGTGGACAACTTACACCGGCCTTCGAATCCGGGAAGCCCTCGATGCACGGCAATGTAGGTTTCTTGCAGGATCTCCTCTACGGCGCATGAGTCTGGAAAATATCGATGCACATAGGAGGACAATGGGGCATAGGTTTGGTTGAAAAGGTGGCTGAATGCTCTTTCGCATCCAGGGGTCTCGGAGCGCACCTCATTCAGGAAAGATGCCGTATTGATCTCCAGGAAAGGTTCGCTCGGTTCGCGAAATTTTTTCCCGGACGCGAAAGATTTGGGTACTACCACAAGCTGTTCCTCGGAATTGGATCCGCATCCCTATTGAAACTATTGAAACTATCTCAATGCCTTTGCATAAGATATCTTTCATAGAAATGCGATTCTTCCATTTCCATGCAATATCCGTATTCAAATGTTAACGGCAGTTCCGACGGCCCTATAGCCTTACCTCCACTTGGCGGTTATACTTATCGGGTGCCTTCGAACCAAAGGTAGGGACAGGAAAATGCAGTTATGAGTCCTTCTACGGTCGAGCCGGATGTCCTCCATTACTCGGATTACCGGACCTTTCTCCGAGATCTTTATGATTTCAGAAAGTCCCGGCAACCTTCGTTCTCCTACCGGTATTTTGCCCAAAAGGCTGGCATCGGCAGTCCCAACTACCTGAAGCTGGTCATGGACGGAGAGCGAAATCTGACCAAAAAAAGCCTGGTGAAATTCCAATCCGCCTTGGGCCTCAAAAGCAGAAGGGCGGAATTCTTCGAGAATTTGGTATTTTTCAACCAGGCTACCACAATTTCGGAGCGGAATATCTACTATGAAAACATCCTCAAGGTGCGCACCCGGTCGGGTCTTAGAAAGCTTGAGGAAAACCAGTTCCAATTGTTTACGGACTGGCGACATATCGTGATTCGAGAGATGGTGGCGCTTAAGGGGTTTCGGCCGGATCCCCACTGGATACTTCGGAAGTTAGGCAAGGGATTCACAGTGAAGCAGATTGAAGAATCACTGGCTCTCCTTTCCAATATGGGGCTCCTCAAACGGACGGCCAACGGTGTCGCCCAAAGTGACGTCAACATTACCACCTCCGATGAAGTACGTTCTCTACTGATCAAGAACTATCACCGGCAGATGATGCAAAAGGCTCTCACCGTGCTGGATACTCTGCCCGCCTCCCAAAGAGACATTTCCAGCATCACCATCCCAATCCATGCCCGGGATTTCATCAAGGTCAAGGAACTCATCCAGCTTATGCGCAAGGAGTTGTTGAATCTGGGTGCTGATTCCGGTGAGGGCGGAGAAGTGGTGCATATCAATATTCAGCTTTTCCCTCTGACGGGCATGCAGGATTGACGTGATGCGTTATCGCTTAGTCTGGATGCTCTTCGCAGGCCTGCTTTCAGGATGCCTATTCGAAAGGCTGGCCGGGACGGAAGTGGGTAACCCTGAAGTTACCGTTTCCGCCCGTTTCGGATTCATTGGAGCGGACAGTCTTGCCCTTATCTCCAGTATGGATATGATGGTCATGAAAATGGAATATCGCATGCCCGATAGTTCCCGGGACTCGATCTGGAATTACCCGGCCGGTATGGAGGTGGATCTGGCTTCACCTGTAACCGCGTTGAACCTGCCATCGGTGAAAGTCGCAAGTGCCGGATGGACTTCCGCAGAGTTGATGCTCGTTGCCAGCTACGGTGACTCGACGTTACCTGATTCGATAGCCTATAAAGACTATTCCAATCCAAGATTTATAAAGCTCATTAAAAAAATGAACGGGGACTCGATCCGTTTTCTTTTTGAGCTGCCAGAGGGAATGCATATGAAGCTCCAATTCGATTCGAGCAGGTTGCAAAGGTGGCAAACTGGAAACAAAGTTTCCGTTGAGATCCTCTTCGACTGTGCAAAATGGACTTCGGCGATTTCCGCTCAAGCCTACCAGATTCGTTTGGATGGGGCGGGGAAGCCCTACGTACTGGTCAGCCCCAGCGAAAACGTAGGACTCCATACGCTCCTGAAATCCCTGTTTCCGCAGTGCTTCCTAGCGGACGGCGCGCAGTTTATGTGAAGGTTTCTTACTCGCCAGACCGTTCTTTTGGGTTTAGTTCAGGAACCAGGGAATCCGCAAAATATCCTGGAACGTGACAAATAGGAAAAGCAGTAAGAAAAAACTGAAACCCACCCGATTTATCATATGCTGTGTGCTGAGAGCCAAGGGCTTCTTACGAATCCACTCCAGAAACAAAAACATCACCACACCGCCATCCGTAATCGCCAAGGGCAGGATATTAAGTACCGCCAGGTTGGTATTGAGCAATGCCATGAATTCCAAAAACTTCTGCACGCTTTGACGCAAACTTCCGGCGATCATTTGCACAATCCCGATGGGCCCGGACAAGGCTTTGAGTTTTATTTTTCCAAGAATGATGCCGGAAAGGGTTTTGAAAACCAAGGTGGCGGACTCGGCATTCTTCTCCACGCTTTTATTCATTGCGCCCAGTACACCGCGTTTGACCAGAATAGTTGGTACTGAAAGACCGGGATAAATTCCCACTACATACCGCTTGCTACTTTCATCCATGACGGGTCGAATGGGAATTTCCAATTTCTGATTGTCGCGTACCACGCTGATGGTGATGGACTCTCCTTTGGAACCGTTAACCATTTCAATCAACGCGGTGGCAGACGGAATCCGGATTCCGTCCACGGCCATGATTTTGTCGCCTAATTTCAGGCCGGCCGCCTCCGCGGGTTTGCCAGGCATGACTTTAGCAACCACAACCTCGGCTTCACCTGTTATTCCAGATAAAGCGATTCCGAACTTGGCATTTATTTCAGGTACCATGGTTAGAGTTAGGGACTGTTCGGAGCGGCGAATTTCAAGTGGGATAGGATGGCCGCCTTCCATGGCCACATCTTGCATAAACGATTCCCAGCCTGTCACGGGCTTGCCATTCAGTTTGAGAACTTCATCCCCGCGTTGTAGGCCCGCTTTCTCCCCGGGGGAGCCTACGTCTACTTCACCCACTTTCATAGAATGTTTGGGCTCTTGAACACCGTTCAAATAAAGTCCGAAAAGAATTAAAAAGGCAAAGACAACATTTGCAGCGGGACCCGCAATGGCGATTAGAAAACGCACCCAAATAGGTTTCACGCGGAATTCATCGGCATTGCCATAACCGCCGTCTTCCGGGCTCTCTCCGGCCATGGCTACATATCCGCCAAAGGGTATGGCGGATATAGCGTATTCCGTTTCCCCACGCTTCCAGGTGATTAATTTTTTTCCAAATCCAATGGAAAAGGTATGCACCTTTACGCCTAGTTTTTTGGCGACAAAGAAATGACCGAACTCATGGATGAAAACCATAAAGCTCAAACCAATGAGTCCCACCGGAACCTGGTATATCAGTGACCAATAGCCGACCAAATTCATGCGATACCTGCTTTCACTTCAATCTCATCCATTATACTTATCGCAGCCTGGCGTGCCCAACTATCCGCGCTAAGTACGTCTTTAATATCCGGATTTTGTTTCACACTGGCTGCGTCAAGGACGGCTGACAGAATCACTGGAATATCGGTGAAACCAACCTTTTCTTCCAGAAAACGGGCTACAACGGCCTCATTGGCGGCATTGAGGATGGCCGGACCAGTACCTCCCAAATGACCAGCGCGATAGGCCAAGCCTAAACAAGGGAACTTGTCGAGGTCGGGCGCGAAGAATTCCAGTTTGGCCAGCTTGGCCATGTTCAGTCTTTCCACGTTCAAGGGCCAACGCTCCGGATAGGAAAGGGCATACTGAATCGGCAGTTGCATATCCGGGCAGCCAAGTTGCGCCATCAAAGATCCATCTTGGAATTGAACGAAGGAATGAATAATGGATGTTGGATGAATGGTCACTTTGATTTTAGCGAATTCCACCCCAAACAAATAATGGGCTTCAATGACCTCCAAGCCTTTGTTCATCAGTGTGGCAGAATCAATCGTGATTTTTTCGCCCATCACCCAAGTGGGATGTTTTAAGGCGTCGGATTTGCGAATGGATGCGAAGGTATCTTTCGGTCTTTCGCGAAATGGGCCACCGGAAGCCGTAAGCTCAATGTGTTCGACTTCGGAAATGGGTCGTCCTGCCATACATTGAAAAATCGCGGAATGTTCCGAATCAATGGGAATCAATTGACTGGCCGGATGGCTTCGCAAAGCTGAATTGATAATTTCGCCCGCCATCACCATGGTCTCTTTATTTGCCAGTCCAACATGTTTGCCCCGGCGGATGGCCTCAAGAGTCGGCTGGCAACCGATTGCGCCCACCAGCCCGTTGAGGACATAATCCACTTCGGTTAGGGAAACCAGTTCCAATAATCCGTCCATTCCCTCCAAAACTCTAATCGAAGTCTTCTGGCGCATTCGCGCAGCCGCATCCGCATCAAAGACACAGACAATCTTGATTTTGAATTCGTCGATGATGGGCAATAACTTTTCCCATTGCCGCCCAACCGCCACACCTACCAACCGGAAGCGGTCGGGATGCTGGCGGAAAACCTTGAGGGCATTCATACCAATGGAACCGGTAGCGCCCAGCAAGGCGATATTCTTCTTATGCATGGTGATTCAATATAAAAAATGCCATGAATCGAATTATAGCAAGCCTACCTCAGAATTCCCCCAAAAGACACAAAACGCGTCCTACCCATCCCATTCATTACCTGCGGATCACGCTTGCCTATTTTTTTTGCCAGGTGCTAGTGTGAGAGTGTCAGGTAATTCGGGAAGGAAGCTTAACCTATGCTGTATTCTAGCACCAAACTTAGCTGGACCTTGGCGATTGGATTGTTCTTGTCCGCCTGCGATTTGACGCAATTGACGAAATCAAGTTCGACGGACACCGTAGCGCAGCCCAAAACTGAAGCCACCGTAATTGGCATTTGGAGGGCCAATATTCCCGTTTCCGCCACCCCTCCTACCGACATCAAAGTGACTATGGATATTGGAAGCGACCATACCATGTTGTTGTCCTATCGGGTGGCAACGGGTAAACCGTCCCCGTATGATTATCTGGAGATAAAAAAGGAATACTCGACGTGGACAGTGTCCGATGGTAATTTATCCAGCGTTAAAACCCATTGTGAGTATAAAGATCAGACCACCGGTTTGGCGACGGCGGAAGTGGACTGCCGGGCACCCATAGAAGAATCCCATGATATCAATGTCAAAGGCGGAGCATGGACCCTCATAATAGAGGGCGCGCCGCTAGTTTTCAATAAACGATGAAAATATGTTGCACTTACTTTGTCAATGCGCGACGCTAAATAGCGACAAGTAGAAGGCTGCCACAGGCGCACTGAAAAAGAGGGCGTCGAATCGATCCAACACTCCACCATGCCCGGGAATTAAGTTGGAGGAGTCTTTTGCACCTGCATGCCGTTTAAGAATGGATATAAAGAGGTCGCCGAGTATTGCTGTGCTGGATAGCACAAGTCCCAAACCAAGGTTTACCATGCCGCTGGTCTTCAGTAAGATAGGACCAATGGCCATAACCAGAACCGTGGTTAGGATAGCGCCACCGACGGCACCTTCCACCGTTTTACCGGAACTGATAGAGGGCGCGAGCTTGCGTTTTCCAAAAGCCCGTCCCGTCACATAGGCGCCCGTATCGGCAGTGGCAATGGCGAGCTGCACCAGTAAGAGTGGGAAGATGCCGTGCCAACCGGTTTCCGGACGGACTAACGCGTATATACCTGCGGCATACCATCCGAAATATCCGCATCCGAAAAGCTGCAAATAAATCCAGGGGGCCATGACTGAAATATTTAGGTAGCGGAAACCAAGCAATGTGAAAGCAAGGACCCCCGTAACTGCCAAACCCCAAGCCAGAGTTTCCGGCGGAAGAGCGGAAAAACCGGGAAGATGCGCTAGCGTACTAAGGAGCACCACGAGGGCCGGAAACCAGGCTATATGGGGTCCAGAAAAGCTTTTGGAAACCATGCGGGAATATTCCCAAGCACCCAAGGTAAGCATCAAGGCCATCACCGCCCAGCGGGTGTTCACGTTGAGCACAAGGGCGGAAAATCCCAGCAGGCCCATGACAACTGCTGATACGATGCGAACAGCTAGATTTGACAGGGCTTAGCCTTCGAACACTTTGCCGAAACGACGTTGGCGGGAATGGTATTCCTCGATGGCTTCTACCAGACCGTCGCGATCAAAATCCGGCCATAACGTTGGCGTTACGTACAATTCCGTATAGGCAATTTGCCATAGCAGGTAGTTGGATATGCGCTGGTCGCCGCCGGTTCGAATCAAAAGCTCCGGATCGGGAACTTCGCTTTGGTACATGTGTGCACGAAACACTTGGTCATCGATATCAGCGGGCTCGATTTCTCCACGACGGGCTTTTTCGGCCAGTGCGCGGCAGGCATCCAGGATTTCTTCTCTGCCACCGTAAGAAACCGCCAAGTTAAGCTGAAGACCGGTATTTTCCCGGGTACGTTCCATGCCCCATTCCAGTTCCTTGCGTGTTACGTCGGGAAGGCGGGATAAATTTCCCAGGGCACAGAGCCGGACATTATTGTCCATTAAATCCTGAATTTCTTGTCGGATCATGTCGACCAGAAGGTGCATGAGGGCATCGACTTCCGGAAGCGGTCGTTCCCAGTTTTCGGAGGAGAAGACGTATATGGTAAGGTATTTGACACCTAATTCGCCGGCTGCTTTAACGATTCGCTTAGTCGCTTTTGTGCCTTCTTTATGGCCTACAACTCGAGGTAAAAAACGTTTTTTTGCCCAGCGGCCATTTCCGTCCATGATGACGGCAATATGTTGTAGAGGCTCACGCATGGTAGGGCGAACCGGACTCAAACGGTGAGGATGTCCTTTTCCTTTTCAACGATCACTTTATCCACTTCTGCAATGTATTTGTCTGTAATGGTCTGGACTTTTTCCATCTCATGTTTGAGGTCGTCTTCTGGGCCACCGGAATCTTTGGCCGCTTTTTTCAAGTGTTCGTTTTCATCACGACGAATATTACGAATGGCCACTTTGCCTTCTTCGCCCACATGCTTGGCCACTTTGGCCAGTTCCTTGCGGCGTTCACCGGTTAAAACGGGCATATTCAAACGAATGAAAGTTCCATCGTTAACTGGATTGATGCCAATGTTGCTGGTCTGGATGGCTTTTTCGATGGCTTGCATCAAACTTTTGTCCCAGGGTTTAATAGCCAGACAGCGCGGTTCCGGTATGGAGATGGCCGCCGCCTGAGGGATGGGTGTTTTGGTGCCGTAATAGTCGATGTAGATATTGTCCAGAATAGATGGAGATGCGATTCCGGTGCGAATCTTGGCCAACTCGCGGTGGACCGTGTCCACGGTTTTCTGCATACGGTCTTTAAGTGATTTCTCGTCGAACATGCTTTTACTCCCCGCCGTTCACCAAGGTTCCAATCTTTTCCCCTTTAGCCGCTTTGACCAAATTACCAGGAACGGTCATGTCGAAAACCAAAATGGGAATATTGTTCTCACGACACAAGGCGAAAGCCGAAGTATCCATAACCTTGAGCTGCCGATTGATGGCCTCAGTATAGGTAATGCTATCGTACTTAACCGCATCTTTGTGCTTGTTGGGATCCTTATCATAAATACCATCTACATTGGTGGCCTTCATGATCACGTCACAGTTTGTTTCAATGGCCCGCAATGTGGCTGCGCTATCCGTTGTAAAGTAAGGGTTACCCGTTCCGGCCGCGAATAGGGCGATGCGTCCTTTTTCCAGATGGCGGACTGCCCGGCGGCGGATATAAAACTCGGCGATGGTAGACATTTTGATTGCGCTCATCACACGGGTAAATATGCCCAGTTTTTCCAGGGCGTCTTGCATAGCCAGGCAATTGATGACTGTTGCCAACATTCCCATCTGGTCTGCGGAAACGCGGTCGAAACCGAATTTACTCAGCGTAGAGCCTCGAACAATATTGCCCCCGCCAATAACAATTCCTAATTGTATGCCGCTTTGATAGACTTGGGCAACTTCTTCGGCGATAGCGCGGATAGTATCCGGGTCTATGCCACTTTCCTGGTCGCCTGCGAAAGTCTCCCCACTAAGTTTGAGAAGAATTCGCTTGTACCTTAGGTCGGGCACTGGGCTATTGACCCAATTGAAGTCGGTGGAAACCGAGCACCTTTACGGACTCGAGCCCTTGCGACTTGGCAGTATTGGCCAGCAATTTGTCGACAGTGAGTTTGCTGTCTTTGATGTAGACCTGGCTGATCAAACAATTCTCTTTGTAGAATTTGGTAACCTTGCCCTCGACGATTTTTTCAAGCATGTCGCCGGTCTTGCCCTCTTTCAAAGTCAATTCCCTGGCGATTTCGCGCTCTTTATCCACTAAGGCAGTGGGGACGTCTTTTGGCTCAACGGCAATGGGCATGCTAGCGGCAACCTGCATGGCCAAGTCTTTGGCCAATGTAGATAAGCCCGCCTTGTCATTAGGTGTTCCGGCAAATCCCAGCTTTAGGATGACGCCGATTTTCCCTTGCATGTGGGAGTAGGTTTCCGCGATTTCACCGGTGCCGATTTTTTCCAAGGCGAAACGACGTATGGAAATCATTTCTCCGATTTTGGCGATAACGGCCGTATTCGCTTCACCTACCGTAGTGGCATCCATGGGAAGAACTTTGAGGGCTTCGATATCAGCAGGCTTTTTATCCAGAATAACCTGGGCGGTTTTGCCGGCAAAAGCGTTGAAGTCATCGGACGCAGATACGAAGTCGGTTTCGCAATTGATTTCAACCGCTGCAACGGCATCTCCACTGGCAGCAAGAACAACCTTGCCTTCTTTAGTTTCCTTGCCTACCCGTTTAGCGGCAACAGCAGCACCTTGTTTGCGAAGGTACTCGATGGCTTTTTCCAAGTCACCGGACGATTCCGTAAGGGCTTTTTTACATTGAAGAATGCCGAGACCGGTTTTTTCACGGAGTTCGGCAACAGCTTGGGCGGTAACTTCCGCCATTATTCTGCTCCCTCGAGGACTTCAGCTAGCTTAGGCGCAGCATCCGTCTTTTCCTCCTGAGCAACCGGGGCCTTGATGGCAACAATTGCATCTGAGAATACGCGCGTCAACAAACCCACGGATTTGATGGCATCGTCGTTACCGGGAATTGGGTAAGTAATCTTATCCGGGTCGCTATTTGTATCGACAATGGCGAAGACGGGAATGCGCAGCCGGTTGGCCTCGTGAACGGCGATTTCCTCATGCTCGGAATCGACCACGAATAGGGCACCAGGAAGGCTCTTCATATCGCGGATACCGCTGAAAATGCCTTCGAGCTTGGCGCGTTCCTTGTTTAAGCTTAAAACTTCTTTTTTGGTGATTTCCTTGAAAAGACCGTCCGCTTCCATTTTCTCGATTTCTTCGAGACGTTTAATGGATTTTTTAACGGTGGAGAAGTTGGTGAGCATTCCGCCCAACCAGCGCTCGGTGACATAATACATGCCGCAGCGCACGGCTTCTTCCTTCATACAATCTTTGATGGTCTTTTTGGTACCCACAAAGAGAACGGACTTGCCAGAGTGGCGGATTCTCTTGACGGCTTCGATGGCCTTCGTCAGACATTCTTGAGTCTTAGCCAAATCAATGACATAGATGCCATTTTTTTCGGTAAGGATAAACTTGCGCATCTTGGGATTCCACCGCTTGGTGAGATGACCAAAATGAACTCCGGCTTCCAACATCTCTTTGATTTCGGGTACTGACATTCTGATTCCTTGGTTCTTTCTCGTACTCTTCCGGTTCTAGCGCTTGGAGAACTGGAAGCTGCGGCGTGCGCCGGCTTTACCATACTTCTTACGTTCCACTGCGCGCGAATCACGCGTCAGCAAACCATGCTCGCGCAAAGCGGCGCGGTATTCTTCTTTATAAGCAAGCAATGCACGAGCGATGCCCAGGCGCACTGCACCAGCCTGGCCATTGACTCCGCCGCCAACGGAAGTCACAATGACATCCCATTGCTTGTTGACATTGAGTATGGTCAGCGGCTGTTCTACAATCATCTCACGAATGGCATTGGCAAAAAAATCTGTGAAGGTGCGCTCGTTGATGGTGCGCTTGCCTGTGCCGGGTTTGATCATAACCCTGGCGATGGCGGTCTTTCTTCTTCCGGTGGCCCGGTAAACTTCCTGGGTAGCGATAAAATCCTCCTGTTACAGCTAATAAATCTTGGAAATGTTTTACTTCAGGGAAAGCACTTCGGGCTTTTGGGCCTCGTGTGGATGCTTGACACCGTCGTAAACGTGAAGTTTGCTCGACATGTGCTTGCCCAAAATCGTGTGGGGAAGCATGCCCTTAATGGCGTGGCGGATCGGGAATCCGGGACGCGAAGCTTGAACCTGTTCAACAGTCAAGTTGCGCCATCCACCGGGATGGGTGGAGTGATTGAAATAACGCATGGATTCGCGTTTATTCCCTGTCAAAGCAACTTTTTCCGCATTGATGATAATGACATGATCGCCAAGGTCTTGATTCGGAGACCAAGCTGGCTTGTGTTTGCCCATGATCAAACCGGCGGCTTTGCTTGCCAGACGGCCGAGTACAACGTCTTGTGCGTCGATAATGAACCATTTTTCTGTAATGGTCGAGGGATTGACCGTAACCGTTTTCATTCTGACCCTGTTTATTAAAAAAATTAGACAGCCAAAGTTAGTTAAGACCGTTGCTCCAGTCAAGCGGCAGAAGCCACAATTATAGCCAAATTAAGGAGTCGGAGCCATTGATGGATGCGGCCGGCTAGTAAGAACGTGCCCAAAATGGACCCAAGAATTGGTTTTGGGCAGTTTTCGCTTAAAAAACCAAAATTTCCTAATATGATCACTCAAATGATAAAATGATAGTCCAGTGAGAAACCCATTCACCAAAGGCTCTTTTTTTAACCTCCGTTTTGACTCGGCTAACCGAACTTTGCCTCGCACTGCATTACGTCCCAAAATCATCACGACCCTGAAGGGGTACAAAAAGCAAGATTTTTTCAACGATTTGATGGCCGGGTCCATTGTAGGCATTGTGGCTCTACCCCTGGCGATAGCCTTTGCAATCGCTTCCGGTGTCTCGCCAGAAAAAGGATTGGTCACGGCGGTTGTGGCAGGGTTTCTGATTTCTCTACTCAGCGGCAGCCGTGTTCAAATTGGAGGTCCAACCGGTGCCTTTGTCGTCATTGTTTTTGGCATCATCCAGAAACACGGCGTGGATGGATTGATGTTGGCCACTATCATGGCCGGGATCATGCTGGTGCTAATGGGGCTGGCAGGCTTCGGCTCCTTCATCAAATTCATTCCACATCCAGTGACAGTGGGATTTACCAGTGGCATTGCAGTTATCATTTTCAGCTCACAGGTGCGGGATTTTTTCGGCTTAAACATGAACAACGTGCCTGCAGGTTTTTTTTCAAAATGGGCCGCTTTTGCCGGTCACGCCGCCAGTTTCAATATATGGGCATTGGCCATTGGAAGCGCGAGTTTAGTATTCATTATCTTCTGGCCTAAAGTAACTCGTAAGATACCTGGTTCACTCATAACCTTGGTCGGTGCCACCGTGTTGGTTTGGGCATTCAAGATTCCGGTGGAAACTATTGGATCGAGATTTGGTTCTGTACCGTCAAGCATTCCCTTTCCATCCCTCCCGCATTTCCAGTGGGCAGCCTTGCCAGAATTGGTACGCCCGGCTATCACAATCGCTATGCTGGCCGGCATCGAGAGCCTGTTAAGTGCAACTGTTGCGGACGGAATGATTGGCGGTCGTCACCGTTCCAACATGGAGTTGGTGGCTCAAGGCATTGGCAATATTGTTACTCCCTTGTTCGGCGGGATTCCGGCTACAGGTGCCATTGCAAGAACGGCCACCAATGTGCGGAATGGGGGGAGGACACCCGTGGCTGGCATGGTACATTCCATAGTGCTACTGCTGATCATGCTTTTGTTTGGAAGGATGGCGGTCTTTATCCCCTTATGTGTATTGGCTGCGATTCTGTTAATGGTCGCCTACAATATGTCCGAATGGCGGACCTTCAAAGTCTTGCTGAAAAGTCCACGTACTGATGTTATTGTTCTGCTCGCTACTTTCTTGCTTACAGTTATTGTTGACTTAACCGTTGCCATTGAAGTGGGGATGGGGCTGGCCATACTTTTCTTTATGCGCAATATGTCTGAATCCGTATTAGTCAGCCCCATGGGAGCCGCCGTAGCCGCGGAACAGAGGGCTAATTCGGAACCAGATGTCCTAGTCAAGGGGCAATTTCCCAAAGGGGTCGAAGTATTTGAAGTGCAAGGGCCGCTTTTCTTTGGAGCCGCACAATGCTTCGAGGAATCCATTCTTATCCAAGGTCAAGCACCCAAAACCCTGATTCTGCTCATTCAAGAGGTTCGGCATATCGATGCCACGGGCCTGCATGCGTTGGAACAAATCAGTGACCATTGTCGGTTACGCGGCACGCGTTTCTTGTTGGCGGGCGTGCATGCGCAGCCAAGGCAGGCGATGGAAAAGTCGGGGCTGGCCGAAAAAATCGGTGAAAAGGGCCTGCAGGCTTCTTTGGATTCCGCCTTGGCATTGATTGAAAGCCAGGACCATTCAGTTAAAATAAATCCAGTTTGAAAGCCGTCTTTAAGGGACTATTTTTAATTCAGAAGTTGGATCAAGTATGCTAGCAAAAACGAAGTTAAAACCCTCTTGGGACTTCACTGCCCCTGGGGTGACTTCCGCCTTCCTGGCAATTTTTGAGCGTATGCCGGATGTTTTCCTTTTTGCCAAAGATCTGGATGGTCGCTTTACCATGGCGAATTCCATTTTTGTTGAAAAGTGTGGGCTCAGGAATGAACGCGAGCTGCTGGGGCTTACTGATTTTGATGTGTTTCCCAGGCATTTAGCCGAGAAATATACCGACGATGACAAGCAGGTTTTACAACAGGGTGAAGCGCTGGTTAATATTGTTGAACTGGTTATTCATATCGGAAAAGCTACGGACTGGTATTCGAGCACAAAAGTCCCTGTGCGAGATGCCGCGGGTCGGATCATCGGGCTGGTGGGTTTTACCAGGGACATCAAAAAAATGGAAACCGGTGCCCGCCATTTCATGGAAATGGGCGAAGTATTCGACTATGTAATGGGCCATTATACGGAAACCATCGACATGGCCAAATTGGCGTCCCTGGTATGTATTTCCGTCAGTCAATTCGAGCGGCGATTCAAGTCCTTATTTAAAATCTCGCCTTTGAAATATATCACTATGGTCCGCATTCACTCCGCGTGCCAAGCTTTGGCGGAGAGCAATGATCGCATCTCGGATATAGCCCTCAATAACGGGTTCTACGATCTCAGCCATTTCAATCGTCAGTTTAAACGCCAAATGGGCATGTCGCCAAGCGCCTACCGCAAGAAATATACTGGCGCTAAAATCGCCCCTCACCCATGGCTGATTGCCGATGGAGACTAGCCGCGACCAAAAGAAATAATTGCTTACGTGCCATGGACGGCATGCGCGAACTCTTTAATCAAAGACTCATTCTGAGTGCCTTCGAAATGGTTTCCAACCACGATTACGTGGGCACCTGCTTCTACCCTTTCACGCGCCTGTTGTGGAGTGCGGATGCCGCCTCCAACAATCACTTTCAAATCCACAGCCGCGCGTACCATGGATATCATGGGCGCGGGCACGGCGTTTAAAGCACCGCTGCCGGCTTCCAGATAGATCCAGCGCTGTCCCATCAGTTCAGCAGCCATGGCATGGGCCGCGGCGATAGCGGCCTTATCGGCAGGGATGGGGCGCGTATTGCTGATGAATTCAACTGCTGTGGTGCGCCCTGATTCTATCAGCATGTAGGCCGTTGGAAAGGCTTCCATTTTAAGCCCGCGCACCAGCACGGCACCTTTCACCTGTTCGTCAATCAAATACTGGGGATTGCGTCCGCTAATGAGAGTGGTGAATAGAATAGCGTCCGGACCCGGGGTAACATGCGAGCAACCTCCGGGGAAAAGAATGATGGGGATTTGTGTTTCCTTTTTGAGACCCGCGGCAATTTTAGTGAAGTTGGGATTGCCAATGAACGAGCCTCCCAGTAGGAGAGCGTCCGCACCCTGTTTGGCCGCCCGCAAGCCGGACTCGATAATGGATTCGGCGCTGGCAGAATCGGGATCGAGCAGTACGAAAAAAAGAGCCCGGACTTTTTCCAAAGATTGGATGAGACGCGTTTCGATTGGACCCTGAACCATTATCCCCCCAACGTTTGCAAAGTTTGCAACATTTGATTTAGCCATTTTTCTGCTTCGGCCAAAACTAGACCGAATTTTTCCGGACTCTTGGAACCAGCCTGGGCCCGGTCGGGCTTGCCGCCCCCGCGGGCATCAGCCACTGCACCCACTGCCTTGACCAAATCACCCGCCTTGACTTTAGCCTGGGCTTCCTTGCCGCAGACGGCATAGATGGACAGGGTGTCATGGGTCGTGTAGGTCAGCAAGGCTATGCCATTGCGTAGACACGCAGCCAAGCCTTCTATCAATGCGGCTACGTTTTCTTTCGGAACTGTTTTTTCATCAAGGTTCTCGATAAGGCAAGTGGTCCCATGGAGAAGCTTACCGTGTTCAGCCACTAACGACACGGCCTGCAAGCGTGCTTGCGCGAGCCTGAGATCGAGGACTTCCTTTTCCAGCACTTTGATGCGTGCAGCGGATTCGAGCGCTTTTTCTGCTTCCTGTCCGGGCTTGGCTTTAAAAACCTTGGAAATTTCTGCCAAGGTTTGGAATTGACTTTGCATCAATTCCAGCGCACCCAAACCGCTTATGGCTTCCACACGGCGGACTCCGGACGCAATGGAGCTTTCGGAAAGAATTTTTAGAATGCCGATTTCACCAGTTGCCGAAGCATGGGTTCCCCCACACAGCTCCATACTGAACTCACCCATTTGAATGACGCGAACGCGGTCGCCGTACTTTTCGCCGAACAGGGCCATCGCACCCATTTTCTTGGCCTCTTCAATGCCGTGAACGGACACATCGATGGCGCTGTTTCCCTGAATATTTAAATTGACAAGCCGTTCAACTTTGTGGATTTCCTCTGGAGTCAAAGCTTGAAAGTGCGTGAAGTCAAAGCGGAATCCGTCCGGACCTACGCGCGAACCCTGCTGTTGAACATGGTTACCGAGTACTTGGCGCAAAGCGGCGTGCAAAAGATGTGTGGCACTATGGTTGCGCACAATTTTGAACCGGTGGGTGGCGTCTACTTCTGCTCTAAGCCCTTTCAGTGTTTCGGCACTTAGAATTCCGCCAAGCAAGTCGCATTTGTGCACAATCATATCGAATATTTTAATCGTGTCCAGTACTCTTAAATGGACCGATGGTGTGCCAGCAGGACCGGGCTGCCCGATTAAGCTGCCTATATCGCCAACTTGACCACCCGCTTCCGCATAGAAGGGTGTGCGATCCAATACCACTAAAATCTGATCATTGACTTCGCGATAACGATGGACGTTTACTTCGGTAGCCAGAGTTGTGTAACCGACAAACTCGGTTTCAATGGACGACGACAGCAGTGTCCAGCCTTCATCGCTGGCAAAGCTCCCATCGAATTTAGCCGCCCCGCGGGCGCGTTCGCGCTGCTCTTCCATGTATTTTGTATAGCCGGCCTCGTCTATGGTCAAGCCTTTTTCTTCGGCCAGTACCCGCGTGAGATCGGTCGGGAAGCCATAGGTATCGTACAGGGTAAATACATCTGCGCCTGGAATCACCAAAGTATTGCGTCCAATGACCTCGGTGGCGATTTTCGCAAAGCGATCGAGACCGAGATCCAAGGTGCGCATAAAGCGTTCTTCCTCGGCGCGGATGACTTGTTCAATATAATCCCTACGCTGCTGCAGTTCGGGATAAGCCTGGCCCATGGTATCGGCGACGACGCTGACCAACCGGCATAAAAAGGGTTGGGTTTGACCTAAATTCCGGGCGAAGCGACTGCCTCGACGCAGAATGCGGCGGAGGACATAACCGCGGCCGTCATTGCCAGGCGTGGCTCCATCGGCAATGGCAAAGGACAAAGCGCGCACATGGTCTGCCATAACTCGGTGCGGGGTTCCTTCCGGTCCCTGGGAATAGGCAACTCCCGAGAGTTCCGCGATGCGGGCAATAATCGGCGCGAAAACATCGGTTTCATAATTGGACCCGGTGCCCTGGATGACGGATACAATGCGCTCAAAACCCATGCCGGTATCGACATTCTGGCTTTTGAGCGGTTTGAGCTGTCCGCCGGATAGCCGTTCGGACTGCATGAACACATTATTCCAAAGTTCAATATATCTGGCATTGGTTCCGTTGACGCCAGCCACCGGATCTTGAAATGTCTCCGCTTGTGTGGCCAAATCACCCATGTCGAAATGGATTTCCGAACAGGGACCGCAGGGACCGACATCACCCATTTCCCAGAAATTGGATTTTTCTCCGAACCGCATAATCCGGTCATGGGAAATATCGGTTTCGGATTTCCAAAGTCCTTCGGCCTCCTCATCATCTTTGTATACAGTTACGAACAATCGATTTTTGGGGAGCTTCCAAACCTCGGTAAGCAGCTCCCAAGACCAACGAATGGCTTCCTTTTTATAATACTCACCAAAGGACCAGTTTCCGAGCATTTCGAAAAAGGTGTGGTGGTACGTGTCCCGGCCCACTTCATCTAGATCGTTGTGCTTACCTGATACGCGGATGCATTTTTGTGAATTGACGACGCGCCGATAGCCTTCGCGATTGTCGCCGAGCAGGGCGGATTTAAATTGATTCATACCTGCATTGATAAAAAGCAAAGTGGGATCGTCATGCGGGACCACGGGTGAAGATGGCACGTATTGGTGCCCTTTTCCGATGAAAAAATCGATAAAGCCTTGCCGGACTTCTTGGCCGGTTAAGTAAGGAATACCAAATCCTTTGGAATTGTTGAATAAGGAAGGTGAACTACTCATTTTTCGAACTTCTTTCATCGCAATTTTCTCAAGGTACCCAATTTTCGGATACCAACCCAGGCAGACATCGGGTTTAAATGAAACAATCGGTACTCTAAAGGAGGGAATTTAATTAAAAACCGGGGTTCGGTGGACAAATCAGGTGCCTACCCCTATAATCGACTCAAAGTTTACAACGAAATCAAGGCCTAAAGAAGGTGAAAAATAAAGTCAGGTCTTCCAATCTGGGCATGACTCTCATTGAGGTTGTGGTTGCTATGGTAATTGGTACTGCAATTTCTTTGCTTGCCTATCGGTTCTATCAAAAATTTGTGCAAGGGTTGGCTCAGCAAAAACAAATATCTTCTCTCCAAGATGGCATTCGCAACGCTTCGGACTGTATCAACCGGTTCTTAATCGCTGGGGGTGTATCGGGTGATTCACTTTTTTTTGATCCGCATAAAAAATTATCAGCTGACTTTGTAAATGGAGGCCATCGCGTGTTCGATGTAAACGCGGATTCATCCACCTTAAGCGTTTATGGAAATTTCTCTGGTAGCGCTGCCAGCCTGGTAAGTCCGGTAGTTGATAAAACAATTCGCTCGGTTAAAACCGACAAGCCCTGGCTCTTTAAGGCCGGCGGGTATGCCTATATTTATGCCGGCAGCGCCCAAGAGGTTGCCAATATTCTTTCCATATCCGATTCCACCTTAAATCTAGCCGATGATTTTTTTGCGCCGTATCCAAAAGGCACGCTCATTTTTCCATTGGAAAGAATTAGCGTGCGCTTGGTTAACACAAAGACTCTGCGCGTTTCCAGGGAAAGTCCAAATGGAGTAGCGTCATTTGTCCGGGATTTCACGCCTACCGAGCATATCGGTGATTCTCTGAATTTTAAAGTAAAAACGGTGGATAAAAAGGCCGGCCAAATTTCGTACGCGCTCGCTTTCACGGCAAAAACAGGGGCGCCGCCGCACATGGTTTTAGCCCGCCAATCTGACCAAACTGTTTTTGTCAGAGGATTCTAATGAATCCAAAGACGCAATTGAGGACAAACGAGACAGAAAACCAAAAGGGTGCGGTGCTATTTGTGGTGTTGATTCTGGGCATAGTGATGGCTTTGGTTCTTTTTGTTGTGATGGGGCGTAGCGCCCGGAATAGAATTGACACCGCAAAGAATCTGAAGGGCACCCAGGAATTTTATTTGGCGGACGCGGGATTCAACTTTATCAAGACAAAGGTCACGGCGCTTAACATTGAAGGCGGTTCCAAAAAAGTGCAGGCCTTTCTGGATGGTCAAGTGGCAAATGGTTGGCAAAAATTGGCGTTCAATACCACCGACCAGGGATATTTTCGACTACAGAAATTTAAAATCATACCTGTCCCTCTTTCCATTGAGTTTACGGTTCAAGGGGCCAAGGACCCGACCCAATTCGCGCTCAGATGGGAAAGCGCCCAAGGGGTATTGAGAGTCCCAAGTTTGGCACGGTATGCCCGGTACGTAGAGGGCAATAGTACATTAACCTATACGGGCGGTACCACCGTGGACGGGGAAATTTTGGTGGCCGGCGACATAAATCTTTCCAGCTCTACAGTTAAATTCACCCGCTTAGTGGGTACAGGTTCTGACATTATCAACCCGAATTTTGGCCAGTATGATTTTGGATTTCGTTTGAAGCAAGTTGACATTCCCACCTTGAATAATGTGCATGTAAATGAATGGGACAATTATATGTACGATGCCAGCAAATACACCCAAACTTTCCAATACTTTGCCAAGAACGGAGGCATCGCCTTCATGGATCAAGATGCGTCTCCCTTGAACCCGGCTTGGAACAATAAAAACACCACGGGTGCCTGCGCAGACACGGGGCCATGCGACACACTCTTTGCCGGATGTTATGATACACTTAGCGTTTCTCGCCGCAGTCCGGTGATAGTAGCCGGCAGCGCCGTTGCCGTAGATCTGTCGAGAATTGCCATAGTGGGAGATTCCGTAGTGGTTTTTGTTAGCCCCGTTGTTTACGATGCCGGTGGGGACGGGATGGACTGGATCGCGCTTGGCCAACCGGAGCGGCGTTACTCCAGACTGCTCGCCACTTTTAAGGACAATGCCGTGCTCTATTTTCCCGGTGATATTTATTTGACGGGTCAGCTCAAAAATATTCCCATCACCGTTGCATCAGGAGACGATGTCTTTTTGTATGGAAGTTTTATCGGACCTCTCAAAAGCGAGGTGGATGCCTCCGGGATGCCGGTAACCTTGGGGGTTGTGGCTCAGGATAGGATCTATATCCATGAAAGTTCCTCCCGTGAGTTAACGATTCGCGCTGCTGTTATAGCTGAAAATGATGAACTGATTTACGATGATGCTTTAGGCGTTGCAGGCTGGCGCTATGGATATGTTTGCCACCGGGAAATCTTTGATCCAATGAATCTGCCGGTTAAAGGCAGCCCAGTCCAGTTCTCTAAATATTTCCAGAACAATTATATCTGGGACGATGGTCGTATCAAGCAATCTGGATTTGGACGTGAGCCGGAAGAGGAATGCCGGGCGGATGGCACCTGCCCCAACAAAATCATGGAAAGCTACGGCTTCGCAGTATTAGGTTATGCACGAACCGGTGGCAGTGCATGGAAATTTAAATTTGAAGGGTCTTTAATTACGCGCAACCCAGGTTCCAAAGGCCCTAAAAATGATTGTGGCAGAGGATGGGATTGCGATACGGAACCTGGCCGCGTGACCTGGAGCTATGACGATAATTTAGGCGTTGCTTATCCTCCAAAATTTCCAGCGCCGGTGGTGGATGATCGCAATCCTTCCCAAGTTATCGGATTCAAAAGGAAAAGCTTTTGAACCGCGTACAACTGCAATGGAACTTCCAAGGTGGTAGGACATGACTGCTAAATTCAAATCAAACGGACAATCCGGCTTTGGGCTACTGGAGTCGATTACCGGACTCTTGGTTTTTGTGCTGCTCGCCTTTGTCGGCACCAAAGCGTTTAAGCATGTGGTGGCCAATCATAAAGAAGCGGCTCAGGTAAAAATATTGGTGGATGCCGTTACGGAAACCGCAGAAAAACTGAGCATGTTAAGCGTAGCCGCTCTCAGTGATCCCTCCGCCGGCTATTTGAATTGGAGTCAGACGCAATCCGTAGGCAAGGGTGAATACGTTTATCGTTATCGAATCATTCCTCGTCCCGCAATATCCGGAGCCCAGGACTCCACTTTGGTTGGGCTGGAAGTGGAAACGGGAACGCTTGTTCAGAATGTGTTTACGGTAGTTCGGCGTTTTGCCACTTTGATTGCGCCGCATCTTTCGTCTAAGGATGGTCTGGGCCAAGTTTCCACTCAGAAGGAACGCGATGCCGAAGCGAGCTTTTATGCTTCTTTGCGGCAACGCATAGCAGGCTTGACGCAGGATGTTGTCCCGCTCAATCAAGTGAAGTTGAACTCATATACCTGTTATGATAAAGGACAATGTTGCGGTTTTATGAAAGAGTTTTTCAAAGACCCACTGGTGAATCCCGCGGATGGACTTAAGGAGAAATGTTTGTACCGCTGTGCGCTTACTGGCGGCGTTTCTATGACCGACTGGCAAAATTCCTGTGGAACTGATTTTTGTGGCTTGGCACCCTGGAAAACCAAAGACGATTGCTGTAAGGCGATCAGCTCTGGAAATTGTCTACAGGGTAGCGTCTGCGCGAGCGTCTGTTATGACTGTGTTCACGAAGATGGCAGTGGATGCGCCGCGCCGATCTGTGATGGCGGTTGGTGGAATGACATTTTTGACTGCGCTAATGGTACCTACTGTGACGGAACGCCTTTGCCGGACGGGGATGTGCCCGGTTGGGGCAATGTTAAGAACTTATGCAAATTGCCGCAATGCGGAACCATCCACGAGGAATGCAGTCAGAAACTTGATGTATGCTGCAACAGTTATTGGGTGAAATTGGCCAGAGGAGAAACTCCGGATCCACGCGCGATGGTTTGTGCGACTATTAGTAAGAAAGAGGAATGTTGCGACAGAAACACGCATGTAGGAAATTTTGGCTTCGTATGCACAACTTCGGGAACCGTCGAACATGTCATTTACCATGATACCGCCTTTTGTCCTGCGGATGTATTCAAATCCAGCCAGGACAATTACTGCGCCATTTATCAGGGCTGTTCCGGGGCATACGGCGGAACCGACAAGACCGGTGGTCCTCCGGGCTGTCCGGCGTGGCCTGGCAGCTATCCAAAGCTCGATGATCCCTGGCAGAATCCAATTCCGCCTCCACCCGCTCCTCCGACTGCTCAACCACCCTATCAGCCACCGGCACAACTGCCGTCTCCTCCGCAGTTGACGCCTCCCGTTATCGCGCCTCCTACCGGGGATAAGCGCGTAGCACCGGTACGTGGAGGATCAGGAAAGGGTTCAGCGGGTGGACAGGAATAATCCGTCATTAATGCCGACTTTATTCGGGTATAAGCTGAAGGGGATGCTCCCATGCTCCTGGTGCACCATAGCCATATAAATGCATGGACACGGTATTTTTCGAATGGGTTTCATTTTGGCTCTGATGCCACTCCAGGTGGGCGGGCACATGATCGGTTTGCCTTGGCCAAGGTCGCACAACATCGCTCCCAATTAAGGCTAGCAATTTATTTGTATTCATGCTGACATTTCCGGCGCGCGGGGGCATGGGGCCCGCTGCCGCCCGCATGCAGCCCATTAACAACTCCGGCGGATAATTTCCAAGTTTGTTGATCACCTGTGCAATTTGGTACAGACTTAATGGTTTGGGTCCACCCAAATGAAATATCCCGTTCGCGTCATTGTCGAGGAATAATGCAATCACTCGGTTTAAATCTTGAACATAGAGGTTGCTCCGCACTTCATCGAAATAAAGCGTAGCCGGACGTCCTTTTCGAAATCGAGATTCAATCCAATCGATGGCACCGGCATGCCCATTCAAGGATGGGCCCATAGGCAAAGCAATTCGTAAAATAGCAGCCTCTGGATATTCCTCCAGGATGCGGTTTTCCGATTCCACCATCAGCTTTCCATAAACGGTCACCGGTGACACGGGCCAGTCCTCCAGGTAATCGCCGAAAACGGTTTTACCCTCGCGCTCATATGGATTCCCGTCAAAAACTAAATCGGTAGACAAGCGAATGAGCCTGGCCTGGTGGCTTTTGGCGGCACGCATTAGATTGAGGCCGATATCCACATTGAGCCGGCGACCCAAGGTCGGATCGAGTTCGCAAGGCTTCAGCGCGCACCAACCCGATGCGTCCACAATGGTGTGAATAGGGAAATCCGTCCAAAGCCGATCCAATTCCTCTGGATTTTCAGCGTCCACACCCATCAGGCCGTGGTCTATGCCTTTAAATTGGCCTAAAGCCTCAGGTAGGGCAATTCCCACCACCTGGCCGGGGAAAAGTTTCCGAAGGAAGTAAAAAGCATTGTAACCCGGTACCCCAGTCAATCCCGCAACCAGTATATACCCGGCTACGCTATATTCAGGTAGAGCTGGGTCGTTTGCAGGGGATGGAGACATGGGCCGAAAACCTACTTCCAGGGCGCGGTTTGGTCTAAAGCAAATCCCTAAAAATGCCGAAAAAATTCAAGTTGCATGCCTTACTTGAGGAATGGCATAATGGCCAACATAAAGAAGCAGATACATTTTCCGATGATGGCAGGAGGCACCGGATTGTTGGCAGTAAGGCCCCCCAGGTCCTCGATCGAAAATTTTTTAAATATCGATGGAATCCCATCTTCCCTGGGGAATGCGGCCAATGATGGGTATTATTTGCCTCGAATAGCTTTGGCACCCTTAATGCAATCCACACTCCGCGACATTATCCTGCAAGTTAAAGAAAACGCGGATATCGTTCAGATCATTGGCCAGTATGTGCCCCTTAAAAAATCCGGGGCCCGGTATTTGGGACTTTGCCCCTTCCATCACGATCGAAGCCCCAGTTTAAACGTGACTCCGCAAATGGGCATTTACAAATGCTTTGCTTGCGGGGCTGGCGGAGATGTCCTCAAGTTTGTGCAGGAATACGAGAAGCTGGATTTTATCGATGCCTTGCGGGCCGTGGCTGTGCGCGCAGGCGTGACTATTCCCGAGCATCTTCATTTTTCCAAGGATGAAGAGGACAAAGGAAAGGCCAGCCAAGCCCTGGCAGCCAATCAACTTGCCTGTCAACTGTACCAAGAGGAATTGGAAAACAATTCGGAAGTCCTTGCCTATTTGGACGGACGCGGTATTCATGCGGAAACCCGCAAACATTTCCAATTGGGATTGGCTCCGCTTTCTACCGATAAGATTTTAAAAAAAGCGGATGCTAAAAAGGTACCTGTCCAGGCTTTTATTGAGGCTGGTATACTGGGAGAAGCGCCTGGTGGCCGCGTTTATGATCGATTTGCCGGTCGACTCATTTTCCCTATTTGGAACTTAAGCGGACATGTGATCGGGTTTGGTGGCCGGGTGTTGCCTTCGAATGATCCGGCCATTCCCGTTCATCCTGCCAAGTATGTCAATTCTCCGGAGTCGCCGTTTTACCATAAAAGCAAAGTGCTGTATGGACTCAATTTCGCTCGGAATGCCATAGACAAATTGGGTGAAGCCGTAATTGTAGAAGGCTATATGGATATGTTGGCGTTGTGGCAAGCCGGCATTCATAACACCGTCGCGGTTTCGGGAACGGCATTGACCAAGGACCATGTGCAAATCTTGGCTCGCTTTGCCCGTAAGATTTATCTGTTTCTAGATGGAGATGCCGCTGGGCGCAAGGCGGTGCGGAGAAGCTTGGAACCGCTCCTCGTTATGGGATTGGAAGTTAAGGTACCCGTGCTCCCATCCGAAGAAGATCCGGACAGCTACGCAAAAAAATTTGGCGGAGAGAAAATCAAAGAGCTCTTTTCCCGCAGCGAAGATATTGTGGCCTTCCTGCTAAGAAATGCAGGCAAACCGATTGAGGCCATGAGTCCGGAAGAAAAGGACGAATTGCTTAAGGAATGTTTGGGGCTATTGCAAACCATGCCTTCTCCTAATGTTCGCGACCAATACCTGGATGAGGTGCGCCGAAAGCTGGGGCTCAAAGGCATTCGGCTTCAAATGGCCCGGACGCAAGGGCCCGCTTCCTTTGCAGTGGTCTCCGCCGCGGGTCAAGGTACGGAAAATACGGATATGATTGCCGTTTTCGCCGGTGCTATTCCGGGGGGACGTCCCAAGGATGAAGCTTTGGCCGAATGGCAATTGCTACAACTGCTATTGTCTTCCGGTGAGGCCTGTGGCTGGGCCCTGGACAAGCTTCGCTTGGAATGGCTGCTTGTCGACACAGTGAGAAATCTTACCGATTTACTGTTGGCTTTTTACGAAGAACGGGGCGGATTGGACATTAAGGTCTTTCTCGATCGCTTGTCCCAGCAGGATCAAGACACCATCTCCGGCATGCGCTTCATTGAAGGCATGGATCAGGAACAATTAAAAAAGCATTTTTCCGGAATCCTTTTTGCTTTGGAAATCCGTTCTCTGCAAAAGCAAAAGGCCATGGAAGAGGATTTGATCAAATACGCTGACATCGTAAAACGTTTGAAAGTTCTCCAATCGAAAACCAAAGGCGGGTCCCCATGAATGAACTCGATGGCCAAATTCTAAGAAGACTGCAAAAGCAGGCCAAGCTGCAAGGCTTCATCGCTGAGAACCAGATTCGGGCCCTGTCCAAATCGGACGATGAATATGTGGTGCTCCGACAATTCTTTGTCGATTCAAGCGTGCAAGTTTCCGAATTTGCCGTCAAGGCACGAAAACCCACCAAGCCTGATGCCCTAAAAAAGATTACGCGCTACAACGACCCTACCTGGGTGTATCTCAACTCCGTCGGCAAGGTGCCACTGCTTTCCAGGCAGGAAGAAATCGACATTGCCAAGCGCATCGAAGAAGTGCAGAAACGCATCGGTGCCATCATTTTCCGATCTAAAAGCATGGTGGCGGTGGTGTTGGATCTGGGACGCCAGGTGCTTGAAGAAGATCTCCGTATCGAGGAAATTCTGCAAATCGATAATGATGCCTGGACCGATCCCAAGGTGTACGATTCGGAAAAAGAGAAAGCCACGGCTGCCATTATGCGGCTGCGTAAAAATTACACCAAGCTCGAAGATTTAGGCGAGCAATACCAGTTGGCAAAGGGAACGGGCGAGGATCAGCAGGCGTTGGCTTCTGAAATCGAAAACTTGGAAATGCGCCTGGTCAATGATTGCGTGGCGTTTAAGCTCAACCACAAACAAATCGATCGCTTAGTCGGCAAATACAAGGAAGAGCAAGGGACTTCCGAACAGGAGCTGGAGCGTCTGCGCCGCATCAAGCAATGGGAAGTGGTCCGTGACCGCGCCAAGGAAGAAATCGTTGAAGCCAATGTGCGCCTGGTGGTTTCGATAGCCAAGCGCTACACCTCCAAAGGCTTGGAACTTATCGACCTCATTCAAGAAGGCAACAGCGGGCTTATCCGCGCTGTGGAAAATTTTGATTATACCAAGGGGTATAAGTTTTCAACCTACGCCACCTGGTGGATCAAACAATCCATCACCCGTGCCATTGCCGATAAGGCCAAGACGGTGCGCGTGCCAGCCAATATGCTGGATATCGTCCGTAAAGTCATGCGGGTTTGTCGGGAGCTGCAGCAAACCACGGGAAAAGATCCCAATCCTGAGGAAGTAGCTACCAAGGTCGGCTGCTCCATCAAAAAGGTTCAGCTGGCCATGGACGTGTCCCAGGACCCCATCTCCCTCGACGATTATGTTTCGGGTGATCAGAACAATACCTTTTCCGAGTTCATTGAAGACAAGTCCGCCGAAAAGCCCTCTCAAAGCGTCAATATGCGCATGCTGAGAAAGCAAATCGACGGAGTTCTTTCTTCCTTGGATGCTAAAGAACAGGCCATTGTGCGTATGCGATTTGGCCTGGATGACGGTTTGGTGAAAACGCTAAAAGAAATCGGCGACAAATATCGGATTTCACGGGAACGCGTGCGTCAAATCGAGTCCAAAGCGTTGGCCAAGTTACAACACCCCAGTCGGATTAAACAGCTGGAAGGTTGGGGCACGGATATCGAGGATATCTGTCTGGGATGACGCCTGGCCATTTCTGCCATCCCGGTTGAAATGGCCCTTTTTCCCATAAAATCGTGGATCTTGTGCACTGATGGTGCTATGTTAAAGGCATCATGAGCCTCGGCTCCTGCCGTGGTGGGCACAAGTTATGGAAAACGAGGAAAAAGCCGGAGATAAAAAGGTAGGGCCGGCAAGCCGAGCGCCTAAGCTACGCGAAGTCAAGTTGCACGATTCCCTGATGGATTCCAAGCAAGTTGATGTGCCCGGTACAGGTGCGGATGCCCAGGATTATGAGGACGTAGAAATCAAGGCGCCGGAAATCGAGCGCAGCCTTGATCGGGCCAAAGAAAATTTGCTCGCCTACATTGGTGAACGAAATCCGAATTTCAATAAGGAATTGATCCAAAGAGCCATCGACTTTACCATGTTGGCGCATAAAAATCAGTTCCGCCGATCCGGAATGCCCTATGCGGAGCATCCTTTTGAAGTGGCCAAGCTGCTGGCGGATTTGAACATGGACAGCGTCACCATCGCCGCTGGTCTTTTGCATGACGTGGTGGAAGACACCAGCCATTCCACCCAGGAAGTTAAAGAAGTCTTTGGCGAAGAAGTTGCCTTTTTAGTGGAAGCGGTTACCAAAATTTCCGCCATCAAGTCCAAGTCCCGGGCCGATCAGCAAGCGGAAACGTTCCGAAAAATGCTCATCTCCATGGCCAAGGATATTCGCGTCATCATGATCAAGTTTGCAGATCGGCTCCACAATATGCGCACTCTCTCCTATATGCAGGAGGATCGGAAAAAGGCCATCGCGGCGGAAACCGTTGAAGTGTACGCGCCCCTGGCGCATCGGTTCGGGCTCGCCAAAATCAAATGGGAATTGGAGGATTTGGCCTTCAAACATTTGAATTCCGATGCCTACAAGAACTTGGTTAAAAAGGTTGTGGAAAAGCGGCAAGAGCGCGAGGAATATATTCGTGGAATTCTGGCCCCGGTCAAGGAAGCTTTAAAGAATGCCGAATTGGAAGGCAAGGTATACGGCCGTCCCAAACATTTGTTCAGCATTTGGCACAAGATGCAAGCGCGACAATGCCAATTCGAGGACATCTACGATCTTTACGCTTTGCGCATCATCGTGAATTCCATTTCCGACTGTTATGCGGTATTGGGACTGGTCCACTCCATTTGGACGCCGTTGCAATCCCGCTTCAAGGATTATATCGCCACACCCAAATCCAATATGTATCAAAGCCTACACACCACTTTAATTGGTCCAGGCGGAAAACCCATCGAAATCCAGATCCGCACGGAAGAAATGGACATTATCGCGGAACAGGGCATTGCCGCGCATTGGGGCTACAAGGAGGGCGTTTCCCCTAAAAACATCGGCCTGGAAAACAAATGGCTCACCCAGTTCCTGGAATGGCAGCAGGATCTAACCGATTCACACGAGTTCATGGAATACTTCCGGGGTGATTTGGTTACTGGAGAGATCTTTCTGTTCACGCCGCAGGGTGACTTGATTCAATTGCCCAAAGGGGCTACGGCACTTGACTTTGCCTTTGCCCTGCATTCCGCCATCGGTCTGCATTGCATCGGCGCCAAAGTCGATGGCAATGTGGTTCCTTTGCATCGAGAGCTGAGAACCGGTGAGCGCGTCGAAATTCTGAAGTCGGATTCACAGCGGCCCTCTAAAGACTGGCTGTCCGTGGTCGTGTCCACTAAAGCTAAAAGCGCTATCCGGCGTTGGATGCGCACGGAAGAAGTGGCGCACAGCATGCAGCTAGGCAAGGAAATGCTAGAACGTGAATTCCGGCAAGGCCATATTCCGCCGGTTGTGCAGGCTGACCTCAAGCCTTTTGCGACCAAGTTTTCAGTTACGAGCTGGGAAATGCTATGGGAGAAAATCGGTCACGGAGAAATCACACTAGGCGCGATTTCCGCCTTTGTCCAAGACCTCAATCCCAATCGCAAAAAACCCAGTATGCTGGACCGGCTGACTTTCAAAAGACCGGCCAAGTCCAATGACTCCGTACTCGTAAGCGGCTTGCAGAATATGTTGATCCGGTATGCGACTTGTTGCCATCCCGTGCCGGGCGACAAAATAATCGGCTATGTGACGCGTGGCCGCGGCGTATCCATCCATCGCAGCAATTGTCCCGAAGGCAAATTGCTCATGAAGGATCAAGAGCGAATCATCCCGGTGGAATGGAAAACGGATGCGGGACAAATGTTTGAAGTGGTGGTGGAAATTTCCGGACGGGATCGGCCTGATCTGCTCAATGACATCACCAATCTTTTTTCGAAATCGCGCATTAATGTCCAAAGGGCTTCTATCGTAACCTTGAGGGATCAGGTTCGCAATCGCTTCCGGATTCAGGTTTCCGACCTGGAGCAATTGGAGTCGACCTTGGTTAAGCTGCGAAAACTGAAAGGCATTACCAGTGTGCTGCGACGTCAGTCGGGTGTTTAAATGGACATGAATGCACTATTAATCATTGGAGGGGGAGCGCTGGCCTCTCTGTGCCTGGTGATCGTTGTCTGGAAACGCAAACTGCTGATTCCAAAATCCGCACGCAATTTAAGCGTCAACATGGTCGAACGGCTAACGGAAAAGTTTCCGACTATTCGCCGCACGGAATTGACTCCTGGCACCAAGGGCGCTCCCGCACGGGAAGGAGTGCAGGGAAATTTGGCCCAGACTCACCTTCACGATTTGCTTCAATATTTGGCATTGGGCAGCAAATCAGGGATCATGGAAATCAGTTGTGGGCGACGCAGTGGCCGATTAACGCTTTGCGAGGGTCGGGTGGTACAAGTTGTGTATCGCGGTAAAGATGGATTGGAAGCACTTTTCATGTTGATGGACGTTGTGGAAGGCGATTTTGAATTCAACGAACAGTTTGTGGAACAGACTGTTGGCACTGAAAATTGGGAAGTTGTGGACATCATCATGCTGTGGATGAATAGAAAATCCAAGAAAAAACAGTCGGTTGGTTAAGGAGAGCTATGTACGCGAACATCTTCATAAAAAACCGTCCCTTTTTTGGGAAGATGCGGAACCAGAATTATCAAAAAACCTATGACCTGTTCAAAAAGCTCCAAAATTTGGCTGGAGGTAAACTCTTTCAACCTAAGGAAATGATTCGAAGTTTGGACGAGTACATCAGTCAGTTGGAAGTGACCTTGCAGCATGCTTCCGATGCAACACGCGGGCTGAAACGGCGTAAAGTGGCCATGTACCGAATCGACAAGATTTTCGGAGTGTTGGAAGAAGAAATCGTACTCTGCTATTTTTTGGAAGAAATGATCAGCAGTTCCCAATTGCTTAAAAAACGACTGGAAACGGACGGTAAAATCCGAATTTACCGCGAACGCCTCAAACGTTTTCAAATGCAAAGTCCCGGTGGTAGCGGTTTTTTGGCCAATATTCTGGAATCTTTGGAAGCGATGACCCAGACGGAATTCATAGAAATCGAGAAGCTCTTTCAAATTATGGACGAACGGTACCACATTGGCAATAAGCTTTTTGATATCATTCTCAACAAGGGCGCCAAGGCCTCGGCACCTTGAACAAACGGGCAGGATTGATTACTTTCACATCTCCTTTGTAAAAAAAGACTAATCGTCCATTCCTTCAATTTTCGGAAAAAAAGCCATGAGACCTCTGGATAACTTGCGTAATATCGGAATCAGTGCCCATATCGATTCGGGCAAAACCACACTTACGGAACGCATACTCTTTTACACCGGCATCATTCATCAAATCCATGAAGTAAAAGGAAAAGATGGCGTCGGTGCTACCATGGACTCGATGGATCTGGAGCGCGAACGCGGCATCACCATTCAGTCTGCTTGCACGCGTGTACAATGGGGCAAGCACCCATATTACTTGGCGGATTCAGAAGTAAACGAAACCAATATCAATATCATCGACACACCTGGGCATGTGGATTTTACCATTGAAGTGGAACGTTCCTTGCGCGTGCTCGACGGTGCCATTCTGGTTTTATGCGGCGTGTCCGGCGTACAGTCCCAATCCATTACGGTCGATCGCCAGATGCGCAGGTACAATGTTCCGCGC
Organism: Fibrobacteria bacterium; assembly: GCA_043732185.1. Taxonomy (GTDB): domain Bacteria; phylum Fibrobacterota; class Fibrobacteria; order UBA11236; family UBA11236; genus Chersky-265. The sequence continues at coordinate 39,667 of JAYTHY010000088.1, forward strand.
GTGGCTTTCATCAATAAGCTGGATCGCTCCGGAGCCAACCCCTACAAGGTCATTGACCAATTGCGCGAAAAGCTCAATCACAATGCCGTAGCTGTACAGATTCCTATCGGCTTGGAAGACAAGCATGATGGGCTTGTTGATTTGCTCACTATGAAAGCCTATCGATTCTCAGGGGCCAACGGTGAAATCAAAACCGAGGTTCCGATTCCGGAGGATATTGCTGAAACGGCAAAGGAACGCCGGGTCACACTTCTGGATGCACTTTCCATTTTCTCCGACGAGCTTATGGAATTGGTTCTGGAAGAAAAGGAAATCCCTCTCAACCTTTTGAAAGACGTGATTCGCGCTGCAACCATCCGCATGGAGCTGACTCCCGTGTTCATGGGTTCCGCTTTTAAAAACAAGGGTGTACAACTGCTTCTGGACGGCGTTGTGGACTTTCTTCCAAGCCCGTACGATGTTAAAAATTATGCCCTCGACATCACCACCAAAAGCGAAGAGAAAGTGGAAATCATTTCCGATTCCACCTTGCCATTCGTTGGTTATGCCTTCAAACTGGAAGAAGGCCGTTTCGGTCAGTTGACGTACCTGCGTATTTATCAGGGCCGTGTGGACAAGGGCAAACCTATTTTCAATATGAGCACCAAGAAGAAGCATAACGTCGGCCGTTTGGTTCGTATGCATGCCAATGAAATGGGCGAAATCCAAAGTGCAGAATCCGGCGATATCGTCGCCTTGTTCGGCATCGATTGCGCAACGGGTACCACCTTTACGGATGGCAATGTTGAAGTCAATATGACTTCCATGCATGTACCCAACGCAGTTATTGATTTGGTGATCGAAGCCAAAAACCGCGACCATCTTGCCAATCTTTCCAAAGCGCTCAATCGATTTACAAAAGAAGACCCTACCTTCCGCGTCAAACTGGACGAGGAAAGTGGTCAGACCATTATTTCTGGTATGGGTGAGCTTCATCTCGAAGTGTATATCGAGCGCATGCGCCGAGAATACGGCGTGGATTTGACGACTGGGCGCCCTCAAGTAGCCTATCGCGAAACCATCAACCAACGTGCCGATTTCAATTACACCCATAAAAAGCAGACCGGTGGCTCTGGCCAATACGCCAAAGTAGCTGGTTATATTGAACCCATTTTGGCCACGGAAGAAGTTCCTGAACCGCCGGACTATGAATTTGTCGATGATATCGTCGGTGGCTCTATCCCACGCGAATTCATCCCTTCCTGTGACAAAGGATTCCGGGCCTGTTTGACTTTTGGTGCCATCATCGGCTTCCCGATTGTGAACGTACGCGCGGTCATCAATGACGGGGCCATGCATCCGGTTGATTCCAGCGATATCGCTTTCCAATTGGCAGCCCGTGGAGGCTTCCGTGAAGCCTATTCCCGTGCCAAGCCACAAGTTCTTGAGCCGATCATGAAGCTGGAAGTCTCCACCCCGACCGAGTTCCAAGGCTCGGTAGTGGGTCAGATCAACCAGAAGCGCGGCGTCATTACTGGATCTACAGAGGAACAAAACTTTACCATCGTATCGGCAGAAGTGCCCTTGGCGGAAATGTTTGGCTATGCCACTCAAATCCGCTCTTTGACGCAAGGTAAAGCCGAGTTTACGATGGAATTCTTGAAGTACTCTCCCGTGCCTAAGAACGTGGGTGAAGAGTTGATCAAGAAGTACAGCTCCAACGCGTCCAAGCGTCTGGAGTAAGTGGCTAACCTCGCGTTAGCCCTTTCGGAACCATTCGTTCAGATCCATTCCTTTGGGAGGCGCAAGCCTCCTTACATCTACGCCATGAGCTTTTAGAATCTCCATGGTTTTAAGGGCACCGGACTCTCCAGGTGCGTCCGGATCGTAAGCAACGTGCACGGTTTTGTTTGCGAATAAATCAGCCCAATGCGGTTTGAAAATAGCCGCTCCAGGAACTCCCACGGCAGGAAACCCTTGTTCAATCAGGGTAAGCGTGTCAATGATGCCTTCGCATAGGTAGATTTGGCCGGGCACTCCATCGAGTACGCGGCAGTTATATGGCAAGGGAATATGTCCGGACATGGAGAGTTCCTTGGGGCGCACATCGGCATCGATAGCGCGCGCTTGCATATACACCGGTTGCCCAGACTGATTGTAATACGGAAAAAGCAATGGATGTCGATAGTAGCGTAGGTGACCGGCTGCATTGAAGAATCCCGTGCGCTCCAAATCGGCTAGGCTGAAATCTGCCTCCAATTTGCGACTCACTTCGGAATAATTTTGGATCATTCGCAATCCTTGCCTGTCCCAAGTGCGTTTGAAAATGCGCCGTTTTACCAGGTACTGGCCCACTCTTCCGCTTAAAGGTGTACATGCGACTAGCAACGCTTTCAAAATTGCGTGACGCAGCAACTCATCCTGGGACTCCACGGGAACTGGCGCACGGGATGACGCCACGGAACCGGATTCATTTAGTACAGGGTGCGGCATGACCAGGGGCAAGATGGGCTCGGTTAAATCCGTTTCGTTATAGATAGCGATTGGATGAACGATGCCTGGATGTTTTCTTTTTAAGAAGACCAAGGCTTCTGGAAAAGTACAGCCCCGTGCCAATCGAACCAGATCAATGCTGTCGCCTTTCACATCCGGACACACCCAACACTTGAAGCTGCCACGTTCGGGCCAGATGGTTACGGAAGGGCTTTTATCTCCATGGGAGTGGTTTTCCGGACGTAGACAGCGGATACGGTTATTGAGTACCGGTATTCCCAAATCGTGCAGGACCTCAAGAATCGGGTAGTCCGCCTTCAGCTTATCAATATCGGCCTTGTCCATGGGGATCAAAAGATAAAAATCGACATCTGATTGCTACTTTTCCCCGCTGCCATGTCCATTGTTATCCGTGAATATGTTCCCTTGGCGGACTATATCTCCTTTAAGGTGGGAGGGCCCGCGCGCTTTTTCTGTGAGCCCGGCACATCTGCAGAATTCTGCGAAGCCCTAGTTTGGGCCCAGCAAAAAAACCTGGACGTGTACATTCTGGGAAAAGGCACCAATTTGGTTTTTTCGGACCTTGGATATCCAGGTCTCATTCTCTATACGGGCAAATCGTTTCAAGAGATCGCGTGGGTGGAAAATCGCGTGACCGTGCAAGCCGGTGCGTTATTGCATACTGTTGTCACGCAAAGTGTCCATCGCGGATTGGCAGGCATCCAACATTTGGCGGGCATACCCGGCACCATGGGCGGTGGGACCTATATCAACGCCGGGGCCTTTGGGCAGGAGCTCAAAGAATCCATTGTGTCCGTAACTTCGGTGACACTGAAAGGAAAGCGGATGGAACGATCCAATGCCGAATGCGGATTTGGTTATCGGCACTCTCGTTTTTTTGATTTCGAAGAAATCATTCTTGAGACCGTATTGGAATTGAAGTCCGGTGACGCAGCAGCATTGCACAGTGAAATGCTGGAAACCCTCCGCCGTCGTAAGGACAAACAGCCCCTGCAATTACCCAATGCCGGCAGCATGTTCAAGCGCCCGCCGGGGCAATACGCCGGGGTGCTTATCGAACAAGCCGGGCTCAAGGGCCTGCGCTTGGGCGGCGCCATGATTTCCGAAAAGCACGCTAATTTTACGGTGAATGCCGGGGGCGCTACGGCCCAAGATATTTTCGATTTGACTGAACAAGTTATCGGCCAGGTGCGAGACCATTCCGGAACGACTTTGGAACGCGAAGTCATTTTTATCGGCGACTTTTTGCCGTGGCCCAGATGAGACGCTACTGGATTTTGACCGGCGCGATGCTGGCGTTTTTCTTGGCCACCTTCGGCATCATGGAAGCCATGCATGTATCCTTCCTGCAAGATCCCACCCAGTGGATGCAAGGCTATGGGGGATGGGGCGCGGCGGCTTTGGGTGTCGGGCTGCTCATCGCGGATGTTTTCTTACCTGTACCTTCCAGTTTGGTTATGATAGCCCATGGGGCCTTGTTTGGAATTCCTATCGGCACGGCTCTCTCCCTAGTGGGTAGCGTTGGCGCCGCCTGGTTGGGATTTGGAGTCGGCCGCCGCGGTGGACCCATGTTGGCTCGCATGGTTACACCATCGGAAATGGTCAAAGCCGACGGATTACTTAAAAAATGGGGAGCGATGGCCATCGTCATCACACGGCCTATTCCATTGCTTGCGGAAACCGTTTCCATATTAGCCGGGGCTTCGCCGATGAGTTGGGGAAAGTTGACCTTGGCCAGTGTGGCGGGTTCATTGCCGGCAGCGCTTTTATACGCCTTGACGGGAGCAACCGCAAAAGGATTTGCCAATAGCATTCTCATGTTTGGTGTAGTCATTTTGATCGCGGGGATTTTTTGGCTGGTAGGCAAAAGGATATCGTAAAGGGAAATCAAATGGCAATAAGCATTAAAAAGATTGAATTCAATGGATTGGAAGCGATGGAGGTGACAACCTCCAAAGCCCGTCTGGTTGTGATCACCTCCATGGGACCGCGTATAGCGTATTTCGGAACACGGCAGGGCCGCAATTTGCTGTTTTGGGATTATCCGGGAAAGTATCACCGAGGACAATGGCGCCTGATGGGCGGCCATCGCATTTGGGCAACCCGGCCCATGGCGGATGAAAGCGAAGAATCCTACGCGGATGACAATGGCCCATGCAAGGTACGCGTAAGCGCTCGCGGGCTGGAGGTACAAGGCCAAAGCCACCCCATTTTCAAAATCCACAAGTCCATGGGTATCAAGGTTAACGCGGATGATACCTTTACAATCGAGAATCGAATCACGAATGATTCTGAAATGGTATGGTCGGGAGGGATTTGGAGTCTGACCTGTACGCTACCAAAAGCGAATACCTCATACGGCATTCCTTTGGGACGAGCGGGGGAGTGGGATATCTTTTCCATTGTCATTCCAAGACGCTGGGCCGGAGCGCAGTCCACTAAAGTGAATGACAATGCCCTGCGCTATACGGAGGACTGCCTTATTTTACGTCCCAAGGGGATTATCAGCAAGCGCATGGTGCAAGCCCCGCAGGGCATTATGGGCATGACGGATCCGAGTGAAAAAATTTCCTTCATCAAACACTCACCGTTTTTGGAAGGAGCCAATTATCCCTGGAATTGTAATATCGCTTACTATTCCGGCAAGGGAAATTTCATGGTCGAGATGGAGAATATGGGCCCGGACCAAGGGGTGCTGCCGGGCGGCACCATCAGCAGTAAGGAAACTTGGATGTTACGTAAGCCGGTGGATTGGGGCCGACTAAAAGGGGTTTTTACGGTCAAATGATAATGGGGCTACCGGGCAGCGTCACGGGCTGGAAACCTGCTCGACCAGCGGGAAGTTCCAGTTTGCTTCGATCGATTTTTACCACTACCCATTGTCCATTGCGGCGTTCAATTTCCGTATAGACGGATTTGAATGGGCCGGTTCCTCCATCCCCACCATAGCCGAAGCGACTGCCTTCCCAGGCTATCTCCGGAATATTCCTGGCGAGTAGAAAGGCTTCTCCCATGCGCGCTATATCGGCTGGCTGCGTATGATCACAGGCTCCCTCGGCTGGTTTTTTTCCGGGCTCCATAGGTCTGCTCCTTTGTGTCTCAAAACTAACCATTATTGGCTACTATTGTTGTGGTTCTGGCGCTGGCTAGCGGGCATTGAGGGGAAGGGGAGTGGTGCATGGGATTGGGAATGTGGACAGACCTGCTGCAAGGAAAAGGCCGGGAATTCCTGGAGCAAACTGTGTTCCTGGACAGCCTGCCTCGTTGCCGGTGGTTTGGGGGTAAGAGCCGGTCCATTCACAACGTGCTCATTCAAGACTGGATATTGCCTTATGAAACTTCTGATTGGATCTGGCTCATCCTTCGAATTGATTTTAGGGAAGGGGGTCCGGAAATCTATTCCCTGCCTTTGACCCAAGCGCAACTTTCAAGTTCGGCCGCCCAAAACATGCGAATGCAAAATCCTTCGGCAATTTTGGCGGAAGTTGGAATAGCAGAGGGGCAAGCACTAAACTTGCAGCCGGTTATTTTATACGAGGCGGCATTTGATCCCGATTTTAGAAGTCGAATTTTAGAGTGCATTACTTCACGTAGTACATGGCAAGGCCATTTGGGTACTTTGCAAGGGCACGGCCTTCCCGATTTATTCCTTGAACCCCTAAGCGAAGTTCAAAAGACATCGCATGTACTCAAAGTGGAACAGAGCAATACCGCACTCATTTATCCAGGGAGGATTTTTTTCAAAATCTTGAGACGCTTGGAAGCAGGTGAACATCCTGAATTGGAAATCCTCCGCTTTCTCAATGAAAAGACAACCTTTCGCCATGCCCCGCCCTTATTGGGTTGGCTTGAATACACGATTGTCGGACAACCAGCTTACATATTCGGCATTGCCGAGGGCCTGGTACCCCATCAGCAGGGCGCTTGGGATTTTGCGTTAGCATCAGCCAACCGGTATATCGATAGTTTACTGATTCATCGAACCCATTTGGAGGCGATGCCTAAGTCGGAGGCTATTTTGCCGCTGGAATTTGCCCGTCTCCTGGGCCGCCGGACTGCGGAATTGCATCACGCCTTGGCTTCTCATCCTGAGCACCCAGGATTTTCTGTAGAATTTTACTCACCTCAAGATAAAGCACTTTGGCTACAAAACCTCAAAGTAAAAGTGGCGAGGGTATTGGATGATCTGGGCAAGGTGCTGCCAACCCATTCTGAAGAAAGCGCGGAATTGGGCCGTGCCGTATTGAATTCCCGAGTCCGGATTTTGGAAGCCATTGCGGAACTTGAGAATGATCCCATTGAAATTCCAAAAACTCGAGTTCACGGAGACTTCCATTTGGGCCAAGTCCTTTGTACGGATCATGATGTAGTGATTCTGGATTTTGAGGGTGAGCCAGCGCGATCCCTACTGGAAAGAACCGGCCTGCGGTCACCTTGGTGTGATGTAGCTGGTATGATCCGGTCCTTCGACTACGCGATTCATTCCGCCTGGCCTGGGGGCCGAATAAACGGGGCCACAGAAGACAAAGATTTGTTTTTGGTTTTAGAACCTTGGGTTGAGCTCTGGCCAAAGCAATTGGCCGCTGCGTTTCTTGAGGCCTATTCGAAGACTTTGGGAAATTCCGCATCTTTTCCGATGACACAACAAAGAGAGGTTCTGCTGCGCACATTTTTACTCGAAAAGGCTGTTTATGAACTGGAGTATGAACTGAACAATCGGCCTACATGGACGCATATACCCATGCTGGGAATTCTCAATTTACTCTCCACCTGATATTCAAGGGTGAAAAACTCCAAGCAAACTCCATGCTCCCAAGTTTCGCCAGCTCCATTGCCACAGCCGCTGCGAGCCCTGTGAGCAACCTCACAACCTGATACATCGCTTTAAGTTTTTCTTTCAGTTCTCACATTCCTGTCCGATAATGATAAGGAACAGGGAGAACACAATGCACAACTTGAAAATCAGCCTCGCAAAAACATTCATCACTTTCCTCACCCCGGCCTTGTTCGTCAATTGCGGCCAAAGCCCTGCGGCAGTAGCCGACCGAGCCGATTCCCAGGAAAACTTCGGTGTTGTCAAATCTTCCGTCATGCTGGGAAAAATAGGAGCCTTGGGTAAAGGTTCAGCCATCAATTTGCAGAAGTTGATATTGACTGCGGTTTCCAGTGCTACTCCCGCGGACACTGTGCGGGATACGGCAACCATCTCAGGTAACGATGCAGTAACGGTGCTTCGTACGTTAACACTAAAACCATTGCGCAATTGGGTCGTCAGCGCCAAGAGTCTGGACACTAAAGATTCCGTCATCCACTCTGGTTCCACTGCATCGTTTTTCGTGAAGCCGGCGGATACGTCCGGAGTAACCTTGAATCTCACCTCGCGCTTTTCAATGTATCAAGCTAATTTCAACAGCCTTCCCGACAGCATCAGCTCTTCCACATCCGGTACCGGCAAGGACAAACTGAAATTGAACCGGGTACTTCTTAAAGTGGATGGCGTTATTATGAGCGATTCGGTTTTGGCTTCAGGATTCTATGCAGCGGGTCAGAACGTCAGCGTCTTTTTTGACTACATCACGCCAGGCACGCATAGCGTAACCTTGGAAGCCTATGGCGTTCTAAATACCTACTCCGGTATATTGTACAGTGGTGCTTCTTCCTTCACCGTGGCTGCCGGCATCGATGATACCAAGGCCGTGACCCTGAATTGGATGGGACCTACTACTGGAACGGGTAAACTGACGGTTGTCATCGGCAAAGTCGGAAAAGTCATCGTGAACGGTACCTTGCCGGGTACTATACTCAACTAAATAGACGCAACTAAATTTTTGATTGCTTGGATAGCCCGAACAGTTGGATTTTATAACGGTTGATGCGGAAGCCCTCTTTACGGGCTAAAGCAGTTAATACCTCGTCCAGTTTCGGGCTATTTACTTCTTTCACATCTCCCGTGTCGGTGCAAATGAGATGCACATGGGGCTTGCTTCCCAGGCTTATCTCGTAGTGGGTGTGCCCATGGCCGAAGTCCGACTCGGAGAGTATGCCTGCCTCTACCATCTGATTGAGAGACCGGTATAGAGTAGCGCGAGAAACCTTCACTTCCTGCTTCTTCATTTCAAAGACGAGTTCATCCGCACTGAAATGCCCGTCCTGCGCGAAGATAAAATCCAGGAGGTGTGTTCGTTCCTTGGTAAAGAACATTTTCTTTTTTTTCAGATAGGCGGAATAAAGCTCGCGGGCATCGGAAAGGGTTTTCGCTTTGGATTCCACAGGAGCAAAGATAGGAATGTGGACTACGGGATTGTGGATTCTTTTTGGAGGGATGTCATCAAATTGTGGGCGGTAAAAATTCGAAAAACAGGACACCGGCGCATTTTCCCTTACGAAGATCCAGGTAGTCTTTAAATGGCATAGTAGTCACTTTGTTTTTCAACTGGCTTGCATTGCGAAGTTGGGGAACACCTTTGTCGTCCACTACTAAAAACCCGGTATGGGTAACATCCAATCCAGGCAGGTCGGTTACAAAAGCAACGCCCAGGAACTTATCGCCGTATGTCCAATGGGCCATTAAATCCAGGGCCTTAGCATAGGGTAGAAATGCGATGTCGCAGATGGGATTGCTGGCAGGGGGCGGTAGTTTTTTGGATTGGAAGAACTTGATCTTGTCGATAGGCTTGTGGATTAAAGTATCGCCGGGAAAACGATAAACCCGGGTCAGGGACGCATTCTTTTTCAGCCAATCCTGGACAAAATAATGGTTGCGCGTCGAAAATTCCACCGTGTCCGATTTGTAGCGCAGTTTCATAAGCCAGGGCAGAACATCCCGGGTTTCCCGCGACAAGGCCAATGACATTACGGTTTCAATATAGGTGACACAATCAAATCGATTAAGATCCAGAATCGGAGCAGATTCCAAGTTTCCAAAGCGGCCTTCGCCTGAGGGCCCCAGGAAATAGGGTTTTTCTTCCAGTGCACGCGAAAAATACTTCAAACGTTCGATATATCCGGAAGGGACATCGCTGCGGGCCAATAGATGATGGGCTTCAATCAGGGCGGGCCGTTCCTTGTTGTACCAAAGCGCCACGCGCATGAGTAGCGAGTCAAGTAAGTGCTGGGCGGCCTCAGGAGATCCTTGGAACTCGTTGATGAACAAAGTAGTGGCTAGAGTGTCTCCGTCGATGCCGAAGACGTATCCACACAATCCTTGAACGCCACTTATCGATCCAGTTTTAAAGCGGACCAAGTTGGTTTTCATATAAGGCCGCAGACGCCTACCGGTAGCGCCGTCCATACCGGGTGCGGCGAGCGAACTGATATAATCCTTGGAATATTTGTGTCGGGCCATTTTGGCCAACAGCTGTGCCATGGCCCGCGGCTTGATGTGATTCTGGGACGATAACCCGCAGCCATCAAAAAGCTGAAAGTCCGCGGTATCCAGTCCCAGCCTGGATAGAAACTCCTTTTCGGCAAGTATTCCCGCATGGGAAGTCCCGTCACCTTTTACGAATTTCCCCAGCTGTCGCAAGGTCATCTCCGCATGCAGATTCTGGCTGCGCTGATTGATTTCTTCCACCACATCGATTTGTGGTGCGGTGGTAAATCGGTACGTAGCCAAGAGCGGCGGACCCACCCGCGGTGGACTGGGCTGGTAGACTAATCCTTGGGACGCCAAAGTTTTTAGAAAGGATGCGCGAAAATATTGGGTGGGATTGCGAACAGGCAAAATCATCTGAAAGCCTGGGGCCTTGGTGCCGATGATTCCTGTTAAGGTAATGACGGTTGAATCAGGATTTTGCAGGGGTACAATGCGCCGTTTTTTCCCCACAGCGGTTCTGGATTTGTTGATGACGCGCACATAGCCAACATCAGGTGTTACGGCGTATACCGCAGGCGCACCGGGTTTGGCGGCCGGCAATACGGTTAAGGTAAAGGTATTGTCGTTATAGGAAAGTGCGGAAACTTCCGCGCCATACCAGGTGTTGAAATGGTGTTGTTTCCAGGCTTCCGGACGACGCGGTCCTGTGAAAAAGGTATCGGTGACTTCAATATTTCCGCGTATGGTATCGATTCCCAGACTGCACAAGCTGTCGATGAATGGTTCCAATGGGCTTAGAGCGTCAGGGAAAAAGCGATCGGATACATTGGGGTCCCCTTGTCCGGAAATGCGGATGGTGCCGGTCAATACGTGATTCTCAACTTTTCCCAGAACTTCCATAACCGTGGATGGAAAGAAATTAATGGGGAAGGTATCCAGCGCAGCGGCGGTAACGATGAGTTTGAGGCAGCTGGCCGGTGTAAACCAATCGGTGTCATTGAACGACGCTTCGATGCGCCCGTATTTAGTAGAGTACACGCTAATGGCTAGGCGACCACGGAGGCGACTGTGTTTGTAAAATGCTTCCAATTCCTGATTCAAAAAGGGTGACGGTCCGGTTACATATGTTCCCCGGTTGGGAATAAAAGCCTCTTGAGGAGGGCCAATAAACCCTACGGGAATTGAATCCAGGGGTGCGACAGGTCCCAGTTCAAGTTGCGCGGAATAAACCAAGTTGGCTGCCAAGGTTAAAATCAGGAGCAACAATTTCATGGTTTGCCTGTTTCTCCTGTACCAGATCGGGATCCGGAAACAATGGACTTAAAAGCTTCAAAGTATCCAGGAAACGTTTTGCGCGTGCAGTCTGGATTGCGGATGGTAATGGGCACGCCACCCAAGGAGGCGAGGGAAAAGCACATAGCCATGCGATGATCCTCATACGTATCGATTTCTGCACTGGCTATCGATTGGGGAGGGTGGACTTTCAGCCAATCCGATCCCTCTTCAACCTGGGCTCCGAGCTTACGCAGTTCCGTGGCCATAGCCTGAATGCGATCGGTTTCCTTAACCCGCCAATTTCCGATATTGCGAATCGTTGTGGGTCCCTCGGCAAATAAAGCCGTTATCGCTAATGTCATTCCCGTGTCGGACATCAAATCCATATCTACGTCAATGCCGCGCAAGTGTCCTTTGGAAGCCTTAATCCCAGTGTCGGTATATTCTACCCTGGCTCCCATCTTGGCCAATACTTCAGCAAACTTTGCTTCGCCTTGCAGACTATGCTTGCCTATTCCGCGCACTTGTACGTCGCCGGCAATGGCGCCTGCCGCAAGGAAATAGGATGCCGAGGAGGCGTCCGGCTCAATGGCGTATTGGCCTGGTGAACGGTAACCTCTGGGTTCAGCCAATAGGAACCGTTGGAAATTTTGGTTTTCGATTTGTACGCCAAAAGCTTCCATGATGCGCAAAGTCAAATCCACATAAGGGGCGGAAACCAGAACGCCATCCACTTCCACAATAACTGGTTCGCGGCACAATGGCAGTGAAAGTAAAAGCCCGGTTAAAAACTGGCTGGATACATTTCCTTTGATCTGTGTTTTGCCACCCTGTAAGCCATGGGCCGAAATTCGCAAGGGAGGAAATCCTGACTGACCACCATATGCGACCAAGGTGTTTCCCGCGATGGGACGCAGAGCATTGATGAGATCGGCAATGGGGCGCTCACGCATGCGTGCAATACCATCCACTCCGAATTCTCCATGCCCGGCGCACAAGAGTGCCGTCAAGATCCGTGTGGCCGTTCCGGAATTTCCCAAAAAAAGATCCACCGGTGCTTTACTGACAATGGGCCCACCCCGGCCCTGCACAGTGAGCGCTCCATCTTCTTGCGAAAGGGCAAAACCCAGATGACGCAAGGCTTGACACATGAGTTCTACATCATCACCATCGGGAAGATTGGACAACCAGGTTGTTCCCATTGCCAAGGCCGCCAAAGGCAATACTCGATTGCTAATGCTCTTGGAACCGGGAGGTTCTACGGATCCGAAAGCGCGTCCGGCAGGCGGCAAAGTAAGGGAAATCATCTCTCGGAAAACTATAAAATTTGCAAGCCCCTATCGTACTTGCGGGCCCAGAGGCAGGTGAAATTCGAACGACTCTTTCAGTACTTATTCAGCCAGCTTTACAGCAGTGCCCACTGCCGAGCACAGACACACAATGGCGTCGAATTGGGAAAACTGGAGCGTCATTCCAACTATGCCATCAGCGCCCATGGAGCGAGCCCGTTGGGATAGTTCCTCCAGCGCAATGACTTTTACTCTTTGCAGTTCGTCTTCCGCCGCCTTGAGTCGATGCAAATCTCCATGGGGGGCTGGATTTCGGAACAGCACGTCCTTGGGTACGACAATTTCAATCGAGACCATTCCCAAATATTCCTGAATGGTAAATCCCTCGACCGTAGGCGTTGTGGTGAGAAAGAATTCGGGCTTGTTTAAGTTGCCCATATCGCTTATGGCCAGTATTTGTGATTTGCGTGCATTGGCTGAAGCAGAGGAAGATTGCGAAGGGGTTGCTCCAAAGGAGGGCGAAGCCGGCAAGCCGGCAGCGGCAATCGGTGAGAGGTCGACGGGAGCGGATGCCGGCGGCACTTGCGAATTGCGGTTCGAACCCTGGTACGGAGCTAGAAATGGATTTTGAGCTTCGGGTGAATTTGGGTTTGGCATGGAATGTCCTTAGTTGTATCCTATTTTAAGGGTAGGCTATGGGTTTTTGACGAGTATTTTTTCCGGCATTGCTTCTTGGAACACTATTGGACCCTAATCAACACCTTTTCGAGCCCTTATTGACCACTTATCGACCCCTGGAAAGCGACTCAAATGAAGTCACGGTTCACAAGTGCGCCACGATTAAGCATCAGTCGACGATAAGGCATGGAATTGATAAGGCCATAGTCATGGGTTGCCATAAGTACCGCAGTTCCGGACGCGTTGATGTTTTGGAAGATTTTGACAATTTCTTTTGACGTTTGGGGGTCGAGGTTTCCAGTCGGCTCATCGGCGAGGATGATATAAGGCTCATTGGCCATAGCCCGGGCAATGGAAACCCGCTGCTGTTCGCCACCGGAAAGCTGATGGGGTAAATTCCGGGCCTTATGAGAGATGCCGGTCAAAGTAAGGACTTCATAAACACGATGCTTGATGCGGCGATTGGAATATCCGGCGATTCTCAAGGCGAAGGCCACATTTTCGAATACGTTCCGATCGGGTAGCAACTTAAAGTCTTGGAATACGATTCCGAGACGACGGCGCAGCAACTGAATGGTGCCTCGCGAAGTTTCCGTGGAGCGATAGGTAAGGTCTTTGTTGAATGAAATCAAAACCTCGCCTACATCTGGTTTCTCATCCATGTAAATCAGTTTGAGAACAGTGGTCTTGCCCGCGCCGCTCGGTCCAGTCAAAAAAACAAATTCACCGCGGTCGAGGCGAAAGTGCATGTCTTGCAACGCCGTCCAATCCTTTTCATACCGTTTGGAAACATGGCTGAAAGAAATGAGCGTCATGGCTTCATGGTTTCCTTAAGACAAAGTGTATCCGCTCGGAAGCGTCTCGTCCAGTTCGGAATGTAAATCCTTCGAATACCCCAGCGATTAGGAATCCGGCATTTTCAGCGCAGGCGCGCAAAATATCGATTTTGTAAATGCGCTGTTGGTGGCTCTCCTTAATTTTTTGCCAGCAGTCGCGCTTGCCCTCCACGAAAAAGATGAAATCATTGGTTTGCAATTGGGCCTCGCGGTCAAATCCACTTTCTCGAAAATAGGTGCAGCCGGCCATCTCCCCAAAATCAACGGCTTGATGAAAGTGCCTCCGAGAATTTTCCTCGGTGGTGATGTCGAAGATGAACAATCCATTTGGGCTCAGAATGCGGAACGCTTCCTCTAAACAGCGCGTAACATCCTCTTCTTCCATCAAATAATTGATGGCATCGTAGATCATGACGCAGAGTTGGAAGGGCCCCCGGAACGGTAGGGCAAGGGCATTGGCTGCCACTCGCTTGTTGGCGGCAACATCGTGGGCTTGCGCGAGCATGAACTGGGACAGATCGGAATAATAGACTCGAGCCTCAGCCGGGTATATTTCGCGACGGGCGAACGGGCATGTGCCGGCTCCGATTTCCAGAACGGTTTTCGGATCCTGTCCGAACTTGCGCCACAATTTTACAAGGTAGCGGCCCCAGGCGTCATAATCGACATGGGCCATAATCCAATCATAATAAGGGGCGATGATTCTGTATGAGGTTTCGTCCCGCATGGATGCATTCAATTCCTAAGCGGAATGCCGCCGGGAAGCCCCTCTGAATCGGATGTCTCACCCTGGCCGCCGGTTCCGTCATCGTCCCTGGAAGCCAGTCCCTTGTACTGCGCCAATCGGTCCTCGATATGCACTGTTTCACGCCACTTTTTTATAAAAGTGGAAAGTTTTTGACTGAGGAAATAATTTCGAGCAATCTGGCTGATTTCCAAAAAGTCTTCCTCGATATTCATTTTTCTTTCAGGTGCTTTGCCGTCTAGGCGGAAAATATGGTAGGAGTCGCCGATAGAAACAGGACCGCTGATACCGCCCACTGAAAGGCTGTCTACAGCCGCCAAATATCGTGTGTCCAATTTATCCTTCGTGAACCAGCCCAAGCTGCCACCCTGGTCCTTAGTCTTTTTGTCTTCGGAAAAACGGGTTGCCAAAGTTGCAAAGTCCCCGGTGCGCAAGGCTGTTGCGCGTAGCGAATCCAAGAAAGTACGGGTGCGGGCGCTATCGGCGGCTTCCGGAATCAGGCGGACTAAAATATGCGACGTGCGGATCTCATTATCTTTTTTCCCCGTAACTTTGATGATATGGTAACCAAATCGAGAGTGAATGGGAAACTTGGTATACTCGCCGGCATCAAGTGCAAATGCGGCCCGTTCATAATCGGGATCCAATGTCCCCCGTTTGGTATATCCGATATCTCCGCCTTCCTTGCTGGAAAAATCGTCAGAATATTTTTTAGCTAGATCCACAAAGGCTTCACCCTTGTCAAGCCGTTTGATTAATGAATCGATTTTCAGAAATGCGGCTCTGTCCAAGATTCCGCTGGGTTTGGTTTTGATCTGGACATGCGAGAGTCGCAGACTGTTCTGTTGCAATGGCAAACTATCCTTATACATTTTGAAAAAATCCCGCACTTGCAAGTTCGAGGGTTCATGATCGCCGACGTACTTGAACTGCAGCTTTTGACGGTAGCTCTGTTCCAGATATTGCTGGTTCAACCGGGCTCGGAACTGGGTGAGATTCATGCCGTTGGTTTGCTTCAGCAACATTTCAAACTTTTTTTCGCCTCCTTGCTGTTCTACATAATGCGCAATGGCATCTTCCACGCGGGGGGCAATATCCTTTTCTGAAACGCGGATATTGGTGTCTAATTTGGCCTTGACCAGGACCACCTTGTCGTCAATGAGCCGGTTTAAAAGCTCGCGCCGTTGAGCGTCAATAGGTAAATGGGACATGCCCGGCTGCTGTTCGGCGGCCACTTGACGTAGCTCTTCCACTTCAGACAGCAGGATGATTTGATCATCTACAAGGGCAACAATGCCATCAAAAGGTTGACGAGTGGCATTACCAATCCAAACGGTGGAGAGGATAAGTCCACTGACTAAGGAAAGAGCGGGGATATTCATTTGTTTATTTGCCATTGGGATTCTCTTCTACTGCGGGCCTGGGGTCGGCGGTATTTGGGGGAAGGGGTTCAGTTGGTATAGAGGGTGCGGATTCGTTATCACTCGGTTTGGATTGGGACGTTGCGGAAGTGTTTGGCGAAGCAATGGTTCTGGGGCGTTTTGACTTGGCAACTTTAGGGACGACGGGCTTGGCCGATTTCGTCTCTTGAGTTGGGACAGTTGGAGCTGTTGACACTGCTGGGACCGAATCTTTGGCGATGGACATGGGCTTGGGTGCTTCAATTTGACCAGGGATTTGATCCATATTATAGCCGATGTTCAAACCTTCCTTATACTTGGCTATGCGCGCTTCGGTGATTTTATCCTTGCGGCCAATGACGAGAAGGCTTCTGATTTCTTCTTTGGTATCCGCAAAGGGTATATACGTACCTGGTTCTTGTTTTTCTAAAACCTTCACCAGATAAACCCCATCTGGGCAATCAATAGGCAAGGTCACGGCATTGACTGGAGTATTGGGTATGGCCTGGGTCAGGCAGGTGGGGATGCCATCGAGTTTCTTGAATGCAATGGAAGCATAAGCTTCCGGTGTTGGGTCGAGCGAGTTGGCAGCGGCTATTTCTAGGAAGTCCCCACGATTTATTTTTGCCCTGAGTTCAGAAGCTTGTTTGGCAGAGCGCACGCGGAGGTGGGCTATTTTAAATTCCGTGACATTGCGACGAAAATCCTCTTTGTGCATTTCATAATATTGGTTCATGGTCATTTCGTCCGGCTCGAATGCATCCGTTCCGTTTTCACGGGCGAGAAATTCTTCAATGACAAGCTTTCGACTCAACTTTGCAAGCTTTCTAGCCACTACCGAGTCCTTGGCAAAGCCAACCTTTTCAGCGTGTTGGTAAATGACTTCATCATCGATCCAGCGTTTGATGAAATCCAGGTACTGTTGACGGCGGATAACTTGTTCGAATTCAATCGGGAAGCTTTCCCGTAGGTCCGCTAAAGTGAGGGTAGCAGTGCCCACTTGGGCCAAAACCAATTCTTTCTCCTTTTCCTTTTGGCAGCCGCCTAAAAGGGTCAATGCCGTGAAAAAGAGCAAAAAAAGTCGATTTATAGAAGCGTTCTGCATGTCCTTGGCTACCAACAGGGAAGGTTCTAATGTACTTAAAAACCCCTGCAAAGCCTATTCTAGGATTGCAGTTTGGGCACAGGTGAGCAGTGGAGACTGTTGCGTTTCCGGCTAAGGTCCGTTCACGAGGAATCGAAAAATACGGCAGGCGTTGCCCAGGCTTGCTGAGTTCTTGACGGTGGAAGTTACGATTTTTAGTTCGTGCTGCCGCCTCGGCAGATCCACGTTGAATAAAATCGTCCAAGGCAGATTCAATCCAGCGCTCCATTGTGTGAATTGATCCCTGGTACCCATAAACTGATTGTCGATATAATAATCGAGCATGCCCACATCCGGGCCTGCCGGAATGACTATTCCAACTGCCGTTCCTGTGAATACAAACTTTAAGGTGTCTCGTGCCGTTAAGGCCTCTAAGACTGGAACGTTCACAAACCCATCTCGTGTGCCGCCCGAGGTAGGCGTCCACGAGGCTACGGATTTCCAGCCATTGACCAGTTGCGCGGCTTGTATGCTGTCCATATGGCCATTGGCAAAACACAGCGTGTCCAGCATTTTAACCGGTTGAAAATGTGGTATGGGCTGCGTTACTACCGAAGCTGTATCGCTCCAAGCCGTGCTTAACAGGCGGGTGATGGCATCGGCGTAGATTTGTGTGCCGAATGCTCCCGGGTGTACGTCATTGCCGAACTGCGACCATGTAAAATGTTCGGCGACATATTGCGCCAAGTTGATGGAAGATACAGCATATTGCCAAGCCGATTTTTCGTAATCGGTGACAAGGGGAATGGGTTGTCCTGCTTTTACGTAGGCATAAAATAAGTCGTGGGCGAAATACATATAGGCTACGTCGATATTCGGGTTATGCCGAATCGCTTGGCGAATAATACCTTCATAGGCTCGGGTTCTTTCGATGGAGGTTACTCCATTGGATGTGTCGTTCACCGCAGATTCAACGAAAAGCAAGTCCACTTTCCCTCGGAAGAAAACATCCTTTTGGAGACGGAAGGCGTGCATTTTAATGTCTGCGCTGGGGATTCCAGCATTGATGAAGTCAAAAGTGGTCAGGGGATATTTCCGACGCAGATACGCCATGACGCTATCGCGCCAACCCGGATTGAAGGTGATGGAACCGCCTAGAAAGGCCACGCGACCTTGCCGGGTTACTTCGAATCGATTGCGGCAGTTGGCAAAATTATCCCGGAGAATGGATCGCGAGCTGTCCCAGAGGTCGATATGCTTGAGTTGAAAATCCCGAGTATCGCCATCATTGAAGGAAAGGTTTCTGGTCTTCAAGGGATAAATACTCTTCCCATAAATCGTCACATGATAGAGACGGGCTGCTGCGGGTTTGGCAAGCGCCATCCCTGCGTAAGCTGTGAGCCCAGGTTGGAAGGCTTCTACGCGGCGTCCAAGCAGAGTATAACGACTCTGCGCGAGCCATCCCTTGCTGCCAATCGAGTTTCGACTTTCCGGATGGATGGTCCTGAATGGACTAATGCCGACTGCTCCAGGCAGCGGTATCACGTAGTGGCCAACGGCATCTGTATACGTGTTGACTGAGAAGCTCGAATCAGCGGCATCCACAAAACGAACAAAAACATTGGGCATGGGGACGTTTAAATTATCGCGAATGGTACCTGACACCGTAGCGTTACCTGATGTGGATAGCGCAAAAAGAGCGAGGAGAGACACCGCGAAATTTTTAATCATACCAACCTCAACCGTAAAAGCCCTGGAATACCTAGCGAATAAAATTAGCCAATTTTGCCGGAATTAGGGCTGAGTGAGGGGGCTGTTCAAATCTCCGTAAACTAGGTGGCCAGGGCCGAACCCAGGTCAATGTTTCTGGCTTTTCCTATCGATGATATACCCTGGCGTAAAACCAACAGATTGACCATGTGGTCGGTTTTTTCCAAGAGCATCTACAGTCGGATCTTGTCCTGGCCCATTCTGGCTTGCGCTGGCCAAGACAGGCTTCCCGTATCTGATTGTCGCGGTTTGATTGACAGTGATCTTCCAACTGATATCCTGTTGCAACAAATCCATTTTTCTCCTGACCCAATCCAAGCTATCAGATGGAAAGGAACCGGGCACACCCAGGGAATCCTTGCCGCGATCCGAATAGGCTTTTGTCAGAACAAAATCGTACGCATGGGCTCTTAGGGTATAGTCCCCGACTTTTGCAATGTATTTGGCAGGTATAAAAGTTCCTCCGGCATTTTTGGCTACCAATACGGAATTTAGGTACCAGTCCACCTTGATGACATTGGAATCGACCACATCCACTTTGATTTGAACCGGGTTGACCAAGGTGGTTGTATTGGGTGTCCAATTGTCCAATGGGTCGGTCAAAGCATAAATATCCCAAACCACTTTTTCTCTACCGATGGGATCATGCGCCACCACAGGCTTCGCGCAGTAAACATCCGCCATCATTTCGCAATGCGTATTCAAAGGGCGGAAATAGATTGAGTTCTCGATTGGGTAAGCGCCTACCTTCAATTTATAGTAAGGCTCCGTATACCCAAGCCAATCGTCCCATTTGGATCCTGAGGCATCCGATGTGGCATTGGGCCAGGAGTTGCCACCGGCATTGGCGTAAACATCACCCAATCTATGCCAGCCATGGCCCATTTCGTGCGTGCCGATGGCCTCCGGTTCAGTATCCATAGTTAGACCTAATTTTTCGGAAGCTAGGCCGACATTGCCGCCTTCACCAGATCCATTTTCTGTTGCAGCATTGTGTGACACAATATATTTCGGTTCCACTTGCGGCACGAGCTGCGTGATGGTATTGATATAGTATTCAAAATTCGTTCTATTCTGCAAGTTGTCGGTAGGCAAGGCACGGTAGTGGTTGACTCTGTAGATATTGAAGAATTTTCGATATCGAGAATATTCGGGAACTTTGAAAAAAGCATTGATATGGTTTTGGATGGTGGTTTTCATGGCCGTCGCTTCAGAGGCCAACCAGCCGTCCCCAAGAAAAACGATGTCGACCCGATTGGAGGATGGCCCGGAAAACTGAATGGTATCGACAGTAGGGCTTTGTGCGTGAAGGACGGCAGCGGACCAAAAGAGAAAGATTCCAATGCAATTGACATTGATTCCCATGCAATTGTTTCGGCGTGAATTGAGTCTATGCATGGTTAGAGAATAAGGCCAATACCAGTCAAGTGCAGGAGGCCATTTAAAAATAGGGTTACCAAAATGGAAACCCTTTGTACCGATAGTATTCGGTTTTATCGCATATTTATAAACGAGTACCTATGGATTTTACCGCTGCTTTGAACACGTAGGATGCATACTCCAATGGGAAGCTTTTCAAACTCAACTGTACAGACGCCCTGGGACGAAGCAATCCAGTGGCTGGGTATACTTTGCCCTTGAACTCCTAAAACCTCAATATTCTGAATTGAACCCATCCCGGCCACGTTGAGTTCAATACTGTTACCCATAATTCGGTTGATATGAGTTGTTTTTATGCGTTCGGTATTCCGGAGCGATACAGGTGTGGGTAGTTTTTTGAGTACCAGATAGTCCAAGCCAAACATGTGTTTCTTGACGGCGTTGGCGTTTGAGCCTTTAATCACAGCCTTGAAATAGTGTAGTCCTGCGGTCAAAGTTTTTTCGCCCAACGATACCTCCGGGGTGAAAAGGACGGTTGGCGAGTAGCAGTCAAAATCTTTTTTTAAAGCCACGCTGTCCAAGTACAAGTCAAATATTCCATAATCGTCTGCTTGCGTAAATTTACCTGCCAGAGAATAGGCGCCATTTTCAGGTACCATGATTTCCAGGGAAAGGGTATCGCCTGTCGTGCCGTCCATCCACCAGCGCTGGGCGCCAGCAGACCAGGGAAAGCTCCAGTTGCGTTGGACTTGGAGTTTGCCACCCGTGTTCTTTGCTTCCAAATCTTCCCCTTCGAAATAGGAATCGGTATCTGGCATGGCATACCAGAAATTATTTACAGCAAAATCGATGTCGCCAGTGGACCAGTCCAATATTTCAAGATTGAAATCCAAGGTATTATTAAAAGGAACTCCATCCAAATTCCTCGTTCTCCAATTCACCGTGTGACCGGCAGCGTTGTTGCCTGCTGCCAAGGGCTGGCCATGGAAAGGCGAAGTGAACGCATCAGGTTGGCCCCACGCATATCCAAAGTAATCCTCACTGCCGGTACCAAAAGTGGATGGAAAGGTTTCTTTGTCGACGAAGATTTTTTCATCACCTTCGCCCCACCAGCCGGTGTTCCTATTGTTAATAGTGAGAACATCGCCGGCATAAACACCCTTGCGGTTGCGTAAAAACAGATAATTCCATTCCACAGCATTGGCCCCGATTACGGGTATGTTCAACTCTTCCTTCCAACGCGAGTGGAAATACATGGAACGGTCCGTGTTCCAGGTCCATGGGCAAGTCAATAATTCCTCGATGGATGCCGTGACTTGACCGACGCCACGATACGACAATTCAAGCCGAAAGGCATTCTTGAACGGCATAATCCAATAGCAAGTCAACGTGCCGTTGGCGGCAACCTCCGAATACCAGCCGCTTGTCACATTGAGGCCAAGGCCCGATGCGAAGAAATCACCTACTGGCACATCGGTAACCGTTATGCGGTTGTCGAAAAAAATCCGCAAGCGCGTGGACCTGAGCGCGTCTTGCATGTTAGGAGATTGCAGTTTGATCACCATTTTGCATACTGCTCCCGGGCCTGGTATATCGAGAGTTATTGGACCGCTCGAAGGGGTAAGCAATTTGTTCTGCATCCCGTGAGAGGTTGTGGCTGCAGGAATGGAGCTGGCGGGATTTTTCAGCGTCTGGTTCGCCTTGCTAATTTCAGTCTGGTACGTATTCAAATCCTGGAGAGAAAAAGTCTTAACTGTGGTGCTATCGGGGTATTCGCGGTAATTGATGTTGTACCAGAAGTTGATATTCGTAGCCTTTTCGCAGGTGATTTTGCACCCGCGTGCAAAGGGCATAGCCAAAGCATTGTTTTTACCGCGAGCGGTGATTTCCGAAAGCGGTTTTCCGGCCAGTCCGCTGACGAAAAAACTATCGATGGGCATGGTGATCGCTGGTGTTGCGGAGCCATCGAAATACACCCTTAGCGTTCCAGTCATCGGCTCTGCGCCACCGCACCACATCCGTACCAGCGCTCCGGGATGAGTCGTTTCCAGCATCACATTCTCAATGCGGCCGTTTGTTGTATCTGTCCGTATAAATTGACTCCAATCGTTGTTTGCATGCCACCCTGGGCCATTCCGCACCGTGGATATTCGGTCATAGCTGGAAGCCTGTAGGGAATTGAAAGCAGGCTGAGGAAAACTGGCAAGGGATCGATGGTCCGTCATTTCGTTCAGAAGGGTCGATAGGGTTATTTGTGCGGAGCTCGAATTTTGAGTCAAGAACAGCAATACAAGTGTGGCTAAGTATGGGTAGATTCTTCTACCGGTTGGAAGGAACTTTTCCCTCCTGCC
This sequence comes from Fibrobacteria bacterium, assembly GCA_043732185.1. Taxonomy (GTDB): domain Bacteria; phylum Fibrobacterota; class Fibrobacteria; order UBA11236; family UBA11236; genus Chersky-265. The sequence continues at coordinate 62,283 of JAYTHY010000088.1, forward strand.
GGTGAATATTGGATATTGCATGCTAACCCCTTTCTGCTGCCTTCAATTTAAGTCGGTCGGAGCTTTTGCTACTTCATTTTACGCATATAGCGTTCCGATTACACGGAACGGGTGAAGCGAGATCTCGAGTATTGATGTGAATGCTATATTTCCGGGCGTGAACAAACCACTCAGCTATGAAGATCGAGGTGCCTCAGCCGACAAGGGGGATGTGCATAAAGCCATTGCGGATGAGCATCCTGGACTGCATCCTGGTGCCTTTTGTAAAACCCTCCCGGATACCTTAACCGGCAGCCCAGAACATTGCCTAATCATCCATGCCGATGGGGCAGGGACAAAGTCCATTCTGGCTTATTTGCATTGGAAGGAAACCGGGGATGTGTCGGCTTTCCGGGGTCTAGCCCAGGATTCCTTGATCATGAATGTCGATGACCTTGCCTGCGTGGGCGCCTTTGGTCCGATGCTGCTTTCCAATACCATTGGACGAAATGCCAAGCTCATTCCCGGTGAGGCAATAAAGGAAATCATCACCGGATACCGGGATTGCATCGCCATGCTCAGCGCGAATGGTATTCATGTTGTGAGTGGGGGAGGAGAAACCGCCGATCTCGGGGATGTGGTCCGTACCTTGGTAGTCGATTCCACCTTGGTCGCCAGAGCTAAACGCAGCGACATTGTCAGTGGTGTAAAATTACGGCCAGGAATGTCCATTGTCGGTTTGTATTCAGGCGGGCGCGCCAGCTATGAGTCCAAGGAGAATTCCGGCCTCGGCAGCAATGGCTATACCATGCTTCGCCACGAATTTTTGTCGCCGCATTACAAAGCCACCTATCCCGAAGTTTTTGCGCCGGAAATCGCCGCGCTAGCCTATATGGGCAAGTACCGACTGGGCGATTCCTTACCCGGTGGTTCCGGCATGACCGTGGGAGAAGCCTTATTGTCCCCGACGCGGACCTATGCGCCGATACTCAAAAAAGTTATGGAAACCGTTGGCCCGAGGGTAGCGGCTATTTTCCACAATAGTGGCGGGGGCCAGACCAAATGTTTGCGTTTTGGCAAGGGGTTGACCTATATCAAAGACTCGCTCTTTGCGCCCACGCCCGTTTTCAAAATACTTCGCGAGAATCCGGCGCTGTCCCCGCGTGAATTGTACCGCACACTTAATATGGGACATCGCATGGAGGTTGTGTGTGAGCCTGATGCTGTTGGTGCGGTCATTGCCGCTTCGCAGTCTTTTGGCATTGATGCCAAAGTGGTTGGCCGCACCGAAGCTGCTTCTGGCGCCAATCGACTTGTGTTGCACGATGGGCAAGCGGAATACACGTATACGCTTTAGTTGCGTCTTGCCTCGGTGGATTCGGTGGTAGAAGGGAATAGATTCCATCTAAAAAGGTCCGGGAGAAAACGGCGACCAAGTACATCGACACCGTTGGTTTTTTTAATGGGATGAGGAAACTCGGAGCTGATCCGTACCACTGTACTGATGCGCATGCGTCCGGGGATTTTAAGTTGGATCGAATACAAGCCCCCGTCCCCGGTCATATACAGGATTGTATTAGCGGGTCCTCCGAACACACAGTTGTCGGCATTGCCTGTGGCTCCGGATCTTTTATCATACATACCGCTGGCAAAACTCAATCGGATGAATCCTAAGGAATCCCCGTTGGCGTTGAATACTTGGACCTCCCCTTTTTGATAGCTGGCGACATAATGGTTGCCATGGGAATCGAGTGTTCCCCCATCAGGCACGGGCATGCGCGCGAAGACGGTGGGGCTGATTAGAGCGCCTTTGGCTCCGATAGAAAATCGGGTAACCTGGCCAGCCGAAGTGGCTTGGTTTACAAAGACGGCAGAAGTCTCATCCATCCACTCAATGCCATTTGCAGAGGCCAATCCGGTTGCAGCCACGGAAAGTTGGCGCGTGGGGCTCAGAAAATAAACGTCCGTACCCAAAGCGGTGAAATAAATTCCGCCATTGGATCCGATAGTCAAATCGTTGGCTTGATTGAAGGATACGCCATTCTGTCCTGATGCCACCAAAATGGAATCCAACGCGCCCGTCGCTGTAAAGCGTGCGATCCGGCCATCTTCGGCGGCTACCAGCCGGCCTTGGAAATCGAACTCCAAACCATTGTTCTGCCTTGTCGTTACAAAGTGTATTCCCGTATCTGCCGTACCGGGACGGATTTTCCAAATGGGCCAATTGGCTCCGCCAGCTTGCTCGGTGAAATAAACAAAGCCGGTGGAAGCTTCATATGCTGGTCCTTCACAGTATTGAGGAACCTTTTTTTCCCAAACCACGGGCGTATTGGCTGTGCAGATGGAATCGGGTAATGCAACGGTATAATTTTGCGCAAAAGGCGCAGCCAGTGGTAATAGGGCCAGGGCTGTCAGCCATTTCAGCGGAGAGCGTAGAGATTTCCGTGAAGCGAATTTCAAAATGCTGCCTTTTTTATCAAGATCTTTCTGTCCCCCAACTTATTTAAATAGCTCATCCTAACCGAGCTTGGGGATTGAATACCCAGAAAAACCCTCACCTCATCCATTTCCCCATCGAAATACTGACTAGCGGGTTCGGGATTCCAGGATTTCAAGCTACCTTGCCCTATTCTCCAATACCCGGTGTATTGGTAGGGGTGCAAGCTTCCTTCCACGTGGGCCATGCGTAAACCATCGATATACAAGTTCAACCCTGACAACGTCATTCCGGCGACGACATTGTGCCAGTTGCCGTCATTGAGGGCACCGGCAGAAGCCACGGTCCAGAAAATGGGATTGCCGTCTGCGCCTCTAGGTAACCATTGCCAGGTCCCAAAATGAATGAGTCCCGCGTTGTCCATCCAGATGTGTCTATCATAATCACCTGCGTCACCAGTCGGATTGGTGTGGAATCCAATCAGCTTGCCACCCTGGGTTGTTATTGTTCTGAACCAAAGTGAAAGCGAAAGGGTGTCAGGAGCTGCCATGGGTTTACTGGTCGTAACGAATCTAGTTCCACCCAAACGAATGGCTTGTGCAATAGGCGCAGAAGTGGTATCCCAGCCCACGGGGGCATTCTGAAGGATGCCGCCATTGCCCATACTGGAAGCATCAGATAAACCCGCTGCCAGGTTTCCACTCGTGGGCTGGAAATGCCAAACGCCTCGATAACCGGAAAGAGAATCAAATACTAGGGCCCCATTGGAACGGCTTAAGGCTCCGGGCCTACCCCAATGCACATGCAGTGTCTGTTGATCATTTCCTGCTTGTAGAGAATCCATGCGTACCCAAATCATGGCCCGGCCCAAGGACGCACTCCAATATTCAATTTCAAAATCAAGATGGGTTCCATCAGCGGCAGAGAAACGCAAGTCAGAACCGTCTGGTGCCGCAGTAGCAAAAGAAAAATTTGTCGAGTCCAGTAGTACCACAAAAGGAAAGTCTGATAGGCCTTCCAACAAGCCAGCGCCGAGGGGGCCCGTGCGGACCGTCAGGGTTTTCTCATGCGCCCATGTAGCATAATCCCCATCATCTACCGTGGCCATATCGATTATTGGGAGCTGCACCGTGTCCTTGGAAAGCACGGAAATACCATATACATCGTGTGGAGAACAATTGGTTTGGCAGCTGGAGCGCAAGGTGTAATTGCCTTCCGCCAATCCCTCTAGACGAAAGCTTCCATCAAGGTTGGTGCGCCAAACCCGGTCTAAACCATAAATGCGAATCAGACCGGCTGAGTCGGTGCCGGTGGGGAAACGCAAGGTACCCTGGATGCTACCGCCAGGTTTGGTCACCGTAAGCGGCAGATCCATTTTTTTCTGCGTAGGGTCCGATTGGAAGCGGCGCAAGGCTACGTCTCCATTGGCAACCCGGATTTCGGTGGTATAGGTTCCGCCAGCTACGGAATCCAATACGAATCGCCCCGCACTGTCAGTTAGGGCTTCATGAGAGCCCATCAGTGAGCCTGGAGTCGTTGACCCCGGGAGGTAATCGGTAGAACGCAGAATCACCCGGGCCCCGATAACCGGTCTATTTAGGGTATCCACTACTTGGCCTGTGACGACGGTTGTCTCAGAACCACTTCCTCCGCCAGCTGTGCGATCCGAGTTAGGGCCGCCGATGAAATTGCAGCCCTGGCAAGTTAGGAGACCTGTCATAAGTGCAGCGAGGCTGGTTTGTCGCAATTTCATAAACCCTGCTCCGGAAGTCGAGTTAATGGAAATATACTGAAATTCAACTGGTAAACGCTGTCGCTGGCCTCTTCCTGATCGGCCATCTCCAGCAATTCCCGTCTAAGCGTAGCGATTTTAGCCAAGTAGGTCTCATACCGATTTCTGGATATGGACAAAGTCAAGGTAGAGGTATTTTGCACGTTACCGGGCATCCGGTCCAAGGCTTCCTTGGCCAGGTCAAGCATTTGAATTTTAAATCCATCGATTATGATAGGGTCGGCGGCGGTTCCGGTAATAAAGTGCTCGGTAAGCTCCAGAGTGCCATCTGCACTCAGTCGGATTAAACCCAGTCGCAACAGCAAAGTTACAGTGCGGCCGGCCTCGGCTGGAGAGATGGAAGGGACAAGCATGCGTGCCATCTCAGCATACTGGTCTTCCCGAAAGGATCGGGTTTCGAGCAAGGCGCGGATGGCGGAATAATACCAATGGGTATAGTACTCGGATTGGGAAGCCTGCAATGCCTGGACACGAAAGCCTTTGGTATTCCTGATCTTTTCCAGATAGAAGCGCTTATCCTTTCCGCTCTGAGACTGGTTGTGGAATACCAGCATTTCAAAAAATTCTTTTTCTTTTCCGGTAAGCTCAAAGGCCTCGGCGAAGCGCAGCACCATGCGCGGTGACAAATTGGTCTTACCTTGGAACACTTGAGTCAGGAAGCCTTGCGATTTGAATCCCGCCCGTTTGGCTATGACGCCATAGGTGAGTCGCGGATTCAGGGATTTTTTATGGGCGTATAAATCCTGTAGAAAGGTACGATAGTTGGTGTAAGAGAAAATATCCAGCATGTGATGTCTTAATAATAAGGTACCCGGTGGGCGGGGGATGGTCAATGCAAATATTCTGTTTAATCTTTAGTAATGCTAAATAAAAATATAGAATAAACCTAAATAAACCTTAAAATAATGGAATATAAGGCAGTTTTTGTTTAGTAATCGTACCTACAATAAATTTAGTTGTGGGAGAATTTCCAGGCAGGATTTGAGTTCAAAGCCTATGTTTGATGCCTGAACATACCTCTAAGGGAATTGAAGCATGAAATACAATTTTCTCACAGGATCGAAAGCCTTCACTGGAGCCGCCGTTCTTCTCCTGTCTATAACGGCATTTGGGCAAGCCATCTCAATATCCGGAGTTGTTAAGAATCGTGCCACTGATGCCGCCGTTCCTGGGGCCTCGGTCGCATTAGAGGGAACCGGATTGTCTACGGTAACGGATGCGGCTGGTGCATTTACCCTTACCGGTCAGGGAACCGGCATACTTCCGGGCCCAGCCATCGCTCTTTCCAGCGCATCAGGAGTCACAACGGACCATCGGGGCATCCAGTTTGACCTCATATCTGCAGGTCCAATATCCATTGCTTTTTACACTTTGCGCGGGAAAACCGTTTCCGAAATCAGGCAGGACAATCTTGGCAAAGGGCAATGGCACTACACGCCTCGACTTGCCCCGGGGGTCTACATTTGCAAGGCAAAAATAAACCATACTTTATCGACGTTTAAATATTTAGCGTTGGATCCGCAGCTGTCCTCTTCGCCGTCAATCGAGGGCGCGGCGCTCATTCAGTCCGGCACTTTTTCAAAAAGCAATCGGGAGCTCGGCAAGCAAAGTGCTGTAGCGTATACTTTGGTTACCTCTAAAACTTGGTTTGACACAAGCAGAACAGTCCTATCCAGTCCAACAACGAACAATGTCATTGTGCTCTTGGATTCCACTGTTGCCAAATCTCCTGATACGAACTTTTACGCATATTATACGCGATTGCCTTTTGACGATAAAGGAAACACCGGGAAATACGCGGATATCGTAGTCAAGATTTCAGGTCTAGGAAGTTTCATCTTCAGCCGCGAAAATAGTTATCAACCCTACTGGAGTCCTGCTGCCACCAGCATGCGGTATCCAGTCAGTAGAATCGTGCCTCGAATCGGTGATGGACCTTCTGAACGACCTGATAAAATCAACAAATGCTCCAATGCTTCTATTGTGGAAAATACGCCCGGGCACGTGAAGATCCATTGGCGTTATGCGCCTGACATTATGAAACAGTCCTTCACCGATTTTAAAGCGGCTTACAACATCGCGGGAAACGCCGCACCTTTTTATACAGAATATGTCGATGAATATTTCGACATCAAAGCCGACGGCACCGTGGCCAGGCAGGTTAAAACCGGCACAGTATACCTGGACGATTGGAAGGATCCGAAAAACGTGACGACCCAGAACCTTGTCCTGACAGCCGGTGGCATTACCCTTGCAAGCTCCACCACGGCACAAGTGCAGAATTTGCCAGGCGCAGCTATTGCAGGGGAAACGATCAAAACCGGCGGCTTGGCCGGGTATGTTCGCTGGTGGAAATTCGACGAAGGGTTGGGTCCGAACGCGCATATCACAAAGGAAAGTGTTACAGGTACGGATTGTCAAATCAAGGGGGTAGACGCCAATTGGAAAAAAGGCGTATCTGGCACGTCTCTATCGTTTGATTCCTACAGCAACGCTGTGGTGCTTCCGTCGGCGCAGTGTCCTTCGATAACCGGCAGCATTACCATTGAAGCGTGGATAGCGCCTCAGGAATACCCTTTTGATTGGGCCGCTATTGTGGATCATAATTCGGGCAACAACGGCTATTTCCTCGGGATGACATCCAAAGGAGAAATCGGATTTAATGTCGGCGTGGGCGGTACGTGGCCGGGAGTGCTAACGGCCCTGGTTCCATTGTATAAATGGAGCCATATTCTAGCAGTTTATAATCAAGCAAGCGGATTTACTGTTTACATTAATGGCGCGCCTGTTTCGACCAAAGCACAGGTAGGCGCCCTATCCGACGCATCAGCCACCGACTTGTCCATCGGCATGACGCGGTCAAAAACCTCCTTTCCTGTAGGCTCAATATTTTCTGACACCCCAGGATTCAAATCGAACATGGTTTTCAGTGGATTGATAGATGAACTCAAAATATTTGACAAGGTTTTAACTGCAAGTGAAGCAACCGCCGAATATACCACAGGCAAACCAAGCATAACGCAACCGCTGCAACCTTGGATTTTTCCTGCGGGACCTGCTACCGCTTCACGATTCGGCGCTCAATACACCAATCTCAAATACAGTCCCGAATGGGATGGCTTATGGAGGGTGGGCGATTATTCAGATATTGTCGTGACATTCGATACAAAACCTTGGCGGTATGTTTTCTGGCGGGGGACGCGGTATTTGCCATCGCTCGTGACCAATTCTGGATCCACAGGCATCTGGAGTTCCGACCAAAGCGCGGAGCTTTTTACCGGAATATGTTACGAACACATGTCCGATATGCAATGTCGTTATTCAAATGCCCGTTTAGTCGAAAATTCCGACGCCCGGGTTATCGTCCACTGGCGGGTGGCATCGGTCAATATAGCGTACCAATGGAGGGATGTTGACCCAGACGGTTGGGGTCTCTGGACCGATGAGTACTGGACCATTTACCCGGACGGTGTTTCGGTTCGTTATCAGCTTGCCCACAATGCAACACCTGCCTATATCAGTTCGGAAATGAACCAGAATGAAATCCTGCATATGCCAGGGCAGACTACCGACGACTTGCTTCCCAACGATGCTATAACCGTGGCCAATACCAACGGCGGCACGCAGACGATTTACCATTTAGGCGGCGCAACCGCCGATCCCGGGGGTGACAAAAACCTTCAGTTCACAAATCTGAAATCATCAACCAAGCATTTTGAAATAGGAGAAATCGGCGCCTCGGTGGAAACCTTTATTACGAACAGTGTCTACTGGAATGGATGGAACCACTATCCTGCCCAGATCGTCCCAAGCGACGGCACTAAAATTTTTCTTTACGACCGTCCGGCATCTACCTGCCCGTCAACGATGCATGAGGTTCGGCGCGTCCTAGACAGTAAAACCCTGGAAGCGATGACACTCTACGGACTTACTGACGGAACAGTCTCCGGCTTAACTAGCCTTAACCGATCCTGGAACTATACGCCGCTAGCATCTAACGTGCAAGGATGCGATAGTCTGGTATATGAAAAAAGAGAACGCGCCTGGAAAATGAATAAATCGGCCGACACGGTGCGTTTTACCCTAGCCGCTTCCAGCAGCAGCCCGATTGTAAACCCTGCTTTCACAATTAAAAAATGGGGCAACGGAGGCGCGAATGTCTCCCTTAAAATAGACGGGGCTTCCGTAACGCCGGGGCCAGATTTTCGCAGGGGAGTGGTGATAGATCCGGATGGAACACGAAAGCTGGTGATCTGGTTGCGGTATTCGGTGACCAAAACAGTTTCATTTGAGATAAGTCCTTAATATGTTGGAATCAAAGCAAATCGCGCAAGATCTATCGAGAAGAAATACCTTATCCCGATATCCCATCTAAATTAATTTCATCCAGAAACCACAAGGGAAATAAAATGCAGAACAAGCTGGTCTATACAGGACTTTTAATTTGGTTTTTAACAGGTACCGTTTGGAGCCAG
>JAYTHY010000089.1:0-27298 GCA_043732185.1 Fibrobacteria bacterium
CTCCAGGTAATTGGCCATGCCGTCCAACACCTTATCCAATGCCCCCGCTTCTTCGCCGGATCGGACTATGGCGATATACATGGGACTGAATGCGCCAGGGTGCTTGGCGATGGCATCGGATAGGGTAAGGCCGGTGGAAATGGAGTCGGCGACATCCTGAATGATTTTTTTGAAACCCGGTTTCTCGCCTCGGGTCAACTGCTCCAAGGACTTGGCCAGCGGTACTCCTTGCCCTACCATGGTAGCCAATTGGCGGGTAAAGAAAACCACGCTTTTAAAGGGTACGCGGTTTCTGGAGCTTTTGAAACTGTCGTTCAACTGGTCCCGAACGCTGCGGCCGGTCCGCAATTCTGTTCCATCCAATTCCTTGATTAGGATCGGCAGAAAATCCTTCTGCGTCAGCTTACCCAGCACCTCATCCGCATTGAGGCCCTCCATGGTGCCCAGCAGCACCCGGTGCTCTCGGTCCCTAACTTTATAGCTGAACTTGGGCATGGCCGCTTACTCGATTTCCCCGGCCATTTTATCCTGCCGCTTTTTCATATCCGGGAACGCAGGAAAATATCGTGACGAGTCTGCGGAAATAGAATTGTGCGCTTTGCCGCCTAGCGCCGCTCCAAAGGCAATGCCTACGGAGGCTTCCTGCGGACCCTTGGACCAATCGGCGTTCACGGAAGGGGACATGTCCACATCCAAGGTCAGAAAAACCTTTTCCCCCGGAGACTTAAGAGTAACGGACAGGTAACCCCTTAGCATATTTCCATTCGCAAAGGGCTTTTCCGCTCCGATGGGGGTGCGCATCTTGCCATCGATCAAAACCATCCGGGCCCCTGCGGCCACATTCACAAAACTTGAAGGAGATACGAGGAGTCCCAGAAAAGGATTGTTTATCCAGCCGGAATATCGGTATCCATAGGCGTCTTCACTCTGCAGAAATAAGGCCTTGCTGCCTGTCGTAACGCGGAGCAAATCAAGCAGGGCGGGTGAAAACAACGAGAAGCCCAGCGTCGGTGAAATCCCAAAGTCACCGTGGAAACCAAAATGATTGACAGGGTCCACGGCCAGTTGGTCGATACCGATACCGGCTTCCAAGGATGCGTATGGAACCGGTGCATAAGCCAAGCTCAGAAGGTGCAAGGTTTCATGAGACGGAATTTCGGCGTGGGTGATATTTTGTCCACGTAAGGCAAAGCCGTATTGTATACCTAAACTGTGGCTATCCATATCCTCGACCGGAAACTCAGCGCGAAGTTCGGGAACAAGAATCAAGCCCAGGCTTAGGCCTAGGCCAAACAAGCAGGCAGAAACGCCGCGTTTGGAGACGGATTTATTCGTATGCATCGTCGCGTTCATTTTCATTTGATCTGGGGAAGCAGAAAGCGTTCACCATCCCTGTCGCGGATTCCGTTGGCTTCCCCGTTGATATTCACATACAGGCGGCGTGCGAATTGGCGCGGATAGCGTAGGCGGGCATGCGCAACGCCATTTACTGTGATGGCGGATACTTCGATGGCGACTGCGAACTCGTTGTTTTGAAAGGTCATGGCGGGCAAGTAGGCGCGGGATTCCCAGGTGTTAAAAGGATAGTCCCCGCTTGCAGGCAAATCACAAACCCCCGGTGTCCCTCGGTCGACGATAATTTCACTCGGGTCTCGGATACCATTTCCATTTAAGTCTGCAAACAGGGTTTTGCCAGCCACCACCACGGTATCGTTTTCACCAACGCCAGCGTCGCATTTTCCGTTTCCATTCAAGTCATACCAGGTGTCGTGCAAGGATGGATTGTAGTCAAAGATTCCGTCGCCATTGCGGTCCTCGCCGCGGCGCAGGATTGAGGGAATGCCATCGAGATCCAGATCGATTCCGGCATCGATTTTGAAATTGTTATTGATATCCTCGAAGGGGATGTCGTCCAGTACAGTGCGGTACACGGGTTTGACGGATGTAGTAGTGGTGGAGCCAAGGCCGTCCCAATGATCGAGAATGCGTACTCCAACCGCCATGCCCGTGACGGCAGCGCTGAAATGCACTTCGGTGCCGTCGGCTACGGCGTTGCCGTTGATGTCTTGTACTACTGCGCCGACAAAGTATTCAAAGGTGGTCTCATCGCTTTTGCCGCCATTGGCCACCACCACGGAATCATCCTCAGGCCGGGAAACAGTGATGATATGCGCAGGGCCGGAGATGGTGAGTTTGGAGGTATCAGACAAGTTACCGGCCGTTGCCACTACCAAGGTGCCTCGGTAGCTGCTGGCCAAGCTTCCGGATTGGAGTTGCGATTGCGCGACACCGGCTTGACTTTGTACCACGGGTTTGGTGATGGTTTCACCGCCACCGGGACCCTTGAGAATACGGAAGTTCACATCTTGGCCGCTTACCATATTGCCTTCTCCGTCAGCGACCACGGCTTTCAAAGTTGCGATACCACCGTTGATGCCGATATTGTCGGCCGTGATGGTGAGTTGGATGGATTTCGCCGCCGTCGCGACAAAGTTTACGGAAACCAGCGCGGAGCCTTCCGGGGCAGTGGCTTGAATATTGGCTGTGCCCGCGAACCCGGCACTACGCAGAAAGGTGGAGGCCTTTCCACCGGCATCGGTTGTAGCAGAAGCCTTGGTAATAGTTCCGGCATTGGTGGCGAACTTTATGGTTGCTCCAGCCACAGGATTTCCCGAGCCGTTCACGTAGGTTGCCGTGATCAAAGTGGAGTCCAAGCCGCCAACCAGAAGCGAGGTCTTGGCCGTTACCAAAGTGAGGGAGTTATTGCTGTAACGCAAATCGATGGAATCGGTGGAGTTGAGCGCCGTGGCTTTGACGCGGACTGTGCCCGCTCCAGTAGCTGAGACCCACACCAATGCGCGGCCATTGGGATTGAGCGTAGTTTGATAGGTGGCATTGCCGTTTTCGAAAGTGGCGGGTCCGGTCAGAGTGAAGGAAACCGGGTCCCCGCCGATGGGATTGCCGGAAGCGTCTTTGAGGAAGGCTTCCAGACTGGCTGCCTCGCCGATTTTGAGATCCGTTTGATTCGGGACCAGCTGCAAGGCGACGCCGCTGAACAGGATTTCTGTAGTAGCAGTGAGGTTACGTCCAACCGCCGTAGCTTGCACCCGGCACAGTCCGTTTACCGGGGAGCTGTGGAGAAGTACGGTGGCTCGGCCCGTGGAATCGACTGTGGCGCTTTCGCCGATAATTCCAAGGTCGCTGGTGAAGTGAACGGCTTCGCCCACCGCTGGGTTATTGTTTTCATTGGTTAAAATCACCGAGATGGAAGAAAAATCAGAATTGTCCGCTCGCAGTTGGGAGCGCGTGGAAAAGATGCGCATTTTGCGGATGCTGCCGACTGTATTGTCGGTTTTGGTGGGAAGAACGGTCCAAAAATCCACGGACCCGCTGTCCGTGGCGCCTAGGGCGGAAGCGGTCAGGGTCGCACGCTTCTGGGTGCCGCTGGTGATGGAGGTATGGAAAATCCCGTCGCCGTCCGTGCTGCCTTCGCCGGGGGATCCATTGTAAGTGATTTTGGCGTCCGGGACAGGATTACCGGCCCCATCGGTGATGCGTACCAGTACCGGCACCTGTCGATTGAGCAAGGCATCGTGGAGCGAGGGCTGTACGTCGATTTCCAGTCCCGCCAAGGTTACCGTGGTTGCGACCGCCAAGGCGGAATCCTCCACAGTCATGGAGGCCGTCAAGCGTGCGTCGACATTGATAGGCACGCTGCGATAGGCAACGGAGGCTTCCCCTTTGGCATCGGTGGTGTCGAGTGCGGTAATGATGCCATGGGTGGCGGTAAAGCGCACAGCGCGCCCTGCCAGCGGATTGTTGAACTTGTCAAAGGCCACAACGCGTACCTGGGTTACATCGGTATTGCTGGCTTTGAGTTTGGATCGGTCGACAAAAATGCGCAGGTTGCCGACGGCGGGTTTGTTCGCGGAACTTCCACTTGGCAAGGTCTTGAAAAAGACCACCTTGGCGCTATCGGATGCGCCCAGTGCGGATGCGGATACAAGGAGGGTTTGCTCGGTGGCGCTGGTTAATAAGGTGGTTGCAATGCCGGAGGAGTTGGTGCTGAGGAGGGTTTGTGACGAACCCTTGAGCGTGATTTTGACATTCGGCATCGCTTGCCCGGCAGCGTCGAGTAGCCTGATGGACACGGGCACGGAACTGCCGACCAGCGCTTCCTGGGCAGAAGGGTTTACTTTCAGTTGCAGTCCCGCCGAAGTTACCGTAGTCGACACGCTACGCAGCGAATCCCCTTGTAAGTAAGTGGCAGTAATGGAAGCATCGGCATCCACGGCCATGCCTTGATATTGAACTTGGGCTTCACCCTGGGCATTGGTGGTATCGGTGGGGTGGATGAGGCCCTGGCTGGCAGAGAACGTGACCACTTTACCCGCAACGGGATTGTGATTGTCATCGTACAAAATGGCTTTGATGGTTGAAGTTTCCCCTTGAGTGGCGGGAATGCGGGTGGGTTCGGCAAAGAGGAGTAGCGTGCGGGAATGTGAGCCGGGAGCGCTATTCCAAAACCCCACCACTAAACTGTCCCCGACACCCTGGGCATAGGCGGTAACCTTAATTTGGCCGGCCTGGCTGCTTTTCACCGAGGTGTGCAATCGGCCTGCGCCATCGGTAGTGCCAGATAGGCTAGTAGTTCCTTGTAGCTTGACTTCCGCAGCCGGAACCGGTTCGCCTTCTCCGTCGGTTACGGAAACGGTGAGCGGGACGCTTTCTCCCACCAGGGTATCGGAAGATTGCGGTACGATGTGGACGGTTAGCCCGGTCAGTTGCAAGGACGTGCCCACCACCACCTGGGAGTCGCCGATGCGCGTGGCAGCCAGTATGCGCACCTCTCCGTTTTTGGGGATGGCCGTAAAAGTCGCCGAGGCCATGCCCTCTTCATCGGAAGTGTCGGCGGCGGTGATGGTGCCCGAGGATGCGGCAAAGCGAACCACTTTACCGGCAAGGGGATTGTGTTTGCTATCGATGACGTGGACGGTTATTTTTGCCCGACCCTGGTTTCCGGCTTTTATAATGGCTGGAGTGGCAAAAATGCGAAGGTTGGTGGCGATGGAATCCTGAATCCATCCGCCAGCCAGAGAATCGAGACTGCCGCTTTGCAGCCCATCCCGGGGTCCAACGGGAGCGTCACCCAGGTTTCGGTCGGTCAAATTGCACGATAGGAGTAGAAATACCGTGAATGGACCTATTAGGGACAGCGATAGAGATACCACCCTGTTGATGCAAACGGTTTGCTTTGGGAACAAAAATTTCAATTGCAAAAAAAGTTTAAACATTGTGATGGCCAGTCCCCTTTATGTCCCAGTGGGCTATATTTTTTTTCCATGGTTACCTCCTGGGCCAAAAGGAAGTCCCTAAAAACTAGTAAAGGCCTCTTGGAGTTGCGTGGACGAGCGCGCTAACTCCTTGGTAATATTCGGGATTTATGGATCCGATAGACTCAAACGCCCCGACGAATTGTAAATTTTTCCGACAGATTCAAAATTATTCCCTCCCGTGATTAGGTTTTGATTTATTTCCTATTGAAGACCTTTTCCAAATCGGCCCGTAAATGCTTAAATGGTTCACAAGGATAGGCATCGCGCTCAGCGGCGTTCTGCTTTTGCTTTTTTTCTCGATTTATTTCGGAGGAGAGCGGCTGGTTCAAAAATATTTGGGAAGGGAGATCATCCTGGGGGCGGGACGGCTCCATTTGGTAAAGCCCACGTTCCAATGGAGCTTGAATTTGACGGCAGATTCAGTCCACTACCAAAGTCCCAATCTGCAAGTGGCCGCGGGCACCACTCGGGTTTCGATCCAACTGTTCCAGAGCTTTATTCACTTTTCACCTACAGTCTCCTTGCACCTTGATACAGTGCAGATTTGGATGACGGCCACTCCGGATTCAGCGCAGACAAAACGCGACTCCGTGCCTTTTCCTGTTTTCAAGCTGCCCGCTGAAATCAAATTGACTGCGGGGCGCATCGCCATCCTAGACAGCCTGGGGATGCTGGCTACAATCGATGGAATTCAATTTCAGAGCCAAGGGCCGCAAGCCGTAAATCTTTCCATTCAAGCTGCCGGTGGGCGCGCTTTGGGAGCCTTGAAAACATCCGTGCAAGCCACCGTGGATTGGAGAGACTCTGCGATGTTGCTTGGCCGCCTGACTCTGCATGCGAATGATGACAGCGTATCGGCGGGCATTCGCTTGGCTAAATCCAATTTGATGCGCGGATCCTATGATCTGCGAGCACGGGTAGCCTCCACTGACCCTTATCGGACTTATCTGAATTTTCCAACAAATCTTCCGAAACTGGAAGATTTTTCCGGCGACATCCTTGTGGAAACCGGTTCTTCCTGGCAGGTCGCGTTAGCGGTCCAAACCAGCGTGTCCCATTTTTCAAAAACGGGTCCCATTCGATTGACTAACCAGCAGACAGTTATCAAGGTCGATTTCAGCGCCTCATCCGGACACTGGTCTTTGTCGAGTCTAGGAAAGGGTGGGGAAGAGGTAGGGCTTGAAGGTAACCTATTTGTTACCGCTTCGGATTCTCTACAGAGTCCGGATTATCTCTTCAGGCATCTGGGTATGACGGGTACAGGCCATGTGCATGGGGTTGCTGTTACCACCGGTGGGAAGGAATTGTCTGCCGATCTGGAAATTATCGAGGCGCGAGTGACGCGTGAATCGATCCAGGCTGAAGTGGCTTCGGGGGAGGGTTCCCGGATCAAAGCAGATATGCGGCACAGTGCGGCGGGGTCGAACTCGCCGAGTTTGTCCAGTGTGTCGAATTCGTGGAACTCGTCGAAAGTGCAAGGTAGGTTTTCCGTGGATCTCGCTCCAGGTGAGCGTTGGCTTACCGCTTTAACAGATACGCATCTCGTCTTTAGGAAGTTTAGACTCGTAGGCACTGCCGCAAATGGAAGTATCACCGCCAAGGCCCAGGCTGATGGGCTTAAGGCATATGGGGCACTGGCCGATTCCCTCCGTCTCCAGTTTCGTTTCAGCCCCAAAGGGCTTACATTGGAACCCTCCCACTGGTACCAGAACCAAAGAGACTGGTCGGTTTCAGGTAAAGTGAATCCAACCAAATCCGGAAAGGCTCTTTCGCTGAGTTTGGAAAACCCGGAAGGGGGGTCTGCCGAGTTGAATATGCCGAAAGCAAGCTTCCTGCAAGTCCATCTAAAGAATCTGGTCATCGGGACACTTCCCTATCGCGGGTTGGACAGTTTGCCGATTAAGGATTCCAAAGTCTCCGGATTTTTTGCATGGGATCAAAAAGCCGATACTGGCCATAGTGAAGTGTCCTTCAGTGGAAAGTTCAAGCAGGAAGAATTGAGTGCGAAAGTCCAGGCCGCATGGACTCGCGATTTATTGGAAGTGCGGGAAATGCAGGCTGCTTTTGCCGCCTCCAAAGTTGAAGCTGGAGCTAGTCTTCGATTGCAGGGCCGCCCTTTTTATGCGCTGGGGCAGACTAAGGTAACCGACATCGTTTCCATTCATGTCAAATCTGATCGCTTCGATATGGCCAAGGTGCTGTCCCTGAGCTTGCCTAATCCTCCGCTCAGGAGCGGAAGTATAATGGGGGATTTCTCCTATCAGGACAGTTCCGGTTTCGACGGGACGTGCACTTTTCAGAATATGCAATTCCAGGGTGATGCCGCACCGGTTACCCTCAAAGAATTGGCCGTTCATGGTAACGGAGACGCTCTTGTTATCAAGGCTGTTACCGTATCTGAGAAGCTACCGATTGGAAACGACACTCTATCTTTGGCCGTGTACGGGGTCCTCAAAAAAGACCAGGTCGTGTCCTTAAACGTCAAATCGTCCAGTGGGCTCATGGCGGGTTTCCAAGGGAACATACATGGCTATCAGAATTTGGAGGGCCGGCTGGCTATCGATGGGGATTTGATGTTACCGGATAAACAGGGGGAGTTAAGGGGACTAGCCCTACGTTCTCAATTGTCCCTTTCCTTCAAAAACGTACTACAAGGACTGCGTCTGGACGCCGACACTTTGCGCGGGACCTATGCGGTGCCGGGAATGGATACCCAGAACTTTTCCGCCACAGTAAAAACCAGGGACGGTTTAATCACCATTCCCCATCTTATCGTAAAAGGCCAAGGTGGAGATGTAGAAGGCCATGCAGAATATGCCGTACAGTCCAGGCGCTGGTCCGGCGCATTAACTGGGCAAAGCCTGGCTGCACAAATCAGCAGCGAGAACAAGGTGCAGATCCGCGATTTTCGCATCGATGTGCAAGGGGATTCTGCAATGTTGAATGTGCAAGCCGCGATCGGCGGGGGTTCTTTTGAGCAAATTAAATCTCCCTTGAGGGCCCTGGGTGATTTTTCTCGCATCGCAGTTCTTTATCGTAAACCGCTTGGCAATTCCAAGGCTTCCCAATCCGGTAGCGCACGCCTTCCTTTCCTCCGCCTGTCAGCGGTATTGGATAGCTCCACGGTACGTTACCGTTTGCGTAGTCTAGAGTCCCTACAGAAGGTTTTCAAGAAATCCCCGGCCAGACAAACCACTGCACATAGGACGAAACCTATGGATGTCCAGATCAGTGTGGAAACCGCCGGTACTGGGAATACTATTGAAACGGATGTGTTCCGATCCTCCTATGTCGGCAATATTTCCATGATAGGCACCTACCCCTATGCCTTAATGCGAGGGCGTATCAGCTCACGCGAGGGCTCATTAGGTACCAAGAAACAAGCGTATCGCATCAGTAGGTTTGACGTGAAATGGCCGAACGTTCCGCTGGAAGAAGGGGAAATTGATCTGAACAGCGAGAAAAAATTGGCGCGTTCCTGCGAGGCCAACGTTGCCGATTCCTGCTCGGTCATTATGCGCCTGGGTGGAACCTTGAACGACATGCAGTTTTCTTATGACAGCGACTGTCAGGGGAGTTACGGTGATGGCGTCCAAGTATCGGCGCTGGTTTTTTCCGTGCGTCGTGGCTGCTATTCTCCCGGATTGTCAGGAGATGGAAGCGGACTTAGTTATGAAGAAAAGGCCTTGACATTGCTGGAGACGCCTTTAAGCGGCTACCTGTCCGAAGCTGCGGAAAAAATTTCAGGAAAATGGATAGCAAGCGCCAATGTTACCGGTCTCGGTGCCCTGGCCCAGGACAAGAACAGGAAGCTCGATGGCGGCACGGCCAATTCAGTAGGAAACAGTAGTACCAGCAACAGCAACAGCCCCAGCACCACCACCAGCAGCAATAGTCAGGATGCCATCGCACTGGAAGTTTTGAGCAAGGAGTTTTGGCGCATTCGACTCCGGGCCAAGTCTGCTTATAAGCCTGAACTGGCCGAGGATGTGAGCCCATGGGCATATTTGTTGGGCTTGGAATGGCGCCCGCCCCTTTATCAATTCATCGATAACCCTGTTTGGAAGCAAAGGGTGAAAAACAGAATAAACATGGACGTCTCCGTTTTTACGGATCCAAATCGCACTCAAGTCGGCAAGGATAAAGTCCTTCAGAGGGTGGGATTCAATTACAACTACGATTTCTGGGGATATTGGTGGTCCAAGCCAGTTTCAGAGGATTCGTTACGCGGCCAGCCAAGGCGTAGTGTTAAGGAAGTCGAGGACCAGGCGCAATGAATTTCCCGGGTTCCAAATTTTGGCCTCTGCTTTTTTGCGCTGGCATCGCGCACGCCATCTTGGACATTCGCGTAACCGGAAACGGCTTTCTTTCCAAACATAAAATCCTGGAAGTCATTTCCACGGATCCGGAAGAATGGAATGAAGATGGCCTTAGGTCTTGGCGTGAGGATGCGGATTTCCATGTGGCCGAGTTGTATCGCACCAGCGGTTTTTTCGATGTGCAGGTTAAAACGAGCCTAAAAAGAAAATCCGAGGCATTGCAGGATTTGGAAGCCGAAATTGTCCTCGTCGAAGGCACACGCTATTTGTTTGATAGTGTCCATATTGAGTCGTCCACCCCCTCCAACCCAGGCGACACGTTGGAAAAACGGGAAATGATTGCGCCAGCAGGCCCGCTAATAGACCTAGAGAAACTGGAAGCCCGCACCGGCTTGCCTTACAATGAGAATGCCATGCTCAAAGATCGTCGCTACCTGCTCCGGCGCTATGGTGATGCAGGCTTTGTCCGTGCCGTAGTGAATGATAGGCAGGAGGTAAACTCTGCACGCAAAACCGTGGCAGTAGCCTATTTGGTGGACCCGGCCTACCCGGTCATTTTCGATACCTTGGTCTTACGTAACACGCGCGCTCCCCCTGCGGATACGGCCGCCGGTATCACGAGGGAAAAACTGATTCGATCCCTGGTTCCTTATGCGCGCGGAGATACCGTAAGGATATCGATGAGCGACAAACTGATCGAGAAACTGCAATATACCGGGGCTTTCAATTATGTGCGTTTCAAGGACAGCATGCCTACGGATACTTCCCAAAAAAGTATCGTTTTCCTCTATGCCGAGGAGCACGTGCCCGGCAATGTACATGGCTCTATTTTTTTAGAAACCCAGTACGGGCCAGGTATTTCCTTGGATGCGCGCCACAGCAATATTTCCGGAACATTAAACGAGCTCAGGCTGGGGTCCGCGCTCGCCAAAGCGCGTCAAACGACGTATGTCGGGTATGGCAATCCATTGCCTTTCGGGTACCTGATCCGCTTTGACGATGATGCCGATGTGGCCTGGTATCAGGACAAGGTGCTGCACGCTGAACAGGGGCTGTTTGGTGGTGATTTCCGCGTCGCAAATTCCGCCCGTCTCACCTTTCCCATGGCCTACTGGCTGCGCCTGGTTGCCAATGCCGAGATTGAAGCCAAGAGCCGGATGCTGGGCGGAGGCTTGCGGGAACGCGATTTGAATTTAAACTTCATCCAGACAGGATTTATTTCCTTTCTCAACAATCAAATGGATCCGACTCGAGGGTTGAGGTTTTCGCTCACTTGGGGCAATGGCGGGCCACTGGTTAAGGGCAATGTTTTCGATATCACCGAGTTCCGCCACAATTGGGTGGAGGCACAAACCGCCCAGTATTATTACTTCCCAAGGCTTCATCAGGTAAAACTGGCCACCAGGATAGATGGTGGTCGATTTTTCGGCGCGGGTGGATCCAATTCGGAACGGTTTTTCCTGGGCGGCTCGCGCAGCGTGCGCAGCTTCGACTTCCAATCCTTATGTTTGGAAAAAACCCCGGGAGCTGATAGTACGGGTACAAACGGAGCTTGCCGCGGGCAGGGTCAGTCCTTGGCCTATTACTTGGCTTCGGCAGAACTGCGTTTTGAACCATTCGATTTCGGGTTCATCGATCCTCGTAGTCACTGGCACTATTTGTTACCCATCCAACTGGTCCCGTTTGTCGATTATGCCAACGTTTGGGCAATGGGTGGTGATTTCAAATTGGATGATGCCAGCGATATCCGAACCTCCGGTCGCGGCAATGCCTACGGTATCGGAATCCGCTATCCCTTGCTCGGCATATTCAATCTTCGCATGGACTTCGCACGCGGGAACGGCCCCAAGCACTTCTGGTTGGATCTCGCCCAGGCTTTTTAGGCCGGCGCTTTGGCGAAGGCTACTGCCAACACAAAGCCACCTTCTCCATCCGGAGTGAGGGACGTGGTCCACACGGCGTCTGAAGCGCCGCCCCGATGCATTTCCCACAGCTTGCCGCCCAATTTCTCACCGACGCTTCGTGCAAAGGCTGCAGAGTCCCGAAGCAAAGATGCGCTCACCGGCAATTCCAGCATTCCTGGCGCTGCAGGTTCCCGACCGTTTGATCCATCACTTGCCAATGAACCCTCGCCCGCCAAAATCACATTTGTCGAGTCGTAGGCTTTTTCTTTCACTGCAATGGTGACAAGGCTACGGACCTCGTCTTGACCGAGCATTTCCATGCAGTTCTTGCAGACGAGTATGTCGCCCCAAGGCACTCCTTCTGACTTGATGGAAATTCGAGATAGGGATACTTGATCCTGATCCATTTGGCAGATTAAACAATTTTTCATGGGTCCTCCGGGATGGAGAAAACCTAGTAAATCAAAAACAGACCCGCCGAGTCAAAATCTGGCCTCCGCCCACTGCACGGAGGAAGTAGATGCCCCCCGGCATTGTCACTGTAGAGAACTCGACTTTATTCCGGACAGCTCCAAAGTGAATCACGCGCTTACCCTTAAAGTCCACCATGTCCACTTTGAATTTCGGACCTTGCGGAAGTTCAATCTCCATTTTTCCAGCCTTCCATTGCAATCGCAACAGACCTTGAGGTGTTGTAGTATTCACCGGCGTGATGTCTGTAGGGACTTCAAAGGGTTCAGATGGAGAGATGGCGTTCAGTGTGTACCAGGTCTTGGGATACCACAGTGTTTTGTTGTCCTGCGAAAGCAGGTTCTGGGTTTGGATACAATCCACCTGACGCACCTTTAAACCGGGGATCTCCAGAAATACTCGCTTTCGATCGGGTGAGACGCGAATCAATTTATTTGTGCAAGTTGCATGCAATTTTGCGCCTTATTTAGTTGGCTCCCGAGCTTCTCAGTCGGGATCCAAAAGTGGATGACCAAATCGATTGATTTCGTATCCATGGCCTGCAGTGAATTCAAGCAATCATCATGAATGATCCGTAAACTACTTTTGACGACCATGGCTTCCAAAGTATGTAACCCTCAGGCTAAGGACAAAGGGTGACATTGCAATGCGCTAACATTTGACCTACCGATATTTTACCCCAGAGGGGTTGCGTATTGGCGGTTAGCGTATTGATACGGGCCAAAATGGTTTCACAATCCTTGGGGTTCCAAATATTTTTCATGCTTTTTTCCAGTAAAAGATGGAAGGCTAAATCTAAACCTTTCTGGGGATTAGCCCCTCGCATAGCCAAGCCAGCCTTGAATAAAGCGTCGATCCGCATCAACCTTAATTTGGGGGAAACCGCGCCAGACACGGGCTTGGACTGCGTAAGAATATTTTGGAAAGCTCGTTTTGCCATGGGCTTTCCAGCATCCGAAGATTCAAAGAGATAGGTTATGGAAACAAATCGCTTATTTTGATCTTCGCTAGTTCCGTCAGGGCAACAGTCTGGGCGAAGGAAAATGGAACTCCCCGCTGTAGGCGCTTGCTTTGGAGGCGAATGCATTGCTGCGAATCGAAGGATGAGGACTGGCCCAACTGAGAGGCGTGACAAAGGGAATACCCGTTTTTCGGAGCGGAACCCCTGAGGGAACTGGAAATCCTGAAAAGTGCCATGACCCTTAGCAACCATTCCAAACCGAGCCATACCAATACTCCAGGATAGTCCAGAATCTGAGCCAAGCCCGTCAAGCGGTCTGTGGGCCCTATCCCATGCGACCCTTTCCACGTGCTTTGGAAACCCCTCCCGTAACCGAAGAGCTACCTTCTTGCCAAAGTGATAAAGGATGGGACGCCTGAACCTCCAAAGCTCGAGTGGGAGTAACGAAGGTGAATGCCCGGATTGACCGGAGTATCCAGACTGATGGAGTCATTACCTTGCAGGGGAAAGGTGAGGTGTGGTCAATGCTGAATGGAGTGCCGATTTTGGGGGAGGGTTGATCTGGATATTGAAAACGGAAGAAATTGCTTGTTTCCCCATTTTCGAATAGTTTATTAAAGAAAGTCCCGTGCTCTGTTTCACGCCCCGTTTGAAGGAAAGAAATGACATCGAAACTTAATTTTCTCTGCAAAAGCCTACTCGCCATGTGCTGCGTTTCTTGCGCTACCATTCCGGATGGAGTAAAGGGCGTAAGGCCGTTTTCCATCAATCGATACCTGGGGAAGTGGTATGAGATTGCCCGCATGGATTTTCGCTTCGAGAAAGATCTTGAAAATACCACCGCGGACTATTCACTGAATGAAAACGGAAACGTCAAAGTCCTCAATAGAGGCTTCAATACCAAGACTAAAAAGTGGAAAAAGGCAGTAGGCAAAGCGAAATCCGTTGGCGACCCGGACTGCGCTATGCTCAAAGTTTCCTTTTTCGGGCCATTCTATGCGGGCTACAATGTGATCGCCTTGGATGATGAATATAAATATGCCTTGGTATCCGGAAGTTCGCGGGATTACCTTTGGATTCTTTCCCGGGAGAGGGAAATTCCTGATGACGTTAAGAACCGCTATCTGAAAATCGCCTCTGACTTAGGCTTTAATGTCGGCAAACTGATTTGGCCCAAACAGGAGGCGCGTTCGGAGGCCGACGCATCGTGACCATTCTCCAGGTTGCGTTCATTGCATGTGCGCAGGAGAAACATATTTAAATCGAAGCTTCCTTTCACAGCTCCCTGGCACAAACCGAGAGGCCTGAGTTACGTTAATCAAAGTACCCGTTAAATGGGGAGCAGATCATAGTGCTTGCTCTGTAATTCGGCTGGAATAGAAAGAATAGGTTCAAGTATCCCGAGACTAGAAATGAAAGGCTGGCATTAGAATCAAGTTCGTAGGATTATAATTTGATTCCCGCCAATTATATTCACTACCGTAATTGATTTCGAACGATAGTCGGTTCCATATCCAAAAACGTAATCCAACAGTAACGCCTGTTCCACCATCAAAATGCCATTTTGGCGCGTCTCCCCTAATGACGCCCTGGCACGAATTGAGGCTCTGACTATCCGTACCACATTGACCAGAAAAATATTGATCACCTAGGTCTTGAAAACGATCTAGCTTATGGAAAATCGTGCCTAAACACTCAATATTTTGGGTTAAAAATTTTCCACTCTGCATGCCCAGTTTTAGCTCTTGGTAGTTCTTACTGTCAAAAAGCCTTCGTTCATGGGTCTTATTCATGGTGTAACTTATAAATCCTCCGAAGGCGGGGTGTACCCGGACTCCAACATGCCCGATAAAACTGGTTTGGAAGAAGCTATTGATCCATCCAATACCTAATTCAAATGGAAATTGGGTTGGCCAGTCCTGTATTTTCCAGGGTAAAGGAATATCATTAGCGGCGTCACGGCCCTTGGCCAAACCCGAAAATTGGAATCCACTCGTTAAATCGCCGGGTTCGATGGACTTAATTTGCTTGTCTTTTATTTTAGTTTTGAACTGCATGGTCTTTCGCCCTAATTTCTGGAATATCCGATAGGTGCCCGGTGGCAGGGCCCAGAACGCTTCCTTGCCTTTAGTCTTTTGAAATTCCCCAACTATCTGGGAATAGGAATTGGCAATGAGTATTTCGCCCTCTACCTCTGGTTTAAAAATGAGTCCGCCGCGTCCGGAATTAAGGTCCGTTAATACAACATCCCCTTCCACATCCAAATTCAGTTGCGCCTTAGCATGCTGCGCGCCGCCTTGGCTTTCTTCTGTTTCTAACAAGGTTTTTTGATAGGCATATTGATAGGCCTCAAGCAGGCTTACGCGACGATCACCGGAAACATCGCCGGCACCGCGTAGGGCACTGATCAAATAATGAGTGAAAAACGAGCCTTGCAATTGATCCGATTCTTGGGAACTTTCGTTTTCAGCGCTGGATGCGATTAGGATGGACCCTTGGCTTTTAAGTTGCTGTTCCAAGACAAAGGGCTGAACCAGACGTGCGCCTTTCAAACGCGTGATAGCACCACTTTGGCAGGCATCCAAAATTCCGATACGGAGCTTGGCTGGGATCTCATCGATCCTCTCCTTCAGTTCTTTAAGCGTAAATTTTCGGCGACCAAGTTTAAGGTACTCGCCAGTGCCATGGCCGGAGAAATAAAAAATAAAGACGACTTCGTCGTTTGGCATGGCTTGCATGCTCCAAGTATGGATTTCTTTAAAGGCATTTTCCAATTCTTCTGGCCGGGGTGATTTCAGCAAGATCACACGATCTTCATCCATACCGCCTACTTCCTGGAATAGTTCAGCAATTTTTTGCGCATCCGATTCCGCAAATTGTAGTCTGGGATCGTCGTCAAGCCCTCGATTATGGCCGACTACCAGGCCAAGCCGAATGGTCCGCCCCTCAACTGAGAAGAGGAGGAAACAGGATAAACAAATGAAGACGATCCTCCAGATGGAAAATCTCATACTTTGCCTTTTTTGTTCAATATAAAGAGGGAAACTTTTTCCCCATTCCGAAGCTGTTTGGACAATCGGGAGCCGATTTCCGAAGGTCGGAAGCCGCTGGCCTGCAGGGCCTGATGTATTTTCGATTCAATAACCGAATAGGGTATGAATTGCGGGCTCCAGTAGCCAATCATAATCTCAGATAAGGCGCTGGTATCCAGCTCCAGGGCAAAGTCGAGCGTTTTTTCTTGTCCTGCCAAAAGTGGGGAAGCCTTATCCTGACAGGAAAAACATTCGATTTTACCGCTTTGATCGAGAGATAAAAGATGAAGATAGCCCTGCGAAGATGCTGAGTAAATGGCTTGGAGCTTGTCCCCAGGCTGGAAAAAATCTCCAGTCACTGCTTTGCCAATGGTCGCACCCCGTTTGAGAAGAAATCCAAGCTTAAAGTTTTCACCCTTTATCCGTGTCGTTTCCGCAATCACGGAAATATCCTTGCGGTTTTGGATTTGTAATAAGGTAATGATGCCCACGAAGAACATCAAGGAAGCAAAGGCCAGCATGGGTTTGTACCCAAATGAATTCGTAACCCTATCAAGAAAGTTAACCAGTGAATTCTCGGACCCGGTTTTGTTGGTTTTTTGCGCCGACTTGGCTGCATATTCCAGGGCACGCACCGAGGCCATGACCCGTTGGGTAAATGCTGAATCTACCGAGGGCGTTTTTTTTCTCTCAGTCAAAAAATCATTCCAGATTTCTTCATCTTTATTGGAATGCATGGTTTATACCTTTCTCGAAAAGAACTGTAATTTCTCTTTTAGTTTAGTCCGAGCATGATTCACGCGGGAACGGACCGTGCCAGGATTTGATTGCATGATTTCCGCGGCTTCCTCATAAGTAAAACCCTGCACCAAGGTCAGTTCAAACGCCATTCGATGCTTGATTCCCAAATGGTTGAGGGCATCTTCTAGCATTCTTTTAATCTGATGTCGTTCTGCTTCTCCGATTGAACCTGGATTTTCAGGTACATCAGCACCTTCTTCTTGGAAAATTTCAAATTTCCTTTTTCGCTTTCGCAAAGCATCCAAACAGGCATTTCTAGCTATCGTGAAAAGCCAACTCGAAAATGAAGCGTTGTTCCTTCCCTCATATTCCCTTATCGCTAAAAAAGCCTTCACAAATGTCTCCTGAGCAATATCTTGGGCCGCGTCCCGGTCTTGAATCATATTCCGTAAGAATCCAAGTAAAGGTCCTTGATAGCGATCGACCAATTCAGAAAAAGCCTCCGAGTCTCCGCCTCGGATACGCTCTATTATTTTTGCTTCCCACAATGGGTCAACGTCCGGTTTTTGCATATTACTCGTAAGACGGATGGAATATGCAAAAGTTCATTTTATTTTGCCCTTAGAAAACCCCTCATTTTCCGCAAAAAACGCTCCATTTACGGTTTGAATCATACACTTTATAGAGAAAACCAATGGCATCGGTATCGGTAATCCGCTTAAACTCCGTCAACATATTGTCATCGGTAATGGTCAGAAGACTGCTGTCATCCAGTACCTGTCTGGAAATATCCCCGAGATCGGCACCGGCCATTTCTCGCCATACCTTAGCGTCCAAAGGATTTAGGGTATCTAATATGGGTCCTGTTTCGTTCCGGAAATTCAATAGCGCCCGGGCTCTTTCTTGAGTGGACATGGTAAAAGGAGCGTCGGAAGCTGCCACAAAGGTGCTGTAAACGACAACGTGTTGGAAAACTTCAGCAGCGGTGCGAATGACTTCCTTGGAGCCAGTAGTATTGTAATAGATAACGCCCCCAGGTAGAAGATGTTGCTTCGCTAAGCTTAAGAACTCCCGCGATAATAAATTGGTGCTATTGCTCCGCCAGTGAAAAGTCGTATTCATCAAAATAAAATCAAAACGAGTCATTGGATTTCTTCTTAACCATCTCCTTCCATCATCGATATGCAGGTTGATTTTCGAATCCGATAGAATGCTCGCATTTTCCGGATAGTTCCGAATCAATTCCCCATATCCAGGATTGATTTCCACAATGTCGATTTTTTTGATTTTGGTATTGGCTTCCATAACCTTAGCCCAAGAATAACCTTAGCCCAAGAGCCGCTGCTGAGCCCTATTTCCAAAACTGAGGCAGGATTCGGATGCAATGCGGCCAGCATAAAGACTCGCCGAATCCCATTGGTATTCGTTATGGGGTCAATGCTGAAGCGACCATCATAAGCACCGCCTCCGAAGATTATATCTCCCCTGGACTCACTGCGAACCGCCAAGATACCGCTGCGATTTTGTACCAGGAATTTATAATTCCGTTCCGGAGAATATTTGGATCCAAAGTGCAGCTTCTCCAGGCTATGCTCAAAAAAATGGCGGTGATTCACAAAGCTAAAAACGGTGCAAATGCCTATGCCCAAAGTCCAGAGCCATTTAGAGGAATAATTATGCTGTGATAGCCAGATGATTCCCAAGGCTAGCAGGAAACCGAGCCAGATCACGAGTCGAATATTCGTGGCAAGGGAATAGCGGTCCAGTAGTACAAATCCCATAAACATCGGCCCACCCGTGGATCCGATGATATTGGCGATGTAGATCCAAGAAATCCTAATGCCGACGGGGCTTTCATCCCTTATACCATAATGACAAAGGATTGGAAGTATTTGCCCGAAGAGAAAAGCCGTAATACCAACTAATAGATACGAGGCTACTAGGCTAAAGCCTTTTCCAAGCAGGGAAAGATTGGCCGTGATGGGTAAGGCAGCATAAAACAACAAGGAACCGAAAAGTATCAGAGTGGCAAGGGTCCTAAAAGGAGGAATTCGATCGAGACAGTACTTTTTGCTTTTCCATGATCCTAAAGCAATCCCAAGAAGAAAACAGCCTAATATTTCTCCAAATACCTGGGGGGCGCTCTGGGCATTATAGCCGATGATTCGAACCCATAAAATTTCCTGACTCAGAGACAAAAATCCAACAAGGGCGGCAATCAGCAGAACCAAATAAAAAGGGAAGCCCGTCTTTGACGTTGTTGGTGCATCCGGAGCGGAAGTATTTGTTTGAGAAACGAAGAGAGGATTCTTTTTGCCCAATGTCATCCATAGAACGGAAAGAGCGGCGAATAAATTTAGGGAGGCGGCTATCCATACCGTGGCTTGTCTCCCGAAAAAGACGAAGAGACAATCAACGGTTATAAAGCAAGCTAAGGCTGATCCTAGGGTATTAAAAAAATAAAGCAAACTCACGGCATTGCCAATATGCTTATTCTGCCTATGCAAAAAGGTAACCAGGATAGGTAGGGTTGCTCCCATGAAAAAAGTTGGCAAGGAAAGTAAGGCATAGGTGATAAGCGTTATCCCCGTCATCTCTAAATGAAAAGTTCGGTTGGCCGTGGCATTCATTAAGTGGAGGCTAAACACACCAAAAATTCCAATGGCCAATTCACTGCCTATGAATAAATAAGGCAAGGCATTAGGATAGCGCCGGGAAAGAATGCCTCCCCCAAGGGATCCCATGCCCAATCCGAACATAAACAGAGAAACGATAATGGTAACGGATTCGATATTGATTCCATAGACAGAAAAGAGCATTCTTTGCCAAATGATTTCATAGATTAAAGCAGCCATTCCCGAAACTAAAAACAAAAAACCTAGCCAGCCATGGGACTGAAAAAGAGCTTTGCCCTTTCCTGATTTTTGAATTCCATAAAGCAAGCATGCTGCCTGGCAAAAAAATAAAGAGAAGGCGAGTAGGTAAATATTTGGTATGGATATTCGAAAACCCATTCCCAGGAAAATAGCGAAACCAAAAGGCAAAAATGCAAAGCTATCATATCGGACGTATGTCCTTTTGGCCAAATCCTGGATAGGCCATCCCTTGATCCAGGCGCGAAGTAAACTGCGAACCAAAAAAAGAGTGGAGCTCCCAATTGGTCCGCTTAAGAGCAGGATTATGTGGGCTGCTGTAAATATGGGTTGACCATCTTTTAGGGTATCAACCAAAATATCTAGACTGATGGAGAACCCTAAAGCACAGCCTATAATCACCAGAAACAAATTTCCTATCCAAAGCACCATGTTCAACCTCACTTTCAAGGGTTAAACGCGGGAGCAGTGGCATTAGTTCATTTCTTTTTACTCTTCGGGCGATCGAGTGGGTGAAATAGCGACCGAAATGTCCTGTAGGCCAATGTATGCAAGGGATTTATTGATTTTATGGGTCATCAAAATTTGGTGCTTTTCGGGGATGACCAAATCAATCAAGCTTGAAGATGCGTATCGCTTCCCCGGGTTCGTGCCTCAGACAACTGTTCGCGGTGGGTTTCGTATCTACCTGGAGTTGGAGGTTCGTCGCGTTTCTTGCCGGGTATCTAGCATCAGTGACATTGCCAAGGAGCGTCACCTAGATTGGCATCGGGTGAAGGCGTTGGCAATCCGAATCCCAGGTAGGCGAAAATAAAATATCCAAACAGGGATCTGCGAGATGTCATCTTCCTCGCAATTGGCTGAATCAAAGCTCCAATTCCGTTCACCAAGAACAAAGCAAGGCCTGCCCGGGTTGCCATGGCTGATACCGTCGACAGTGAATGGAGAAATCGATCCGAATCCTTCACCGGTCGCGAAGTCATTCAGGCTTTTCTGACTAGAAAATCGGAAAAATTACGTTTTTTGCACAGAATCCTCTTCAAAGGTATTTCTGAGGATTTAATTGGAACAATCATTCCAGTTAGTGTATCTTTTAATTGGAACGTTCATTCCATATAAAAGGAGCAGAAGATGCAAAGTTTACAGGGAAAAAATGCAGTGGTTACGGGTGGAAATAGCGGAATTGGTTATGCCACCGCACAAATGATGAAGGCTGCCGGTGCAACCGTGGCGATTACGGGACGGAATGCAGAAAAGGTAAGGGGAGCGGCTCATGAACTGGGAGTAAAGGGATATGTGGCCGATGTCTCGGATGTGGCGGCACTCTCCAATTTGGCGGAGCAAGTGAAGAAAGATATGGGTCATGTCGATATTCTCTTCGTCAATGCCGGCGTATTTTATCCAACGCCATTGGGCCATATTGATGAAAAGATGTTCGACATGCAAATGGGTATCAACTTCAAAGGGGCTGTATTTACCTTGGAAAAATTCCTGCCTTTATTGCGAGAGGGAGCTTCGGTAATTAACCTTTCTTCGGTGAATGCCTATACAGGCATGGCCAATACGGCTGTTTATGCAGCTAGCAAAGCGGCTATGAATTCTTTTACGCGTACGGCAGCAACGGAGTTGGCGACCAAAAAAATTCGTATAAACGCCGTCAATCCAGGACCCGTGGCAACGCCCATCTTCGGCAAATCAGGGCTTGATGAAGCGTCGGTCAACGCTTTCGGCGCTGCGATGCTCAATCGAGTGCCCCTCAAACGCTTCGGGAATCCAGATGATATTGCTAAATTAGTGGTATTCTTGGCCTCTGATGATGCATCTTTTATTACTGGTTCGGAGTACAATATTGATGGTGGCATTAATGTAAACGCTGTCTTATAGGGGAGAATTTGCTGGGAAAGAGTAGTGACAAAGCAAGAGTTACTACTCTTTAAAGGAGTTATGGGTCGCTCTAAAAACTTTTCTCGTTATAATGTCCTGGTTAAGGCTATGGAGTTATTCCGTAAGCAGGGTTATTATGCGACCTCTATAGATGATTTGGTAAGTGAGTTAGGCGTTAATCGCGCCAGCCTTTACGGAACTTACGGTGGGAAGCGCGAGCTATTCATAGAATCCTTGACTTTTTATACCCAGAACACAGGTGCTATTCTCAAGGAAATCCTTGACCAACAGCCTAAAGTCCGTGAAGGTTTTAGAAAGTTGTTCCTCGAAGGCATTAAGGCTATGAAATCGGGACGCGTGGTTGCTGGATGCCTGGCCGTAAATACGACCATTGAACTCTTGCCTCTGGACAAAGAAGTCTTATCAAGCCTAGTTGAAAACCAAAAGCGCATCCAGGCGATTTTTGAGGCTTTCATAAAGAAGGGGATTGCTAGCGGTGAAATATCAGCCAAAAAGAATCCTGCGTTAATCGCCGGATTCCTCTTCACCTTCAATAATGGTTTAGGCGTTCTTGCCAAGCTTCAACCCGAAGAAAGTTCATTGGCAGCTTCAATAGATGAGGCACTAAAAATCTTCGACGGTTAGCAAACTCAATTGGGTTTCGACCTGAATTGATCATGAGTCCATATATCTTACATATTGTGGGCCCGAATAATCTGGTTACCCCCACGCTTTTCATAAATAGGACCAAAAACCACAAGCGAGAACATCATTTGCTTGAGGTCGGTCCGATTATCTTTGAACTAGCTGTGAGTGATTTGGCTAAAATTTCCGATTAGATTATTTCCCATCGCAGTGTAAAAGACGACTGAGGCGAAAAGAAAACAACTTGAACCGCGCCACATAAACTCTTTAGCTTCCTTTTTACGTTACCTTTCACTTAGGTAAAAGTAATGAAATAAAGTATTCTATCGTGTGGCACTTATAGCTTGTAACGTTTTAGCTGTTGCGGTAATATATGCAATTAAAAAGGTAGAAGTCATTACAGCTTAAATTACCCTATTCTATTCATCAGATACGTTTACCTACAAAGGACTTTCACAGCAAAGGGCGAAACACTCCTTTTGGAAAACCGACCCCCGCGTCCGCCCACGGTCCGGCTGAACCACGTGGCATAGTTTCCTATCCCAAAATCTGTGAAGCGTTTTTGCGAGGTGTAACTGGCTAACTTGGCGAAGGTGTCTCGGGATTTTGGTTGTGTTGGGCCAAGGCTAAAAGCGCGCAAAGTAGGGAGACCAGAATGCCAAAACCGACCAAGGTGGGCATAATGCCGAAACTATCGGCCAAGAATCCTAATAAGACACTTGGCAATCCGAATCCCAGGTAGGCAAAAATAAAATAGCCTGATACCGCGCGCGCGCGATGAATTCCGCCGAGCCGGGTAACTTCAGAAAGGCCCCCAAGGTAGGTGAAGCCATAACATGCGGACCCGGATAGGGAGGCCCCGGCAAGCACAAACCAGATTTTTCCCGTCCAGGCTCCCCAGAGCAAACAGAAAAAGCCCATCGGCAATACAATAAAACCAGTGAGTAGGGATCTGCGAGACGTCATCTTCTTCGCAATTGGCTGAATCAAAGCTCCTGTGCCGTTCACCAAGAACAAAGCATGACCTGCCCAAGCGGAGACTCCATGCCGCGCCAACTGAGCTGGAAGCAAGGAGATAATTACCCCCGTGACTGCCCAGGCAGTAGTGATGGAGGCACTGATTCCTAATACTCCGGGTGGGAAAAAAGGCAGTCGCATCAGTGAACCACCGGCCGAATGGATGCCGCGAACGCCCATAACCAGTGCCATGCACAACAAGGTAGCTACAGCTGCGATCCAATAGCTCACCGGAGTGAGCGTAGCTCCGAAAAGCAAAATCGTTCCAGTGAAAAGCGCTCCTCCTCCAAAACCTAGCGATGTGGCTACGGTTACGTAGCCCGCTGCTCGTTTTATCGACCGGCCCTCATCAAGTGCTTCGGCAAGGTACGCAGAACCTGCGCCCATGGATAAGCCTACACCGATGCCTTGGAGGATGCGAGAGAAGAAAAGCAAGTGCATACCTGGGTGAATGATCATAATGAGTGTGGCCGATAGCGCCGAGGCCAATCCAGCCATGATAGTGCTTTTGCGTCCTATTCGATCGGAAATTCCTCCAAAGAAAAGTAGGGTGGGAAGCAGGCCCGCAATATAGGCAGCAAAGACCAAGGTCGTCATGCCATTACCGTAGCCAGCAAGGGCAGCATAGGTACGGTAAAGCGGCATTTCCAAGTTAACTGCGCAGGTCACAAGAAAAAGCGCGGCAGCCATGACCAGACTGTCATATGTCCTAAACATCTTGCCCGAGGTTCCAGTAGAAATCGAGGGGGTGTCAGGTCTACTGTGCATATTGGATCCTATCATTATTTAAATGGCACTCCCGATTAGACTAGTATTCCAATACACCATATCATTTTAATTTTATTGGTCAAAGTATTGCTTTAAATACTCACCATGATGCTCAGCCGGGTATTTGAAACTCCAATTGAGACCACTCGATGCTGAGTTGGGTTTCGACTGGATGCTGAGGGGGGAGTTGCTTGTTTTAAACCTTTCAATAACCGGCATCCGCATTGCCCAATCGGCGATCTGGTCGGCTTCGATCTCTGCGGGGGCGATTGGCCGGGAGACTTTTAGGCCGCTCGATTTGGCTTGACAAGCCGGACACCCTCCGCCGCAGGCGCATGACGCTTTGCGGAGAATCAAATTACCGAAGCCTGCCTCACAGCCCTCGGTATTGAGTGGCTAGATTCACAGGCCTGACGTGAGACTGTATCCGCACGTTGCCGCGTGTCTTCTCTCAAGGGCATTCTTTCCTATCCATTAGTGCACGGGACGTTGTCTTGGAATATGATCAAAAACCCGGCTCGAATTTGTCGGGCCGTATTCGATCTGCCATTTAGCTGGGTCTAAATAAAATGCATCAAATTCCGCCTGACTCTTGCCTTGCTTTTCAAACAAATCCCTCATCTGAGCAAACTGGAAATCGGGGCCGTGTCCCCAGACGGCTTCACCTTCATTTAACGCGCGTCCAGTATTTGTGTCTCTCAATCTACCATCCGTCGTATGACCTGCGTTTGCAAGAATCTGTGGCCGAATAGATTCATCCGGCGGTTTTCGACGGATATAGTGGCCGGGCTCGGGTAGTTCGAAGTCACTCATCGGCACTGTGCCGCGCGGAAGAATTTCAACACTAGGTGCTGGTTCTTTACTCTGCGTCCCAGTATTCAATGTAGATATGTATGTTGACCTGTTTCCACCTCCCGGCTGTGAGCGCATAGGGCCATCACGGACAACAGAAGGCATTGAAGCGGGCGGCCCCAGCAGGAATATGGAACCAGGTGGCAAAGAGGCTTGTTCTCCGAACGGGTTGGCCTGCGGTGCCATGAGTATTCCCGGATTCGGCGCATCCGTCCATACTGGTGACTTTGCCGCAGGCACGATAGCTGATCCTGTTGATCCCGATGTCAAAGCGCGATCGGCACGCGGCGCGTTCACGATTGGGTCTAACACGAAATCCCCGTTTGGCATTATGGCGCGAACCCGTTGCGGCCCCATCGGCGTATCAATGATTCGTCCCACTCCATTGGCAGGTAAATTCATAATTTTAGATGCTGGCGCGGTATTGTTCTGTGCCTCCAAATATGTACTTCCTATTAATGTATAGTGTACGGCCAAGCCGACCATAGCTTGCGCCTGCATAGTGCGCAACTGTTCTTCAATGTTGGTATGCCGACGGTACTCTTTAACGCATTCGAAAACTAGGCTCTGGGGTGACTCATCTTCAGACAGGCGAATCCTTGTCTGCATTCTGAAATCATGCAATTCGGATGGACCATGAAAATAGGGGCTCTGGTTCTCTTCATCAAACCAGGGTTTGCACCGGTCGATACCGTGTAGCCTGTAGAGTTTTTCGACTGTTCCCGTCGGATTTTTTTTGCAGTCTTCCTCCCGCGCCTTGTCTGCGGCATGAAGCCATTGATCGAGCCTTTGCTCTGTCATTTTGATTATTATGTCCTTGGCTGCGGAAGAGTGTTGTCCCTCTCTAGTAAGTTCAAACCACCGCCATAAAAGATTTCTTGCTAATTTTTGCTCTTCGTCAGTCCATCCCTTAATGTCATTTTTAAGCCGATCCATTTGGACTTGTTCGCCGGCAGTCCAGTTAGGCATGCTCAAATATTCGTTGACGTCTTGTACACGGGTGGCGGCAATTTGAGGCGAATGTTCCGCTACAATCTTCTGAAGAGTCAGGAGGTCATATCTATCCCTCCATTCCGGATTCTTCAGAAACAGATCCACTTGGTGTTGATATCGCAATTCTAATCGGTCAAGTGCAGCAAGATACTCGCGCCTTGTTCTGTGATCTTGGTTGCTGAGATATTGCTCTATTGCTTTTTGATAGTCCGCGACGGGTAAGTTGGGTCCGAATCTCTTGATAGTTAGATCACGACGTTTTTGCGCTCTTTCTGCCTTGCCTGCGTGTGTTAGTACTATTTTTTGCGCTTGCTTCAGGTCAAAGTCCGCTTGCGGCAATGTTTCCAATATTTCGTCCGACATACACACGCCCATGTAAGGCATAGCGCCACCTGGACAAGAAGTTCGCTTGGCAACCTTAGCAGCAGGTTTAACGATGGGTCTGGAGAGACCCTTTTTGGAAATGGCCAGGGAAGTAATGGCGACCGGCTCATCTTCGTCGTCGTCATGCATACTTGCGATGACTGCCTCCGCTTCTGCCACGGCCTTCCTTCGCTCTTCATCCAGATCGGGTGTCCGTGATAAACCAACCCCAGATGATCGGATATCAATGGAAACATGCGGGACAGAAGAAGGTAATGTATCACTCAAATTGCTCTGCTGGATCGTGTGTGCAAGCTCGTGAGCCAGGAGATGCCTACCTGATTCACTGTCAGGTCTATACTCGCCGCTTCCGAAAACAATATTGCTGCCAAGGGTATAGGCTTTTGCGCTAATAGAGCGGGCGGTTTGAGCTGCGAATGTGTCTGTATGGACACGGACGTGGCCGAGGTCATGGCCGAAGCGTGGCTCAAAAAAACTGCGGGTTTCACGGTCAATTGGTTGCCCCCCGGATTTCATAACATCTATTATGGAGGGCGGCGTATAGTCTGGCGGCGGCTTCGGAGCTGCGCCGGTAACGGCTTCTTTGCGGTGAACCGTGGGGATGTGCGCGGAAGACAGGGGAGCCAAATGAACCGAAACTTTTTGTGAGGCCAAACTACTTGTTCCTTTTTTATCCCGATTTACTTCTCCGACCGGCATGCGCATTACTTTGTCGGCGACGCGATCGGCCTCGATCTCGGCGGGGTCATTTGGCTGGGAAACTTTTAGATCATTGGACTTAGTCTGACACGCCGGACATCCACCACCGCAGGGGCAGGACGCTTTGCGAAAAATACCGTTCGGCTGATCGGTTGCAAAAGACGGCGCGAGTGAGATCACATCTTGCGCTTCGCTGGCTTTTCCGCCACGTAGGGTTGAAGTGTCTGAAGATTTTGGCTTGAAGGCTAAGTCATGCATTAGAACCAAGTTACTTCATAATATTATGTTCAACTACAGCATTAAGGCCAAGCCGCATTAGACAACAGGAGCATAGGTAAATTGAAATCCTATCCCAGCAAAGTCTCCCAAATTATCGGCAAATTTTCATTTTTTCCAGTCTTATTCTGCCATGGACGTTT
>JAYTHY010000090.1:0-3886 GCA_043732185.1 Fibrobacteria bacterium
CAATAAATGCTTATCGCGCAAAGTGTCCATCGGTTGCCAAAAGCCTTCATGCCGAAAGGCTTGAAGTTGTCCTTCTAAGGCCAGCTGCTCCAATGGCTGCTTTTCGAAAATGGTTTCATCCCCGGCAATGGTATCGAGTACGGAAGGTTCCAGCACAAAAAAGCCCCCATTAATCCAGGCGCCTTCACCTCTGGGCTTCTCGTGGAAGGAAGTCACAGTGTCACCCCTAAGGTCGATAGCCCCAAAACGTCCCGGTGGCTGAACGGCCGTTAAAGTAGCCTTACGTCCATGTTTTTTGTGAAAGGCGATCAACGCCTTCAAATTCACATCGCTAACTCCGTCTCCGTAGGTAAAGCCGAAAGTCTCATCATCCAAATGTTGACGCACTCTTTTTAGGCGGCCGCCAGTCATGGTATTTTCACCCGTATCAACCACAGTCACTTTCCAAGCTTCAGCATTGCTCTGGTGAACCTTCATGGATCCGGAAGCCAGATCGAAAGTTACATCGCAACGGTGCATAAAGTAATTGGCAAAATATTCCTTGATAACATAGCCCTTGTACCCGCAACAAATGATGAAGTCGGTGTGTCCGGCTGCTGCGTAACTTTTCATGATGTGCCACAGAATGGGACGGTCACCCACCTCAACCATTGGTTTTGGCTTGAGATGTGTTTCCTCACTGAGACGGCTGCCGAATCCTCCGGCTAGGATGACAATTTTCATGGAATTTCTGGGCTTAATGGGCGTTAATGATACAAATTGACTTGCACTGGGAGTAGGTTAAGACAATTGCTTTCTATGCGATATTACTTCTGAACAAAATTAATTGCATTTATTGTGTTTCTTGGCCGAATTTGGCTACTGCTTTCATCCATTCTCCAACCACCTGTGACACGTTGAAATCGAACCGACTGTCGCTTGCCCGACAAGCTCCAAAGTACCGGTTCAGTAGATGTTGCACTCCCTGGTACAAATAAACCTTGTTGGGCCTGAATCAAAACCGGCTTAAGCGAGGTTTTGATGACCCTAATCGCGCTTGCATCCGACATATCCAACACCAATGGCCTGGATAAACTCCACTCAGTGGCAGCTCCTGCACTAGACTTTGCCAAGGCAGCGTGCTTGGCAGGAATGAGTCGCACTCGCCAGTAGATTTCCCCCTGGTATCCTGCCAGGCCAGACAAATCCTTAGCTTCAAGATGCAGGGTCGTTACCGCCGTAATACGAAGCACTAAATCGGTAAAGGAAGCGTTTTTGGCAATTTCAATTTCAACGCTATCACCGGCGAGAAGGGCTGCTTTAAAAGTCGAATCCGTGCATGCACCATGCTTGATAATCTTGAACTCCAAATCCAACTTTCCTTTGCAGAGCTGTCCAGCTTCCGGATAATGTGGAACGACGACACCCATGCACAGTGAATCGCGAATTTGGCTAACGAAGTTGTCTTGATATCGTTTATGGATTTCATAATCGGATAAAACACCATCCTGAACTTTCACGTAGTCAAGAATGCCGTCAAGATTTGTGTGATTCTCTGCGACGTTATATCCCGATCCGACATAAGCCGCAACCACACTATCCAGTAACGGTTCCGCCCCAAGCCCTTGTACACGCCATATATCAGTTGCATCTGTGCCATTTAAATAGATGCGCATGTTGACCCCATCCCAAACGCCTACCAAATGCGTCCAAGCATTTTTTTCTATGCAGCGATTCGTATATGCACCTTTCCAATCCAGGGGGTTGTCCTTGCGTGCCATGAAGAACGCTGCAAAACAATCGGAGAGCATACCGCGATTGATGTAGGAATATCCTCCTTGGGCATTGACCCACTCGGCATTGGTTTTATAGGCGTCCCGAGGCAAGGGAGGATACAAATAGCCCCCTCCAACTTTTAATTCTAACCCCTGCGAAGGTCCATTGCCCCATGTTGCGGTGCTCAGGATGTCTGAAATAAATCGGCCACTTTCTGGACCATAATTATGAATGAGAAACCGAGCTTCCACTGTGTAGGGTCCCTTTGGACTATGAAAGTTGGGAATTCGAACGAATCCGCCTGCCGGCCCAAATTCAATTGACCCCGGATAGTTTGGTGAAGCCTTGGCAGTGCCATTCAATTCACCAGTCGGTAACAGGTTGGACTGTTTGTCCAGGTGGTTAGAATCGTTGAAATCAAGATGAAGAAGGTCGGCTGTAAACGCCGTTGAGATGAAAAAAAATACTGAAGCAAATTTGGTTATGGAAAGTCTAATATTTATTCCCATTGGCATCTTTCACTCCGTTGTTAGGCAGCGGATATATTAATACATTGTAATCCGCTTTTTCCTTTAATACTTGGCAAATAGGGTAAAAAAGTTAAACTTTTTTTGCTGAATCGACATATGAGGTGCCCTTTTATCCCTAACCCAAACCACGGTTAGATCCTCAACTCCAATACCCTCCAGGGCATTTTGTGCATGTAGTCCGAACTATATAAAATCCAGTCGATGGCTTTGGTAGCCAAGATGAATGGTTCTCATACAGTTCATTTTGACGACGCAGCCAAACACTTCATTGCCCAAATGCATAATGATCCTTACCTGTTCCGCTATGATAGGATTCCCGATGCCAAAGACTTAACATACTTCGGCTTTGTAAATCGAGGAGTTAACCGAGAATTCGAGAACTGCCGGGTACATGAGACCGAACGCGTTATAGTCTTTATAGTCCATATCACTCATGTACTCATTTTTGAAAAAGCGCCGTCCACGGTAAACCGTGTAATCCTTCTTCAAGGCAGAAGATTTAGTTTACATTCGAAAAGCGTCGCCAATTAACCGGGTATATTGAGTGCCTGCGGCGAAATTGTCTAAGGCTACTCTACCATTGAAAAATTTCGTGCCATCGCTTTCCCAAATATACCAGCGACCTGGGTTACCTGTGACTGGGTCGCTAGCTACAATGTCGGCCTTACCGTCACCGGTAACATCAAAGGCAGCCAGGTAGTATCCTGCGCCAAGTGCGAAGCCCGTGCCCCAAGATACCGGGAGGGCAAATCCGCTTCCAGTGCTTGCACACACAGTCCAATCCCCATTATTATCCTTAGTTATGAAGTCCGCTTTACCGTCACCGGTTACATCTGCAGCTAAATAAGATACTCCAGATGAGGGAGGAACGGTTTGTCGCACCGCGGTAAAATTACCGAAATAGTTGCCCAGACTTTTTGATATGTACACCACACCACTGGGAAGAACGGCAATTATGTCGCATTTTTTATCTCCATCGACATCTGCTGCGATAAGTGAAATTCCACTTCCAGGCAAGATGTTAGTACTCCAACTAGTGCTTGCAGCGAAACTAGATCCAGTGCTCAAAGAAACAAACCAGTTTCCAGTTGCTATTTCTTTTGCAAGTATATCCGATTTGCCGTCACCATTAAAATCGCCAGTAAGTAAATTGTAGCCAATTCCTGGCTTCCAATTCGACAACCATATCGACCCATTGACAAATTTATTACCATTATTAAGTTCAACGTAAACCTTTGAACTCGCACCAGTACTGTCTTTTGCAAGAATGTCCGCAAGACCATCTCCGTTAAAGTCCGCGCTTCTAAGCGAGTAATTGGGTCCCACTGCGAATCCAGTTAACCAGGTGTATCCTGTAGGTAGGAAATCTCCGCCAGTGCCGAGGGCTACGGTCCAAGTTCCAGTTGTATTATCACATACAATGAGGTCCCCTTTTCCATTGATCGTTCCAATAGCAGCCGCCATGGCGCTTGTCTTTGAGGGTAAGCGTTCGGTGAATACATCACTTTGAGGGGGGAGGCAAGCCACCTTGAGATCAAGGGCTAGATTACTGGATGACCAAATGAGGTCTGATTATTGCGATTAGAAGGCTTGCTGGCGCT
>JAYTHY010000091.1:0-26659 GCA_043732185.1 Fibrobacteria bacterium
AAATTTTTAGAATCCATAAAATCAACAAATCCCTTGCCTACATTGGCCTACAGAAGATTTCGGTCGCTATTTCACCCACTCGATCGCCCGAAGAGCCAAAATCAAGAATCCTATTGCCATGACCAGGGTTCCGACTACCAAAGGAAAGAACTTAGAAGTAAATGGAACGCGTACGTCTAATTTGGAAGCCGCAGGACCGGATATGGCCATGGTGGCTGGAGTGGATTTGGATTTGGCAGGAGGGGCGGTTAGGAGCTCTTGCAAAAGCGGATTATTGGGATCGCGGCGCAACGCGTCTTCCAGCAAGGACACGGCCTCCCGATGTCGGCCACTTTCGCGCAATTTGAAATAGCGTTCACTGAGGCTTTGGTCATCTGGTGGTGTGGATGCGCTGTTGCGTTGTGAGTCCTCGTGCCTTTCCAATTCGAGTTTTAGAACGAAAGCAGGGCTGGACTCGCCCTCCAGCAATGCCCAGGCTTTTTTAAGATCGCGAGAGACAAGTTCCGCTTCCGTTCCAGATAGGGCCCCGAGCACCAGATTCCCTAGCGTTTTAGGAAGCTTGCCTATTTTCAGTGCGGGTGGAAATTCACGTGCTGCAGAAATGGCT
Source organism: Fibrobacteria bacterium (assembly GCA_043732185.1). Lineage (GTDB taxonomy): Bacteria > Fibrobacterota > Fibrobacteria > UBA11236 > UBA11236 > Chersky-265. The sequence goes on from JAYTHY010000091.1 coordinate 608, forward strand.
CGCAACATTTCGGCCAAATTGGAATTGCTTTCGCCGGGATCGAACAGTTGTTCTCCCGTAGCGATAAAATAAAGCAGCGAACCAAAGCTGAATAGATCCGATTTTGGTGTGCAGGTTTTCCCTTGCACATGTTCGGGAGAGAGGAAGGCTGGGGTTCCAATCACTTTGCCTGGGGCAGTGGGTGGTTTTTTTCCCGCCATCCCAAAATCGAGTAGTTTGACCACGCCTGTTTTGGTTATCAGAACATTGGCTGGGGCAAGATCCAAATGCATGACGCCGTGAGAATGCGAATGCATTAGGGCATCAAGGGTTTGCATGGCAATAGCCAGAATACCGCTGAGGGATAAAGGCGCGGCCGATTGGTGTAGCTCAAGTAGATTGGAGCCCTCTACATATTCCATGCAGATGAAGGCTCGATCTTCGGTTACGCCAAAATCATAGATCCGGACGATATTGGGATGTTCAAGGCGAGCCATCAATGTGGCTTCAGAAAGGAATTCATCCGGCGTGAGGAGTGTCCCATTTTCGGTAAAGGACGGTATTTTTAGCGCGACGACTCGGCTAATCGGTTGTTGTAGGGCTTTGAAAATTAGGGATGTTCCGCCTTCACCAATGGCCTGAACGATATAGAACTTTCCAAAGGATTGACCGGGCTGTATCAATTCTGACCTGGTATTACCGCCGGTGGAAGTCATGCTGGTTCGTTATCGATCGTTTTTAGTGAAAGGGCCTATTTTTTTAATATAAGGGCAGGCCAGTATTTCGACAGCCCAAACTCCCGGTTTCGAACATGGCCGAGGGAAGAATGCAACCATGGAGCCAACGTTAATGGCGAAATGCTGAGAATAAAGGCGCGGATTGAATGTCGGCATTATAAGAAGAGCGCACCATAGGGGCGGAAATGCACACTCGTATGCCATTGGCCAAAGCAAATACCCGGAAACTTTCGAATTCCTCCGGGGTCACATAGCGTTCCACTGGTAGGTGATCTTGGCTGGGTTGCAGGTATTGTCCCATTGTTAGGATATCTACTTTCAGTGAAGCGATATACAGAATCATTTCCTGTAGTTCCTCTGCACTTTCACCCAATCCCAACATCAAACTGGTTTTGGTCAAAAACCCCTTGGCTTTTGCCTGCCGAAGCACGGCGCTGCTATCGACTATGTTTCCTCTGCCACGTACTGGCTTTTGCAGCCGGGCCACGGTTTCAAAATTGTGATTGAGTATGTCGGGCTGTGCATCGAGAATGGTATCGATCAAATCTGCCCGGCCCTGCATATCTGGAATAAGCACTTCGATTCGACATTTTGGATTGGCCGTGCGTACGGTTCGAATGGTGTCGGCCCAGACTTCTGCGCCTTGGTCTTTGAGATCATCCCGAGCAACCGAAGTGATGACGGCATATTTAAGGCCCATGAGGCGAATGGACTCGGCAACCCGGCCCGGTTCGTGGCGGTCATAGCCTTCTGGTTTGCCTTTGGGAACATCACAGAATCGGCATCCTCGAGTGCAAATATTCCCCAGGATCATAAAGGTGGCCGTGCCCTTAGCCCAGCATTCCCCCAAATTGGGGCAATGAGCGCTGTGGCAAACCGTGTGCAAGGCGTGTTTGTCCACAACGGCTTTGACTTGGGAATAGGCTTCGCCGCCGGGGATCTTGGCTTTTAGCCAGGCCGGCTTTCCGGAAATCGGTTTACTCAAAACTGGGGTAGATGGGGTAGCAGAAGTCATAGTGTAAAGATATTACTTTTATGGGTCACTCCCCTTGGAAAGGTTTGGCACCGTGACCCAAAAATATGCGGCTTTACTCTTGAGTTTTTTCGTATTGGCTCTAATGTATACAGCCCCCAGGGCGGTGGAAAAGGTGGTTTTTCAGGAGGGCGTGTTGATGGGGTACACCCTTGGGCAAAATGGCATGGGGTGGCCCGCTCCCTTCAAGGACCCCCTCAGCAATAACAATCGGGGTGGATTCTATATCTCCCAGCTCCGATTAAAAGCGACTATACCCTTTGACAGCACCTTTTCGGCGGTATTTACTGGCAATGTGATAAACCTGGATCCTCAGGAAGCTTATTTAGAGAAACGCTGGGGAATCTACAGCCTCAAAGCCGGAAAATTTCGGGGGGCTGGCCTTAAATCAGGCAGCGGAACGGATGAATTTGCCCGCACGACTGTTAACGCACCCAGGTATGCACGTCTTGCCGACTGGTACTTGAAAACCTTCGGCTCCCGAGATTTTGGCGTCCAAATGGAAAGGGACAGGCGGGATGGCAACTTGCAACAACGCCTCTTCATCCACAATGCCAATCGCCAAAATGTTTTCAACGACGAACCCAGCTTTGTCGCAGGTCCCGCCACTCAGGTATTAGGCTTTGACTATGCATTGGACTGGAGAGTATCCCAATTTACGGTACTCGGCGGTCAAATCGGTGCCCTTGCGGATAAAGGATGGGATGAATTTGTCGGTCACCATGATGGCTGGGAGGCTGGGTATTGGTTTAAATCAAATGCCATTGTTGATGGGTCCTTTTATCATCAAATGGATTTTACGCAGCTCCATATTTTGAATGAAGGCTTACTTATTTACAATCGCGATTTGCCCAGCCCTACCGATAGCACAGCGACACAAGTTTGGGGCGTCTCCACTTTGCTGCGCTTCGAACATTCACAAACGTGGGGATCTTTTTTCCGATACGAATTTTTGGATCCAACCGATGGTTTCTACTTAAACGATAATTTGCATATGTTCACGGTGGGTGCCATTTTCCATCCTTCCCCATTGCAGTACCCGAATTTGAAGCTCACAAGTGAGTATGTTCGTTCGCTGGAGGAAGGCGTGCGTAACCGAATCGGGAATGATTTGTTTTATGTCCAATTGCAGATGATGTTTTAAACATCCATCCTGGGATATTTTAAGTCTTCATCCAAGCGCGGTAGGTTCTGGCATCCAAAATACCGGTCACTCTGCCGCGGTAGACTTTACGAATTGACAGCTTATGCTGTAGCTTTTTAACCGCTTCTCCCGTTGATCCATATACGAGTCGGCTTTTCAAACCGGATGCGCCAGTCGGCTTATCTGTCAGAGCATCCATAGCCGATTCGATGGGCAGAAGCAATAAGGAAAACTTTTGCTGATTGGAAGCATAGAGCAAATCGTGGAAAATCTTCCAAGGTCCAGCATTCTTTGGCGCATCCTCGCGTCGTGGACAGTAGGGGAGGCCTGCTACTACCAGGCATCCGGCGCTCGAAAAGCCTGCCGCAAGTCCATCCAGATTCCAACCGCAATGCAGATTGTCGTATGGGTTGCCAAAAAATAATGGGGAAGCCTTAGTAAAAGGATGCCCGCTTGGGCTTCGGCGATAGAAGCGGCTGGCGGTTTGCCGCAGGGCTTGATGGCCGTTCCGCTTGCCTTGAAGATGTTCACCTTTGGTTAAATCCGTATAGTAGCCCGGTTCCATTTGGTTGGTGCCCTTGCCTTTGAGCCTGCCCTTGCGCGCTGCGGCTACCTCCACCTGGTTTTTATGGGGTATGGTGGACCCGGGTGCCACAAAAAGACGTTTGCCAGCGGGATCCCAAATTCCGAGGGTGCAACGCATGTGGATATGATCGACTGGAAGGGATTTAAGTTGTACGGATTTGCCCCAACTTTCCATTGCCTTGGAGGGAAGGCCGCCCCGGAAAGCAAAAAGGATAAGACCTTGATTCTTTCTATCCTGGCTTTGCATAGGCACGTGAAAGGCGCCGAAGATTTTTTCCAAAATCGCATGGGAAACGGTCAAATTGCGATCCAGTTTTTTTTTCATAGGCTTGGTCCGTAAAATAGTTAAAACCACGTGCCAGGTTGGAACGGGTGTTTCAGCCTATTGTCTCATTTTAATTTCGTGGTAGAGCGAGGGATTGAATACCGACCCTTTAAATTGGCGAGTGAATGCGATGGATGGCTTTTTCACCCCTTTGAAATGAATGGCACAGCCGTTGCTTTCCCTATCCTCAGGAGCAATCCTGAACACATACAATAAGGAGTAACGATAGTATGAACAACACGACAGTATATAATCCGCGTACTTGGTTGGATCAGTTCTTCACCGATTTTGATAAGGTCTCCAGTAACACTTCCGTTACCTTCAAACCCTCTGTGGATATTTCCGAAGAGAAAGAGGATTACGTGCTCCGGGCCGAGTTGCCGGGCGTGCTGAAAGAGAATATCAAAATTGAAGTCAAGGAAAACCGTTTGACCTTGAGCGGCAAAAAGGAAAGCGCGGTGGAGGGAGAGAAAGGCGAATACCGCTATGTGGAATCCGCTTATGGAACCTTTTCAAGATCGTTTGAATTGCCTAGAAATGTGAGCGGTGATTCGATACGGGCGGAATTCCTGAACGGCGTTTTGACTTTGAGAATTGCCAAAGCCAAGGAAGCGTTGTCTCGTTCCATCGAGATCAAGTAGGCTGAAGATAGTGGCGCTCGCCAAGGAGCGCCATAATCCGATCCACCGATTCTTCCAAGGTTTCCTGATGGGAATACAAAGTCAGCTCTGGATGTTCCGGTGGTTCGTAAGGGGAGGAAATGCCCGTGAAAAACGGAATTTCACCCTTACGCGCCTTGGAATAAAGTCCCTTGGAATCCCGCTGTTCACATACTTCAAGCGGTGTGGAAACAAAGATTTCTAGGAAGTCGACACCGATTAGGCTGCGGGCCGTGTCGCGTTCATGGCGGAAGGGTGAAATGAAGGAGACCAAGGTTATGACGTTGGCCTCATACAGCAATTTGGCAACATGGGCAACTCGGCGGATATTTTCTTTACGATCCACATCCGAAAAACTAAGATCCGAACACAGTCCTAGCCGGACATTGTCCCCGTCCAATAAATAGGAAAGCTTTCCCGCTTGATTCAGTCTGATTTCAAGTGCGTTGGCTACGGTTGATTTTCCGCTTCCCGACAGTCCTGTAAACCAAATAACCGCGCTTTTCTGTCCAGTGATTGAAACGCGTTGCTCACGGTTTATGGACGTCCCTTGTCTGACCAAATTTTCGCTATGCTTATCGGACATATTTGCAATATATATTCTAGACGGCGCCCTGGGCTTTTAATCGCGCAATGGCTTCGGAAACAATACCCATCAGGGCCCCGGAAGCTTCTTCGGCATCTGCCGGTGACTCCAACTGAATTAAAGTATGAGGTGTGATCAATGATTCAAGGGTTTTTACATCTTGGGAGTCGAGGCCTTTTGCGGACGCAACGACTAAAAATCCAGCATCCAACAGCCACGATGCTGCTTCGCCCAATTGGGATACCGGGAGCGGTTGGCCCCAAGCTGACTTTGCCGAGGTGGCGGTGGATGAATCCAATGGTCCATTTTCTTCTAGGCCGATAAAATAGGCCTGCTTGCCCATCTCTATGAGTTTATTTTCCAGTGCCTGGGCGGCTTTGGCGGCATCGCGACCCGGACCTCCTGAGAACAGAATTAAGGCGGCTTTTTGCTTCAAGTGCTTGGCCCGGACATCCGCGGATATAGTGGATCGAAGGAGCGTAGTATCTTTTTTCAGCGATGCGCCATCGGCGTCTTCTGCATCCGGCAAGCTATCGCGAATGATCCCGCCTCCGGCTATTTCATATCGGTCTACGATGACGAACCGACCGGTGGCTTCGAGTCTGGCAATTGGATCAAAGGCTAAGGGTTTAGAGAGTTCGATAATACAATCGGCCACATCATGGCGCTCAACGGCAGATTTGGTTTCCTGTCCGGTAGTTTCTGAGGCATCGATGAGGTAGTTGATTTTTTCCAAGCGACAAGGAATTTTAGCGGTGCCTAACTTTAGATGGTAGGTTTTTCCGGTGGCGAAAGGTTGTTTTCCCATCCAAAACAAATTGATGCGCAAGCGTCGCGAGACTTCGGCCTGTACCTCCTCGGCTTTAACCATCAATTCGCCGCGACCCACATAGATTTGTTCGGCTAGGGTGAAGCCCGTAGACACACCGGCATCTACGGTTGTGCGGGGCTGCGCGTGGAAGCCTTGGATGGATTCAATCGTACTCCGTTTCCCGGAAGGCAGGAAGAGGACCTGTTCGCCAACTTTGGCGGAACCACTTTCCACTCGGCCGGATACGATGCGGCGTTCATCGCCGAGCGAAGTGAATTTATAGACATCCTGCACAGGCATGCGAAAGGGCTGATTGGCTTTGGGTGGTTCTTTCGCGAATGCGTCGATGGCGCTAAGCAAGCTGTGGCCCTTATACCATGGCATTTTATGGGAGGCTTCGATAAGGTTCTCGCCGTTGAAAGCGGAGATGGGAAGAAAAAAGCGGGGCGTGGCACCGATACGGGCGAGGAAGGCAATGTATTCGTCGCGAATGTCTTCGAAGGCGTTGCGGGAATAATCCACCAAGTCCATCTTATTGACAGCAACGGCGATTTGACGAATGCCGAGCATGGAAAGCAAGTACCCGTGACGCTTGCTGTTTTCGCGAATGCCTTCCTTTGCATCGATGACCAGCACGGCAGCCTCGGCGCGGGCGGCGCCCGTGACCATGTTTTTCAAAAACTCAATGTGTCCGGGAGCGTCGATGATGATGTAGTCGCGTTGGCCGGATTTAAAGAAAGTGCGTGCGGTATCGATGGTGATACCTTGCGCTTGTTCATCCTTAAGCGCATCCATCAGAAATGCGTATTCGAAAGGTTTGGAATTTTTAAGACAATAGTTCCGCACCGATTCCAATTTGCCGTCCGGTAGCGAACCAGTATCCGCCAAGAGGCGGCCTACCACCGTGCTCTTGCCATGATCCACATGGCCTACGATTACGATGTTCATTCGGATACGGCCTTCCACCCGGTCCTGCAAATGGGACAAGGGGTCCGGCGGAGTTAAAAAAGCGGGGGCATTGGAAGCAGCAGGCATGGCAGATTTCCTTTACATGTATCCGTCGCGGCGCAAAGTCTCTAGACCGCCGCCGTCTTCTTTGTCTTGGGCACGACCGGAACGTTCGGCAATATTCGTGAATTTTCCAGTTTTTAATTCCTGGACGATTTCAGAGACATTGCGGGAAGTCGATTCCACTGGCGTCGTACAGGGGTAACATCCCAGTGACCGGTACCGTTTTCCTGTGCCCTTGTCGAAATAAAGATCGATAATCGGGATGTTTTCGCGCTGTATGTATTCCCAGATATTCAATTCCGTCCAGTCCAGTAAAGGGTGGATGCGGATATGCGTGCCGGGCGCAAAGTCGGTTTTGAACTGATTCCAAAGTTCCGGGGGTTGATCCCCTACATCCCATTCGTTGTTTTTGTCACGAGGGGAAAAGTAGCGTTCCTTGGAGCGAGACCCTTCTTCATCCGCTCTAGCCCCTACAATCACTCCCGTATACGGTTCGCGATTTTTGTCTACTTCGTATTTGCCGCTTTGCAGGTTGAGTCGAAAGCGCGGCCATTCGCCGGACAGGGTATTTTTTAGCGCGTCGGTTTTAAGACTTTTGCAGCATTGCAGCCGCGATATTTTACCAGATGGAAACGTCTCTTCTTTAGCCAGGGCTTCGGTATTCTGACCATATATCATGGTTAGGTTCCAATCCATGGCCAATTTATCGCGGTAGGTTATCATCTCGGGCACTTTGAAAGACGTATCGATATGCACTAGGCTGATGGGAACATGGCCAAAAAACGCCTTGCGGGCGAGCCAGAGCAAGACAGTACTGTCTTTTCCAATGGACCAAAGCATGGCCAGGCTCTTGAAATTGGCGTAGGCCTCCCTCAAAATGTAAACGCTCTGGTTTTCCAACTGGTCTAAGTGATCTTGTTCCATAATGTCTTTCCGAATAAGTCGACTAAGATTAACATATTATTTTAGTAAGTTAAAGGCCTGGGTGTTCTATGCTGCCAAACCTCATTAATTTAGCTAAAATCGCTATAAAATCGCTTTGCCTATTAATCCCATAGGAAAAACAGGGTTTTATCCTACTAGTTTACTGGGTTAATAACTGGAGTCAGCCAAGGCCTTTTGGCCCTTGCGTCAGGTCTTGATTTTTGGGCCAGAACCGCCTTACTTCTGTTCGTGGAAAATCCTAATTTTCAAATCTAAAATACGAGGTAAAGTAGCATGACGATTTCGGGTACAGCGGTACATCTTTCCACTCTTTTGATGGAAAAAAATCGATGGAATGGGAAGGGGCCCTCCTTGCTTGTTTCCGAATGGATTGAACCTATCGGCGAAGCTGGTTTTGCTGGCGTAGACCTTTGGATGAATCATCTCCGGTTCGCATCGCGTTCGGAATGGGACCTTATCAAGGAAATGTCCGTCGAGTCGGATCTAAATCTCGCTTTTATTTCTGCTGCAATTCCCAGCGATAATTCCGACAAGAGCCAACGTTTGCGCGATGCGGTTCTCGAGGCGTGTGAATTTTTCCGACCCCATGCGCTCAAGTTTTCCTTAGCCGAACCGGGTCGGACGCCTGCGCCTCTTGATCAATCCCTTGAGTCACTGGAGTTTGTAAAGACATGGTCCCAAGACTTGCACCGCGAGGTTGATCTGTGCTTTGATCCAGATTCCATTCTAATGACAACAGATTCACTCGCAGCGATACGCGCCGTTCTAAGTGGAAATCGATTTAAGACTGTGCTGCATCCTTTCCTTCAATCCAAAACCGATTTTGAATCTGTATTGACGGCCGCAGGGGATTTTTTGGCTAATCTGGCCGTACAGGCCTTTGCCGGCAAGGAACGGATTCTGCTCAAGGAAAACGCGGAAGAAAATGCCTCCATCATATCGGCAGTGCGTGGTAGCGGTTTCAAGGGATCCTGGACGCTCTGTTATACCAAAGGGGTTGGTCTTCCTGGTGAAGATATGGACGACCTATTTGACAATGCCGAGAACGACCTCAACTTTTTAATCGATACTATGGCGCGCACTGCCAAGCGCGGTGTTAAGAAAAAAGGCTAAGCGGATCGTTTGACTTAACTTGAAGCGCGGCCAAGGATGGCCGAATTCATTTTTTCAAATCCGACGAATTTGGTTAAAAAGGAGTAGAGGATGGTGTTCTCCGCCATTTTGGCTCCTTCCATGTCCACATCCACATTATTTATTTCACCAGGCAAAGTGGTGTCCAAGGCTTTGTAGACAAAGGGATGCAGTTGACTGAAGTCCAAACCCTTTCCCGCTTGCATATGCTCAGGTTTTGTTTGATCGGCTGCGAGTTTCTTTTCCAGAAGTGCTTTCAGTTGGTCTTCAAAGCTCACTTCTTTCCGCTGGTATCCCGGTGTCTCCACATTCGCCAGATTTTCGGCAATCACGCGGTTTCGTAGGGCAGTGGCGTCGAGACTTTTATAGGCAAGCTGGCGAGTTGCGCCTCCGAACAAGTATTTTTGAATGTCCATAAGGTGAAACTAAAGCAATCTTTGATCCAATTAGGAGTAAGCGAATTTTCAGGTTTTTCGTCGATTTATAACGGGTTTAAACGACATGGAGGAATAAAAGTACCCCTCCTACCGGTTTTATCGGCAATTTCTCCCCAATCCATAAGTTTTTTTCTTAGCCCCATCCCTTGCGACTTGAGCACGAGAATAAACCTCCTTTCCGGCTGGCAATACCACTCCTTGATTAACTGGAGAGCCTGCTAGGCATTAGTGGGTCCGGATTAGTTTCCGGATACGGCGTGATGGATTAGATACGTTCGAAATTTCTGCCTTATTCATGGACATGAACCAAGCCCGGCGTTGTTCCAGCGCGGCCCGGGAATGATAAAGCTGGTATTTTAGATCTTGGTCAAACCGTCAAGGTCCTTTTGGATTGATTTAGGCTATAATTTTAGAACTGTGCTTTTCCGATTGCCGTTGAACTATGCTTTTTCAATGAGGTGGACTACCGTTTACTTATGCATCGGACTGGCCGCGGATTCAGGATTCTCGGCTCTTCCCAATTCGCAAGTCCGGCCCGTGACCATACCTGCTCTTCGGGAATGGACGGACGCTCCCGGGTCTTACACCTTTTCTTCCGCCTCCCGTCTTGTCATAACTGGGTCGGGCTCATCGGAAACCACACAAACGGCCAACACATTGGCGAAGGACTTGCAATTCCTTTCCGGTTTCAAGATCCCCGTAACGTCTGGTGCCACTCGCGCGGGAGACATCATTTTGACACTCGACCCCGCCGGTTCATTTGGAGGGGAGGAGGGTTATCGCTTCAACATCGCGGATCGCATAGAAATCATCGCCGGCACTGCGGTGGGTTCCTTTTACGGTACGAGGACGGTGCTGCAATTGTTGCGGCAAAATTACACGATTGGCGCGGGCAATGCGCGGGATTGGCCCGATTATAATGAGCGGGGCCTGATGGTCGATGTAGGACGTAAGTTTTTTTCTATGGCTTGGTTAAAGAACCATATTGTGGATCTGAGTTATTTGAAACTGAATCTCCTGCACCTGCACCTTTCCGACGACCTGGGTATCCGCCTCGCCTCGACAAAACATCCGGAAATTGTTTCTCCGCAATTCTATTCCAAAGCCGATATCCGCGAACTTGTCAATCTCGCCACGGAATATCATGTGCAGATTATTCCGGAAATAGACGTCCCTGGCCATACCGGCTGGCTCAGAAACTCCCATACGGATCTCATATTGGGATCCAATATTCTTGGTACTTCTTACATGGATATCACCAAGCCGGCGGCCTTCAACCTGGTCAAGGATATCCTGGAAGAATACCTGCCGGAATTTCCTTCCCCCTATTGGCATACGGGTGCGGATGAATTTATCCTTGCAGCCAACTTTGGCGATTATCCACAGCTCGATAGCTATGCTAAATCCCGCTACGGCCAAGGAGCAAATGGTATCGATGCCTATCTCGGATTCTTGAATTCGATCAATGACATTGTCCGCAGCCATGGAAAAAGGCTCCGGACCTGGGCCGACGCCTTTGAGTTCAACTCCATCAATCGGAACTCTCCGGTTCCACTCGATACGTCCATCGTTCAGGAGATTTGGAATGCCTACCAGGATCCGAAAGTGATCATGGGAAAAGGTTTTTCGATCCAGAATTCGAGCTTTCATCCCACCTACTATAACCTCGGTTCTTATCAAGGCGAGGTCGATACGCTATATGAAGATTGGGCACCGCATAAAAGAATGGGGGGATGGGAACGCGCGGGTTGGGGATACCCAATTTCCGTCGCGCCTCTCGCCTCCAAACTCACAGGCGCGAAGTTGAGCATCTGGTGTGACCAAGCCACGGCTGAAACGGAAGAACAAGTCGCCGATGGTATCCGCTTCCGTCTCCGGGCCATTGCCCAAAACTGCTGGGGTTCCCCGCACCTAGTTACCGGTTATCCAGCATTTGCGGCTCTTGTGGACAGGATCGGACGTGCCCCCGGATATGGAAAGGATATTGCCGTTTCCATAGCAATTCATACCAGGTCGGAATGTGCTAAAGCTGCTCTGCAAAATGGGCCCGGAGTCTATGACGCTGCATTCTTTCCCAGTAAAGCCACCTGGTTCGACCTGCAAGGCCGCACCCACGAATATTAAAATCGTCATCTCCGTCCGCTAAAACCGCTACACTGCTTGCCCGGTTCCTTGGCAACTTCGCCAATGTCAACACGCGAATAGGGAGGTCCCGAATAGGTTGCGGTCCATGCCAAAGGGGGGCCGTTGCCCCGAATTTTCAGTACTGTTTAATATTGCTGCAAAATCGATGCACTATGCACCAGTTGTTTTAGTGTGCTGGCCACGCTCCATAAAATTATGTTAATGGGAGGAATTTAAATCAGCAAGCTTCTGGCACTGACTTTGCTTGAAAGGATGATATGAGTGAATTTACCCATCTATCCCAGGCGGCTTTTCAGAAAGCACAAGAAATAAAAATGTCCCGGAGGGATCTTGAACTCACCTCTTTGCATCTAGCTGCGGGGTTGATGCGAGCCGCTTTCGATTTCTTGGAGCCCTCCTTGACCGATGCCGGTGTCAATGCGGTCGCTTTTTCGGAAGATCTGGAATCGGCAGTAACCAAATTACCGAAAGCGCCGGAAGGTGGTGATGAGGATTTAACCGCACCTGATGTCAACAAAGTTTTGCGCGGAGCCGGACAAATCAGTTTGGATATGGGCGATACGGTAGTGACCGGCGAGCATCTGTTGCTTGCATTGGTTCAAAAATCGGAAATGTTCGATCTCAAAAATATATTTGCCCAGCATAATTTGAAATTCAAACCCTTAAAGGATGCCATCATGAAAAACAGAAATTCCGGCGGCTCAAACGGAAATGGAAACAGCCAAGGACCGGGCGGCCAAGGACCGGGCGGCCAAGGGCCGGGCGCGCATTCCCAGAATGCCGAAAATGAATTCAACGTGCTTCAAAAATACGGAATGGAACTGGTGGCCCTGGCTAGAGAAGGCAAATTGGATCCGGTGATAGGGAGGGAGGAAGAGGTCAGGCGCGTCATACGCATCCTTTCGCGTAAAACCAAAAACAATCCGGTGCTGGTGGGTGAGCCGGGCGTGGGAAAAACCGCTATTGTGGAAGGTCTGGCCCAGAGGATAGTCAAGGGAGATGTCCCGGAATCACTGAAAGGAAAAAAGATCTACAGCCTCGATATGGGAAGCCTGATTGCGGGCGCCAAATACAAGGGGGAATTTGAAGAAAGACTCAAAGCCGTGCTCAAAGAGTTGGAGAATGCGGGTGGCAACACCCTGTTGTTCATCGATGAGTTGCATACCATAGTCGGCGCTGGAAAAAGTGAAGGTTCCATGGATGTGGGAAATTTGCTCAAGCCCAAACTCGCCCGCGGGGAGCTGCATTGCATCGGCGCCACTACCTTGAACGAATACAAATCCCATATTGAAAAGGATCCGGCTTTGGAACGTCGCTTTCAGCCCGTAATGGTACTTGAGCCAAGTGTGGAGGAAAGCATCTCCATTCTTCGCGGCATCAAGGATCGCTTCGATCACCATCACGGCGTGCGCATCCAGGACAACGCCATTGTAGCCGCGGTTAAATTATCCGCACGATATATTGCCGACCGGTTTTTACCGGACAAGGCCATCGACCTTATGGATGAAGCGGGTGCCATGGTTAAAACCCAGTTGGATACGGCTCCGGAACTGCTCGACACGCTAAGTAGACGACTGCTGCAGTTGCAAATCGAGGAAAAAGCCCTTAAGAAAGAAAAAGATGAGAAAAGCCGTGATCGGCTGCAAACTTTGCAAAAGGAAATTACCGGTCTACGCGAAGAGGTAGAGTCCATGCAGCGTCAGTGGGAGGCAAGGGCCAAACAAATCAAACGCATTCGTGAATTGCAAGTGGATGTTGATAGTGTTAAAAGGCAGGTTGAAAAAGCGGAATCGGAATATGATCTCAACCGCGCAGCCGAACTTAAATATCAAACATTACGCGATGCCGAAAAAAAATTGCAAACCGCTATTGCCCAATCTTCACAAGCCACGGTGGGTGGCGTTCAGTTCCATGAAGAGGTGACGGAAGATGAAATAGCGGAAGTGGTTGCACGCTGGACGGGAATACCGGTAACCCGGCTTAAAGAGACTGAGAAAGACAAATTGCTTAATCTTCCTGCACATTTGGCTAAGCGCGTGGTGGGTCAAGAGGCTGCAATTATGGCATTGTCCAATGCCATATTGCGCAACCGTTCTGGTCTGGCTCGGGAAAACCGTCCAATCGGCAGCTTTCTATTTCTGGGACCTACCGGAGTAGGCAAAACGGAATTGACCAAAGCCATAGCGGAATTTCTGTTTGACAGCGAAGAATATGTTATCCGACTCGACATGAGCGAGTACATGGAGAAACATTCCGTATCCAAATTGATCGGCGCGCCTCCCGGCTACGTAGGCTATGAAGAAGGCGGCCAATTGACTGAGGCAGTGCGTCGCAAGCCCTATGCGGTCATATTATTTGACGAAGTGGAAAAAGCCCATCCCGACGTCTTCAACGCGTTGCTACAGGTTTTCGACGAAGGGCGGCTTTCCGATTCTCAAGGACGAACAGTAAATTTCAAGAACACGATCATCGTCATGACTTCCAATATCGGGTCACAGAAATTTGCTGAAGCCAAGCATCCAGTGACCGTGGAAGAATTAATGCCGGATATCCGCAAGTTCTTCCGCATCGAGTTCATCAACCGCATTGATGAGATCATTGCTTTCCAGGGATTGCAGAAAGAACAGCTTGTAACGATTGCCAAGCTTCGCTTTTCCGATTTGGTCAAGCGCCTGGAAGAACGGGGAATTACTGCCGAGCTCAAGCCAGCGGCGGCTAAAGCGATTGCCGAGTTGTCCTATGACCCTCAGTTTGGTGCGCGCCCAATCAACCGATTCCTTCAGACGAGATTGGAGAATCCTTTGAGTCGAATGATAATTGGCGGAGAGCTTGGGTCTGGTCAGCATTTGAGCGTAGACTATCAGAACGGAGATTTTGTATTTAGCCATACTGCGCTACCGTTGCCGGATTCCTTAGTAACAGAAGCCACTGCTTCAGATTCGACTGGTTTTTATTCACACACCAAATAAAGCCTTCGGAGGTACATTCCAATAAAATGAGCTGCTGATCTCCAGTTAGCTGGCTTTGTCCTTAGCCTTTTTTAGGAAGGATGATAGGAATGGTACCTTAGTAGGTAAAGAATTATGGTACAGCCTAGGACTTACCTGCTTATTGTTTTGTTAAACATCTTTATCTGTTTAACATGGGCCGATCGGGTTGTAGAAAATTTTGAAACACCTAGTCTGCCAACCGCATGGACCTTTTCTAACGGTGCAGAATTTCCAGGCGCGACTGGCACGCTTACCCAAACGGTAGGACAAAATGGAATCGGAAAAGCCGCACGACTGACAGCAGATTTTTCCAAGGGCGGGAATTATGTTTCTGCAACCTATCCTCTCCCCATACCCGGCAACGCCAAGGTGGTATCCTTTTTAGCGCGGCTTGATGCTGGTGCCAGAGTTGTGGTTAGGGTTACCGATCTGACAAGTCAAGTCTTGCAATATTCTCTTTCTCGTCCACTTACGGCGTTAGACCAAGAACATTGGTTTCTGCGTACTTTTACATTGGATGTGCCTTCTTCTCATTTCGGCGGCGCAAATGACGGGGTGCTTCATCAGCCCATTAAGCAAATCGCCTTTTTGATCGAACCAATGACCTGGTGGCGTGGAGGAGAAAAACCGACTGGAATCCTTCGACTGGATTTCGATGATATTGCTTTTCTCGACAGTCTTCAAACGGATATTGACCTAGCTGCCCAGCCAACCGTTTTTGCTGGTACTCCAACATTGGACAACCTTGGGGTCAATATCCATTTCACAAAAAATGATCCGGCACTGGACGCGCTCGCGAATACGGGCATGCAATGGTTGCGCATGGATATTGGCTGGTATGGAATCGAAAGACAAAAGGGTGTTTACGATTTTTCCGCGTCCGATGAGCTCTACAATTCTGCAAAGGCCCGGAACCTGAAACTTCACCTGATATTGGATTATTCCAACTCGCTTTATCAAAATGGACCTCCAACCACCGCATTGGCTATTGCGGCCTTCCGCGCCTTCGCCACGGCTACAGCCGTGCATTTCAAGAATAAATCTGTGCAATACGAAATTTGGAACGAACCGAATATCGTCGGGTTCTGGAACCCACCTGATCCTTTAGCCTATGCGGCATTATGCAAAGAAGCTATTGCTGGCATTCATGCTGGAGATCCAATGGCGCTGGTATCCACGGCTGGGACCTCGGAAATCGATTGGCCTTTTCAACAAAAACTCATGATAGCGGGTGGAGTAGTTGGAGCCAATGCCATCGGTGTCCATCCGTATCGCGCTACAGAACCAGAAACCATGGCGGAGGAGGTATTGTTGTTGCGTTCCTTGGTAAAGATCTCCTTTCCATCCAATACGCCGCCGCTTTGGGAAACGGAATGGGGCTATACCGCTACAAATTTTGGAGTGGGAAATTCGGATTCCGCCCTGGCTTTGCAAGGACGTTATGATGTTCGAGAAGTCCTGTCAGTCTGGTCCGTAGGCTTTCCCTTCATCATACTCTATGACCTTTTCAATGATGGCACGGATTCTTTGGAACCGGAACACAACTTTGGCCTCCTCAACCGCGACTATACCGAGAAACCGGCAATGACGGCGATCCGAACCCTAACCACTCGAACTAAGGGTTTTGCTGCCAAAGGCTTTCTACCTGCGCGGTTGTCCAATGTGCATGCGCTTAAACTGGAAAATGCTTCAGAAATCCTTGTGATTTTATGGCTGAACAAACAAAATGAATTTAAGGCCCTGAATGCCATTGACTCTATACCCGTTGCATTTTTCATAAGACCCATATCGATTTGGAATCATCTAGGAAAAAGTTTAAATCCGCCATTGATGGATAAGCAGGGCAAGTACACTTGGACAGCAGGGTATGAACCCGTTTACTTGCTTTTTTCGAAATCCGGATCACGAATTAACCTAGCGAAATCTAAAAATCGTAGAAGTATTTCCAGTCCGGTATTCCTTGAAACAGATGCGGGAAGGGCACGTGACTTTTCCGGCAGGGAAGTCAAGACATCGAAAAAGGTTCGATGGTAAAATGTTTTTAACCGATGTACACCTTTTATTTTCTCAATATTAGTTTCCTAACTGTCATGGTTGGCCCTGTTTTCAACTGCACATAGTATAGGCCGGATTTTTGTCGACTGGCAGCCCAAAAAACCCGGTGAATTCCCGGAGGCAAATATTCATTGCAAACCTCTTCAACTAAAGCGCCAGATGCAGTGAAGATGGAGAGATTAATCGAACCATGCGTCGGCCTATTGTTCTGAACTGCTTGACCCGAATTCGGGATTTGGAATAGGATCGCTGCCCCGGGTCGGTAAGGGTTGGGTACTTGTAGCTGAATTGCCTGCAGTGATTGCTTGGAAAAAGAATTAAAGATGGATGATGTGCCTTCCCAGGCTGGCCCATTGTCATTGACTGAAATGCCCTGCACCCATCCCGGGAGTGGCGTGGATGTCGTTGAAGTGCCCGTTGTCGTATACCCAAAACTACCACCCGATGAGGTGTCTCCTTTTTGAAACGTAAAAGCAGCTGTTCCAAGGGTTGGATGACTCAGCGTTACAGAAAATGTAGTGGCCGTTTCCGTGAGTTGGGAGGTGAGATCGGCACCAACTGCATCTCGGCCCTGAAGAACATTTAGAAAGTAACTCTGCGCCGCTCCACTAGTGGATATTTGCAAACGATTCTGACCAACCGGACCCTCATTCACAATTTTGTACACCGGTGTGGTAGGCAAGAGTGTGGTCAGGCGCACCGCTTGATTGCCCAAGGTGGCAAGAGCGTGATTGGCGTCCTGCAGAACGGGTGTCGCTTCAAAGTGAATCAGCGCCATCTTTGTGGCATTTGCCGCCATTGTTTGTCCACCGTCTTTCGTGAGGATGCGATCAAACACAACAAGTGTTTCCAATGGGCGGACAAAGAGGTATTCCCGCACAATGCGCGCTACATGCGGGTTACCCAATTCCGGCTTTTCCGTGGACTGGTAACCGCTGGAAAGATCCACAGCTGCATAAGCATAATTTGGACTGCTCGCCAATCGTTTGACGGTTGCCGGTGCCGCTTGCCAAAATCCGATGAGGCTGTGCATGGAATCCTGCACGCCGACAAATATGGTATTGTGGGCATCCGGTTCGCCAACATCGATGTTACCGCCATTGACACCAAGAATATTTTGCGAGTAACCTCGGCTTTCGCGGGTTAGCCAGCGTCCCTGTCTAAACATTTGAAAGCTGCCCCAATCTCGATGGTCGTGTCCAACCCCTTCCGCGTTTTTCATCTGGATCTGGATTGCGGTAGCTGTACTATCCCAACTGGTACGCGCATACAGATAACCCAGACCTGAAGCATAATAGTCCAAAGGAAGCGATGTAAAACTTTTCTCCCTACCAGGTGCGTTAACGGCTTGTACAAAATTTGAAACAGACGGATTGCATTTGGCAATCCAGTGCCGGGCGTACTGGCCCAAATTCACACCCTCCCATTGATTTGCCAGGGTCATCATAAAGTCACCAAAATAGGTTCGGCTATGAATGATATCTATGGTCTCAAATTCATTGTAAGAAAAAAAATCATAAAAACGATTCGATCCTTCGATAACCGCCATCGGTGTGGTTGAATAGATGAGCATTGTCAATGCCTCTTGATAAAATGGCGATTCATGCAGTATCCCGCGTCCCATCAATTCTAAGCTGACAAAAGGAATGATAGGATACCCAAGCATGGTTGAGCCGTATCCAGGTCCATCCCCCAAAGCACCGCCTTTGGCGCTTCCCGTTGTCGCATAGGGAAGAAAGGAATTGTGCCACCGTGTAGTGAGTGCGTTATCCAGAAAGGATTGGGCTTGTGGATTTTCCGTAAAGCTGGCTATGCCCCATTCCAGGGAGTTGCGTACATTGCCCCAATAGTAGTTGTTCCCCTCCATACCGACTCCGCCCCAAGCCTGTTTATTGACATTGGTAAGATCCGTATTCCACTGGGCGATAACGCTTTGTCTCTGAGCGATTGTCATTTTATCAAAGCACCAGTCAAAGACAAGTACGGCATTCTCTCCATCCCAGCGACAGTTGTCGCATCCGATTGCTGTAGGCAAAACCTGTCCAGCAGGTAACTTGTATGATACTAACCAATTGATGGCGTTTTTGGCGTTTAAGGTATCGCCCGTGAGCACATAACGCAGTGCATTGCCAAAGGGATCGCTGTTGTTGGGTGAAAAGGGATGGGTGGCGAACCAGGTTTTTGCCTGCAACAGACGTCCGGGATTCCACCATAAACGTGGATGAGCGGCCGGGACTGCAAAACCGGATGTCTGGGAAAAGCCTTTAGAAACTAAAAGGGATAATATCAAAACCGAGTTGAAGCAAAATTTATTTGAGCGTTTCATGGAATAATTCCTCCCAGAATGGTCCGTCCACAATCACTTTTAGAGAATAAGTAATTCAAAAGTCGATTGCTATCCCTAATCCACTTAAGTCTTGATTCCTGATACGAATGCGATGGTAAAAAAAGAGCATTGGACTTAAGTTCAATCTCTAGGCAAACCCCATTCCGGAGGTAGACTTGCGTGATAGATTAAAAACATTTCAAAACAATAAAGCCCACCTAGATTTAAACGTACGGCTTTTGCTATCAATCATTGTGGCGCTCATATCCGTTGTCCCAGCGGCAACTTATCACTTTAGTTCGACCAGCGGAGATGATTCTCGCTCATCTCTACAAGCGCAAAGCGTGACTACTCCATGGCGCACTATGCATAAGGTAAAGGGCTTACAGCTTTCGGCTGGGGATTCCGTTTTGTTTGAATGCGGCAGTACCTTTATCGGCACCTTGGCTTTAGGCCAAGCAGCTACCGTCTCTGGATCGGCTGGAAAACCGGTTTGCATTGCATCCTATGGAAGTGGGCCGTTGCCCATTATCACCGGCTCGCAACCTGTTACGGGTCCTTGGACCAAGTACCAAGGCAATATATGGAGTACGAGTGTTACGGATTCGGTTGAACAACTTTTTTTAAACGGTAAAACGTTAACCTTGGCCCGATTTCCCAATCAAGGAACTGTTCCGGTTACCACTATTACATCTGACAATGTTTTTCAATGTGCAGGCTTAACGGGCATGACCTTACAAGGCGCTACGATTTTCGCGCGTAGTGAACATTGGTCGTGGAACATGAATGTCATCACGCAATTTAACGCCGCCAATGGTTCCGTAACGATTGGCGGAAAGCCTATTTACGTCTTAAAATCCGGCTGGGGCGCCTGGGTCAACAATCACTTGAGCCTGCTCGATGCCCCTGGGGAATGGTATTGGGATTCCGGCGCGCATCTTCTCTATGTATGGTTACCTGATGGTGGCACTCCGAACGGAAAATCATTGGAGGCCTCTCGGCCTGGGCCAGGCGTTGATATCGCCACCCTTCGCTTTACTGTCATGCAGGATTTAATTTTAAAAAACCACGGTGGTGACGGCATTATTGGAAACGCAAATGATTTTACCATGCGCCGATTGCGAATTGAAAATCCGCTTGCAAGTGGTATCAAACTCAATGGGCAAGGCATCACGGTGGATCAGTCAGAAATCATTGGACCCAATGTTTACGGCATGGAAATTTACTGCGATGGTGCGCAAATCACTGGAAATACTGTCAAAGGCGTGGCTGAGTTGCGTCGATTAACGCGCACGGGATTAGGCGGCCAATGCTGTTCCGGTCGCGGAATCAATGTTGAGGGAGCGGATATTGTGGTACGTAACAATACTTTGGATTCTATTGGGTATATCGGAATTGGATTCAACGGAGCCAGAAACCACATTGAAAACAACGTGGTACGGCATCACTGTATGACCACGGATGATTGTGCTGGAATTTATACTTGGAGTCCGGATTTCGTCTTGCCCGGATCGGCTGGTTCTGTGATACGCGGCAACCTTGTGCTTGACGGCGTGGGCGCTCCGGATGGCATCCCCGATCACTCTACTTTTGCGCTTGGAATTTATTTAGACGACCGAACGCATCAAGTTACCATCGAAAACAACTCGGTTTCCGGAACCGACATCGGTCTTTACATGCACAACAACCGGGACGATACGGTACGCAACAATTTGAGTTACGGCAATCGCCTAGGTCAATTGATCACTCAGCGCGATGAAATTGTCGGCGCCAACGACATGTATGGCAATGTAGTCCGCGCCAATACGCTCTATTCTACCTCCAAAAATGGGGCACCTTATTCTGAACGATTGTATCGAGCCAATGCCAGTCCGCTGCTTGCCGTACACCAAGATGATTTGGAATGTCGCGAAAGCCCATTTGGCATTCGGTGTGAGCGTAATGGAATTCTGGTTTGGGAGCGCACCCTACAATTGCAGCCCCAGGATACGGCTGGACGTGCCGTTTATACATTCAATTTTTCCAGTAACCTCCAAAATTGGAGCGCATGGCCAACACCGCCGGTTGCCGTCACCTATGATGCTGCGGAACATGGAGGTAGCTTGCGGCTGGATTACCCGGGCGATTCGTCAAGCAATACGCCATTGCTATACGCGGCCAAAAGCTTTCCGGTTAAACTGGGTGAACGCTATCTTCTCAAATTTTCTGCCCGAGCCAGTGCAGCTTTTGACCTCGGTATTCTCCCACGCAAGGCCAATCCAAATTACGCGGAGCTGGGGTCTACGGCTCATTTTCGAATTGGCACAACTTGGGACAATTTTATCGACCCATTTGAAATTTCCGCATCGGATTCTACATGTCGGTTGGATTTTATTTGGGGCCAAAGCCAGGCCCATTATTGGATTGATGACCTCACCCTATATCCATTACCCGCGGCGGACCCTACCATCGGACCCTCAAGCGCATTTTATTACAACGTAAATGCCACAAACTTGACCGTGAATCCCAATCCAGGTTCCTCCTGGCTGGACGTAAATGGGGTGGTCCAGAATAGCGCCGTATCCCTGTCGCCACTTGGCGCTTTTATCGCCATTCGTGACAAATCCAATCTTCTCACCGTTTTGGATGGGCGGGCGCCTAATCCATCCACCCACTCATTACAGCCCCGTTTACGAAGAATGCAGGCCAAAATGCTGTTTTCGCCCGGAAAATCCAGTAAACCGGAATGGCGTAATGCGTTAGGAAGAATCCCTGACCGACCATTGACTCAATTCTGAATATTTTTGTTTCTGCTCAAACTTTCCAAGGGGAGAATTCTTTTTGGTGCTTATATTGGGGCCAGGGGAATGCATTCCAGAACTTTCGGGAATGCATGGAAAGGTTACAGTATGTTTAAGCAGCTGAATGTGCTCTGGATTGGACTGACTCTTTGTGTCGGTGGAATGTTTTCTACCAAGGCCCATGCCTTGCTGCTTACCGCACCCAATTACACCATTACCTTTTCAGCGGGCTGGGACACGGTTCAATCCTCATCCATTGTTGCTAAAAACCTAGGCTTGTTTGGTATGGCCCTTTTATCCTGCACGCCAGGAACCACGGCACCCAATCTGGATTCGCTCGCTACATTTTATGCCGATTCACTTGGAGGACACATCACCAAGGGAAAAGATTCCGCATTGACATTGGGAAAATACCCCGTAAAATGGCAAGAATTTTTATACGATAGCCTGCCAAAATTAAGCGCCCAAATTTCTAGAGGGTCGCTTTTCCCGGTATCCTTAAAAAATGGGAAATTCCGAGTGTATTATATCGTTTCCAATGGACTGATTTTCACAGTTTCAGAGTTAGCTATTGTGACGAATGGATTGCTGCCTAACGCGGACATTGAGGCGGCACTTAAAACACTTACGCTCATTTCGTTGGCTGGAATCCGTGAGATCGCCGGCGCCTGGGGAGGAGCGGAAATGTGGATTCATGATGGCCGAATAGGTGGCGCATGGTTCTCGGCCCATCGGCCCATTGCCATTGACTGCTTCAATCTGCGCGGAGCCTGGATTGGCTCAGCCAAAGCGTCCAGCACTTCGGGAATTTGGACGCTGCCTGGGGTCGATCGGAACGCGTTTCTCCGTATCCTGCTGGCCGATGGCGCTCGATATCATTTGCCAATCAGTGACTAACCCAACTATTTCCCCCTAGAACCAAGGCCACTGGCCCCAAATTTCTGTATATTTTCGCTTCCAGTAAAAGTTGGTTTAGGATGAACCGATGCTGGTTAAAGCTGCACTGAAAAAGGAATGAATGCCATGGCCGCAAAACTTTTTGAACCGAAGCCAATGAAAATGGGCGTACTAACCGCCGCCTTGCAAGAACTGACCCCGCGCGCCAAGCGCGACCCAGATCCGGACCTGGCCATTGAGGAATGGCTGCAATTCTCCAAGGAAATTGGTTCTCCAAATATCCAATTGTCTGCGGCCTTGCATCCCAGCGAAAGCGATGTGCCTGCTGAGGCTTTGCTGGACCCGGTTGCCAATACCTTGGATTTGCGCAAGCCCTTTGACAAGCAACGCGCAGCTCGCGTTCAATCAGCTATGAAATCAACCGGTGTAGGGCTTACTGATTTGGCTTACTTCGACAATTTACTCCATCCAAATGCGGCAATCCGGCAGAAGAAAATGGATTTCATGTTGCGGGTTTTCGATGCTGCTGTGCTTTTGGGCACGGATGCGGTATGTGGATTTGTCGGCAGAAATTATGAAATCGACATGGACGAGAACTTGGTTATGTTCGAAGAGGTTTTCATTCCCTTATTGAAAGAAGCGAAGAGCCGGGGCTTGGTATATCGGGTTGAGCAATGTCCCATGCCTGGCTGGAATGTTACGGACAAGTGGCATAACAATATCGCCTATGCGCCAGGGCCTTGGATTGCGCTACACAAAATTTGCGCCAAGCATGGTGTGGGCGATCAGTTCCGGATTCATTACGATCCGTCCCATGCGATTCTGATGGGACAGGACACGCGCTCGCTCTTCCAGTATTTGAAAGACGAGGGTTACAATTTCTTGATAGCAGGATTCCATGTCAAAGGTCAGGTTACGGATGCCAAAGGGGTCTCGGCATGGGGCTATGGCGGACAAACCATGCAACGTGGTGATTGGAAAAACGGCAAGCCGTCTACCAATCCTGCGGATCAAGGCAATGCCTGGAAAAAACAGGTGGTATTGGCTGAGCATGAACTGCCAGGTACGGCCCGTCATGATCCACTGGCCTATTTGCAAAATCGGTCCGTGGATTGGCTCGATCATCAGTTGGCGGCTCGGGAGCTGCTCGATATCGATGCATCCAAAACATTTCTAATCGTGGAACATGAATATCCCAAAGCCCGCATTCAGGACAAGGCTAAGCTAGCACCGATTCTAAAAGGCTCCTTGGCTTTCACAAAAGCCATCGACGAGGCCGCAGCCGCCATGTACGCGCTGCAGCATGAAGTGTTGGCCTCGCAAGGGATTCCCATCCAAGGCCACGGTAGGCAGGCTTATCGCAGTTAAACCGAGTAGTTATTTTACCGGAACGCGATTGACTCGTTTCTTGCCGCTGATATCGCGTCCTGCTTTTGCATTTCCAGTCAGGTTAATCCAGCCCTTGTCAAAATAGGTTTTGGCTCCGCTGTTTTTGCTTCCGATTTGCGGGCGCAAGCTTGTAGATCCTGTCGTGTTGGTGAATAGCCAAGGTCCCCCGAATTTGCCTGTGACCACCAGGTCCATATCTTTATCCCCGTCTATATCGGCCAAGCCAAGCGTAAATCCAGACCCTATTCCTTCGTTATAGGATATTTCGTGCTTGATCCATTGGTTGGTTTTGCCTGGTGTGAGCTCGTACCAGACGACCTCAAGGGGATTATTGACTTGCGGGTCCACGTCTTGGGCTTTGAAACATTTGCCGGTTACGAGATCCGGATCGCCATCCCCATCCATGTCTTTGAAGATAAGGCCATGAGCCTGCGACCAAGTGGCATCAATGGTTTGCCGCTCAAAAGTATGCGTTGCCGTTTGCCGGTACCAGAAGATTCCAACCCCGTGGGCTGAGGCCGCAATGATATCGTTGCGACCATCCTTATCCACGTCATACACATAAATCTGACCGGTATGACCGGTTCTACCAACCGTATTCGAAGTGAACCATTGCGGTGCCATGGCATTTGGTGCCGTGGGCCGATCGTCAATGGCGCCCAAAGCAATTTCATGCACTATCCAAACTCCGGTGCGCGGATTTGCGGGAGCTTCGAACCAGGCATTGGGCCGGATAATATCAGGTCGGCCATCGCCGTTCACATCACCCACTCCGGCTCCAAAATTGCATACAATATTGGATACAAGATGGGAAGTCCAAACACCAGCGACCACCTCCCACCAGAGTACCGGCATGCCGTAGGAGGACGTCACAATTTCGGCCGCCTTACCGTCGCCGTCCACATCCCAAAGCTGGCCATTTTCATAATTGCCTTGGGGGTCAATTACTTTTTCCACCCAAGCCGTGCTGGGTACCGCACCTGGATTGCGCCACCAGGAAAGGCCTTTGCTATAGCTTCCCGTCAATACATCCACCCAGCCATCGCCGTCCACATCCATGACATCGGCAAATCCATCGTCGGCCAATGTGCGGAAGGTATGCGGAATCCAGTTCGGCGCCTCGTACCATTTATTTCCCCCCACGATGTCCAGCTTTCCATCTTTATTGATGTCCGCAAAGAGGCAAGTGAAATTCGTGGCGCTGTCGATTTTCTGCTTGGTGAAACTCAGAATTTTTCCAGCAGGAATATCCGCCTCGGCTACTGTTGCCGGATACATGTTCTCGAAAAGGAAGGGGCCACCGCCTTTGCCTTCCTGATTTTTGGCGCTCACGACTATATCGAGGTCCCCATCGTTGTCGTAATCCTCAATTCCGATTTTCATACCCGCCCCGATATTTTCTCCGTAGGTAATGACATGGCGTTTCCAATAAGGCCGTGTCGGTATTTTTTCATACCAGTAGACGAAAAGGGAATCTTCGGATAGAGGATCATCGAATGCCGAATGGCCCCGCCAGCGCTTGCCTGCGACTAAATCTAAGTCGCCGTCCTTGTCCAAATCCGCCAGCTCCAAAGTATGAACTTCCGATATGCTTCCGTCGATAATATTGGGAAGAAAGGAAATCACTCCATTCTTTTTAACCTGCTTATACCACATAATTCCCATTCTGTGTCCGGAACTGGCGATGACATCGTTTAGGCCATCCCCATCGACATCCTGGACATAAATTTGCACGGTATGCCCGAACTTGCCGATTTCATTGTTCCACTCCCACACAGGATGATCGGTGCGAATCGAGTAAGTAGCGCTGGTGGGCATATCTTCGATGGCTCCAAAAGCAGCTGGATGCATGATCCATTTTCCCGTCCGGATATTGGCAGGCGCTTCAAACCAGGCATTTGGCCGCAAAATATCGGGTCTGCCATCCCCATTGACATCCCCCACGCCGCTTCCCCAATCACAATCCAGTGTCGAATCAATAACATGGGTAACCCAGTTGCCGTTGACCACTTCTGACCAGGCGGTGCGCTTGCCGTTTTGGGAGCTTACGATTTCCCTGGCTTTGCCATCCCCGTCGACATCCCATA
>JAYTHY010000092.1:0-70177 GCA_043732185.1 Fibrobacteria bacterium
TACAATGCGTAAGCGAGGAATATCAATTCTGGAAGGGCTTCAACAAGCTCTCATCGGGGTAAACCCAATATCAGCAATGTCAAGCTGAGTAGTTACGAATAAAGATTGATAGTGGCGCCAAGTTTAGTTGGATTGGAACTATACCCATTGCGGCCTTGTACTGTCGTAGCTACACCGGTGGGTACGACAGAATTTGGACTGGCATCTCTAGCAGCCTGGGTGGGAACGTCCACTCCACTTTCCTGAGCCTGCTTCGACAACTCAAGTCTTGCGGACACCTGCTCGAATTGAGGTGACGACGGGGGATTACTCTGGGTGACACCGGAATCCGACACAGGAGGATTGGAACGCCTTGGGTTTGGAGCATATTGTGTGCCCTGGATAAGCACACCCTGACTGGAAAAAACTCTTGCTAATTCAGAAAACATGGTGGGATGGGTCTCCCCCTTCTGTACTATTCTACGAGGTGGATCCTCCAGAATCCAAGGGATTATGGGTTTTTGGGAAATGGGGCCTTTTTCTATCTTCAGTCCATGCTGGTATCCAAATATTTATTAAAGACACTGCGAGAAGCCCCATCGGGCGCCGAACTTTCAAGCCATATTTTCCTCCTCCGTGGCGGGTATGTTAAACAACTCGCCTCCGGCCTCTATTCCGTGCTGCCCCTGGGCAAACGTGTCCTGGCCAAAATTGAACGATTGATTCGCGAAGAGATGAACCAGGTGGACGGACAGGAAGTTGACTTGCCGTTGGTGCAGCCGGCGGAACTCTGGATGGAGTCTGGGCGCTATGCGGCTATTGGACCGGAGCTTCTCCGCTTCAAGGATAGGAGCGATCATCACATGGTACTGGCGATGACGCATGAAGAGGCTATTACCGACTTGGTCCGTTTTGTCTTGTCTTCCTATAAGCAATTGCCCTTCATGATTTATCAGTTTAAACTGAAGTTTCGTGACGAACCTCGCGCCCGTGGTGGACTCGTGCGTGTGCGCGAATTCATGATGAAGGATGGGTATAGCTTTCATCGCAGCGAAGAGGATCTGGACCAGTATTATGACCGGGTCTACAAAGCCTACACGAATATTTTTTCTCGCGTCGGCATCAAACCCATCATTGTCAAATCCGATACCGGGATCATGGGTGGCAAGGTCGCGCATGAATTCATGCTGGAAACCGGCCATGGTGAAGATTACTTGATCATTTCCGAAGACGGTACGTATTCCGCCAACCAAGAAATCGCCGAGTTCACCCGGCTGCATGACAAAGCCACTCCGCTTCCCTTAGAAAGAATCGCCACCCCCGGCCAAAAGACCATAGATGAAGTGTCCCAATTCCTTAAAGTGGATGTGCGTCATACCATGAAAGCTGTTCTCTTTGAGATCGAGCAAGACAAACGTCGCTGCCTGGTGCTTGCGCTCATCCGCGGCGATCTTGAAATCAGCGAAATCAAACTCCGTAATTATCTAAAAGTCCCGTTTTTACTGCCTGCGGCAGAGGACTTCATTCGAACCTTTGGTGTGGTACCAGGGTATGCCTCGCCACTTGGCGTTACGGCTCGCCCCGACTTGCTCATTCTTGCGGACCTGTCCATCGCGGAAGGAAATAATTTCGTGGGCGGTGCCAATGAAGACGGCTTTCATGTCAAGAATGTCAATTTCCGTCGTGATTTCCAAACGCCACATTGTGGAGACTTTGCCAAGGCCCAGGCCGGCTATTTGGCCCCTGATGGCAAGTCCACATTAAGAGCTGTTCGCGGCATCGAAATAGGCAATATTTTCAAATTGGGGACAAAGTTCAGCGAGTCCATGAAATGCACCTATCTCGATGAAGAAGGCAAACATCAAACCCCTACCATGGGATGTTATGGCATTGGCTTGGGTCGGCTTATGGCCGCTGCCGTTGAAAACTCACATGATGAATTTGGACCGATTTGGCCCAAGGAGATTGCGCCATTCCATGTGCACATGCTCAATATTGGCCGTGAACCCGAAGTTTTGGAAACCTGCGCCAAACTCATTTTGGAATGGGAAGCCCTGGGACTGGAAGTCTTGTTCGACGATCGCGACGAACGCCCGGGGGTTAAATTCAAGGATGCGGATTTATGGGGCATCCCGATTCGCATCGCCATTGGAAAAAAGGGGCTGGCCGAAGGCATGGCGGAGTGGAAACCCCGAGACAGCAAAGATTTAGTCAAGGTTCCGGTGGGCGAGCTGGGCTTAAAGCTCAAAGAGTTTTACCGCACTTAGGCCTGAAATCCGCCTTTCTCCCCCGGCAAGATCACAAATTTATTGTGGATAGGGCAGGAAATGGGGTAAGATGTTGCAAATGGTGGCCAGCAAAGCATGATCCTCAAGTTTTGGGGGGTAAGGGGAAGCATTCCCACACCTTCCCCGCATACAATTCGGTTCGGCGGTAATACCTCATGCCTATCCGCTGATTTTGGCAGCAATATCGTCATCTTTGACGCCGGTACCGGTATTCGAAATCTGGGCAACACCATACTGGAAAGAGCGGATAAACCAAAACTGGATATGTTTTTAAGTCATGTGCATTGGGATCATATCCAGGGTTTCCCGTTTTTTGGGCCCGGCTATCGGGAAGGCTATACCATCGATGTGCATGGACGTGGAAAGGCCGACAATACCTTAGGCGAGATTTTAGCCGGCCAAATGGAAGGTCCCAATTTTCCCGTTTCACTGCACCAACTGGGAGCCACATTCTCATATTCGGATATTGTGCCCGGTCAATCTATGACCATTAAAAGTAGTGATGGAATTCCGATAGCAAAAGTGACCTGCGCGGCCGGGCGACATCCCAATGGCGTTTTGGTCTATCGCTTGGATGATTTGCGCAATGGTACTGCCTTGGTTTACGCCACCGACACAGAACACCTGCCGGAAAAATTGGATCTCAACATTGGGGACTTGGCCAAAGGGGTTGACCTACTCATTTACGATGGCATGTATACACCCGAGGAGTATGAGACGAAATACAAGGGCTGGGGTCATTCCACTTGGGAAAAAGGTTTTGAATTAGCCAAATACGCCGGAGTCAAAAAATACGTGGTCTTTCACCATGACCCCAATCACACCGATGATTTTCTCGATGCCTACGAAGCTGAGGTGCGCGAAAAGTGCAGAGGGAAAATGCCCACATTAGAGGTTTCCTTTGCGCGAGAACTGGTCGAAATCCACCTTTAGTCTTGGACTTTAATTAGAACATTAGCTCCTAAAAAGTTTTGCGCACCCGATGATCCGGTGACTTTTCTTTGGGTTTAACTTTCTCCTTTTCTTTACCTTTGCCGTTCTCGGCCTCTGCCCCGGCAGCGGCATGATGGTCCTTATGCTGATTGGCTGTAAAGAGGTCCTGTCCAGATTTGGATTGTGAATGCATCTCTGGAGTACACGCTTCCGTAGGTTCATGACCCATTATGTAATAATCAGAAGTAGTCAATTTGCAAAAAGGCCTCGCCAGCAAGCCTGATGTTTGGCAGACGGTAGCCTCAACCACACCCTCTGGGCGTGGAAAGGGAAGCGCCGTTTTGCCTTTTTCGGCATGGGTCATAACAGAAAGCCACACCGGCACAGCATCATCCGCGCCGGTATGTCCGGGACCCATTCCCTTATGGTTGTCCGCACCCACCCAAACGCCCATGGTCAAGCGCTTGGTAAAACCGATGTACCATGCATCCGTAAAATCATTGGTTGTGCCAGTTTTCCCACCGGAAGGATGGTTGAATCCGCTGGCCCAGATGGAAGCTGCAGTACCGTGAATATTGACATCCCTTAACATGGTGCACATGATCCAGGCCGCTTCCTTCCGGATCACTTCTTGGGTTTGCGGAACATTTTGGTAAATCGATTGACCATTCTTATCGACGATTTTTTCGACCATGTACGGCAATGGCCGCACGCCACCATCTGGAAAGGCCGTATACGCCGACGTCAATTCCATCAAGGTGGCTTCGCAGGAACCGATGCCCAAAGATGGGACGGGTGGCACATTGTGGGTCAAACCGAATTTTCTGGCATAGGAAACTACTGTATTCAAACCATATTTAATGGCTACTTCAATTGCGGGTAGGTTTTTTGATTTATATAATGCACGCCGCATGCTGATTTTTCCATCAAACCCGGCATCGAAATTATGCGGCCGCCAAAATTTAGTTGAATCCATGGGATCCGGTATGGTGATGGGTTGGTCGTTCAAAATATCCCCGGGACTTGCGCCGTTATCAACGGCGGCAGCATAGACAAAGGGCTTAAATGAGGAGCCGGGTGAGCGAACGGCTTGAACGGCGCGATTGTATTTGGACTTCTCAAAATTCTCTCCACCCACCATGGCCCGCACGGCGCCGGTTTCATTGTCAAGAATGAGCAATGCCGATTCCACATGGACGTATTTGAGGGAATCGGGAAAACGCGGGTGTTCGGTAGAGGTGTCCTTTTGCATAAATAACGTGTCGAATTTGGGGTAGTATTGGTCCCAATGACGGACAATGGTATCGATGTTGACTTTGAGGTTACCGGCCATATTAAAGGAACGAGCAGTACGGTAACGGAGCCGATTGCGCGTATGGCGGAGGTTTTCAACCAAAGTCGATTCTGCAAAAGTTTGCAAGGCGGAATCCAAGGTTGTATACACGGTGACGCCTTGATTATAGATCAAATCCTCATTCCACTGCTTTTCCATGAATTGGCGAACCGTCTCCACGTAGTATGCCCCTAGCCCGGTGGGTGGCATCCACATCTTGAGATCCAGGGGGGATTTAACGGCTTCTTTCCATTGCTTGCGGTCTATGTAACCCATGGACTTCATTGCCCCGAGAACGATATTGCGTCTCTCGCGACCTGCCTCAGGACTCAAGTCGGGTCGATAGGCTTCAGGCCTTTGCAATAGACCGGCTAATAGAGCATACTGGCTGATGGAAAGGGAATCAAGCGGCTTAGAAAAATAACGCTCGGCAGCCGCCGCAAAACCATATGCGCCAGCGCCAAGATACACTTGATTAAAATAAAATTCCAATATTTCGTCTTTGGTGTAGGTCTTTTCGATTTGAATCGCGACCATGACTTCCTTTAGCTTGCGAACAATCGAACGCTCTGAAGTCAAAAACAGATTCTTGGCGAGCTGCTGCGTGAGAGTAGACGCACCTCGCGCACGTCTGCCCAAAAGGGCTGGCAGCAATGCGGAAGGATAGGCGGCCAAATCGACGCCCCAATGCTGATAAAAATGTTGATCTTCAATGGCGAATACCGCTTGTTTTTGAGCTAAAGGAATCTTATTGGCAGGTGTCCAAATTCGGCGTTGGGTGTAAAATTCATGAACCAATGCCGAATCTTTATCATACACACGCGTGATAAGGTTGGGAGTGATGCGTTCCAGTGTCTCCAGGGACGGCAAAGATCGGGAATAGTAAATAACGATTCCAGCTATCAGAACCACGCCCAGTAAAGGCAGAATCCCCAGTATTAAAAA
Organism: Fibrobacteria bacterium; assembly: GCA_043732185.1. Lineage (GTDB taxonomy): Bacteria > Fibrobacterota > Fibrobacteria > UBA11236 > UBA11236 > Chersky-265. Next base: position 5,479 of record JAYTHY010000092.1, read on the forward strand.
CCATTTTCGAATGCTACGCCGATAAGCTGCCTTACCTAAATTTCCACGCACTTGGCGAAGCCATTCGGTGAATTGGGATTTTATCGCCCGAAACAACTTTTTAAACATGGGTTCCTAAGGTAAAAACATTGCCGCGAATTACTTATTTTTAAGCAATCGTATTACCCGGTTTCTGGTGGATCGTTCATCCCTTTTTAAGCGGTGGAACCGTCCAAAGAATTTCGGGGAAACCCCAGTTAGGAGCTCCCCGTATGCAAATTCAAAAATGGAACCAAATACTGGCCTTCGCCTTTTCCAGCAGCCTGGCCTTGGGACTTCTGGCCTGTAACTCCACAGCACCAGATAAGACACCCCCAACTTATACCATCAATTTATTGCAATCCCAAGGAAAATATCTATTCGGAATAACCGATACCATCGCAATAACCTTCTCAGAGAAAATTGACACCTCTGCTCTGGCTGTGGAATGCACACCGTCGGCAGGAATCGCCAACCGCTTCATTGACGGCAACAGGCTCCAAATTTATGGTAAAAACCAAACCTACGGAACAGGACACTTCAACATCAATTCTCCGTTCACGGCCGTACTGACAGGCTTGCGCGATACGCATGGAAATGGTCTGCCGAGAATTGAAACCCAGTTCTCGCCTTTTCCCTGGGTGGATCGGGACCGCATTGATTCGACTTTCAGCGGCATTGACACTCTCTTTCTCTCTCCGACCACCTGGATGGACGGTAGCCCCGTAACCGATTCCTTGACCACGGAAGGGGAATTGGATTTTAAAAAGCTTTCGGGAATTTTGGATTATTCCGATCTGAAAGTCATGACTTTGACCGGTGGGGACACACTTTTCCTCAGCCTAACTACGCGAAAGGATTTGGATTTGACCTTAAAGGTCGCGGGCCCCTATTCACAAGCTGGGTTGGATTCGATTATGGCCCTCAACAATGATCCCGACGCTGTAGTCGTCACGCTACAAACCGGAACCAAAGGGGTGGCTTCGGCAAAAATTCCGGCCGATTTGGCTGAATACAAACGGAAATTCAAGGACCCGGGAGCCCAGGGTCTGTACCTTATTATTCTTCGGATTCCTCAATTTAAAGAAGGCTTTTATCAATTGGGAACGCGCATTCACGCCTTCCAGTGACCGCTAACCTGACAAGCTGGGGGGCTTTTAGTACCTTAGGCTTTCCATCGGAAAAATACGCAGGTGTGGCCAAACTGGATAAGGCATCTGACTACGAATCAGAAGACTCCAGGTTCGAATCCTGGCACTTGCAATTTTATAGGCCCTGGAACCTTAGAAGCCCTTAATCCTCTATTCCGTGATGTACGGTGGCCTCTTTCATCGACACCAGCGCTTCCATGATGTATTCGCATTTCTTGATAAACTCCAGCCTTGTTTGCTGCTCGTTCACATAGTCGCGTTCTACGAAAATTCTTGCGGAGTCCCGGATGACTGCTTCCATTTGTTGGGCAGTTAGAAAATCCGAATAATGATCGAGCAGCTCCAATAAGGTCTGGAAGCGGAAGGTATGATTTCTGCGTTCAGATGCACTCATGGGTCGCATATCTACTCCAACGTTTAGCCTATCGAACCGAAAACTGTCCTACCTAGGCAATGTTAAAGCACGGCTGTGTGCCTGCGCCAGGCAAAACGCATTTTATTCCTAGATATCCCGCCTCTAATACCTATATTTGGCCTATGAGCATAGACACCATCGCTTCAGTCATCCTTGAAAAACTGCGAAGTATCGCCCAAACGGATACGGTCATCGGTAAGCCCATTGTGCTGGACCAGGTTACTTTAATTCCGGTTTCGAAAGTTTCTGTGGGTTTTGGCCTAGGGTCCAACACCGGCAAATCGGAAATGGCCGGCTCTGGCGGTGGTTTGAGCGTTGAACCCATCGCCTTCATCGTTGTCAGTGATGGAAAGGCTCAGTTGATGAGTTTGACCCGTGAAAGAGATGTTTTCGGGAAGGCCATTGACTTGGTTCCGGAAGTACTGGCTCTGTTGAAAAAAGGTAAAGGCTAATCCTTAAGCATTTCCTTAAATCGTTTTTCCAAAATCGCCCGCACCTGCCCCACATCCGCTGCACATTCTGAAATAGGATTTGCGAATTCCGGATGGATGTCCGCCATTTCCTTTTTATGATAGCGCGTTTTGAATTCGGAAAACTTTAGTCCATGCGCGGTCGAGACCACAACGATCCGGTCTCGGCGCGTCACGGATTTGTCCTCCACCATTTGGAGTAAAGCCCCCAAGGCAACGCCGGTATGTGGATCACAATAAAGGCCGGTTCTATCCGCCATATGGGCGGCATTTGCCAATTGCTCCTCAGTAACCTGATACACTTGTCCCGAGTATCTTTTCAAAACCTTGACGGCGCGATCATAGCTTACTGGATTGCCGATTTGAATGGCAGAGGCCTCCGTTTTCTTGGCCTGCATTGGGACAAGCTTGGCAAATCCTTGTTGATAGGATTGATACAACGGATTGGCATTAGCCGCCTGAGCCACCACCAAACGAGGCTTTTTTGTGATGAGGCCGAGCTCCAACAGCATATCGAAGCCCATTCCCAAAGCGGAAACATTTCCCAAATTCCCACCAGGGATGATGAGGACATCGGGCACTTCCCAGCCGAATTGTTGACAAATCTCTATGCTGATCGTTTTCTGGCCTTCAATGCGCAGCGAGTTCATGGAATTTGCCAAATACAGACTTTTGTCTTCGGTAATTTCCTGCACGACCTTCATGCAGCCATCGAAATCCGTATCCAAGGACAAGACAATGGCTCCGTTGGAAATCGGCTGTATCAGCTGGGCAACGCTGATTTTATTGCTCGGCAAGAATACGACCGCAGGAATACCGGCGGCGGCGCAATAGGCGGCCAAGGCAGCGGAAGTGTCTCCGGTGGACGCGCAAGCCACGGCCTTGATGGGTACGCCTCGTTTTCGCATATGGTTTACTTGGGAAACCAGCACCGTCATTCCCAAGTCCTTGAAAGAACCCGTATGGCTATTGCCACACAGCTTAACCCATAAATCGTCCAAGCCGAGATGTTTTCCCAGTCGCTGGGCATAGAAAAGATTCGTCCAGCCTTCATTGAGTGAAACGATGTCTTCGGCCGGAATGCCCGGCAAAACCCATTCCTGCTTGCCCCAAATGCCCGAAGCCAAAGGCCACTGGTGCGAACCACTCCGCGACTCAAAGAGATTCTTCCAGTCTTGGGCTGACCGGTCTCGCAACGCATTTAGATCATGGACAACCTCGAGTAAGCCGTCTTCTGAATCTTTATAGACGATTTGATCGAGAGAATACGTCTCACCGGTGCGAGATCCTTTGAAACATGCACTGAAAGCCATACTTCAAATGTAGGAAATTTTATATTTTGAGCCCGTTCTCCCTGAAGAGGGAACAACTGGAAAGGGATGGTTCCCCTCCATTCGCAAAATTTTGATTTGCGGAAAGTCGGATTTCCCCTATGGATTCCAAATTTTCTATTGCTCTTCCCCATTGGATCCGTAATCATCGGGTCCGTAATATTTCTGGACTGGCTCCAAGACTTTTCGGACTTGGGTTTGCCCTATGGCTATTGTCTTCCTGCATTTCTGATGGCCCCAATCAAACCGGTGGCCAATATCTTGCCAAGCACGATATCCTCCTAAAAAATCCACTTTACCATGTCGTGCTGCCATCGTTTCCCGTGGACAGTTTTTGGAATTCAGATGCCGAACGCAACCATTTAGGCGATACAATTTTGATGGCCGGAATCGCTGGAAATTTTACTGGTCAGGTTCGCATGGCATTTGATTTAGCCGATACAAGTTTCCTAGATAGCCTTAGCGACAGTGCGGCTTCTCTTCGGCTATCTGTCGGGGCTGTACCGACCACTGGAGTGGGATTGGCAGAGTTAATCGGAACAGTTGGCGACACCGGCCTTGATACTACCAAAACGTATCGCGACAGTCTGGCCTTTTTGGTGGAAACCTGGGCTGTACCCGATCGGGCAACTGCTGGGTCGGTCCAAACGGACGCGGCGCGCCAAGACACTTTTAATCTTTATAATAGACGCTTTCTCATCCATCAAGATACCACTGCTACACTACCCAAGCCCACTGTATTGGATACGATCAAATTGCAGATCAAGGGGGCGTATGCCAAAGATAACTTGCAAGCCAAATCGCTTCCTCATCTTCTCAACTTTTTAAGAAGCAAATCCACTTCCACCAAATGGCTGATTCAAATTCAGTTGACTCCAATTCCCGATGGCTCTAAATCAGGACTTGCGATGTTGCGACTAGGTGGTGAAATCACTTCCAGTTATGGTCCAGCCCTGCTCTTTGGAAAAACAAACTTCAACCCTGCCAGCGCATCCTCAAAGCAAAAACTCGGGACCCTTACCACCGTGGGAATCAGGGGTGTGAATTACACCTTGAAATACAAAGGCTCTCGCTTTGATATACTACCCGCCAAGATGCGTGGATTACACTTGTTATTGGACAGGTCAAGGCTACTGGATAGCCTGGATGCGGCTTTGCTTCGACAAGGTATCACGCCACCGTCGCGCGCGATTCAGGGTCATTTCGATCTCACTTATTTCATTCCATTTGGCCAAATCAGTTTGCCGCTTGCTGACTCCTTAACTTTGGAAGGCAGCTTGCCATTGGACATGCGTTTGGCCTCTGATATCGATTCTACCTTACCGGGCACCCCATCAGGCGCCTTAGGCCTCAAAATCATCCCGCTTGATGTACCCACCGTGATCGGTTACAACTACGAAAATGGCAACTACTCGAAAGTATTGGATAGCATCTCGCTCTTTTACAGAAAGGTACCCGCACTGGATTCTGGATTGAATCAGATTATTGTCCGGTTTGGAAAGGATACCTTAAAGAATGATTCGGAATTTGTCCATGTAGGGGAAACCAAGGAAATCATAATCGCCAATGCATCTGGTTCCTTACCCCTCATTCTTACCCTAACGGCAGGAAAAAACACAGCGCAAGCTGAATACTACTTAAGCAGCCATGCAGTAGCCGAGAACAATGATTTTCGCGATGAAAAAACCGGAGAACTGCTCTCCACACTTTCCAAGAAGTTGTCCCACCTTCTGTTTCCTAGCCAAAAAACTCTCAATTTACGTGCTACAACTGGACTACAAAGACTGCTGAACCGAGCTGATGCAGGTCAAAATGTTTTCCCCGATTTATTGATTCAGCCGGCATTTCAATCAGCAATAGACACCGCTGTAACAACAGGATCCGTTACCCAGCCACAGCGCATACCATTTCCCATTCTTTCTGTCATTCCGCCTAAAATTCAAGGCGGCAAACTGACAATAGGCCTTGATCTGTATCTCTACCCCTTGAAGAAGGAGCTCTAAAATGGGGTCCCGGAGAGTATTCCTTACCCGTAGTATTTTTTCTCTTGTCGTGATTTCCTTGGCCTCAGTTCAAGCTGAGACATCCCCGTTAAGCGTTCTTTCGGAAGGCTATGGGCTGTCTGTTAGCTCCTACAATGCGCGTGAACGGGCCATGGGTGAAGCCGGTATGGCATCGGTCAATAAATCTGGTCCGTCAATTCCCAACCCGTCCCGCACGGCCTGGAACGATAAGACGTCCTTCGCGGCCACCTTTGAAAGCGATATCGATTACCTACAGGACGCTCAAACGTCCAATCGAACCACTTCCTTTTTACTCCCTGCCATTGCCATGAATTTTCAAACGCATTGGCCCATGAACATTGGCCTTTTATATCGACAACTGTTCCATCGCAATTACAGCTTTACACCTTTTGAAGCTCCAAATCCTTCCTCGGTACAATCTATTGATGCAGAAGGTGGCTTGTATGAAATCGCTGGAACCATTGCCTATGCGCCTATGCCCATCCTTTCCTTGGCACTCGGCTATCATTATATACTTGGCCGCGAACGAACCATAGAAAGCAGTGTTTTCAATGCTAGCCCAAATAATTTGGATCTTTATAACGGGGTAAACTTAATCGGAGATACCTTGTCTACCCGTAGCAATGGAGGCTACCCTTCCGCCTCCATGACATTTCGGCAGAAACAATTTAGCCTGGCCGCCTCCGGTGCCTTGGGAGCCACCTTGGAGAGAACCCTTCGGCGCACGGTCACTGGATTAGGATCTGGACAAGACTCTACTACGGAACGTGAATTGCCTTGGTCGGCAGCCATAGGGGGTGCCTTTAAAATTAAGCCCAATCAAACACTGGTCGCAGATTTTTCCTGGGAATCCTGGCAAAAAACCTCTCAAACTGTTCTTAATCCGGCCTTTCACATGGGCACCGGTTATGAATATCAGGGTCTAGGCGGTCCCTACGAACGCTATTTTCGAAAAGTTTCCTATCGCACAGGCTTAGGATTTGAACGTCTCTATTTGGATCAAACTGACCTGTACTATCTGACTGCCGGAGCCGGCCTACCTTTGGGAAGGAGAGGAAACTTAGTGGATGTTTCCTTAAAGTATGGACATCGTGGGTCCTTGGAAAGTAGTTTTTGGACAGAAGATTTTATTAAGCTATCTGTAACATTGACCGGCGTAGGCATCTGGGGCCAACCGGTTCGAAAAAGACGGTAGCTTTGGCATTGGGGGTTTGAATGTTGAATCGTAAACCAAAAAAAACCGCCAAAATTCCGTTGAAGAAATCCAAACCAAAAAAAGAGGCTCCAGCCAAAGAAAATAAAAAGGCTAAACCCAAACCTACAGCGAAGCCAAAGTCCACCACTAAAGCGTCTGCACCTAAATCTGCATCGGCGACTAAACCGGCTGCCAAAGCTAAATCGGCACCAGCCCAAAAGGCAAAATCCAAATTACCGGTCAAAGCCACCAACAAGACCAAAACAAATATCAAGGCCAAGCCAACCTCTCCCATTAAATCCGTTATTAAAGCCATCTCAAAAAAAATAAAAGAGGCTGCCCTCGGCTTGGAGGAATTTACTCTTTCGATTTTAAGGCCAGGCAAAAGTAAAGAGAAAATTTGGCGAACAAAAAATTTTCAACAGCTTCCCGCGCAGAGCGAAATTGGCTTTCCAGAACAAACTCCAGAATTGCCAAATCTTTATAGCGAGTCAAAATTGGTATTAATGCCCAAGGATCCGGATTATATGTTCTCCTACTGGGAACTCACGCCAGACCTTATCGCCGAAAAAGCCAAGGCCCGAGTGGAAAATGGAAATTATCGTGAAACCCTGAAAATCAATTGGGAATCCAAATCTCTGTTCGAGCCAAACTTCACCTTCATTCCGGTTTTTTTCTGGGCGCGCAAATGGTATTTCGGAGTACCTCAAGTTGGACAACGCTATCAAGTGGAGCTCGGTTGGCTCAGCGATAGCGGTCATTTTATCTCCATCCTTCCTTCCAATCTGTCGGAGTTGCCTGAAAGCTGGGCGAATACTCAAAAAAGATTATCCGACCAGGGTGATGTGTTGGTCTACTCCTCACAGCATACCAAAACGCTGGGAAGCTCAGAGCATATTGTGGTTGAGGACCACCGTGCATTTGTTCCGGAATGGAATCTCAGTTCGGAAAGTTTGAGCTCCTCTTCCTGGTCGCGTTCAGACCGTTCCGAAAACACCAGTAAGCGTGTCGCAGCACCTAAAACCCGTTTGGAAGTTTCCGGAAAGGTTTTACCCGGAACCTTAATCCGAATTGGCGGCAAGAGCATGGCTATAAGCAAACACGGAAAGTTTAGTGTCGAGATTCCCTATGACCAGGAAATTTTAACCTTGGAATTGACATCCCGTTCCGGTGCTAGCCGTTCCTTGACTTACAACCTGAAGGAGTTGGTCCTAAACTGATGGGATATTTGAATTTCGTCCTGCACGCCCATCTGCCTTACGTCCGACACCCCGAACACGCCCGCTTCCTCGAAGAGGATTGGTTTTTTGAAGCCATAACGGAAACCTATATCCCACTTTTGCAGGTATTTGAAGCCCTGCACCGGGACGGCCTCCCTTTTAAAATCACCATGAGCCTCACTCCGCCGTTATGCGAAATGCTAGCGGACGAATTATTGCAAACCCGTTACATAAATCACATTAACCGGTTACGGGAACTGGCCGAAAAGGAGTGCACGCGCACAAAGAATGATCCCTCCTTCTGCTATTTGGCCGCCATGTACCGGAATCTATTTGAAGAGTGCCACAAAGTCTTTAACAAATACCACCGTAACCTTTTGAATGGGTTCCGCAAATTCCAAAAGCTGGGTAACCTGGAAATCATCACGTGCGGAGCCACGCATGGCTTCTTGCCTAATTTAAGACAGTCGCCGCGTTCGGTGGAAGGGCAGCTAGGGGTTGCCGTCCAAAACTATTGGAAGCACTTCGGTCAGGAACCGTGGGGCATATGGTTGGGAGAATGCGGTTATTACCCAGGCCTGGATAAACATATCAAGGAGGCGGGCCTTCGCTATTTTTTCGTGGACACGCATGGCATCCTGCAAGGCCATCCGCCTTCTCCAAAGGGCAACTATGCGCCAATCGAAACACCGCATGGCGTCTACGCCTTCGCCCGGGACCAGGAGTCGTCCAAAGCCGTCTGGTCGGCGGAAGAAGGCTATCCGGGAGATTTTCGATATCGGGAATTCTATCGAGATATCGGTTTTGATCTGGACCTGCCCTACATCGCTCCCTATATTCATCCCATGGGACTTCGTATCAATACTGGCATCAAATATTTTCGCATCACAGGGAAGGGCAATTACAAGGAGCCCTATGTGGAGGACTGGGCCCGCCAGGCCACGCAGGAACATGCGGAAAACTTTGTTTTTAATCGGGATACCCAGGTTGAGTGGCTTAAAGGCCGGATGGATACCCCGCCCTGTATCGTCTGCCCCTATGATGCCGAGTTGTTTGGCCATTGGTGGTATGAAGGCCCGATCTTTTTAGGAAAAGTAATGCGCCAAGTGTTAACGGGATCACATAGCGTACAGCTTTCCACTCCTCGGGACTATCTCATGAATCATCAGGGAATTCCCCATTCCGATCCCGCCTTTTCCTCCTGGGGTGCGGGAGGTTACGGGGATGTTTGGCTCAACGCAAAGAACGACTGGATTTACCCCCACTTGCATAAGGCCGGTGAACTAATGCATGAAGTGGCGAAGCTTCCGCCAGCAGGAGAGCAGGACCGGCGCGCCCGCAACCAAATGGCCCGGGAGCTGCTTTTGGCCCAGGCTTCGGATTGGGCTTTCATAATGAAAACTGGAACGATGGTCGATTATGCGGTCCGGCGCACAAAGGTACATGTCCACAATTGCCTGGAACTCTATCGGCAAATTCGAAGCGGAAATATCTATGAGCCTTATCTAGCCAACTTAGAAGCAACTGATAATATTTTTCCAGAGATTAGCTATCACACATACGCCTGATTCAGGCGCAGACTCGGTAACCCTGAATACAAAAATATTCTGGTCTAAAATCGGGACTTTTCCCTACAAAAGCTCATTTTTAATCCGAAAATACTTGTGAATCGTCAGGCAATTCAATTCATTGAGATTTATTTTAGGCATTAGATTCAAGGGGTAGAAGGACCGAAGACGCGAGATGGGAAATTTTAACGCTACACTGCTGGTGCTTGTATTAGCTGTAATGGGCGTTGTAGTTACTGTGCTTTTACTGGCAGTATTTAGAGAGACGCTATTTTGGTACTGGCGTTCAAAGGGTATTCTTAAAGAGCCAAAGGATATGCTAAATCAAACCCATGAAACGGCCCTATTCATTCGAAAAAATATTGCAGGGCTTAAAGCAGCGGAGTCGGCTTCCGGATTAACCAAAGGCAAACAATCACCTCCCATGGGCATGGATATACCCGCATAATTTTAGCTCATGGAATGATGGTTTAATTGGCAGGTTGGCGCCCGATATATCGGCCATTATTTGCGGAGTAAATTATGTACGCGCATCATTAATTCTTGAGCGGTAAACGGCTTTACGATGTAGTCGTCGGCGCCTTGAGCAAATCCCCTCTCCACATCACTTTCCGTCCCCAATGACGTTGTCATCAATACAGGAATCATTTTCCCATGCGGCGTTCGACGAATTTCTGTGATTAGACTTTTGCTGTACTTTGCCTCTTCTTTCAAATCCAAGATTAGCAAGGAAAAGAATGTATCGAACGCTAATTTCAAGGCAGAGGAGCCCTTGGGAGAAACTTGAACGACAAACCCTTCTCGTTCCAAGCTTTCTGTTATGGCTTTGGCAATGCTCGGTTCGCCTTCAACCAGTAAAATGCTTTGCTGAATTATAATGTTCTGATCGGATTCAGACACCAGCGAACCCCGACGCGAAGATTTAGCCACATACAGATACCGATCGGCTTCCGCTACAACTTTTTCCACACTGGAACCTGGAGGAGCCGAAACCAATCCAGCGGAAAAGGATAAGGGAACGGGCCTGCCATCCAAGGTGCGAAAAGGCGAGGACGCCAAGGCACTGAACATTTTTCCCACTGCGGATCGTGCTCCATCAATACCCGTATCAGGAAGGAGCAGGACAAATTCATCTCCACCCCAGCGCGCCAGATAATCCGATCGACGCAGAGCATCAGTAAATGCCCGCGCAGCATGCCGCAAAGCGGCATCACCGGCCACATGTCCCAAGGATTCATTGATACGCCTTAAAAGGTCGAAGTCCAGCAATGCCAGTGACAGGGGTTCGGGTTTTCTAGTGGACAATGCCAACGCTCGTTGGAATCCTTCGCAAAAAGAGGCCCGATTAGGTAGGCCAGTAAGTGCATCTTGGCGCGTTTCACGTCTCATAGCCATCGATTTGTGCAAGCGAGCGGCTACAGCTGCTTTGAGTACTTCTGGTGCAATGGGTTTTTCAAAATAGGCGTCGGCTCCCAAAGCAAAGCATTCTGCTTTGGGCTGTGGACCGCCCATTGCGGAAAGTATAATGACTGGAATGCCCGCAGTTACGGAGCGTTCGCGCAAGGTCGCCAAAAAACTCCTGCCATCCAAATCTGGTAAGGATAAATTGAGTATGATCAGCATCACCGAATGTGCTTCGAGCAGAATCATTGCCTCACCGGCCGAAGTAGCCAGAAAAATCTCCCGATCGGAAGCGGACAAAATAGTTTTAAGCAAACGGGACATTTGTTGATCCTGTTCAACAATTAATAGGCACGGGCGTTCCCGCATATCCATATTGCCGAAAACGCTGGAACTGGATCCATTCATTCGTGATGATTTCCCTGATTTAACATAGTAGCATCAAAGCTACCTCACTTCCGTATCGGATTGTTCTTCAATATCCTGAAATCCCAGATGGCGGAAAGCAAATTCTCCTTTGATTCCAAAGCCGACATACTGTTTTCCTGCGAAGCCGCCATAAAGAAAGGAGCCCGTAGCCCGAATGCGGTGAACTTCCCAAATTTTTAAGCCCACCCCCAATCCTGCCTCCGTCTCAAATCCAATGGCTGCCCCCTTCACCGCAACCAGGGCCTTGGGCAATAAATGGATGCGCCAAAGAATATCCGGGTCCGGTATCCAGGAAAGGGCTAGTTCCCCGTAAACCCTCTGCACATTGTCATTACTTGCCGTTTTTTCCAACGGAGATCTCAGTTTGAGTTTTCGGTTTGCGTCCGGCATTCGCATCACTAATCCTATACCAGATTGCCAGCCGACCTTTCCATGCGATCGCAAATAACCATATCGCAGTTGCCATAAATCGCCTTCATCATGTGCCGGAATCCGCTGAGAGTTGTCTTCAGAACTGTACCAAACAGATTTTACATCAAAGCGATGACGTGATGTTCCAGTTTCCAGAATGGCCCGTCCTGCCAAGCCAAAGTAAGGTGATGTATAAAATGGACTTCCGGGAAGCCCCGTGAAACGAGCCGGGCGTGCATAAAGAAATCCACCTAATGTACTCCACGATGTCCAGCTATACCGGGCGAAGACTTCGGCCTGAATCGCGCGTGGGGAAAGGAAGTCAGAAAAGGGCAAAGGACAGTATTCGCTGACTGCCTGATAAATGGCCAAGGTATCCTGAGAGCTAAGGGTGCCGGCGTAGACAGGTATATTTCCGCCCAATGAAACAAATAGAAAATCGCGGATGAGCTCAGTGGTAGCCGCTAACTTGATTGCGAATGGCTCACGGTACGCCTTAGTAAAACCCGGCGCTAAAGTTTCTCGCGAACGAAGTCCCATGTGGAAGGATGCAAAACTCAGTGACTGGATTGTAAATCCTTGGTATAATGAAACCTGATAAGGTTGGAAGCCGACCACTTCAGTTGGTGATGTCAAATAGAAGGCATCCACTGAGCTATGGGCAATCCAGGGGTACCCCTTTTCTTGTCCGGAATCCAAGGAATCCGCTTTTTCAGCCAGTACATTGCAAACCAAACCGATGCATGCAGCCGCCAATGCCCATTTAAACGCCCGTAGTTTCAAGGCCCAAGCCTGTCTGGACTGCAAAGGTAACACCCAGCTTCCTGGGAACCTGTACGAAACGTTCCATTGAATTCTGTCCATGCCTCTTTTTCTGAGGAGAGCACATCCATTTCCATGTCCAATTCCCTGAATTCACCGGCCATAAATGCCTGTATGGGTCGGTCAGCGGTGCGAAGTGAGGAACCGTTAGCGAAAAACTTTCCGGGCAGGAACTGGATAAAATTGCGGCCACCCTTCGCTGGATTCGCATCTTCCAGTTCGCGCAAAATGTGGTCCCCACGCATGGGATTTAGGCGCTCTTGTTTCAATGAATACCCTCTCGTGCGAGCTGTATGTAAAGGGCCAATGTTCACCGGCTCCTGAGAACTCAGCAAGGGTTGCAGAGACATACTACCCTTGACGACCTCCATAGTTGAAATCCTGCCTTCGTGCCGAAAAAGTACAGCCTGAGGTTGGCCCCTGGAAATAAATGAGGGAGTGAGCACAACGGAATTATCCTGAAATGCCAAGAGTCCGAGTTTTTTCCAAATGCTATTGCTATCCAGAGATGCTATTTGGTTGAGTTTTTGCCAGAGAAGATTTGTACTGTCCAAGGTGGATACCTGACCTAATCCCTTCCAGACCAAATTACTGCTATCCAACGCTGCCACTTGAGTCAAGGTGCGTAGCAATAGGTTGGTGGTGTCCATCGCCGTAACCTTACCAAGTGTTTTGAAAAGGACATTCGTGCTATCCAGTGCCGTTACTTTAGCCAGGTTTTTAAGAATCAAATTATGGCTATCCAATGAAGTCACTCTCCCCAATCCCTTCCAGAGTACGTTGGTGCTATCCAATGCCGCCACATTGGCCAAGGAACGCCATATCAAATTACTGTTGTCCAGAGCGGTTACGGACCGTAGCTTCCCCTCTACCGATCCGGAGTCAATGCCTTTAAGAATACCCAACGTTCCAAAATTGAGCTGAACAACCTTGGGTAACATGTAGGTATATGAGGAGTGTGGATAAAGCATGTAATGCACATTTTCCATGCTGATAACGGATATTCTCGGTGCGTCTCCAATCACCAAAGTAAAACCAATGGGTATGTCCTCGATTTTTCCGCTTTTTAAAATCTGAAGTCCACGAACCAACATTGCCGGATTGACTGGTGGTTTGAGCTTCAACAAGCCCATGCCTGTTGTTTGAATCTTTTTATTTGAAAAATGGGCAATGATGGGTGTAGCCAGCGCTTGACTAAACTGTCGACGTTTGTCACCCGCTTCGGGCAACATATGCACGGTGTCAATGAGATTGGCTTTGCCGTTGGCCAAGTCGACAACTTCCAAATGACATCGGATTTCTGCTTTAAGCTCTTGGCATTCAACGAGTACGCCCCATTTCACTAACCCTCCGGAAATGCCTGCAAGTAAGGACGGGTCTTTAAGTTTGCCCATGCCATGCGCGGAATCGATTACAGTGAAATTCTTTTTGCGGAGATCATAAACAGTAAGGGAGCTGTCTTCCGCCAAATCTTGACCCAAATCCTGATTCAAGCCCTGGATAAATGCAGAGTCTTTTCCAGCCAGATAAATACCCAGCATGCTGACGGATAGTTTTCCCCAGCTTGCTCCATGCAGAATGGATAAACACAGAGCGCCGACAGCGAAGTAGGCGTGACGGGAAAAGTTGGGGGCTTTCACTCGGCAATTATACTCTTTCTAATCAGAGCATGGCCAACGGCCAATCTATACCGAAATACCCTCAACCCTAATGTTTTGAATTCTTCAAGGTTGCCATGGATACTCTGCCATCTCTCGATCCTGGCCATCTCTAGCCGTGTAGTTGGTCCAATCCATCAAGGTGTAGTCGAGAGGATTTTTGGAGTAGACAACGCCGACACTTCCGCCGGAGTCAGAGCCCGGTTGTAAACCCGGAATTCATCGATATCACCTTGTAAATGAGTGATACTTCTGACGCCCGCCGTGAGGCGAAATCCGCGACCAATACGATTAAAAAGAAAAACTCCAGACCAGGTTCCAGTACCATCCAGGTTTCCATTTTGGTAAACCTGCAAATCTCCATTTTTTCTGGTTATCGCAACATGCGACCACACATCCGGCACTTGAATGGTCTTGCCAATCACTTCATCCCATGAAGGCTTCCCCAGCGTATCGAACATGAACGGAAGCGCACCGGAATAAAGTCGGAAATTTTTTTGGGCAAAATTTAAGTTGCAACTGTCATCCATTCCCGCCAACACTTGGTTATTATCAATCTGTCCACGCAACCTAACCCAGGCAGAGATGCTAAAATCACTGTCGAGGTAAAGGGTGGGAATGGCGATATACGCGCCTATACCGTCGAAGGACAGTGCACCGCCAACTTTTCCTTTGCTCCATTTTGGACTTCCCTCTAGACGGCCATCCAATCCACCCACCGGATCTACTGTTTCACTCCCAGCGCCTTCATCAAAAGGCCAATAGGCAATCAACCCATCCGGTACCAGGGAAGTAAAATGTGCAGTGGACGTGCGGACCAGAACTACAGAATCAATGTTGATGCTGTCCCCGGGAGGAATTTCGATACCATCCAATTCCTTGAATTGTATAAAGGGGACCGGGCTGTAAACACGTATGTGGACTCGGCCGGGTGGCAAGGATTGAAACCGGAATCGCCCGGTAACACCATTGACAGCCGCAACCCGATCCATTCCATACACCTGAACATACCCATGCAAAAAGGTGCTGTCCTGTAGAAACGCATTGGCCGGATCAACCGTACCAAGCAAGGTACCGGTAGCCTGTAAGGTATGTTTGCCAGTATGATTTTCTCCGGAAGCCACGCGTACCGAAATAGGCAGAATCAGTCCCAAATCACTTCTATCCCCAATTTCTAATTGGTACTCTCCAGGAGCCACCGAGTCGATACTAAAGCCACCATCACTATCCGTCACGCCATCTCGCGTTCCACTTTGTCCGCTAGCTGCAACCGAAATTTTGGTTAAACCCCGACTGGATGGATCCGCTAGAAATCGAATATCGCGCAATCGATATTGCACGCCAGCCGCTGGCCCTCCACTTGGAAGCACAACCTGACCAATTACGGTTTCGGAACTAGTGCCCGCTATGTCTTGCACGCGATCGGGCCCACATCCAAAAATTACCTGAAGAGCGGCCAAGCAAACGAATTGCACCCAATGAGACAGGGTGGCCGTTTTATTTGCCCCATGCATAGGATATTTAATCTGGCGCATTGGGAAGTTTTGTGAGCGGGAAAAGATTATAACTCAACTGATAAACCCGGTCGGGTTTTAAATCTTTTTCAGCCAGCCCGGATATTTTTTTCCGCAATGCCACAATTTCCTGTTTTACCATTTGGAAAGTCTCGCGGGAAAAGCTCATAGTCAATGTCGACATATCCAAATCCTTTAACAATGGCGCATCATAGGATTTGGCAGCCATCAGCAACATCGCCTTCTGAAAATTTATCAAATTTAGGGTCTGAACATTGCGTTCGGTATTTCCAGTTCCAGAGGTAATAATCGCCTCCAAGGGACGATAATTTCCTTGATCATCCTGCGCAATCATCCCCAACTTTTCCAGTACCTTAATGGCTTTCTTAGCTTCGGCAGCCCGAATTGGAGGACTGAGGGCGCGTGCCAGAGCGGAAAAATCACCGTCACAGGGAAAATAAGAGAGAAGCGCGCGAATCGCGCTGTAATACCACTTGGAATAAAATTCGTATTGGGTTCCATCGACCTTGTACGCCTTGGAATCATAACTCGACATCAATTTACGGAAATAGATCCGCCTCTCTTCAATGGTCGACGCTTCATTGAAAAGTACCATGTTCAAAAAGTATTCCGCCTCGCGATCGTTGAGTTCCAAGGCCTGGGAAAATTTCATCATCAGCCCTCGCCCCAGGCTTTGCCGGCCTTCAATCACATCCTTATAGAGCCCCACGGAATTGATTCCCGCTTTTCCTGCAAAGTATCGATAAGAAAATGCCTTGGAAATCTTTTTTCTTTCTTGATAATAGTCCAACAGGTACTTCCGATAATCGGTGTAATCAAATACCCTAACCTTGGCTGTAACACTTCCCTGCGGCTTGACCATACTGGATAAGATAAGGCCTGGAATGCGTAAAGGTCGTATGTTTTTTAATTTCCGTTCAGATTACACGGAACAGGTCCGTTGTTTCCAGAAGGAAGGGTACGAAAAGTAAATCTAGGCGGAAAGTTCGGCGGATCGGGCTACCGCGGCGGCTACGGCATTCATTAAAATGCCTTTAAAACCAGCCGTTTCCAGGACGTGCAGGCCGTGAATGGTCGTTCCTCCTGGCGAGCAGACCTTGGCGGACCATTGTGCGGGACTGTCCTTACCGCTTTCAAGCAGCTTCAGTGCGCCTTTAGCCGTTTGCATCACCAAGGCCGAGGCGACATCGCGGGCCAATCCTGCTTTCACACCAGCGAGGATCAATCCATCCAAAAACTCAAAAACATAGGCTGGTCCGCTGCCGGAAAGGCCCGTCACCGCATCCATTTGATGTGCCGTTACGCGTACGGCTTTGCCGACTGCCTTGAAAATATGTTCGGCGACCAACAAGGTTGCCTCGGAATGCCCATCGATTTCAATAGCCGTCGCGCCTTCGCCAACGGATAAAGGCAGGTTCGGCATGACACGGACAATTTGATACTCTTCAGGAAAATGGGCGCGGATATTTTCGCTTGTGACGCCAGCCATGACGCTTAAAACCACTCGTTCTTTCTCACTGCTTTGAGGTTTTAGTCCTGGCGCTACATGATGAAAAATCTGGGGCTTTACGGCTAGAATAAGTACATCACTATGGTCCAGCAAGTCATGTGCATGCACTACGGTCTGGACGCCGAGATCTTTTTTAAGCGCATCCATTGCTCCAGCAAAGGTGTCATAGACATAAATATCTTTTGGCTTTGCGGTTCCAGAGGCAACCAGGCCACGGATCAAAGCTCCGCCCATATTCCCACAGCCTAATACGCCTATGTTTTTAAGATCAACCATTCATCGAATCCAGGAAATCTTTGTTGCTCTTACCACTCTTAAGTTTGTCGACTAAGAACTCCATGATTTCCACTGGAGAAAGATCTTGCAAGTATCGGCGTAAAATCCAAACCCGGCGTAAGTCTTCCGGAGTCATTAACAATTCTTCTTTTCTGGTTCCGGACTTGAATACGTCGATAGCGGGCCAAATGCGTTTTTCGGCGATACGACGATCCAAAATCAATTCCATATTTCCCGTGCCCTTGAACTCCTCGAAAATAACTTCATCCATGCGACTGCCCGTTTCAATAAGCGCCGTGGCGATAATGGTTAGGCTGCCGCCGTCTTCAATATTTCGAGCCGAACCGAAAAAGCGTTTGGGTTTCTGCAAGGCCATGGCATCCACACCACCGGAAAGAATCTTGCCGGAATGCGGAATAACCACGTTATGAGCGCGCGCCAGACGCGTGATGCTATCCAGAAGAATAACCACATGCTGTCCGTGCTCGACTAATCTCCGAGCCTTTTCAACAACCATATTGGCCACTTGAATATGGCGTTCCGGGGGTTCATCAAAGGTCGAACTGAACACTTCTGCTGGTACGCTTCGGCGCATATCCGTAACTTCTTCCGGACGTTCATCAATGAGCAGCACCATGAGCTTGACTTCAGGATGATTCTTGACAATGGCATTGGCGATATTCTGAAGTAAAATTGTTTTACCCGCTCGCGGAGGCGCGACGATGAGCCCACGTTGTCCGCGCCCAATCGGAGTAAATAGATTCATGATACGGGTACTGATTTCCTTGGGATCATATTCGACATTGAAGGCCACATCCGGATGGAGTGGAGTCAAATTATCGAAGGAAACCCGGTCCTTGCACACTTCCGGGTCGTCGCCATTTACCTTTTGGATTCGCAGTAAAGCGAAATACCGCTCATTGTCTTTCGGCGCCCGAACCAATCCTGAAATGGTATCGCCGGTTTGCAGTCCAAAGCGTTTAATTTGGGTGGATGAGACATACACATCGTCCGGTCCAGCCACATAGGAATGGTCAGAAGAGCGCAAGAAGCCATAGCCTTCATCCATGACTTCCAGCACGCCCTCAGCATAGATGGAAGCCGTGCCACCGCTTTCGCGCTCGAGAATTGCAAATACCAAAGCTTGTTTTCGCAAGCTGCGGGGATCATTGAGGTTGAGATCGAGGCCCATATTAATGAGCTCTTTCATCCCAAGTTTTTTCAATTCGAGATAGCGACCCTTGGCCTCTTGCAGAGTGCGCGCATTGCTGCTCTCCTGAGATTCGCCTCCAACTTCACCGTTCTGCGAATCGTATTCACTCTGCTCCTCTGAGGAATGGGCTTGTTCCTCTGGGGCATCAGCAGCGCCATTTTCCATCCCTGGGTATTCCTGGCCTTTGGATTTGTCCGATGATTTTTTAATAGCAGGTTTCGGTTTGGTGGCCAAAATGGATCTCCTTCGATACTTTTAAAATTGGGGCCAAATGGTTTTGATGGCAAGAACGGGATGGATTATCTGGAAAAAGATATAAAAAGGGCCCCTATATTGGACCGATTCAGGTCGGACCGAACAAGGGCCAACTCGTGCCTAAAGGATAACAATATTTAACCAGATAGGTCTACTCGATTTAAAAATGGTTGGACGAATGATTTTGTCCCATATTTCTATATTTTTTTCTGCATGGCTCGTCCCGAAACCACGGTCACTTTGGCCCTTGGAAGCAATCTAAATGATCGGGAATCCTACCTCCAAAAGGCCTTGGATGCTCTGCGTACCATTGCCGTTTCACCTATAAAGAAAAGCAAGGTATACGAAACGGATCCTGTGGGCCCCGGCACGCAGGGCAAATACCTCAATTTATGCGTTCGTTTTTCCACTCGACTTGACCCATTCGCCCTATTAGCGTTTTGCAGCGAGACCGAAAAACGATTGGGGCGCATTTCCGCGGAACGATGGGCTCCCAGAGAAATCGATTTGGACATTTTAGCCTATGGACGGGAAATCATCCAATCCGATGGCCTGACAGTTCCCCATGCCGCCATTGCGAATCGCCAGTTCGTCTTGTTTCCTTTGGTGGATTTGGATCCAGGCTTTGTGTTACCCGGGTTTACAGAAACGGTGGAGGCCATGCTGGATCACGCATTGGGTGTTCAAGGACCTCAGGGAATTGAGGAATACCGTCCTTTGCCAACCACTACCGCTTCCTTGCCAGAACGTGTGCGCTACGTTGCCGTGGAAGGCGTCATTGGCGTGGGGAAATCCACCTTGGTCAAAGCTCTCAGTGAACGCATGGGCTGCATGCCGGTTTATGAAGAGTTCGAAAACAATCCGTTTTTGTCCGACTTCTATAAAGACAAAAATCGTTACGCCTTTCAAACCCAAGTCTTTTTCTTTCTATCCCGCTACCGGCAAATCAAAGAATTATTCCAGCAGCAGGATTTGTTCCACCCGCAGATTATCAGCGATTATATGTTCGCGAAGGATAAAATTTTCGCCACTTTGAACCTCGATGAAAACGAGGTGGCCCTGTATTACAAATTCGCCGATTTGATGGAGCGGAGCTTAGTCAAGCCGGATTATGCCGTATATTTGCAGGCCGATACCAAAACTTTGCTGCAACGTATCCGCATGCGAGATCGCGCCTATGAGCGCAGCATCGATGAAAATTACATCGAAGCGCTCAATCAGGCCTACAATACTTTTTTCCATTATTACACAGCATCGCCGCTGCTTATCATTAACACCAATAATATCGACTTTGTTCGCAACCCACAGGATTTGGAGCTATTGACAGAATTGATATCCAAGGTGCCGGAAGGTGTTACGTATTTCTCCCCGACCTCGATGGGGAAAAAGTAGACTGGATCTCCTTGGTGCTCTAGGGAGTCAGGAGTCAGGAGTAGGGAGACCAACCTATGGAAATTCTTAAGGACATTACCGCCTATCGCCGTTGGCGCGCAAATCTGAGTGCGCGTGGTACCTTGGGAAGCGACGTTTCTCTGGGTTTTGTTCCCACCATGGGGGCACTCCATGCGGGGCATCTCAAACTAGTAGCCACCAGTAAGGCAGCTAGCCAAAACACCGTGGTCTCCATTTTTGTGAATCCGCTTCAGTTTGGCCCAGCAGAAGACTTTTCCAGGTATCCGAGGCCATTGGATCAGGATTTAAAACTCTGCCGAGAAGCCGGCGTGGACGCCGTTTTCGTCCCGGAAACCCAGGATTTTTATGCCCCCGATCATGCCACTTATGTGCATGTGGAAGGGCTGGATCAACATCTTTGCGGCGCTGCCCGGCCCGGTCATTTTCGCGGTGTGTGTACCGTCGTGCTGAAGCTTTTACATATCATACAGCCGACCCAGGCCTATTTTGGGCAGAAGGATATTCAGCAGGCATTGATACTGCGAAAAATGGTGTTGGACCTGTCCTTGAATATCCGTCTCGAAATCGTCGAAACGGTGCGTGAACCTTCCGGGCTTGCCTTAAGTTCGCGCAATGCATACTTGAGTTCGGATGAAAAAGTGCGGGCCACAGCGCTGTTTCGTGGGTTGAATAGAGCGCAAGCCGCTTATGCAAACGGTGAACGGTCAGCGGAGAATTTACAGGGCCTGGTTCAAGAGGAAATCAATGCGGCTCACCCGAATCGCATCGATTATATCCAGATGGTATCACAAGGCCTGCTTCAACCCGTAAAGGTCATTTCAGAACCTGCGGTTTTAGCCTTGGCCGTTTATTTCGGGAAAACGCGACTCATCGATAATCTTCTTATCGGATAAAAGAGATCACGCAATTTACGGAACATCTTGACCCTGATCTTATGCCACCCCTTTTATAAATAATCGGGGTGGCGGCCCTTCCATTACCCGTTTTTCTTGGCGAAATCTTTCATCACTTGGACCAAAGCATCAATGCCGTCCAGCTCCATGGCATTGTAAATGGATGCACGGAAACCGCCCACGGATCGATGACCTTTTAAACCCGAGAGTCCAGCCGCCTCTGCAGCTTTGCCGAACTCATTTTCCAGCTCAGGCTTTTGCATTACAAAGGTGACATTCATGCGGGAACGATCTTCCTTGGCGCAGGTCGCTTTGAACAGCGGATTTTCATCGATTTCCAAATACAGTCTTCGGGCCTTCTCTTCATTTTTCTTTTGCATGGCGGTCACGCCACCCATTTGTTTGACCCAGCGTAAGGTTTCCATGGCCATGTAAACGGCAAAGACTGGAGGAGTATTGTACATAGACTCCCCCTCAATATGGATTTTGTAATCCAGCATCGATGGAATCTTGCGTTTGACTTTACCCAAAAGTTCATCCTTAACGATGACTAAAGTGGTTCCGGCAACGCCCATGTTCTTTTGGGCTCCAGCATAAATAAGGCCGAACTTGGAGACATCCACCGGGCGGCTGAAAATATCGCTGGACATATCGGCGATAAGGGGCACGGGCGAATCCGGAAAGGTTTGCAGCTGCGTGCCGTAAATGGTATTGTTGGACGTTACATGGAAGTAACGGGCATCCTTTGGTATTTCATAAGTTTTGGGAATGAAGGTATAGTTGGCTTCCTTGGACGATGCCACCACTTTCACGTTTCCGAATAACTTGGCTTCTTTAAGGGCTTTATTGGCCCACATCCCGGTGTCGAGATACGCGGCCGTCTCCCCTTCATCGAGCAGATTATAGGGAATCATCGCGAACTGCAGGCTGGCTCCACCTTGCAAAAAGGCCACGGAATATCCGGCGGGAACCTGGAGGATTTCTTTGACCAACTTGATGGCTTCATCCATAACGGCCACGAATTCCTTGCTGCGATGCGAAATTTCCAGAAGTGAAAGTCTCATGCCATTGAATTCAAGACAGGCGCGCGAACCGGCTTCCATGGCTTGTCTGGGGAGAACGGATGGGCCGGAGCTGAAATTGTAAATCTTTTGCATTTTTGGTTCCTTTGGTTCCTATTGAACGGTTTCTAAAGTAAAACTTGATACGGAGAGCTTCTAGATCCCAAAACGTGCGATGGCAGTGGTTTGAATGCCACCACGCGCATTGAATACGCCGCGCACTTCCATGCTTTTGGGGGCACAGGCCTTGACGCAATCACCGAGAACGCGGTTGACCACATGTTCATGAAAAATCCCTAGGTCTCTGAAAAAAAGAAAATATTCTTTCAAACTTTTCAGTTCCAAGCAAAGTTTTTGCGGCACATAAATGATTTCCAAAGTGGCAAAATCCGGCAAGCCCGTTTTCGGGCATATGCACGTGAACTCGGGGATAGCTACTTCCAATCGGGTATTGCTGCCCGGATACTGGAATTCCCACGCTTCGATTTCAGGCGTCGACAAGGAGGCAATATCCTTCTGCAGGCCTTGATATGAGGATTCGATCATGTTATCCCATCTCCTTGATTATGCGCATCAATGCACTCAATTTCATTTAGCTCTACTTCGATTCACAAAACCTGGGTTCAAAGGTCCTGAAGGGCCACTATTTTTTGTTCCCCAGATTGCATATTCTTGACCTCATAGGACCCGAGCGGCGCCTTGTCGGAACCGAAAAACAGGACGCACTTGGCAGCTTGATCATTCGCCTGACCCATTTGCTTTTTAAATTTTTCTCCGGAGAGAGAATATCCTACCCTCCGGCCATGGCCTCTAAGGCGTTGTGCCAGGCTAAGGAGATCCGGTTTGGGCAATTTATCGGCAGCGGGATCGACATCCAAAAGGAAATAATCAATCGGGTCGCGCCCTTCCTTCAGCAAGCCTTTTTCCCTCAGCAGGTCGCCGAGGACCACATCCCCCATACCAAAACCCACTCCAGTCAAAGACAGCCCGCCCAGACTGGCCAGGAGGTTGTCATAGCGGCCCCCCCCGGCAATGGCGCGCATACTTTTAACCTTGTCATAGACTTCAAAGACGATGCCGGTGTAATAGGCCAAGCCGCGGACCACGGACAAATCCAATTTCAAATACTCGCCGTATCCAAGTTTGTTCATGTAGTCGAACACTTTTTCCAATTCCCACAAGCCACTTGTATTCGGTTCCGAAAGTGGTGCGTCGGAAGGTGTGGGTTTCGGAAAATAAACCTGCAATTCTGCCAGACTGCTGCACTGAAAAAAGGCGTCCAACGCAGCCACGACTTCAGCAGTCAGCCCTTCCTTTTCCAAAAGCTTGCGGAACTCCTCTGGACCGATTTTATCGCGTTTATCCAATCCGGCATACACAGGCGGTTTCTTTTCGGCGGAAATACCCTGACCGTCCAGAAACTCGGACAAGAGCTTGCGACTAGAAATGCGAATGGAAAAATCTTCCGCGCCCAATCCGAATTTCTTAAGCATCTCGACGATGGCGGATAACAAATCCACTTCGGCCGCAATTCCCTCGCAGCCAATGATGTCCATATTCAACTGGAAAAACTCACGCAGGCGGCCCCGTTGGGACTTTTCGTATCGAAACAGACGAGGCATAGAAAACCAGCGCAACGGCAGCTTGAGACTGTTGCCTTTCTGATTGACCATGCGGGCCAGGCTGGGTGTCATTTCCGGCCGAAGCGCCATATCGCGATCGCCCTTGTCTTTGAAGTTGTAAAGCTGGGTTACAATTTCCTGGCCGGATTTCTCCGTGAACAATTCCAAGTGTTCAAAGGTGGGGCCTTCATATTCCTCAAATCCAAAATCCAAGCAGGCGGCACGCCATCCATTGAAAAGCTGATTTTGCACCCGCATCTCTTCAGGGTAAAAATCCCTAGTGCCTTTGGGTGTTTGCAGTGGCATAGACGCGCTCATGGGGTATTAAAATTGGGTTGGATCGGGCTAAGCATGCAGGCAAATTAGCTAATGTCACCGCTAGTACAAATGCCCTCTGGAAATCGTATTCCTATTGGCTTTCCAGCTTGGAATAGCCCATTAAAATTCCTAGATTTCAGGCGCTGCAAATAGGATTGGATCGATTTGATTTTTAGGCTACAAAAACCAACTTTTCCTCCTTCCGAATGAAGATAATTGTCACCAACGACGATGGCATAGACAGCCCCGTTCTGACCGTATTGGCCAATGCACTGAGTCTGGAACACGATGTGCAAGTTGTTGCACCGGCCCAAGATCAAAGCGGCATGTCCCATTCCTTCACACATGGCATCGATCACCATTTGGCTTATCGTCAGGATACGCTGCTCCCTTACCCGAAATATCAAGTAAGCGGCACGCCCTGTGATTGCATCAAATTCGCCATCGCCCATTTGCAAACTACCGGGAAGGTCGATTTGGTCCTATCGGGTATCAATCTCGGCGAGAATGCGGGTATGAGTACGATTTACTCCGGTACTGTAGGCGCGGCGCGGGAAGGCGCAATGTGGGGCATTCCCGCTATTGCCGTTTCCGTGTGGAAAAACACACCGGATAGACTAGAACACGCCGTAGCGTGGCTGGTCAAATTGTTGCGAAAAACTAACCCGCTGCCAATACGTGCGGGTGGTCTTTGGAACATCAACTTTCCATCCTGTGAGCCTGCCTTGATTGAAGGCGTGGAATTCACCAGCATGAGCACAGTTATGTTCGTGGACAGTTACGAACCCGTTCAAACCGAGCACGGCCTTACGCGCTTCCGCTTGGTAGGCTATAAACCCGGGGATCGATTCCAACCCGGCAGCGATGATTATGCCTTGTCCAGGAACCGTATTTCCATAACGCCTTTGCAGATTGACCAATCCGATTCCGAAGAAAAACGGAGACTAGTCGGATTGAATCTAAAATCCTATTGGGATGCACTGTAACGTGCAGAATACCTGAGGAGAACCCATGACTACACCGATTACATCCGCATCCGGAAACGACCGCATCATCAATACGATGATAGAGGAGGAAATGAAGATTTCCTATCTCAGGTATTCCATGTCCGTAATCGTTTCGCGCGCCTTACCGGATGCCCGCGACGGCCTTAAACCCGTGCACAGGCGTATCCTGTACGGCATGGACACGCTTTCCCTGTACCAGGATCGCCCATACAAGAAATCCGCCAATATCGTTGGTGAGGTGATGGGCAAGTACCATCCCCATGGCGATGCGTCCATTTACGATTCCATCGTACGCATGGCCCAGGAATTTTCCATGCGCTATCCCCTGGTGGATGGTCAAGGCAATTTCGGCTCCATCGACGGAGACCCACCAGCCGCCATGCGGTATACGGAAGCCCGCATGAAGGCGTTTGCCGAGCTCATGCTCCAGGATTTGGACAAGGAAACGGTCGATTGGTCCCCCAATTACGATTCGTCCCTGGAAGAGCCCAAAGTGCTCCCATCTGCTTTTCCCAATCTGCTCGTCAACGGCAGCACCGGCATTGCCGTGGGAATGGCCACCAATATTCCTCCGCACAATCTCAATGAAGTCGTCAATGCTTGCCTGGCAATGCTCGCGAATCCGGAAATCGGAGATGAAGAACTGATCACTCATGTCAGTGGACCCGACTTCCCCACCGGTGGCATTATCCATGGCCGAAACGGAATCCGCGCAGCCTATTTGACCGGCCGCGGCAAAGTCCTGGTGCGCGCAAAGCATCATATTGAGCAGCGTGAAAACCGCACCCGCATCGTCGTCACGGAAATTCCTTTCCAGGTCAACAAATCCAATTTGCTGGAAAAAATGGCTTCGCTCGTGCGCGACAAAATCGTGGAAGGCATCTCCGATTTACGCGATGAAAGCGACAAGGATGGGATGAGTATCATCATCGAGCTCAAGCGCGATGCATTCCCGGATATCATTCTCAACCTCCTGTACAAGCACACTCAGCTTCAGGATACCTTCTCGATTCACAATCTGGCCTTGTCCGGCGGACGCCCGCGCACTTTAAGCCTGCGTGAATTGATCCGCCTCTTTATCGATCATCGCCATGAAGTGGTCGAACGGCGCACGCGTTTTCAACTCCGCAAAGCGGAAGAACGAGCCCATATCCTGGAAGGCTTGCGCATCGCCCTCGACCATATAGACGAAATCATCAAGCTGATCCGCGCTTCCGAAACTACCGCCCTGGCCCGTGCAGGTCTGATGGAAAACTTCTCCCTCTCCGAAATCCAAGCCGATGCCATTCTGGAAATGCGCCTGCAACGCCTGACAGGACTGGAACGCGACAAAATTGAACAAGAGTATCAGGAATTGGTCCTGCTGATTGCCGATCTAAAGGACATCCTAGCCAATCGCGAGCGCCGCGTTGCCATCATCTCCCAAGAATTGCGGGAAATCGTACTCAAGCACGGCGACGAACGCCGTACCCAAATCGAAGATGCCGCAGACGACATCACCTACCTCGACCTCATCGCTAATGAGCCCATGGTGGTTACCGTTTCGCATACCGGCTATATCAAACGTATAGGCACGGATGCGTACAAGATTCAAGGCCGCGGCGGCAAGGGCATTTCTGCCACGGGTCTCAAGGATGAGGACTTTGTCGAGCATCTCTTTATCGCTTGGGCGCATAGCTACATCCTCGTATTCACCAATATGGGACGCTGCCATTGGCTCAAGGTGTACGAATTGCCGGAAGCGGCGCGCACCTCCAAGGGCAAAGCCCTGGTTAACTTCATCAATCTACAAGAGGGCGAACAGGTCAGCGCCTTTGTACCCGTCAAGGATTTCGAAGATGCCCGCTCCATCGTGCTGGTCACGGACAAGGGTATCATCAACAAAATGTCGCTGGACTCCTTCTCCCGTCCGCGCACCAACGGCATCAACGCTTTGACCTTGGATGAAGGCGACAGCCTCACGCAAGTGGTCTTGGCCTCGGAAGCCGATGATGTCATGATTGGAACTAAGCTAGGCCAAGCCATCCGCTTCGCCATGTCCAAATTCCGCCAAACCGGCCGCGGTACCCGTGGGGTCAGAGGCATTTCGCTTGACGACGGCGATGGTGTCATTGGCATGATCGTGGTTGAAAAAGGTTGCGCGGTTCTGACCATCACGGAAAAAGGCTATGGCAAACGGTCGGATCCGGACGAGTACCGGATTACCGGTCGCGGTGGCAAAGGAGTTCGTAACATCAAAGTTACGGAGAAGAACGGTCCGGCCATCTGTATCGAATCCGTGCGCGAAGGACAAGAAATCTTGGTTATCACCAAGGAAGGCAATGTCATTCGCCTGCAAGTATCCGACATCAGCGTGATTGGACGGGATACTCAGGGAGTGCGCGTCATTCGCACCAATGAAGCTGATTTAGTGACGGATGTGGCTGTGGTTGAAAGCGAAGACGTGGATCCCACTGTGTTGGAAACGGAAGAAAGCCTAAAGGCAGGAATCGCCGAAGCCGCTGCCCGCTTGGCCGGAAATGCCCTGGAAGGAAGTCCGGAATCGGATGCGGGTGAGATGGAAGGGGAAACGAGTGAAACCGATGGGGATTCTGATGCGGAAATTTCCGATGAGGATCCGGAAACCGTTTAAAACCAGGTCGATTCTTCTTCCGCTTTTGGCCGCTGGAACCATCCTGTGGCCAGAGCTTGGTTGGGCTATCCACTTTCCTGATAGTGTTGAGTTTTTAAAAGAGTACCATCTCGCTGCCCGTAAAGATGGAAAGCCCATTGATTTATACCATCGTGTCAACGGGGATTCCGCCAGCCTGCATCTGGACTGGAAAAGCACGGCGCCAATTGCAGCCCGCTTTGAACAAGGTTTTGAGTTCGCACCGGACAGCTTTACGGCACTCACATCCGCATTTGGTGGAGGTGGCGCTTGGCATGAATTGCCGCTTGTGAAAGAAGACTCGTCCTTGCGTAAAGCGTACCCTGGACTGGAGCAGCAATGGCTGCTCAAAGGGTATGGCGGAGAAAAGGGTTGGGTCGGCTCCGGCTTACAACGCGGCCGTTTTTTTCTGGTTTTCAGAGAAACAGCTCCTGTGCTCAAACCACCACAAACATTCGGTCCTTTACACCTTGGCCGCAATTTTTTTGCGAGCCTAGACAGCTCTTCGGAATGGCTGCATGTTTCCTGCAAAGACATTCGTCCGGGAACCCACCCTGTTTGTTTTATCCCCGGACAGGATATCCACAGCCGCATTCGTATCCGCATCCAGCGCCAATCGCCTATGCTTCTGGATCTTTGGTGGGAAGAAGGGGAAAGTGGCTCGCTATTGGCGATAAAAGACGCCTTGCATTCCATTCCCGACCTGTCTCAATCGGAATATGCTCAGGATTTGTCGAACATGCTGCTAGGTGAGGCACAACTTTTTTTAGTGAAGGTGACCCAGCGGTTTCCCAGCTTATTCAACTGGCCTTCCTGGCAATGGCAAGATTGCAAAGCGGGTCGCATACCAAAGGAAACGCTTTTGGAACGCATTCATCATCCGGAAACCATGGGGGAATTTCTTCCCGCCTTCCGCTTTAAGGAACAAGCTGGTGTTTGGTTAAATGTAGACTTGTACTTTAATGGAACGCTGCACTTAGAAGTGGAAGACCGTCAATGAGTACCTCCCGAAAAGTTGCCCTATCCTGGTTGCCTGCTTCAGCATACATGGGCATTTTGTTTTATTTGTCCAGTTTGTCCGGTGATGAAGTCAAGCTTCCGGATTTTACGATGAGCGACAAAGTCATTCATTTTATGGCCTACGCTGGCTTGGGTTGCCTCATCTCTAGTCGCTTATACCTGCGTAACATACAATCCGGACATTGGCTTCTAAATAGTTTACGTGAGTCCGGAGCTGTGGGAAATTTTAGCGATCGATTTGGGCCGATGGTAGGAATCCTTTATGGAGCCAGCGATGAAATACACCAGATGTTTGTGCCGATACGTGAAGCCAGCAGCCTTGATTGGGCGGCGGATACGCTAGGAGTTTTGGCAGGATGCTGGCTTTGCCATTTCCTTGTTAAAAAATGGCTTATTGTCGCAGGCTGACAGGGACCCGATTGGCGTCGCCGCCTTTACGAACAAAGTTTGCGAAATATACACGGGCTTCATCCGGCCTGCTCAGATTCAATAATGTTGTTCCCAAGATAAAATAGGGTTCCAAGGCTTCATAGCAGTAAATGGTTGCATTGCGGGCATAGGGCAATAATTCCTGCTCATTTTTTTGAGCGTAATGGAAATTCATGGCCAAAAGGTTTGCGTCGCAGGAAAGAGGATCGCGTTCGAACATAGCCTTCAAGTTGTCCGTAAGTGTTTGAAAATCTTCGTTACCCATTAAGTCATCCCAAAGGCCCTTGACAGCGGCAATATTGCCCGGTCTGCGACGCAACACAACACGGAAAAAATATTTGGATTGTTTTTCATAACCAAGGCTTTGAAGTTGCAGTGCCATAAACTCCTGAATTTCAGGGTCCTTATTCTGGTATTCTTCTTTTAGATTGTCCCAAATTTGGTCTGCTTTGAACTTATTCCCCGTACTGGCATACAACCGGTATAAATCCACGTCAACAACAACTCGCAAATGTTCCCACGGCGTTTGCTGAGCCTGCAGATAATGTTCCACAGCGTCCTCATTGCGATCTTCCGAGGCGGCTTGCATTGCCAAAATCAGATGATAGTAGTCTCGATAACTGAGTGATTTCGACTCTTTTTTAAGATAGTCTTTAACCGGACTCCACTTGCTCTGTTGCGCGAAGTTGAGATGGACCAATGCATTCACTTCCGCCACAGGAAACTTCTTCAAAAAGTAATTGAGCGTTTTTTGTACGATATTCCCATTGATGAAGAAGCCAATCAAGAGAAGATTGGTAGCCCCTTCCTGATCGAGTTGCTCTGCAAAGTGGTTCAGAATGGAATAGCATAAAGCCAGATCTCCTTGGCGAAAAGCTAGCATGGCGGTTTTTTGATTTACTGGCTGATAAGATTTTGTCATCATGCCAAGGCTGCGCAACGCTAACAGCTGGGCGGAAAACAACTTCTCTTTCTCCAATCCAAACTGCAATTGGTCCAGATGAACGGGATCAAGATGCGCCAGATTCGGCATTAAGTACGGCAAACTATTACGCACACGCCCAAGAGACAGCCACAAGGTCCCAACTTCCAATATCGATTTGCCGGAATTACCCGAAACCTTTATGCCTTCGTCAAAATAACCTTTGGCCAAATCGATCTGATTCCCTTTTGCCGCCAAAGTTCCCAGCCGAAACCAAAGTTCAGCATTGTCGGGTTCACGACTCACCATAGCTTGCAAAGAGTCTTCGCTGAATTCTTTATCCTTACCACGCGCAGTGGCGATGGCAGAAATTATCAGGCATAGCCAAAAGACTTTAAGGTATAGGAAATGAAATTGCGCCTTTTGAAAAGCCAATACTTGCTCCTACAGGTCGAGGCCTTTGGTCTCTACCCTCACGACCCACGCAAGGACGGGGTTTTCCCAGACATAACCTTGAAAAATATATTAAAAAACCCATTTTTCCGACCCAGAAAGAGGGAAAGCTACAAAGGGAAAATGTATACTTTTGGCTGACTAGAGCTAAAAATTTTCGCTTTCTTAAGAGGGGTATCCATGAGCGCAAACCCACAATACGCTGTTGGTGAAGTAATCGCCAATAAATATGTCGTGGAAGGTCTATTGGGGGAGTCCCCATCGGGGCATGTTTACCTGGCCAACAGCGGAATTGGCGGACAAAAAATTGCCGTAAAGTGCTATCGAACGGACGTGTCCGCACGGTTGTTGGAGTCACCGGACTTTTTCCTAAAGGCAGCGGCCATGACGGAAATTGAGCACGATAACATTTGTTCATGCCTTGATGTACAAGAGGAAATGGGGTCGGTTTTTGTGGCAAGAGCGTATGCTGAAGGTCAAACCTTTGAGGAATGGCTGAAGCAAGCGCGCCCGGACAGCAACTATTATCCTCGAGGTATTGAACTCTTATGGCAGATATCTCAAGGACTTGCGACCCTTCACGAGAAAACCCGGCACCTGAATATTCATCCCGGCAATCTAATTGTAGGGCCACTCACGGCTAAACTTTGCGACTGGGATCCACGAGCTCTACATACAGTAGAAATGACTCCTGAATCCATGCCTTGGCGGAGTGAATACCGGGGTTATCGCGCTCCAGAAGCCTCGAGCCAAGGCAGTTTTCTAAGCTATCCCAGCACCGATCTGTTTGCTGTGGCTGGATTACTGTATCGATTGGTTAAAGGCGAAAACCCATCTTCAAATTCTGCGCAAACCATTCAAGAATCGCGAGGTTTTGATAAAGAAATTGCCAACTTTCTAGCCAAGGCGCTGCAACCGAAGCCTGAGGATAGATTTCAGGAAGCAAGCAATTTTTCCGACGCCCTTTGGGATTTGAAATCTGCCATGCAAAGGCTGCAGGAGCGAAACGTCCGATCACCCATTCAAAAACCAGTTGAGCTACAACTAGCCACGGCACCTGCCGCAAAAGAGGTGGAAAGAAACTTATCCGGTAAAGAACCTACTTTGATGGGGCTAACCCAAGCACCAGCCTCTGGAAACGACACGTTTTTCAGCGAATTCGCCACCCCAGAGGTTCCAGTAAAACCTCAAGCCAAGCCTGTCGTAGCCAAGTCAAGTTCGGACACTTTATTTGGCACGCCCGTCTTTCCAAGCTCAATGGAAGATTCCAAGAGCCTGGCTTCCTCGGGAACGTTGTTTGGTTCGCAGCCTCCGCTCTTTGCTGAACCTGTTAAACCCAAAAAGAAAGCGGAGCCAATTAAACCTATACCTGACAAGCCTATAGCTGTCAGCATTTCCTCTTTGGAAAGAGACCCATTGGACATGGCAGGCGGAAATGCCACAGGCGGCTTTACCCAGTTCGGATTTAAAGGCGCGGGAGAAAATCGAACTGGTATTTTCATTCCCGAACCAAAAGGGCTCTCTCCGCGGGCAAAGCTGATGATTACATTGGCTGCTGTAGGTGGTTTGCTTTTGCTGCTCTGCTTGGGCGGGCTTTTCCTTTTCTTACGAAAGTCCACGACCTCTCCTGAAGCACAGGCTGTGACCGCTCCTCCTCCATCGGTTCAAGACAATTCTTTACCTTCGAATCCGGGGCCACAATCCGTTCCCGACCCTACTCCAGTTGCCGCCGCTCCACCCGAGGCCAAACCTGTAGCGCCCCCTCCTAAACCGACTCCTGTGGAAGTACGGCAGACACCGAAACCTCCAGTTGTAAAAGCCAACATTGAAGTCGAACAACCTGTAGCCACAAAACAAGTCAACTCGAAAATATCCTCTGAAAGGATCGCCAAGCTCATGACCATGGTGGAAACCCGTACATGGCCCGCCACAGCGGTCGAGCGTTTGCGAGCAGCAGATGATTTCAACGATTTGCATAAAACAGCGGAAGCCAATATGGCGTATGGAAAAACGTTGGCTGCCGGCGACGTAACAGAAAAGCAAAAAATTTTGGCGCTTGGGGGGTTGGCTGTCACCTTCCAAGCGATGGGCATGCCGGACCAGGCCAAAGAATCCGTAGACCGTATTTTGGCAATCAATCCCCGTAATGCCTTCGCCCTGAAATTAAAAGAAAAGATGTGAGGGCAAAAAATTGGAAAAAAAAATTGGTGTAAGGCGGATTAAATAATCGAATAGGGTTTAGGGGAATTTTCCGGCATCCAGGCCACCTCCTGGCCCCCGGTAAGCTGCTCCCCATTTTTGATAGTGATGGCGATTCTGGAAAGGGATTCAAGGCTTCCTTTCTCTTTCCCAAAGCGACCCATCGCTTCAACAGCCACACGCAAAGTAGGATCTATCCCCCCTGAAAAAAAAACATTGGGAAAGCCCAACCAACAGGCTAGCAGATTTTCTCCATCACTGCGCCACTCATAACACCAGCGCTCTCCGCGAAAGGGTCGCGGCAATCCGGATGCTCCCAATTCGATGAACGATTGTAAACAATGCCCGGAGGACTTCGCCTGCGATATCATTACACCAGCCAACACAGGCATCCGCACGGGCGTTTGTAGGCGAGTGCGCAAGGGTAATATGACCCGAGTGCTATTGGAAAGTACGATAAAGCTCATTGTGGCCCAACTTGTCCAAGACCTTCAAGACCAAGCACACCGTGAGCCTCTCTCGACATTTCAGCCAAATACCCAACCAAAGTCTGGCGCAAGGGCTCGCCCACTGCATCCCAAGCGGAATACCCATAAGTCTTTTCAAAAAGGGATTCCAATGCTCGAAGAATTTCCCCATGAGTTTGATACAACTCTTTGATGGCCCCTTCCAATCCACCTTGTGGCGCCGCGGAATTGGGCAACTGTGACCAAATAGCATGGGCCGGTTCCCATCTAGCATTTTGCAAATCGGTTTGAAAGTCGGTTAAAATACGGGCCATCTGTGAGAGTGCGGCCACGCTTTGCCGCGCAGGCAATCCAGATAGCGAAATCAATTCCGGACTGGAAAGAGTACTGGCGTTCCGGTGAGCCAGCAGTCGGTGTAAGATGGGGTGCCTAACGGAAATGCGCCGGTCCTGTCCACTCTTAACCTGTTTTACGTCATTGAAGACCTGCGACAAAACGACGGGGTCCAATGCGTACGAACCGTGTGGTTCCAGCCAGAACACCCAGGCGCCGTTTTCACCACCACCCATGGTGCGAATTTTTTCCATGGCCGCGGCTCGGAAGTTTTTTTCTTCCAAGCCGATGGAACCGCCAAACCAATGGGTTATTTTACGACTGCGGGTATAGAAACATCCCCCCCGGATGGTGAAATACACGTTCGGCGCCACGTTTTCCACCACTGCATGAATCCAATTATTGGGTTCCCAATGTTTTTCCAAACTCACTGGAATGCGCGCGGCGGCATCCATTTGCAAGTCGGTCATCAGAACCAACTGCCTTTTATCCTGAAACTCGAAAACATCCAGAGTATTGTTGGCAATGAAATTTTGTGGCAATAAAGTGGGGAAAAAAAGTTCGCTCAAGTTGAGGAATCCGGGAATGAGCGGAGATACTACTTGAGATTGTAAAGCGATATCTTCGCCGCCGGAAAAGGACTCACGCCCCGTCAAGGGAGACGTACCGACCACTTGGATTGAAAGGGATCGCGCAGCCGGCTTTGTAACCTCCTCAGAAAAAAACGAGTCGGGGACACCTAAATAATAAACGTGCAAACCCTGGCTGGTTTTTTGCGCAATCAGTTCCCATTCTTCTCCTAAGTAGGCATTGGACGAAAGCTGATCGATTTTTAAAGGAAAGAATTCTTGAGTAAAGGTTCCGTTTGCGGATACTTGAATGAGCAATGCTGTGGCTGTATCCAGTTTAGCAATAGCGCCCGTCAATCGCTCCCCATCGCGGCCAGAAAGCGCTATAGGCACTAGGACGTTTCTGGAATTTAGGGTAACCTGGTAGGACATGGATTCCTCTCACAGCCAAACCCAAAGTAAC
The DNA here is from genome assembly GCA_043732185.1 of Fibrobacteria bacterium. Lineage (GTDB taxonomy): Bacteria > Fibrobacterota > Fibrobacteria > UBA11236 > UBA11236 > Chersky-265. The sequence goes on from JAYTHY010000092.1 coordinate 40,200, forward strand.
TAATCGAAGTGAAACAACCCGTTTTTCAATTGTGAAAATAGGGGGTTAAAGTTACCCAAAGTAAAATATCACAAAGCTAAAGTGGCGCGATTACCCGAAATTTGGCGTTTGCGCTGCCGTCGACTCTCAGGGCAAAACGGCTTCACAGGCAATCAAGGTGCCCTCCACCGCGCTGCCTTTCATTCCATTTGGAACCGTCTGACCTGTCACGGCTTCACCTGATTCGGCCGAGCCCGCCCCATCAAAATCTTCCGGTAAGGCCATGGGGCTAAACTGGGTTGGCGGCCGTCCAGCCTTAGTTAAAGAATCAATTATGCGACTATGAAACTGATCCTGCGTAATTTGGCCGAAATTAGTTAAGGCATGAATTCTACCCCCGGGCCGAATGGCCAAGGCGCACTTTTCCAGCAAGCGAAAATAATCGTCCTCAAAGCTATATGTCCCGGTTTTAGAACGTGAAAAGCTTGGGGGATCCAGAATGATGACGTCGTAGGAAAGGCCTTTCTTGCCCGCCCAATCCAAATATTTTTCCGCATCCATTCTCAGAAATTTTGTCGCCTCCGGATCCAAACCATTCGCCGTGGTATTCTCCTTGCCCCATCCTAAATAGCGCGCCGAAATATCCACATTCACCACGGCACCTTGGTTTCGAAAGGACGCCGCCACTCCCAGCGAACAGGAATAGCTGAACAGATTGAGAACGTCATGGTGCCGACAATGATCCAATAAACTCTCACGAAGTGGCCGGGTATCGAGAAACAGACCCACGTTTCGGGGGTGCTGCAAATGGACGAGGAATTTCAATACCCCTTCGCGCACTTCCACGGTTTCTGGTACTTCCCCAATCAGGGCCCGGCCCCCTTCCCTGCCCTCTTCACCCTTGGTACTGCGGTCCTTAAGGGCAATGCCGCGTGCGCCGCATACTTCGGTTAGATCGCGAGGGAAATCGCCATAGTGTTCCCGCAAATCCTTGTCATAGGCGTAAACGACCAGGTAATCCCCAAATTTGTCGACGATGAGTCCGGGCGTACCGGATGCCGCACCATTTAAAATTCTCAAAGCTGTAGTTTTCTCTCTGAGGGCCGTGCGCTTTTTCCAGGCGGCCTCCAATGCAGTTCGAAAAGTCGTTTTTTTCATATCGCAAGTTTTCCGATTTGCTCGAGGACCAAGGCTTAAAATTTATAATTTTCTTGGACACCAACCCGGGAATGTTCCATGGCAATGACCACTGAAGATAAAAGCCGGAGTACGTCCAATTTTTTCCATACCAAAGGCCGCTGCCCGGATGATTGTCTAATCATTATTTTTGGCGGGTCCGGCGATCTGGCCAAACGGAAGTTGTTTCCCGCTCTCGGAAACCTTCTGTTCAAAAAGCTTCTGCCGGCCAACTTCAGGATTATCGGTGTGGGACGCAAGCCCATGGAGCCGCAGCAACTCCTCTCCATGGGTAAGTATCCTTCCGAGTTTGAAAAACATTTTCTGTACCTGCAAACCGATTATAGCCCATCGGGAATCCAGAAGCTCAAAGAAACCTGTGATCAAATCTGCAAGGACACGGGGATTCCTCCCAACTACCTTTTCTATTTGGCCATTCCACCGGGCGGCTATGCCGAGGTAGCCGCAGCCCTCAAAAAGGGTGGCATGATTCATGGGCCTCAAGTCACGCATTGGAGCCGATTGGTAGTGGAAAAACCCTATGGTCGTGACATTGAAACGGCCACGGCCCTGAACGAAAATCTACTGGCCTGCTTCCGGGAAAAACAGATCTACCGCATCGATCATTATTTGGGCAAAGAAGCAGTACAAAATCTCCTAGTCTTCCGTTTTGCCAATTCGGTATTTGAACCCCTGTGGAACCACCATTACATCGACCATGTACAAATCAGTTCCTCGGAACTTTTGGGGGCCGAGGACCGGGCGGAATACTACGACAATAGCGGTCTATTAAGGGATATGATCCAAAATCACCTGATGCAAATCTTCTGCTTAGTGACCATGGAACCGCCCGTGTCCTTGTCCGCTGACGCCATTAGGGATGAAAAGGTCAAAGTGCTGAGAAGCTTACGCCCGCTGGATTTGCAGGCTGTGCCGCCTCCCGCCATTCGCGGCCAATATGGCCCCGGGACTATCAAAGAGGCCCCGGTCGTTGGCTATCGCCAAGAGAAAGGCGTTGCCAAGGATACCAGTACGGAAACTTTTGTGGCGCTTAGGATGAATATCGACAACAACCGTTGGGCCGGCGTTCCCTTTTATTTGCGATCCGGTAAACGGCTTGGCCGCAAAGGGACGGAAGTGGTCATCACCTTCAAGCACCTTCCCAAGACTCTTTTCAACAGCAAGCAAGTGCCGGTTAAAAACAACCGTATCGTCTTTAAAATCCAGCCTCAGGAAGCCATTCTCCTGGAATTGACCAGCAAGAATCCCGGTCAAAGTTTTGAGCTGTCCGATACGTCCATGAATTTTTGTTACAGCGACCATTTTGACACCAGTGCGGATGCGTATGAGCGCTTGCTGATGGATTCGATTTCCGGGGATCCGACACTATTCGTCCGCTCCGATGAAACCGAGCTCTCTTGGAAATACCTGGATCCACTTTTCAAGAATTGGCCAGTGCAACCCATGGGCGACAAATTTCCAAACTATGCAGCCGGTTCCGAAGGTCCAGCCGAAGCAGCCGATATTCTGATTCAGGGGGAGGAAAAGGTCGAGTGGCTCGACTTCTCCAAGTACGACAATATTTGCCTGCCGGAAACTTAAGGCTTACGGGAGATTAGGCTCCGCATTTTCCAGATAAGCGACGGCGAGGACCAAAGGGTCGTCAGGAAAATGCGTGTCATGCTTCTTTTATTTGCGGGAATGCGCGCCAGCTTGAGCGCTGCCTTATTAAAGGTTTCATCTTTGACCTCGGAAAACGGACCCTTGGCCTTGTGAATCCGCATATTGGCATGTCCATACGCCGCATCCCAAGCCTGCTTATACCCGATGTAATGCTGCTGCTTTTGCGATTCCGTATCTAGTTCAATCACTTTGAGTGCGGCCTGCGCTGCCAGTTTCCCGCCTTGCATGGCTTCCAGAATACCGGCACGACTGATAGGATTGACCATATTCGCGGCATCGCCAACTTTGAACAAGTTTTCTACGGCCATAGGTTGGTGCGTATAGCCGCAAGGTATGACGCCTCCGTGCAGCGTCTCGATTGTGGCACCAGGATAGACTTGGGCTAAAAAAGTCTGCATGGTTTTACGCGCTGGGGCCTCTTTGGCAAACCGTTTTCCAATGACAAGCCCGACATTCGCCACTTCCTGGTCTCGGGGAAATAGCCAAGCATACCCACCTGGGGCATAGCATTTTCCGAAAAACATTTGAATGTAATTGGTGGGATATTTTAGCCCCCGGACTAAAGCAAAGAGCGCTGGCTCCACGTCAAAATCACCCTGTACGATTTTCTCACCTTGGCCAAAACCGAGTCCGGGACCACTGGCGTCAAGGACAACGCGCGCCTTAATTTCACCGGAAATATCTCCTGCATAGGCAACGGTCCGGTAGCCACCTGCATACGGCGAAACCGTCACGGCCCGCGCGCGGAAATTGCAATGTACGCCCTGCTTTTGACACTGCTCCGCCAACTGCTTGTGCATGAGGGCTCGATCGATCAAAAGTCCGCTGCCAGGACTGTCGAATACAACAGCCGTGCCGTTTGGAGCAATGAAATGGACACCGTCGATGGGACCGCGAATCCAACCTGGCTCTACCTTGGGGACCAACTCCCGCAAGCCTTTGGCGGATACGGCCTCAGCGCAAGAAACGGGTTCGCGCCACGGGTCGCGTTTGTCCAGCAAGGCAATTCTGTAAGCGCGTGGCTTGCTTCCAGCTATTTGAGAAGTCGAGCCAGTGGAATTAGCCAACCCCAAATTCAGGGCTGCCAACAAGCCTCCAGGCCCAGCACCAATCACAACAAAATCATATTCGGCCAGTAGCGTGTCTTTCATCGATTCCTAAAATTCTTCATAGTGACCTAAATGTAGTGGCAAGCCACTCAGAATACCAGGCGAACAATCCTAAACCAATGGCAACTGCCAATCAATTGCTGCTTGTCCCGAAGCCAGTAATAATTTATTCGTTTGCGAAAAATGTCGGCATCCCAAAAAGCCTGTATGCGCGGAAAAGGGCGACGGATGGGGTGCGGTTAAGACATGGTGGCGCTTGGCATCGATGATGGCGCCTTTCTGTTGGGCTGGTTTGCCCCAGAGGAGAAATACCAGGCCCTTTTTTTCAGCATTGAGAGATTGGATCACGGCATCAGTGAAAGCCTCCCAGCCTTTCCCATGATGGGAGGCTGCCTGTCCGGCCCGCACTGTCAAAACCGAATTCAACAGCAATACGCCTTGGGTAGCCCAAGACTCGAGGTTGCCGTGCGTGGGCGCCGTGCATCCGACATCGGTTAGCAATTCCTTATAAATATTCATTAGGCTTGGTGGCGGCTTAACACCTCGCAATACAGAAAAACAAAGTCCATGCGCTTGGCCCGCACCATGATACGGATCCTGACCGAGTATCACCACTTTGACGGCATCAAAGGGCGTCTTGGCAAAGGCATTGAAAATAAGTGATCCCGCTGGGTAGAGGACCTCTCCCAGTTGCCTTTCCTCGAGTAGAAATCGACGCAGCTCAATGAAATAGGGCTTGGTGAACTCGCCTTTGAGTTTGGCTTTCCACGAGGGTTCCATTTTTGGGTCGATGTTATTTTCCACTTTTACAGCAAGCCCCACAGCCCACGGCCCCGCGCAGCCATAGCCTCTACCCTACGCACCACGTCAGGATCCGATTCCAAAGCAGGCGCATGATGCGGCTTTATTCTGGCATCCACAATCAAGGGACCGCGGCAACCCCAATGTTTGTCTTCCGTAAACGCCCAAATTCCATGGATATCCCGGGCTGGATCGGACCTAGTAAAAGTGACCCACAGGAAATTATCCAACCGTTCAGCCGAAAAGCGAACCTCATCGACCAAGACAAGCATTGCCAATCCCCGGAAAAACTCCGCATCCGCCGCATCAGGCTGCATGCCCGCGCTTTCACAGGCTGTCACTAAGCGCCCCACGTCGGCTTTGCCTTTTACCCCATCGCGAAAGGCTGGCGAAGCCACTACCAGTATTCCTGGTAAGGCCATTTCCACACCGGTAAAACCGTCCGGCAACAACTGAACAAAACGCGCCGGGACTTCGGTTGCCAACGCCCGCCTCTTAGGTCCGGCAGCCGCGATCACCACTTTAGATCCTGCATTAAGCCCTGTACCGGTATAATCTAGGGTATCTTGCGTGGTACAGGTTTGGAAATGCAAATCCGTGCGCCAATCGACGCGTTCCAGAACGTGGGTAAAAAAATCCGCCACATTCCGGATATCCAAATCCGGCTTATCTTCCTTGGCTGACAATAAAAGGAATTTCGCCAAAGACAGCTGACCATATCCGAGTATCGCATTGGCTAAGGTCAGCAATTCGCGGGGTTTGCGTTCCGCATATGGCACATAACGTTCGCTACCGATAGCCAATAAGAGCGGATGCACTCCCGAGGCTTCCACCGCATGCACGGCGTGCAGGCCCGGGATTTCCACGGGCAATAGCGGTCCCGCCAATTCATGGATGAGCTCGGCAAAATGGGAATCCTCTTGAGGGGGCCTTCCGACCACGGTAAAAGGCCAAATCGCATCTTTACGGTGGTAGACCTTTTCCACTTCCATGACTGGAAAAGGATGGGTCAAACTGTAATAACCTAGATGGTCCCCAAAGGGGCCTTCCGGCAAGGTGTGCCCGGGATCGATGGTTCCCACTATACAGAAGTCCGCGTCTGCGGAGAGCAAATGTCCACCCTCGCGGGTATATCCAAACCTGCGGCCTGCCAACATCCCTGCAAAAAAAATTTCCGGCATGCCTTCCGGCAACGGCATCACCGCAGCCAAAGCATGAGCCGGCGGCCCGCCCACAAAAATGGAAACCTTAAGTTTCTCACCTCGGTTGATGGACGCATGGTGGTGCACGCCAATGCCTCGGTGAATTTGGTAATGGAGACCTACTTGCGCTCCAGGCTGATACTGGCCCCCGGATAGCTGTATGCGATACATCCCCAAATTGGAATGCCGGATACCGGGATGATCCGGATGTTCCGTGTACACCTGTGGAAGGGTGATAAAAGCCCCGCCGTCTTTGGGCCATCCCACGATTTTAGGAAGACCATTTAGACTGGTTGTACATTCCATCACCCCGGCACGGTTCACTTGCCTAGGCAAACCATGCCATGCCGTCCAGGGCAACTTCCACTGCCGCCAAGGCTGCCGGGTCCACGCCATGGGATCCCGCTTTAAATCGAGCACCGCTTTTACGTTGGTCAATGTATGTCTAAATAGAAAGTGGGTCCTTTTTTGTGTGCCGTAAAGATTGGCAAGGCATGGGAATCCAGTTCCCTTCACACGCGTGAACAGCAACGCCGGGCCTTGGGCCGCATAAACCCGTCTTTGAATTTCGGCCATTTCCAGATGGGGATCGACTTCCTCATCGACGCGGCGCAACTGGCCATGCCGTTCCAAATCCTCAACACAATCCCGCAAACTGGAATAGGCCATGACTACTTCTGAACCAGAATCATAGGACTACGGCATCCGCCTCGATCTCCACCAACATCTCTGGTGCAATGAGCCGCTTGACTTCCACCATGGTGGTCACGGGACGAATATCCCCGAAAACTTCTCCATGCGCTTTCCCAGCAGCTTCCCAAGCCGAGATATCCGTCATGAAAATGCGGGTCCGAACCACGTTCTGCAAACCGGCTCCGGCTTGACCTAATGCGGATGCGATGTTTTGCAGCGCTTGCTTCGTTTGCGCATAGGTGTCGCCCGTGACCTTACCGGTCGCATCGGACCCGGTTGTCCCGGACACAAAAACTTGATTGCCGATTCGGACCGCACGCGAATAACCGATGATGGGTTCCCATTTGGAACCGGTGGATATGTTCTTTCTTTCCATATATAGACTCCGGATGGTAAAGTGGAAGGGCAAATATATTAGTTAATGACCGCGGCTCCCACCTATAAGTCCGAACTCCCACCCAACTCGCGCAGTATCACGAATTGAGCAGCAGCTTGGCCACAATTGGAGAGTAACGCTTTTGCACCCAAGCCGGATCCGGAGCGGCTTTTCCCCGTAAACACGCTTTCAAATCCGCATCAAGCATAAAAAGGAAGCTGGCCCATTCACGATGCAAGGGAGAAACCCAGTCCCAAATCAAGGGGTGCAGGGCTTTACGCAGTACGGCCACCGAGTCTGCTTTCAAATCTGAGTCAGCGGCGCGAAAAAATGGGGATTCCAGAAAACGAGCCACCTTTTTGAAATCATCCGGAACAGCAAATGCATCCAGGGTTTGCCGCCAAGCTTTTTCCGGACTCAAGCCAGCGCGAAAGGCCGCTAGTAAAGACAGGAGAAACATATCCGTTACCGGTAATCCCGTAGGATTGAGAAGCACGCCCCGCGTCCATTTCCAAAGGCCTTGAGTGCGGCCTCGGTAAGGACCCACGAACAATTTGTTCGGACAATAATCATTGGCATACAAGTTGTCCCAGATCACCACATTGCCGTTAAAAAGTTTTGCCACAGAGCGAATCGCTTCGGCCGACAAATTTTCGGAAATAATATTCGGACCCGTCCACATCACGGTAACTTCTTTGGGCAAAGTGGCTGCCAAATCGAGCAGGTAGATATCCTCTGCAGGCTTGCCTGGTTTTCCTTTGGCATTGCGGGCAAATTGGTCCGTATACACGGTGGGACAGAACCACAAACGGCAAGCCTGGCCGGAGCGATTCAAATCTTCTAGGAGTCGGGCCACCAATTGGCCATGGGCTTGACCTAGGCTGTGAAATGCATTTCGGCAGGCCGCAGGTAGATCCGGCGGAATATCGTCCATAAGTAAGGCCATAAGAGTGCTACCGGCATCCCGAAAAACCGAAAACTTTTGCAAGAGTGAGCGATAATCTTTTTCATTCAGATACTCAAAGGAAAGTCCTGGAGCCAATCCTGGTATGGCTTGTACATTATGGCGCGCAGCCTTGGCAGTGAAGCTGGACCAATTCTCGAGCCATTTTTTTCCATAGGGTGTGCGCCACTCGCGACGATGCAGGGGATCCTCTTTAGGCGCATAGAGATAGCTGTCACCCCCCAGCTTTCCCAAATGCTCGACCAGCATATGGCGATCTTCCCAGTCCATCAGGCGCCAATAATAGCCCTCGATATATCCCCAATGCGAATTTGGTTTTGCTTGTCTAGCCATGCGTTCGCTTGCTGTCCTTCACCTAGCCGGTTCGAGGCCGTTCAATTTCAGCATATAGCCACCGGCCACATCCAGGTTCACGCCCGTGACGTAACCGGCACGTTCCCCCACCAAAAATTCAACAGCATCACAGACATCTTCGCATTTCCCCAATCGCTCCAGGGGAATATGGTCTTTGGGATGCTGGGGCAGCTCCACGCTATTGTCCAGTATACCCGGCGAAACCATGTTGACTCGAATAGCCCGTGGTCCCAATGCCTGCGCCAACGATTTGGTCAGTACCAATAATCCATTTTTGGAAATGAGATACGCTGTATTGTGAACGCTGGCTGACTGATTCTCAATTCCGGCATAGCCGATATTCACAATCGACCCACCGGCCTTGGGGAAAAGCGGCAAACAACTTTGCGACAAATGAAAGGCCGCCACCAAATTGGTCTGAAGCGTAGCGGCGAAATCCTCTATGGAATACTCAAGTAGGCTTCCGGTGCGATAGATGCCGACATTATTGACAAGAACATCCAACCGTCCGGATTGCATCCTGATTTTTTCCACCAGCGCTCGCACCTCGCCCGCTACGGCAACATCTGCCTGTACCAAGGCACCTCTGCCGCCCTTGGAATGGATTAGCGCCAATACGGCTTCCGCCTCACTTTTCGAGGACAGGTAATGCACCCAGGTAAAATAGCCCGCACTCGCCAGGCGCATCGCCAGGGCCTTGCCCAGACGTTTGGCGGAACCGGTTACCAGCGCCGCTTTTTCCACCGAGGATTCGCTCAAGTTATCTTTAGAGACAGAAACGTCAACACCATCCATCATTGCCCAGCAGTCCATTCCGAGGTAACCGAGGCGTAACTGGCTTTAGGCAGGGCGGAAGGTTTTTTGATGGTGACTCTGCAATAGCTGATTTGGGGCCATTCGTCGGTGATTAAAATACAGGCCCGGGTGGCCAAGGTTTCAATCAGTTGGAATTTCTCCCTTTGCATCCAAAGCTCCAACATATGCGCCAAGCGAGTATAGTCGATGGTGAGATCGATCCTGTCGGTATGCGCTGCTTCGCTGAAATCAAATTTTAGATTCAGATCGACCAGCAGGTCCTGCTCGATTTTGCGCTCTTGATTGTGCACACCGACAATACACCGGATACGTAAATCGTGAACATCCAAAACACCCATCAGGTTGCCTCACTTTCCAGGATTTTTTCCAAGAGCGATCGCGTTGGACCATTCAAAGCCAAGCCCATGGCCTCACGCGGCGCGACCCAAAGATACGCTTCACTTTCATAATTCAGCTTTACGTGTGGTTGAGAACCGACGACCTTGGCTGTATAGTTGACCAGTAAAAAATGCCGTGGCCGATAAAACTCGGGATGCTCAATGCAGTCATGAATCATCACGAAACGCACGTCTTCAATGTCCAATCCGGTTTCTTCCTTGATTTCCCGGACAAAGGCAGCCTGCATGGATTCTCCATATTCGATTTTCCCGCCAGGTATGCCATATAGATTGGACCATTTACGCGTACGCACCAGCAAGGCTTTCCCTTGGTCGTCAAAAATAAGCCCCCCAACCGTTGCCACCGGAAAGTGCCGACTTTCCACAAACGCCATTTTATTGAGGTAGCGCAACAATTCCGGAAAGGAATTGAAAAGCATATCCGGTTCCGAGGCAGACAATTCAGCAGCTGGGGTATGCCCATAGGCAACCGCCAGGGATTGCACACCGGCGGCTTTGGCGGCTAGGATGTCCTGCGGCATGTCTCCCACCGCCACGGTTTCATCCTGGCTTAATCCCAGGTCTTTAATTAGGATCGGTAATGCGGAGACTTTGTCAACCACCGAGCCATACACACTCTGGAAATACTGTCTCACTTCCAGCAGATTCAAGGACTCTTCCAGCAGGGATTGGTTTATTCTTGAGACCAAAAAAAGTTTGTGGTTGCAGGCCAGACAGGCCAATCCTTCGCGCACACCCGGCAATAATGCAAACTGCGTGGGTGAGGCCCTTAGGGATAGCCCTTGATCCGCTGCCAAGGTGCCGGCCCAATCCAGAATAATATTCATCGGCTTTGCGCGAGTAGATTCAATGCGTTTTCAATGCGGTAGTGAAGCGATCGAGATTCCAATAAACGTTGCAGATAAATAGGCGGGAGGTGCAGGCACCCACATAAAAACAGGGAATAATTCTCGCGATCCATATCCGCGCGCAGCCCGGCCATCACTTCAAGGACGCCCTGACTTTCTTCAGGACCCAATACTATGGCCATTTTCAGTATTTCCGCTTCAAGTAGCGGAAGCTTGTCTGCGGCACCAGAAATCTCGGGTTCATCCCGATATTCCGAGCATTCTGCTGCCAGGTACACGTGCGATTCACGATTGAAGGCGTCCAAATACACCCGATGCAATCCCCGAGGTTTGATGAATTGAAAATCACCTTGTCGCTGAATGGATTCCACCTCCACCAAACAGCCTACGCGATAGGGAGTCGCCTCGCTGCCAGCCTCCTCACCCGAGCTTATCAAGGAAATAACGAAGCGCGAGTCGCTTTCAATATCCCTGAGCATGCGGGAATACCGGTCCTCGAATATCTTGAGGGGGATCTTATGCCCAGGGAAACACAGTGTTTTCAACGGAAATACGGGAAATTCCCCCAGACTCATGCTGCAAATATAACACGAAAACCGGTCTAGTACTATTGCGGATTTCCTTTGGGCTTCTTGTTAGATTATGCTGCAATGTCGCGTACTGTCTGGCTTGGGTTTTTACTTCTTTGCGCTGTGCAAGCGTCCAAGGCTGAAAATTTGGATGGTCTCAACCAGGCCCAGGGTGTCAACTTAAGCTTGGAAGAAGGCTTTGGGGCTCGCCCAGCCGGAATGGCGATTGGTTTCGCGGGATTCCAGCGGGATGCCGACGCCGTGGCCAATGCTCCAGCCTCCATGAATGACATCGATGACTTTACCTTTTCTACCGCGCATGCGGAAAAATTCGGGTCAGCAAAATTCGATGACTTCGCGTTTCTCTTACCGTTCCAAACGAACAGCACTTTGGGTCTGGGCATTTCCAGGTACGGAGTCAGTGGCATAGATTTGCGTCCTGAAGGGACTTCGGTCCAACAGTCGCAGCCTACGGAATTGTTCTCCGTTGCCGATTATTTGGTAGTGGCCGCATTTTCCAGGCGCTGGGGAGGCCTGGATGTGGGCATGAATTTCAACCTGCTCTACCGCCAACTCGACCAAGACGGAATCGGCATGCGCGGTGACGCCATGGCGCAATACACCTGGGGAGGATGGTTGCGTGTAAATGCGTTGATAAAGGGTCTGGTTCCTTCTTCTACATCCTGGGAATCCGGGTATAAAGAATATGAACCTTCCGATATATACCTAGGGGCTGCCGCGCGAGTGCCCACCCCTTATTTTTACGGCTCCCTGCAATTAGCCGCACAAACGGAAGGATTGTTCCAGAACCAGGCCAAATCCATCAACTCCCTGCAGGGATCGCGAATTTATACCGACCCTCAGGAAATCTTGGCCACCATGAATCTCGGGCTGGAATATCTTTTTGATTTTGGCCTGTCTTGCCGCTTTGGAGTGAATGAATTCGCCCTCTCTAAATCGATTTCCTCGCTAACAACTTTTGGTATCGGATATACTTGGCACAAAACTCTGGGGTTGGATTATAGCTTTACTCCCCATCCTGATCTCCTGTCCACGCACCGAGTTTCTTTGCAGTTCACTCCGGTTTTTCCCAAATTCAGCGGTCGAAATTTCCGGCCGAAATTGCTGCCCCACTCTACCCCACCAGCGGCAACGCAATCCGAATCCTCTCTAGTTCCGGCAATCGACAAATCTAAACCCGCTGGCGGAAAAGAAATACTCGAGGAAGAGGAAGAGTCTCCCTAAGGGATTCCATACAAACACCTTGGATAGCTCCAAATTCTGCTCAAATGCGATGCTTGGCTTGGGCCGGCCTGCTCAGACCAGGGCTTCCTGATATTTTTCCAAACTTGGAACGATTTTCATCACACGATCTAAATCCATAATTTGCAAACTCTCCAGGGTGGCAGGCTCTGCGGCAATGATGAAAATAGGTTTGCCGTGGATGGAAAGCGATTGCATAGTTCTAACCAACAAGCCGATTAGGCTGCTGTTGAGGTGGGCAGAATTGCGAAATTCAAATGCAATAGAGTCGGTTTCCAGCATGGATAGTTCATCGATTTGAGCTCTTAACGCTTCCAATTCCTCTACTTTATGGGCTGGGCCAAGCACAGAAAAAAGCACGTGTCTCCCCTGCCTAGCCAACTTAAAGTGGCCCACATTAAGCGCCTGCGTCTGGGATGGCACCTGACAATTTGGACAGGCATTCTGTCCCGATAGGGATCCCGTATAAACCTGCCCGCAAGCCCGGCACTTGTGAAACTTAACTGTTGGGAAATCTTCTTCGTTTCTCAAAGCGGTTTGCTCCGTTCATTAAAAAAATTTAAGGGTTCGAGCTGGTAAGCCACTATACCCCTACTAAATGGCCAAACCAAGCCAAAAACACAATTTTTTCCCCTAAATATACTTTGCCTAATGAATAATTTTGTAACTTTTTGGCTATCTGTCGCGAACATTCCCTATCTAGGGCAGGGCATGGTCTACCCGATATTAAGGGTAATACCCGGGGGTACTTATCAAATTTGATATTCGTTCTGTAGGTATTTTCGACGTCGTTTCCGCCCGGCTGGGCGATACCGAAGTTTTCGACTCCGCCAAACTCAAGAACACGGTTCGATTCCTAATTGAAAACGACATGAGAAATGTCGTCATCGATCTCGGTAACCTTGAGTATCTCTACAGCGATACTATCAATGCGTTCATCGCATCGAATCGGCATATGCTGGAGGTGAGCGGACGCATCGCAATCCTGACAGAACATCCCAAGGTACAAGATATTCTCAAACGCGCCGGCTTAGACAACATCATGCGTATCTACCGCTCGGAAGCGGAAATGATTGCGGACTCGAAAGAAATCCTTCGACAAACCTCCAGCTATCGCATCGAAGAATTACAGAAATTTTCAAATCAGGAGCCGGAGCAACCACAAATTCCCCGCACGGAATTCGATGATTTCAAAGCCGAAATGGGCCAACGCCTCAGTACCAAGCTCGATAATAATGAGCTTCCTCAGTACCAGCTTGGTACCCAACCCAGTTCCAATCCTGGTATTCCTCCACAGCCGCCCCGCGATGCAAATGCCGCATACCCCACCTTTCTCGCGCCAAAATTTCCTGCGCCGCAGCTTCCGGATGCCCCTTCACAAAATTATCTCCAAGGCCAAAAACCACCGGCGTACGATCCCTATAACACTCAGGCTCCAGGAAACGCTGGTCCAACTTTTACGCCGCCGCCTCCCCCGAACTTCAATCAAGGTCCGGCAAACTTTGATTACCCTACCGTGCAGTTGCCAGTAGGTCAGTTTGGGGCATCTACACCACAACCTCCTACGCCGCCTGTGCAAAATCCTTCCGATCAGGGCTACACCACCCAAGAACCCAGAGAAGAAAATGGCCCTGTCGATCCACGTCAGCGTATGCCAGCTCAGGATAGAATGCGCAGTCCGAATTCACGGAGACCACCTGGCCGAAGGGCTGGAGGTCGAGATTTCCAGGAGCAGGATGAACAGCAGGAAGTCCAGGCCCCATTAGGTCGAGTTGAGGAAAAAATTCCTACGCCTTCAATGCGGGAACCGGAAAGGCAGCCCCCTGTAGATTTGCCTCCACTGCATACAGAAAACCTGGCGGAAGAATCGCATTTTTTTGCCAAGCTCATTGTCGCCATTCTCCTGCTCGCAGCAGTAGGTGGCGGATACCTGTTCTTTACCGGAAAAATCGGTACGTTTACTGTCCCAGCGAACTCAACGCCAGTTATTCCTGAAGCGACCGTACCACCCCCAATCGATGAGCCATCGCTCCCACCTACTGAACCTCTGCCGCCACTCGTTACGGAGCCAGTGGCTCCAAGTACGGCCGTTCAAACGCCGACGCAAGTCCCCGCCGCCAAGCAGCCAGTCAGCAAAAAACCACCTGTAGCAAAAACTGCCGAAATTCCGAAGCCGGTAAGGGAACCGGCAAAAGCCGTTGCGCCGCCTGCTGAAGAGCCCTCCCAGGTAACACCGTTGGTACCGGTATCCAAGCATGTCGCAGCTCCTGTCGCCACCCCAAAACCGGTCAAAACGACTGCCCACGTTAAACCAGTAAAAGCAGCTAAGCCGGAAAAAGTTGAAAAGCCGGCTGCTCAACCGAAAGTGGCTAAAGAACCTGAACAAAGCGAAATGACGGCCGGTCTACATATTACCAGCAATCCGCCGGGTGCAGAAGTTCTCATCAATTTTTCCAAACGCGGAAACACTCCGTTAGACATTACACTCACGAACAATTCCAATAAAATTATAGTGCGACTGCCGGGTTACAAAAGGTATGAGGTTACCTTACCCAAAAACCACCCGGATCATGAGCTGGACATCGACTTGGAAAAGGAAGAGTCTTCGGAACCTAAGGCTGTCACTAAACAAGAACCGAAACAAGAATCAAAACCAGAACCCAAGGCAGAACCTAAACAAGAACCAAAGGTAATTGCTAAGCCGGAACCAAAAATCATTGCCAAGCCAGAACCAAAACCAGAGCCCAAAGTCATTGCCAAGCCCGAGCCCAAAGTGGAAAAGAAACCCACTCCCGAGCCCGAACATGAAAAATATCAGGAGCCCGAAGACCTACCTGTAGCCAAAGCCAAGCCTGAAAAGGCTGAGCGGGCGCCAACTCCAGCCGTTTCACGGCCAGAGCCAGAGGCACCGACTGGAGATGGACCGATTGGAATCATTTTCCTTTCTAGCAGCCCCGCTCGCGCAAATATTATTATCGATGGAAAGGATACCGGTAAACTAACACCCGCCAAACTAGAGTTGCCTTCCGGAAGCCACCGCATTGAAATGTCCCTCAAGGGCCAAAAGAATTCGGTGACTCAAATCGTAAATGAAGGAAAGAACAAGGCCGTCCATTTGACCTTGCAATAATCGGTGAAACTGTCCCATAGGGATTTTCGGCCACAAAAACGTTTTAAGTACGTCGCTCAGCCTTCTAAGCGACGGCCTACTATTCGAATTTTGGTGCTGGTTGCTTTCGGTGTCCTTGTCTATCTCAAATTTGATAGCGTATTCTCCTCTAAAATCGCGCAGTCCGTGCTTCACCCGGGACGCTTATTTACCGGTTTAAAAAATCCTTCAGACCGTTTAGCCGTTACCCCTAACGTCATTGCCGGTACTCAAACGTCTCCTAACCCGTCCCTAAACCTACGGTGGTCTACGGATTCACTGCAAGTGGATTTGTTATGCCCTACAGATAATGTGAAGGAATGTTTGCGTTCCGCTCAGGGCTTGGATTCCAGCTTAGCCGGGAACCTGCGGGGATTGATTCACAAAGTGGCGTTACAGTGGAACAGAACCCCGTTAAAGGGGTTTTCGGTTCACTTCATCAGTGACACCGCATCACGTGATACTCCCATTCGCTTCGCCTTGCAAAGCCTAGAATTCATGTCGAGCGAAGGGCCTTTGATACTCAATCGAAAGGTAACGGGAACAAGTAATCAGTACTGTTCTGCCCGTAGCTGCTTGGACGACCTAACACCACAATTGCCAATTTGGGATTTCCATGGACTGCAATCGACTTTGCAACATCCTGTGGGTGTGCGATACACTGCGCTGGCTCCTTCGGTTTTTCATCCTATGCTGGCTGGACAAGTAGTGTTCATTGATTCACAAGCCCAACGATTAAAAATGTACCACGGGCACAATATTTTTTCTGATTATGCTGGGTCTATAAAATTGTCCTTAAATCTTAAGGTGGGCAGTAAAGTTGAGGCGCAGGATACCTTGGGAATCGCGGGCGTGGAAGGCGATTCACTTTCCGGCCTCATATTTCATATTGAAAAAAATGGACTGTACCTGGATCCAAGGGATTTTATTCCGACGCCGGGTCTTGCCGTCCATGCGGATAATGCGGAAGTCTCTTTAGGAAAGGCAGTCGTGGCAAATGGGCAATGATCTTCGCATGGCTTACCTGGAAATGCGAAAGGCTGGAAAAGATCGATTCCCACCGCAATGCTGGGAATACCTTTATCGTTTTGTCTTTCAAGCTTCGCTGAACGGCAAGGATTTTCAGCATCTTTCCGCACGCGATCTTTGCCCCGCGTTTTCTGCTCAAGTTCGCACGGATTTTGGGGAAATGACCGGCCAAATCCTGGAACACTGGGGGCTTCAGTCTTATGGTGATCTTGGCCATGCCATCTTCCTATTGGCGGAATACAACTGTTTCAAACTCAATTCCACGGACAATTTGGAGGAATACATTGCGGCCGGCCCAATTCACTTTGCTTAATGCATGCACGCTTTCCCTTTCTGCCCTGGCAATTATTTGGGCCGCGATTTTTTCCGGATGCGGACAGAGCACCTGGTCGGACCGCCAACCTGCAATTGTTGAAGGCATCCGTGTCGATTCCCTTCGCTTTGTGCCCGCGCATTCTCGTTTCGTACTTCTCGATTCTGCTAGCAAAGTTCTTTTCAAAGGGTACCATGTCGGATACGGACTCCATGCCGGTTACGACTGCATCGAAATCCTAGACATGAAATTAGAATCACTTTCTAAAAGTCAGCCGGCCGCCTTTGGCCCTAAAACCAGAGTAAGGCTTCCAACTGGGGTGGATTGCCCCTTGGACACCGCCGGCCAGGACAGCCTGCTCACCTATGTATTTCCTGCCGGTGGGGATTCCATCATTCGACTCCGTAATTCTTCGGGTCGTTTAACCGATTCCGCCATGCTAGTTCGAGGCCGATTTTTCCAGGATAGCCTGAAGGGAAAACCCTCCGGGGAAACACATGTATTCGCACAAGGGCACTGGAGCTTTTTGGATTCGACAGCAACAATTCGCCGTCGTTTATTTGTGGATTCACTGGGATGTAATGATTTTTTGAACCAGGGAACTTATGCCATTAAGTTGGATACCGTGAAGGTACGTGTTTCCTGGGTTACCCTGGATTCTCCGTGTCAGGGATCACCCCATACACAAGAAATCGTACTGGAGCAGGCCACTTACTGAAACCCGGATGAATCGATTTCAGTAAGCCCTGCCGGCAATCGTGACTACTAGGAGTGAGCAACTAGGAGTGAGCTAATAGGGGCAGCACCGCCGCCCGCAATGCACTTTCTAAATCATATTCCAGAATCCGTGGAAAACCGGTTTGTAAGGCAGAAAGGTATTTTTGTCTTTCGGAGGGTATGGTCCAAAGTTTTTCCATGGCCTCGGCCAATTGATTAGTATTGGAACAGTCTACGGCCAAAGCGAACCCCGAAGCAAATTCAGCTTGACTGGAATCACCGTGGTAGATGGCTGGTCGGCCCAATGCCAACGCTTCAAACAGTGGCAGCCCCCATCCTTCATAAAGTGAACTAGAAATGAATAACGTGCAATGAGCCACGTAGGCATTTCGATCGGCATCGGAAAGGTATCCGGTAAAATAAATAGAATCTGCAATTCCAAATTGTGTGACAGCCGCCCACGCATCAGGAAAACCCCAAGCCTTATGCCCTACAATATACAGGGGGGGCGTGTCCGGGTGCTTTTTTTTGAGCGTCGCGTATGCTGCTATTAAGCCAGGAAAGTTTTTGCGAGGTTCGACATTTCCCACTGCAAGGAAATAGCTTCCGTTGGGAAAAAGGCTGCTTTCCAGTAGCCCGGCGTCCGCCGAATTATAATTGCTAAACCAATCCAAATGAATAGGCCGCACCACCTCAATCCGATTTGGAAGAATGCCTAATATATTGTTTATGCGTTTTTTTGTGAATGCGGCATTGGTTAAAATAAGATTGGCCTTTTGTGGCATGCGTCGCAGCCAATTGCGATTGGCTTTGTCCCGACTGGACATGGGGAAAGCGGTGGCTTCCAAAGGTCCCACATCGGCAATTAAAAGTCCATATTGCGCCGGGGGGCGGTAAAGCGGCAGAGTCCAACCCAGACAGAGCACAGCTTTTGGCTGCAATTTTCTAATCAGCCAGGGAAATGCAGTCTGCGTCCAGAGCCGCATGGGACGGGGCTGAACTTGGATGGGAAGGCAATGAGGGCCGACGTTGAAATCGGAATCAGTAGGGACGATTACTTTGATATCCGCATAATCGGCCAAACCTTTTAGACCATGAACAAACATTCGGACAAGTTTGCCAAGGCCGGAATCGTTTCGCGTCGCCAAGGCTTCGACTAAAAGTAAAGGACGCGTCATGTTGCCCTTAAATCCATCGCTGATGCGGGTCTTAAACGCCGAAAACCAACTGTGACAAGTCGCCCATAGGTCCTGGCAAAGTGTAACAGTGAAATCCCTCCGGACGGATTCCCTTCGCAGAAATGGAATTGGAAGACATTCACGTAGGGCATACCTGTTTAGGATACTATAATTATTTACTGAATGTTTATGTACTCCTTACCCAGCCAGCCACTCGCCGAGATTCGATCCATTCAACGGTGTGGCATATGCCAATGGGTGGCAATTTGATCTACCGCGGCCGCTACTTGCTGTCCATGCTTGGCCCGCCCATACCTTGGGGCTGCCTGCGGATACATGAGGATCGAGTGATCCAAGTCGGCACGTTGGACGAATTGTCGTATTCCCCCGGCGAAAATATCCGGGATTTTCCCGACGCCGTGCTCATGCCGGGCTTGATCAATGCCCATTGTCATTTGGAACTGGGAATGGCACGAGGGGTTTTGCCGCGTGGCGAGCCTTTTCCAAAATGGGTTTCACGACTTAGAAAAGCGCTGGAGGGCACGCAGCAGAATCAGTTCTCGGAGGCAACCCGACTGGGCATTCTAGAGTGTCTGAAGAACGGTACGACCACTCTAATCGACGTAGGGAACTCCGGCCAGGCCCTGGTGGAGTTGGCATCCTTGCCTATCCGCTCCTTCCCTTATTTGGAGTTGATTGGCCTTGATCCGGCGCTTGCTTCTGAACGTTTTCTCCAGGCTAAAGCGAAGCTTGCTTCCCTGCCTGCCCCAACGGATCTTTATCACCCGGGCCTGACCTGTCATGCGCCTTATTCTTGCTCCATTGAATTGCTGCGACAGATCTCCACTAACCACGGACTGCGTCAGGGGCCGTATACCTTGCATGTTGCCGAAAGCGCCGAGGAAATGGCCATGTTTGCAACCGGTCAAGGCGCCTTAATGGACTTTTGCCGGCGCATATTTCCGGCGCTACAATTTGAAGAACTTTCCAGCCCCATCCACTTTCTAAAACGCAATGGGCTTATCCCGAGGGGAGCATTATTCGCCCATTGCAATTATGCCGATCAGGCCGATGTCCAAATCCTAGCGGATCTGGAAACCTCAGTTGTCCACTGTCCCCGAAGCAAGGCTTTTTTCAACCATGCAGGTTTTCCACTGGAACTGTTTCGCGAGGCTGGGGTGAATCTTTGCTTAGGTACGGACAGCCTGGCCTCAAATGACGGTTTGAATGTATTCGACGAAATGGCGGAATTGCACAGGAATGCTCCCAACCTTTCGTGCCAGGAAATTCTTTCCATGGCTACGCTAAACGGGGCCAGAGCCTTAGGACGATCCGGTGAACTTGGATGCCTTCAAGCCGGGTCCCGCGCCGATTTCATCGCCATCGGACTCCGCCATCATCCTGAATATGACATCTACGAAGAAATAGTGAGCGAAGCGCATGATATACTGTTTGTTTGTGTAGGCGGTGAAGAGGTTGTTTCGTGAAAACAGGCTATCTTAAAATCATGCGATTGAAAAGGATTCTGGTCTTTCTAATTCTCACCAACCTATTTGCATTTGTGAATGCCGATCGCCTGCTCATACCCATGGACCTTGCACAGACCAATCATCTCAAAGCCTATGGAATTGCGTATCTATCCGTGGCCGGTGGACATCCCGTGGAATGGCTGCTCAACTACCGCGGCGGAAGCTTTCTGCTGGAAGACCTCCCTACCGTAAAACGCGAAGCGGCCAAGCGGGGCGTTTTGTTTGAAACCCTCAGTGATGAGGATGTGGATCGCGCTTATACAGAAATTGATGCTGGAAATATGGATAAGGTTCTGCTCGAAAAAGCGCCTCGCATCGCCGTCTACACTCCCCTGACCAAGCAGCCTTGGGACGATGCCGTGACCTTGGCAATGACCTATTCCGAAATACCTTACACCAAGATTTATGACAAGGAAATCATTGAGGGCAAACTTTCAGAATACGATTGGCTGCATTTGCATCACGAGGATTTTACCGGCCAATATTCAAAATTCTTTTCTTCTTTCCGGTCTGCGCCTTGGTATGTCAATCAGGTGGCCTCCAGTGAAAAGCTTGCTGTGGACTTGGGTTTTCGCAATAACGTCATGCTTAAAAAGGCTGTGGCATTATCCATCCGAAATTTTGTTGAAAAAGGAGGATTCCTTTTTGCCATGTGCCTGGCCTGCAATACCCTGGACATCGCTTTGGCCACTTCCAAAACCGATGGCGTGGACGCCCTATTTGATGGAACACCTCCGAGTCCCAATCTCGCTAAGGAATTAGATTACTCTCTCTCCCTAGCCTTCACGGGTTTTACAGTTGATGCGGATCCTATGTCCCCGACCCATGGCGATATCGATTACAACCAGGTAAACGCTGGACCCTTAAAAAGAAAACCAGCCAATGATTTCGTTCTATTTGATTTCGCTCCCAAATACGATCCCGTCCCCGCCATGCTGTGCCAAAATCATACCGATTTGATCAAAGGGTTTTTCGGACTCGCAACATCCTTTCCCAACGATAAGATTAAAAAGTCCATTACTATTCTGGGGCAAGCCAACGGCCAAAATGCCGTGCGCTATTTGCATGGTAATTTAGGACAAGGCCAATTCACCTATTATGGTGGTCATGATCCGGAAGACTATTCACATGCCGTAGGCGATCGTCCTACCGATTTAAGCCTGTGCAAAAACTCTCCCGGTTATCGTCTCATTCTCAACAATATTCTCTACCCCGCTGCCCGACAGAAAAAACGCAAAACATGATCCGCTTTCAGAATGGCTGAAATGCATAGCCCGCTGCGCCGGGAAGACCTTCAGGATTTTTTCGCAAGTAAGCCCCGCATTCTTGAATGGGGTATTGCTAAAGCGGGTAAGACGCCAAACGCCGATAAATTGCAAAACTGGATCAGCCAAGGCCATCATGGAAAACTGACCTACATGGAAACTAGGCTACAGGAACGCATGAATCCTCAAGCCTTTCATCCCTGGGCAAAGTCCGTGGTGATCTTTAGTTTTCCCTACGCCCGCGCATTGGGCGACGGCAACTTCAAACCGATTCCTGGCGAGGCAAACGGTCCTCGCTACCGCGTCGCAGCTTATGCCGGTGCGAGGGATTATCATGATGAAGCGCGGGCTATTCTTAAGGAAGCCGAAGCGTTCCTCAAAATACGCACCAGCCATCCCGACCTCAAGTTTTATGGATTCGTGGATACTGCGCCAATTTTTGAACGCGATTTAGCCACAGAAGCCGGCCTAGGATGGCGAGGAAAAAATTGTTGCACATTAAGCAGAGAACACGGTTCTGCATTCCATTTAGCTGGCTTCCTGCTCGATGCGGAATTGCCAGTGGCTACGCCAAGCCAAGAATTTTGCGGCGGTTGCACACGCTGTTTGGACGAATGTCCCACCGACGCATTTATGGGGCCTGGACACCTGGACGCGACTAAATGCATTTCCTATTGGACCATCGAAGCCAAATCGGAACCGCCGGCGGAGCTCACGCCAAAATTTGGAAGTTGGATTTTTGGCTGCGATGTTTGCCAGGACGTTTGCCCGTGGAATCAAAAAGCTGCGCGTGATAAAGCGGTTGCTGAACGATCGCTGCACCTCTCGAACACGGACATAGATGATGAAGATGGAATGTTTCCAGAGGATGGTCTCGCATGGTTACGACTCCTTCGTAAGGGCGGCGGCTTGCAGAGCCGTTTCCGGCACAGTCCTTTACTACGCGCCGGTCGAAAAAGTTTGCTCCGAAATCTAGCTGTGGCAGCGGGGAATTTGCGTGACCTATCTCTTTTGAAACCACTACAAGAGCTGCTTCCCCAAGAAGAGGACCCGGCCGTTCGAAAGGAAATCGAAAAGGCTATTTTAACATTTTTGACTCTTCCGGAATCCGGAGCGGACTCCGAGGCTATTCCAGGCCGGTAATTGCTGCCAATTGACGCCTCTTAGCCAAAACCGGTGTCGAATTTGGCACCAAAGCAAGGGCAACTTGAGTACATTATTGGTTCAGCATCAACCGAGGTGGGAAAAGAATGTTAAAGGAAATTCTAACTTTTAAACGGCTTTTGATTTCAACGTTGCTTTTAGCCAGCACCTCGATTTACAGCCAGACTTTGCCAGTAAGTTGGGCGCCCTTCTACGATACAGCATTCGTCAACTTCCGAAAAGCGAGAGTGATTGAAATCTGGATGGGTGAAGTACCCGGAAAAACCCAATATTTCTGGGTGTTGGGCCAAGAGGGGACGCTTTGGTCCCTGTATCCGACCAGCACGACTAACGCAATGAAATATGAGAAAAAACCATTGTTCAACATCAGCGCTCGGGTGCCCTTGCAGCTCAGTTCTGAATATGGATCCTATGACGTCGCTTTTCATCCGGATTTTATAAAAAACAAAAAGTTTTATGTGCTAACTATGGTTTACCGCGACCTTAATAATAAATCGTGGTCTCAAAGTGATCTCGTACTGGAAGAATGGCAAGCCAAAGGTGCACTCTCAGACACGGTAACCTTTACCAAAGAAATTATGCGCATACCGCATGCTTCGGAATCTTTCGGGACGTCCTCAATGCTATTCGGTGCAGATGGATATCTTTATTTATCGGTTTCCGATTATTACAAAAATGGCTGGGACTTGAAGGATCTAGGTCGAAAGGTATTGCGCATCGATGTCAACAAGAAAGATGCCGGAAAGGAATACGGCATTCCTAGCGACAACCCCTACGCCAGCAATCCCAGTGATACCATTCGCAAAGAAATTTGGGCTTCCGGTTTCCGCAACGGCTGGTCAATGACTTTAGCCCCTAATGGCGATTTGTGGTTGGGTGATGTCGGCCAATGGCAGAATGAAGAAATCAACTTAGTGAAACCAGGACTTAATTATGGTTGGCGCGATGGCGGGGATGCATGGGACCAAGTAAAGGTGACCTGGAAAGCCCAATACGGACTGGATTGGGCCGATCAGAGCAGAGGATTCGAAGGATTTTGTGCAGATAGACTATCCTATGGGAATGCAGCTGCGCTTCCTGGCCTGAATTGCAGCAATTTCAAAGACCCCATGTGGCGCTTCAAGAATCGCGTAGCCGTTCCTTTTCATATCGATTGTGTTATAGTGGGGCCGGTGATCAATGGTAAATCGACTGATCCATTGTACGGGAAACTCATGTTTGCTGATAATACCACAAGCAAAATTTACGTGGTCAATCCAAATAATCCCACGGCTGCAGACAACGACCCCACCAAGGGACCAAACACGATAGCGAATCTGCCTGTACCCGCGAAGGCTTCACATAACGGAATTGTCTCCTTTACTGAGGACGGTTATGGAAACATCTATGTCGTGATCAATTCCTGGGATGCCAACATCAAACACGAGATTTTCAAATTAACGGGCCTAATACCCAGAGATACGTTGTTGTCTGTTTCCACGTCCCAAAATAAATTTTCCACCAAGCAAGCCAAACAGTCTTTGCTGTATGTTTCCAACAATTCCAAACCCTTTTTCTCCAATGGAGCCCAACCTGTAAGCCTGTATTCCTTATCTGGAACTAGGATTTGGCAGTCTTCCGGCAAAAGCCAAAATGGAATACAGTTCCCAGAAAATCTTTCAGCCGGTGTGTATAGGGTAGTTTACAAATAATCGTATTCGACAAGACTAAATTGGAATTTAGTTCTTGTTTTAGAGGGGAGGTGGAAATTACGGTTCGGCCGGTCCACCATCCCTGGGTTCCCGCACTTCCAGTTTTCGGCGTGCGATCTGCTTCCCCAAGGAAATAAATTCATATTGTACCTCGAGCGAGGGGGCCTGAATCTGAGGTGGAAATGCAGGAAGACGATGGACGCGCTTAAAAACTTGCTGAGCGAGGGAGTTAAAATCTGCTGAAGGGCTTTTCTCCTGCCAGGTGACCCCAAGAATTTTTCCATCTCGGCTAACCTTGATTTTGGCGATGGAACGGTAGGGACGTTCCTTTTCAAATTTTGCTGGCAGTGTCCAAAAACTTTCCACCGTATGCCTGACCCGGATAGCCCATATTTTTAAAGCGTCTTGGCGCAATTTTTCTAATACCAACCGGGCCTCTTTATCCACATCTGGAACGGCCAAGGATTCGGGATAAACGACAATTGGCTTGCCGGACAAAATATTTATCAGGCTTCCGTCGGTATTGAAGTCCTGTCGTTCCAACTGTATGCCATTTCTGAAAAGTGCCAGGCTCTTGATGCCCCCTTCAGGATACCAATAGGTCAATGTGCTTTCGGGACTTCCCATTTTTTCAAACCCTTCATACCAGGGTCGGCCATTCGAATACCATGCTGAAAATTTTCCGTCTCGTGCACCCGTTTTGAAAACGGCTTCAAACTTTTTCTTACCATTGGAGTACCACCAAATTTCATGTCCCTGTTTGCGTCCGAGGTTATCCCTTTCTATGGAATAGCTACACTGGCAAGGCGCATAAATCCCCTTATCCACTTGTGTGGAAGCACAGTTCATTAACAAACAGAGTCCACAAACAGAACCGAGTAGCCGAAATGGTTTCATATCCATTCCTAGTATAGCCAAATTAAGGGGTAAATAAGGCGAAGAAAAAGAATGAAGGCAGCTTAGTAACGTCGCATAACACCAATAATTCGCCCCAAAATGGAAAAATCTGGGGTTGCCGTGTCGACGATAATCGGACCATACGCGTCATTGGCAGGCTCGAGGCGAATCCTACCCGCTTCGGGAAAATAATACTTCACTGTGGTTTCCTCACCGATCAAGGCCACTACAATTTGTCCCCGTTCGGCCTGGGATTGTTGCCGTGCGAATATGAGGTCGCCGTTGAAAATTCCGGCATCCTTCATACTGTCACCGGAAACCCGCAGAGCGAATACATTTTTCTGGCGCATGAGAAAGTCCCTGTCGACAACCACGGTGCCCTCCAGATTTTCTACTGCCAAAATGGGTTGGCCGGCCGCCACCCTTCCTACAATGGGTATTTCAACGCCATTGGCTTCTGAGGAAAAGGAATCAAAGGTAACCCGTGGTTCTCGCGTACTTTGGGGCAAGTCGATACCCCTAGAAAGCTTCGGTGAGCGAGCAATAAAGTTTTTTTTGACTAAGGCGGCCAGGATACTGCGTACGCCATTTGTAGAGGAGATTTGAAACTGAAGCCCGATTTCCCGCAAAGTGGGTGGCCGGTTAGTCTCTTCGATTCTGGCTTTTATAAACTCAAAAACCTCACGCTGACGATCGGTTAAGGCCTTTTTGTCTTTTTTTACAAGAGTTTCCATAGCCACCTCCGGTTTTTAAACAATATACTGCACAAATAGTTAGGTGTCAAGACGTGCAGTATGATTTTGATTGAATCCAAGGTTTCTTTTTGCTACCTTATATATGTGGTACTTCTTAACTTGTTATTGAGTTTGGGGTTCTTGATTTTCCTTGCTTTGGTTTTGTCCTTGATCAGCCGCATCAATAGTTTGACAAGACAGGCTAGCCGGTTGGCAAGTGCAATTACCAAAGCTGAAGAAGTGGAACAAAACCTGGCTATGGGCATGCCTATGGCGAAAAACTCCAAATCCCAGTGAAGAACACCACCCCACTCCATGTGAAAAAATATTTTTCTTTGGAGAAAGGGCACAACCAAAACAAGGCTTACCTAGCTCTGCATTGCAGAAAATCAGGCATTATGCCAAAAACACCCTAGGCAAATCCTTCATAACCTCATTAAAAAGAAGAAAGAAACCTAATCCATGGAAACTACCCAGTTTTATATTCTGGCTGGCCTTTCCGGCCTATCAATTGCCGCCTGTGCCGTCCTATTCTACAAACTCCGTGCTGTTATTTATCTCCTTGAACAACCTGTCGTCAAGAAGATGTCCCCACAATTGAAACTCAAACCCGTTAAAGTCGACGATTCCGAAACTGTAAATGCGCGTCCTGATTCCCGTCCAGCAAATACTACCAATGGAAACCGTGGTCCTCGTCCCAACTTTGAACGTCCTGAAGGCGGAGAGCGCCAAAATCGCGATAGCCAACCCCGACATGATCGCGGCCCCAGACCAGACCGTCCCGAGGGTGGGGATCGTGGCCCTCGTCCAGAAGGCGGCGACCGTGGGCCCAGAAATGACCGCTTCAGCGGCCGTGACCGTGGCCCCCGGCATGAAAGAAATGATCGCAGCGGGGGAACGGCTCCACGTGACAATGCCGGCAGCCGTGAACCCGGCGAACGCACCGGCGGTTTTGACCGCAATCGAAATCGCAACGAAGGTCAAACGCACACCAACGAACCGGCCACCACCGGTGAATCAGTTGCATCGCCAGCCAGTCGACCAGCAGCCATTTCCAATCCGGAAAGTCACGGTGGGCCAGCCTTAGCGCCTCGTCGACCCCTGCCTTCCACGGTTGATTCAGTAGCGTCGAATAAGGAATTCACACCTCCCGAGCCCGTTTCAGCAGCAGAAGCAGCGGATGCACTTTTTATGCGCGATGATTCTGACATTCAACACGGTCGTCGGAATCAGTTGAAGAAAAAGCCTAAGTTCGACGTGAGCGAAGAAGATGTTAAGCTAGCGGCTTCAGAAGAGTCCAAGGTCTAGGTTTTATAATTGGTTTTTTGAAGGCCGGTCTCAGTGACCGGCCTCTACATTAATTGAGAAAGGGCAGGTTATACCTGCCCTTTTTATTGTACCGAATTCCATTTGGCTGCAAGCTTGGAATTGGCTTTAGGCTACATGCCTAATCCTAAAGTCATGGATAGGTGCATGCCCCAAAAAGAACCGTTTCGTTTACCCATTACAGTAAATGGAACACCAAATTGCAAGGACACCACATCCGCCACATCCAAAATTAAACCCGGTTCAGGCATGATGGCATAGCCGCTGGTAGGCACGGTTTTTCCATTATTATCGTCATTCAAGTGCACAAGCCCGGTTAGGCCAAGGTAAGGGAAAAATGGGTCTACCAAATACCCGATTTGTGCATGGACGAATCCGTGATCGCCCGGGTCTAATTGGTTATTTCCTTTATCGGTGAAATGAAATTCAAAACCGGCCTGGGCCTGCCCCACAATTTTTTCTTTAGACGCCATTCCCAAAAGGGTCAGCGCCAGAAAATCATGGTTGTAACCGTTTTTATTGTCTTTAAAGCCCAGGCCATAACTTAAATCGAATCCCACGTTAATCGGTCGATAGGTGTACTTGATGCCAGCTTTCAAGTTGTCTGGGAAGACAGCCAAGGAATCCTTGTGGGATTTGAAGGGCAATAGCAAATGGATTTCAAAACCCTGGGGCAAACCAAGCCTGGCCTCTACTGGAAAGTCTAACTGCGTCTGAATACTGTCTGTAGGAAATTTATTGCGTTTCCCGCTCGAGTCATAATATGCGGTCCGGGAGCGGTATTCCAAACCGGATTCCAGTTGCACACGCCAAGGAGGTAAAGAAAGATTTTCTTGGCCGAATGATTTATCCCGATAGGGCGCCAGTACAGTCATACGCGTCGAATCCCCTTTTCCGAGAGACAGCTTGCGTATCGAACTCTTGAAATGGGCTTCTTTGGGCACGACTTTTAGCCGGGAAATTCCCGGCAATACCAAATTATTCACATAAGGTGAAGGTCCAATTTTTACACCGTCCATCCAGATTTCGGCGCTGTCCGGATCCGTGGACACTTCCAAGTATCCATAATGAGTGGGGATCTCCCGATTCATCTGGGTGATTTGGCCCTCAGCAATGACAACATCAGGAATGGCCAAGGTATCATGGCTGGGCAACACTAACCAAATATTATATCTACCGGTGGATAGCTCACGGTTTTCCAGGGGCGTATCGCCCAAGTATTTTCTATCCGGATCTTCTGGACCCGTGTACCAGACTTCAGCTCCCGTAGGACTGGATTCCAAAGTCAGAAATCCCGTAGCTCTGCCCAAGGTAACGGATGCGATAAGCAGCATAACCGCGAATAAGGGCAAACTGAATTTTTCTTGTAGTCCCATAGTCATCCCCTCTAACTTACCGGAACCGAGGAATATAGAATTTCCTAAAAGGCATTTATATGCTAGATTTTCGACCTGGCTAGGCAATCCAAAACTTTGAACTCCAGGAACCGTCAATGAGTGATAAGGTGATTTGGTTGGAAGGCATGGTCCTTTCCCCACAACATTTACAACAAAGCGATTTGCTTGCGGATTCCTCCGTCAATGCCCGCTTGCAAGTGCTTTCCCCGTTTTATTACGGTCTAGCTTCTCTGGAAATCGACCGGGACGCGCTGGACAATGGTTTTCTAGCGCTGCGAGATTGCTCCGGTATCTTTCCAGACGGAACGCACTTTTCGGCTTCTCGGCAGGATCCCTTGCCTGACCAAAGGCCTTTCGAAACCTTTTTTCCTGCGAACAAGGAAACATTGGGTGTGAACCTGGTTTTACCAGCCTTGCAAATATCGGGTTCCAACTTCACCCACAAAGGCGTTGAGACTAAGCCGGCCCGTTACTCAGGTATGACTAAAGAAGTGCACGATGCCAATTTCGGGGGAAACGCCAAGGATTTGGTTTTCGGTCGGCAGACTTTACGCATCCTGTTCGATGGTGAATCGGCCAATGGTTTTCAAACACTCAAGATTTGTGAATTGATCAGAGACAGCCAAAGCCGTATCGTGCCTAGCGAAATCTACTATCCCACTGCTGTGCGAACCGTGGCTGTTCATGGACTTATGAGCCAATTAAAAAAACTCATGGACAGCTGCACTCAAAAAAGTAATTATCTCATGAGTCAGCGCGCCCAAAAAAGTACCGGTGTGGCTCAATTCAATGCGGAATCGTTTACAAATTATTTGTTGCTGTCGGCCATCAACACGTCCTTGCCGGAAATCATCCATTTTCATCATCACCCTTTTGCGCATCCAGAGGTTTTATTCCGCCGACTGCTCAGTTTTGCCGGTGCTTTGATCAGTTTTGGTCAGGATGTGAAAGTCGCGGACATGCCGAAATATGTTCATGGCGATTTACAAGGCTGCTTCAGGTCGCTGTTTCAATTGCTGGACACGTTACTCGGAGTAACGGTTCCGACTGGATATAAAGTTTTTGCCCTGACCAAAACCAGCCCCATTCAATATTCGGCCAATATGAAAGACGCGGACTTTAATACTTTGAAACAGTTCTACCTGGGTGTGTCCGCGCAGGCATCGGAAGTGGAAATCATCACCACCGTGCAACGCAAAACCAAGCTCGGTCCGGTAGGCCGTCTGGAGATGATGGTCAATGCGGCCTTGCCTGGCATTCCCTTGGTTCCGGAAACCAATGCGCCACAGTCCATTCCGGCCAAAGCAGGTTTTAAATATTTCCGCCTCCAGCAAGGCGGCGATCTTTGGGATCAAGTGG
>JAYTHY010000093.1:0-9869 GCA_043732185.1 Fibrobacteria bacterium
AATTTTGATGACCCATAAAATCAACAAATCCCTTGCCTACATTGGCCTACAGGACATTTCGGTCGCTATTTCACCCACTCGATCGCCCGAAGAGCCAAATAAAGAAGGCTCCCTCAGCCTTATCCTCCAAGCAAATAGCCATTGGTCCGGTGCGCTAGGCTGGTCCAAGGGTAAGGAAGTGGGCGTAAGTTACAGTCAAGACCAGCGGCTCCCCTTTCTGGTTGGATCGGGAAATGTTGCGGAAATCGATTTGAATGCAACGCTAGTTGAAGGACAAACCGAGACCAGCTGGGTTGGTGTGGAACACAGCCATGGGTTTCTGGATTTGCTGAATCAATTTGACGTACTGGATGCAAATCCTAACATTCATGCTGTGCTCATCAAGGTGGGCCGCGCGCATTGCGGCTGGGCCATGGCGGAAGAAATTCGCCAACGACTGCTGGGGATGCGCCTCCGCGGCAAACACGTGGTGGCCTATATGGAACAGGTCACACCCTTGAATTATTTTCTGGCTACCGCTGCCGATATCGTCGCTTTGCAACCTGAGGGTTACTTTGCTGTTACTGGCTTCGCTGCCGAGGTCCCGTTTTATAGGGGCTTTTTCGATAAAGTGGGCGTGGAACCCCAATTCCTGAGGCATGGCAAATACAAGTCCTTTGAAGAGCCCTACATGCGTACGTCCTTTTCCGAACCAGCCCGTTCGGATTTACAGAACTATCTCGGTTCCCTGTGGGACCACTATTTAAGGGTAGTAGCCCAAGCCCGCAATCTACCCATTGATTCGCTAAGACGGGTCCTAGAGTCTGGAGAAATCAGTTTGTCCCATGCTCGCGCCGCCGGGCTCATTGATACACTGGTCCAATCGGATCAAGTGCTCAAACTAGCTGGCGGACCTCGGGCTGAATGGGATCGTGATTTGCCAAAAAGAGTCTATAAAACCCAATGGGACTTGCCTCCCAAAATTGCCGTGGTTGTTGTCACTGGCGATATGGTTCTGGGAAATAGTGCGAGGGGTTGGCTAGCCGGGCCGGACTTGGCAGGATCGGAAACCGTAGCAGGCCAGCTCAGGCGCGCGCGTCTGACGCCTGGTGTGGCGGCCGTAGTATTGAGAGTCGATTCACCGGGTGGTTCCGCCCAGGCAGCGGATATTATGGCCCGCGAAGTGGAATTGTTAAAAGAAGCCCACATCCCCGTGGTTGCCAGTGTGGGACACGATGCTGCGTCAGGTGGATATTATCTCATCTGTGGCGCGGACCGGATTGTCGCTGAGCCGAATTCCACAGTCGGCAGCATTGGAGTCCTTTGGGGAAAATTTGTCCTCTCTGGTCTCTATGCAAAACTTGGACTCAATATGGAAACGGTAAAAACCTCACCGCATGCCGATGGCAATACCATGTCACGCGTGTGGGACTCGAGCGAAGTAGATATTCTGCAGCGTCATATGGATCAGTTTTATCTCAATTTTGTAGCTAAGGTAGCGGCGGGTAGACATAAATCAAAATCCTACATCGACAGTTTGGGACAAGGCCGCATTTTTACCGGATCTCAGGCACTAGGGAATGGTTTGATCGACACCCTAGGTGGAATGATGGACGCAATATCTATGGCGGCATCCTTGGCAGGCTTAAAATCTAAAGGGCATTATGACCTTGAAATTTTGGATGGCGGAACGGAAGGCTTGGGACTTACAACTTTGGGCAGAAATTGGGCCCGAGCGCCTTCTGCACTGACGTTACTGGAAAATGAAATGAGCCGATGGCAAAACTTTACGCAACCGGGTTTATGGACCATCAGTCCTGAAATGGCGGGATGGATGGATTTAAGGGAGTAGCGGCAAATGTGGCTGCGTGCTGCGACTCCCCTTCAAATCCAGCAAACTGAAAAGCAGGGATGGGCATAAAATGGAGAAAGAGGCTTGCGGTTCAAGGAGATAGGGTTCTGAACCCACGGCGACAATATTACGCAGGGATTTGGAATCCAAAACTGGAAAAGCCAAGCCGCGTACCGGTGTCCGTTGACCCGTTTTGGAGTCGATTTGATCGAGTTCACAGGGTGGAGCCAGGCTGAAGGAGCCACGGGAATCGGATCCATCCGAGGTGAGTAATTGAGTCACCAAGGGATGTCGCAACAACTTGAAAGCGTCTTCATCCAGTAGTTTAGAAACCTCCAAGGCATAACCGGTTCCTTCGTCAATGCCCATCGCAGCCATACGCGATTTCAGTTCGGACTCCCCCACTGCCGCGGTGGATTTAAGCGATACCACTCCTCCAAAACCCCTGCCAAACCGCCAATGGCCGTTGCTGACATGTCCCTTGGAACGATTGATGGGAACTTTGCCGAGGTAGAAATCCTTGACGCGTCCCTCTTTGATGAGGACAATGTCCTGCGCCGGCTGTCCCTGGTGATCGAAAGCATAGTTGCCATAGAGCGAACGGCCTTGAAACGACTGCTGTGAAGGCTGATCGAGAACGGTTACGTCGGACGGAAAAAGTTTACGATCCAATACACTGACCATGAAATTTGGTTCTGAGCTGGCACCCAGAGGTTCGCGCAGTCTTTGTTGTGGATCGATAAGGGCTTTTTCAAGGAGTGCACCGGCTGCGGTTCCTGTAAACAATACCGGACCCCGATAATTGGGGATAGCGGCCGTAGTACGCAAAGTTTGCAGTCTACTGAGCATGGGAGCCAATGAATCTTTAAGCGCAGCTAAACTGACATTCCCATTTCCAAGATTAAGCAAATCACGGGTGGAAATACGCAGGTAGTCCCAGAGGGGGGTTCCGTCTTGTGCCTGCGTGAACAAGGCAACCAATAGCGTATGTTCGGGGATGGATTGAATATACCGGGAACCTTCTGAATCGACATAGTAGAAGTTGGTGAAATAATATTGGTATGCAACACGCGATTCCAACAACCACGGATATCCGGCCAAATAAAGACTGATTTCTTTTCCCAGAGTTATCGCTTTGGCTGTATCCGGTAAGAGAAATTTTCCGGGAAAATATTTTTGCTTTACTTGTTGTCGACTGAAATCAGGCAAAGTGTCTTTGATGCTGTGATTGGTAAGAAACGCTTTTTTTTGAGCAATCTGTTCGATCGCCACTTTGTATCTGGCATCTGTGGCAGCCCACATGGATAAGGCCAAAAGCGTTGTATCGTTATCTTGCGGCAACGGCAGGCGCAACTGTGGTCCAAAAACCAATCCGCCCTGAAAATTTGTGTTGTCGAGATGGTAATCGCCCACACGCAAATCCACTTCGAGAATATGTTGCCGGTCCTGGTCCGACATTTCGCAAGTTCCTAATGATGCCTGCATATGGTAGGACTGAGTGTCCCAAAGCAAATAGGATAGGAAATAGGGCTTCGGGCTGCCTTTTAATTTGAGATTCGCCATAGATCTTTTTAATTCACGCGTCATCGTGCGTATTACGGCTGAGCCTTGCAATTGAACCGAGTCGGCATCCTGCGCGAAGCTTCTTTCCATTACTGCAATACCCATGGAAAGTATCAGGAGACTACGACGGAGTAGCGGACGCAGAAAACCTCTACCGCCTAAAACCTTCATGGTTGCACCGCTGGTGGGGGTAAAATGGGCGGAAGATTTTGATCCTTGGCCCGACTTTCGAATTCCATCGACTCCAGAAGTAAGGATGGGGCAACGGCAGATACGGGAATCCATCCGGACTCGGCTCCACAAAATCCGTTAAAGACTGCCGGATCGTTTCCGGCGGCAAGAATTTGTTTCAAGCTGACCAGTGGCGTTCCTACTGCATCCACGCCGCGTACCAATCTATCTGGTCTTCCATCAGCAAATATTTGGGATACGTACAGCGGTTCCACTCGAAAGGATTGGGGCAAATCCCGGCCTGTGTAAGTGAACCCTCCTGAAATATCATGCAAAAGCAATCCAAAGGGTTTGCCAGTTTTTTTTAAGATGGCACGCAAGCTATCCCGTAAAGTCTGAAAGGTTAATGCACGGGACGTTTCTAAAATGGTATTCCCCATTCGCGCTGTGGGTGCAAGTCCCAGAACGCCGCGTCCATGGCCATTCGAAAGTCCATGAGGCGAAATAACGGATCGACTGAATAAAAAGTCTTTGAATACACCTTTGTCCAACAGCACGGTTCGCTGTGCCCGCACACCTTCATCATCATACCTATAGAATCCATTGAGTGGGACCGACCCGGCATATTCCAGCAAGGGATCATCCAAAATTGTAATCGTAGGAGCCGTCAGAGTTTGATTCAATTTTGTGACAAAGGTTTGGCCCTCGTCCACTGCCTTTTGCCGATGTCCTTCAATACGGTGGCCGAATACCTCATGGGTGAATACTGCGGCCGCTAGGTTTTCCAAAAGGACCGGACCCACATAGGTTTCCATTACCGGAGCGACGCGTAAAGAATCCAATCGATCCAATAAGCGTTGCACAGCCGTCTTTAGGGTATCCAAGGAAAAATCAAGCGGGATTTCCTTGAAAAAGAAATCTTTGCTGAGCCAGAGTATCATTCCATCGTCTGCTTTGGTTTCCACATAGATGCCGATATTGCCCAGCGTCTCATTGTGCTGCAGCGCGGTACCATCGGAATTGACCAGCAGTTTCTGCACATTTCGATAATTGAGTTCAATTTGACTGGAATAAAGATGAGAATGATTTGCAAATAGCTTGGAAGCTGATTGAATCCGTGCGTAAAGTGTATCTAAAGATTTGCGTGTCGGTTGGGATGTACTGTTTTGATCTTGGCTATGGACAACGGGTGCCGGTGCAAAATCAAGCCCAGTATCATTTTCAACG
This sequence comes from Fibrobacteria bacterium, assembly GCA_043732185.1. Taxonomy (GTDB): domain Bacteria; phylum Fibrobacterota; class Fibrobacteria; order UBA11236; family UBA11236; genus Chersky-265. Next base: position 4,793 of record JAYTHY010000093.1, read on the forward strand.
GGACGAACTCGGACGTTGGCTTTGATTTTGATAAACTGATCCTTGGCCGCGCGAAAAGCAAAGTCTGTAGCAATTTTTAATGTTTTTTCCGATAGCAATCCTTCCTTCTCAAGCGGCAGTCGGACATTTTGATAGCCATCCCAGTTGGTGAAATCCAGGTTTTCCCGCATGGGATGGGTATTGTCGAATTTGCTATTGCCCACACGGGCTTCCACACTGAGGAAACGAGTGGAGCCACTTTTATCCTCGATGATACCACCCTGATTTGCCATGAAGTTATGGAAGAGTGTGTCGTTGACCCTATAAGCCAAAAAATAAGGTTTAAGCGAATCAGACTTTTGTAGAATGCGGAGATAACTTTTAAGCCTGGTTTGATAAAAATCCAAGCGACTTTCCGCGCCTTCGGAAATTCCTTGCCCCACCAAAATCACGCCAAAAAAAAGGGGGATCCAGTACCCGGGTTTACTAATGGGTATGCGGCGGAAAAATCTAGAATCGGATGGACGCAAGCTTCAGTATTCCTGTGGAAAATCTACAATTGTTCTCTGGAATTATACATCGGAATGCCGTTCAATACGATGTCTTGGACTGGAATAATGGATGGCGCTGAATAAAATCGAACAGTGTAAAGCCATCGACATCCAAACTCATTTGGCTTGAAGTTGCATTGGTATGGGTTCCGGTTGTGAATCCAGAATAGGTAGACAGGTTTTGTGCCGCTTGCGTCAAGTCCAAATGATCCTGATCCATGCGCATCGCCGTTCGAGAGCGTTCGAGGTGATCGGCCAGATATTCCTGTTCAGATTGACCCGGAGTAGGTACCAGCACCGCTGCCTTAACCTCCAAGCTGGCCATCTCCATAACGGTAGTATAACCCGATCTGGCGACTACCATTTTTGCTTGGCTAAGTAGCTGCCTTAACGTATCACCGGGAAGATGTGGGAATTCGTTCAGCTCTCCTGATTGCAAGCTAAAGTTTAACGGTTGATTCTGCCCTGCAGCCTGCGGTATCCCACAGACCAAAACCCGAGTTCCAGATTGTTTTTTGAATGCTTGACGCAGGCTTGTTTCAAATAATCCACGCTGTGGTTCTGGACCACTGACCAATGCCAAAATATCAACGGGGATGTCACCAAGGGGTTTCGCGTTTTGTGCATCGGCAGTGGACTTCAATGTCCTTTCCTCCCCCACCTTGAAGCGCGACAATGGATGAATGAAAACCACATTGGACAATCCGCTTATTCCATGACTGAGCGCACCCGATAAATTTTTAGAGCCGGGATAATCCGGCACCCAGACTTCCTTGAAGCGCCGCAAAAGTTTCACATTCAATGCCAGCACCCATTTGACAGCCAAGTCTGAACCTGGAAATCGGCCAGGAATACGTATGAAAATTTGATGGGTGACAAATAGCGTCGGAACTATCCTGGTAAAAACGCCATAACGCCCATCCGATATCACGAGATCGGGATGTTTATCAGTGAGTATGCGTTTAAGGAATGCGCGCTCACGAAACATGCCTAAAAGTAAAGCCGGCATTTGCATGAGTAGGACAGGGAGAAAAGTAGCCGGTGAGCGGGAGTAACGGACCTGGTACCCGGGATACTCAAAAATATCCATGGAAGGGAATTCCGCCTTTAAAAGTCTTTGACCTCCACCGGTTGCACCGACACTCACCTGATGTCCGCATGCCGTCAACGCACGGATCAGTGGTATGCAGCGTGTCGCATGGCCAAGACCCCAGTCCAATGGACAAACTAATACTTTCATCAGGTGGGTTGCTCAGTTGGTTGAAGGCGGTAAAGGCAGGCTGCTTCCAGCATGCGATGTACCGAACCTTCCACGCCCTGCAAATATTTATCCGGCTGGGAATCCCATTGATCTCTTAGCGTGTCTAGATGGTCCTCGGGTAATGTCACAGGCCGTGGTAGCAATTCCGAGTGAAAGGGTAATTCCAATGTCACCATAGCTGGCGGGAGTTGGTCGGAGGCGGCCATACCATACCCACACCATTGGCCCAAAGAGCCTGAACAGAATTCAACAGCACCTGCCGCTTCTCGGTGCACGCGCAAACGGTAGGGTAGCTTTTCTTCTGGATTAAGGCATTCCCACATCGAGTGAGCCAGCCCAGTACTTTGGGGCCCATCTGCGTCAATTTCAGCCAAGGCCCAATGCAGGCTGATAATTTTTGCGGGCCGATGAAGGACTATAAAGTCATGGAGTGCGCGTGTTTCCGGTTCTGAAAGCGGCGACGGTCCAGATGCTTCTACGCTGTGTGGACTCCATTGGTGTGGAAAATTACGGTTCAAGTCCACACCCCGAGCATTGTAGCGAATATTCTTGGCGTAGCCGTCAGGATTCAAAAGACTGAGAACCGCTGTGGGCGCAGTAAGTTTTTCGGTCTCAATATAGGCCTTGATAAAATTTTCGAGTATGGGAACTGTCGCCCGTTCGTCGCCATGCGTCCCGCCGATAAGCAAAGTCGAGGCCCTCGATTGAGGTGAACGCAATCCAGAATTATGGAAGGCTTGGTTAACATGCATGTGCAGTTCCCGGCCTTCAATGGATTTTGCAAGAATGGTACGCATTAGCTTGCCATGCCTCCGGCACCATAATATCATAAAAAAGGGATGCCACGTCGTTTTCAGTCCAATGTATATTTTACAGCCTAACATAAAAAAGCCATGATTCAATCCTACCAAGCGCACAAGTCCCTATACCCTCGGCATATTTTTAGAATTGCCCGAGCAAGCCGAACGCAAGTGGATAATATTTTTTTTCTGCTGGAGCAGGATGGTTGCGTTGGTTTTGGTGAAGCGTCGCCGAATGCCTTTTTCCATGAAGATCCTTTTGAAGTGCAGATGCACTTGTCCGGCTTATCCGATTACTTCCGATGCCAGACGTTGCGTACCGAAACGGATATTGCCCGGATTTGGAAAGAAGTTTGGAACCGTGTGGCGCCTTCCCGCGCCAGCCAATGCGCGGTAGATTTAGCGCTGTGGGATTTATGGAGTAAATTAAATGGGTTGCGCGTCAGTGAGGCAGCCTTGGGAAAAGTAGCCTGGGATATACGGACTTCCGTCACTTTGGGTATTTGTCCGAAAGAGGAATGGCCCGCGAGACTATCCGAAATGTCCGGATTTGCGTCCATCAAAGTCAAAATGCATGGTGAACCAGACTTTGATCTTTTGCAGACCATTCGCAAGCATACCTCAGCAAGTATCCGAGTTGATGCCAACGGCTCATGGAGTGATTTAGCCATCGGTCCCTTGAGTAAAAAACTGGCGAATTTAGGGGTTGAATTCATTGAACAACCCTTGCCTCCTGAAGAGGACAATCGGATGAGTGGTATACTGAAAGAATCCTGCCTACCTATAATTGCGGACGAAAGCTGCGCAGGCCCCGCCGATATTCCGCGGTTGCTCGGACGATTTTCTGGTTTCAATGTAAAGCTGGTTAAATGTGGTGGTTTAAGTCCGGCGCTGGCAATGTTAAAACAGGGACGGGAATTAGGATTAAAAACTATGGTGGGTTGCATGCTGGAAAGTAGTTTATTGATCTCTGCGGGTGCTGTGGCTGCACAGGATGCCGACTATGCGGACTTGGACGGCAGTTGGCTGCTTGGCGAGGATCCTTTCATTGGGATGGAAATTGTGAACGGCGCTATTCGGCTGGGCCAAGAACCGGGTTGGGGCGTACAGCCGAAACACAAATTGGATTAACTGGAAGGTTTAAGCATGGAAACCCTTTATCTGCTTGAGCGCGAAGATAGGCGACTTGCCCAAAAGGCATTGGCTATTGAGAATCTCCTCGATCCAGCATTCCAAGGTTGGATCGATAGTTTAATCCGATGTGGTCAAGAACATGACGGCGTCGGCATTGCCGCCCCTCAGGTTGGAAAATCCATCCGTCTGTTCATCATGGCTCCCAATCCAAATCCGCGGTATCCTGATGCGCCGACGATGGCCCCAACCGCCATAATCAACCCAGAAATAGTGCATATGTCGGCAGAAATAGAAAAGGGTTGGGAAGGTTGTCTGAGCGTTCCAGGATTCAGAGGATTAGTGCCCAGGCATTGTGAAATCGAGGTCCAATATCTCGACCGCACGGGACAGTCCCATAGTGCACATTTCACTGGATTTTTGGCGCGACTTTTCCAACATGAGTTCGATCACTTAGAAGGCATTCTTTACCCTAAAAGAATGATAGACGGCGATCCACTGGTTACACTGGAGGAATTTACGGTAATAACGGGAATAGTGATTCCTGCCTAATTCTGATTGGCGAAAAGATCAAAGCGAAGCGTTAATTTGTCTTCTGTTGGGACAAAAAGTAGAGTTGGACGTGCAACATCAAAATCGGTCAGCTTTACGGAAAACTCACCAGTAATTTCAACCTTACCACCGCTGGACTTTCCCGTGACTAAAAATTGGATTGGGCGGGTTTTGCCATGAAACGTGAGCTTGCCGGAAACTCGATATCTCCCGCCATCTCCCTTCACTGAATCACTTACGAATTCAACCTTTGGATATTTTAGGGCCTCGACCATTTCCATGGCATGGGAATCCCGGCTGGAATTGTGTGAATCGAAACTGCTAATCAAAGCACTTACCTTGATAATCGAGGATAGTGTATCCGGTGACAAGTCTACCGTACACTGAAAATCACGACTGACCCCGGTTATATGGTGCATAGGATGCACAAGGCCGTAACTTAGGAAGGACTCCCCTTTTATGGCTAAATAGGTCTTGGAAAAAAGGATCTCAGGAAAAATTAATGCGCACAGTAATCCGTACCTACTTATACTGAGATTCATTGGCAGCGCTCCACTTTTCTATTAAAGGTAAACACCTTTAGCACGCCATAGCAGAAGTTATGACTAATCCTTGTTGATAAACGCACCCAGTGCCACTTCAAAGGTTAGCCGATGGGATTGCCCCAAGGAAAGGTCGATATCAGAATTGTACTGGTAAGCATACTGGAAAAGAAATCCCCGAAACCCGATTCCGGCTCCCCCGGTTATAGCCAAGATATCTCGGGAATTGAGAAAGGTGGAATTGGTTCCGGTTCGGACTGC
>JAYTHY010000094.1:0-68977 GCA_043732185.1 Fibrobacteria bacterium
TGCAGTCAGAAGTAAGGCTAAAACACAGAACAAATATGACAAGCGTAACGTAATTTATTAAATTAAAAACCAGCGGACATTTTGCCTGAATCCAGCCGCCGTCTCTTTGGTATGTAGCACTTACTAAGAGCATGTTCCTATTTCTTGGATCTGATTTTTCTTATACTAGTTTCTTAAATCTCCTAAGTCAATCTGAAGGCAAATTTTTACCAAGGTTGAAACGGATACTCAATTTGGGTTATTTGCCATATTGACCTATGCGCGGTTAAAGTGCAAAGGCCGGTAGCCGGGATTTAATGGCCTATTTTTGCTAACTTCAGTCTTATGAGCCTAAATCAAATTGCCAATAAGGATATTCTAATTACTGGAGGCGCCGGTTTCATCGGATCCACTTTGACCGGCTTGCTGCTCGGCAAGAACAATGTCACCATTTTCGATAATTTCTCCCGGGATTCCATGGCTACCCAGCCCTTCCGCGAGCATAAGAACCTGAACGTCATTAAAGGCGATATTCTCGACGCCCCGGCTCTCAAAAAAGTCTGCGAAGGTCGGCAACTCGTCATTCACTGCGCCGCCATTGCAGGAATCGATACCGTGATTAAAAGCCCCATTGCCACCATGCGGACCAATATGATCGGCTCGGCCAACTTGCTGGAGGCCTGCTCGGGTCTGACTAATCTGGAGCGGGCGATTTTCTTTTCAACCAGCGAAGTGTTCGGACAAAACGCATTTAGGTCGGAAGAAAGCCACGCCACCATCACAGGGGCCGTAGGCGAGGCCCGGTGGACGTATGCCATTTCAAAACTGGCTGAAGAGCATTTGGCGCATGCCTACTGTAAAGAGCGCCATATGCCTGTAGTTACAGTTCGGCCCTTTAATGTTTATGGCCCTGGCCAGGTAGGCGAGGGGGCGATCAAGATTTTCATTCAAAAAGCCTTGAAGGATGAAACCATCGAAATACACGGGGACGGGTCCCAAATCCGCGCCTGGTGTTTTATAGAAGACTTGGTGCGCGGCATTGGCCTTGCCTTGACTATACCGGCTGCCGTTGGCGAAACATTCAACCTCGGCAACTCCCGAGCCATAGTCACAATTTATGGCTTGGCAAATACCATTGTGCGCGTCCTCAACTCCAAATCCCGTATCGTCTTTACCAATAAGGACTATGCAGATGTCGAATTGCGCATACCTTCGATCACCAAAGCCAAAAAAATTCTTGGGTTTGAAGCCGAGGTCGATTTAGAAGATGGTATTTTGAAAACCGCCGAGTACTACCGCAAATTCCCATGATTCCGTTGGGCAAGCCCCGCATTCCAGACAATGCCTGGAAAGATATCCGTGCCATCTTAGCGTCAGGGCAACTCGTTGAGGGCGTCCATTGTCGAAAATTTGCCGACTCTCTGAGCCGGTACTTGGATGTACCCCAAATCATACTTGTAAATAGCGGTACCAGCGCTTTGTACCTGGCTCTGCGCGCCCTCAATATTGGGTCCGGCGACTCAGTGCTAGTCCCCGCATACAGTTTTCCTGCCACGGCCAATGTCGTTGCCTGGACTGGCGCCAAGCCTGTTTTCACAGATATCAATCCGCTGACTTGGAACATAGACGCAGATGCAGTTGCAAGTCGCCTCTCGAACATGTCCCTCACTGAAATCAAAAGCATCAAGGCTATCATGCCCGTACAGGCTTTCGGCAATCCGGTGGACATGGGCCCCTTGCTTAATCTAGCGAAGACGCGGGGCTGGAAGATAATTGAAGATGCGGCTTGCGCACTCGGCAGTTCTTGGAATGGCCGTGCCTGCGGAACCCATGGTGACTTTGGCTGCTTTAGTTTTCATCCACGTAAAATCCTGACGACATCGGAAGGCGGTGCTTTGGTTGTGCGTTCAAGAAGGATGGCCGAAAAACTAGCTTTGCTCAAAAACCACGGCATGATCAAGCAATTCGGAAAAATAAGATTTCCCGACTACGGTCTGAATCTCCGCTTCACGGAAGTAGCCGCGGCTTTAGGCCAATCCCAAATGGACATCCTTACTGATCTACTCAAGGAAAGAAAAATATTGGCCGAACGATACATGCGTGGCTTGAATGAAATGGGCATGCCCACACAGGCCGTACTAGGTGCTGGGCAATCCAACCATCAAAGCTTGGTCGCCCGCTTACCGGTAAAAAGCACCGCTGCTCGAGACCGGGTTTTTGCATCGCTTTCTACGCTTGGAATTCAAGTGACTATCGGCACTTATTTTCTACCTGCCTTGCCCGTTTTCCGAAAAACCGAGAGGCCTGGTCTGGAATGGAAAGGCGGCCATTACCCTGCGGCACAGTCCCTTTTCCGTCAAGCGATTTCATTGCCAATATACTCAGGACTTGGCAAGAAGGGTGTGGACCAAGTGTTAGAAGGCCTACGCCGATCCCTACCATGAACATTGGATGAAACCCATGGCTGCTTGGAAGAAAATCGTGTCCACTTGTATTCCCAATGGATTGCCGCTACCAATCCTTGTTGGGCCCCTGCGTGGCAGGTTTTGGCTCGCGGGGGCCGCTCCTGGTCCGGGAAAAGGCCTTTCTACCCTTTTTAATCGTTGCGAGCCTGGACAGCTTAAAGAAGCTTTACACCTAGCCAGCCTCGTTCCAAATGGAATCTCATTCGACATCGGAGCCCATTCGGGCCTCTACACCTTGCTCTTAGCGCGAAACTCGCGGCAGGTATTTGCCTTTGAACCTTTGCCGCGCAACTTGGCCTATTTAGTACGCACCTTGTCCACCAATGGCATTGCCAACGCCCATGTCATTCCTTGGGCGGTTGGAGGAGAAACTCGTCTCGATGGATTTCGAATAGGTGAACACACCTCTGAAGGCAGGGTGGATCCCGGTGGGACTCTGCCCGTGTTCACGGTAACATGCGATGCATTCTCGGCCCGGTATCAGGTCGTTCCGACTTTAATCAAAATCGACGTTGAGGGAACAGAATTGGATGTTCTGAAAGGCGCTCGTGAAACTCTACAAAAAGGAAAACCGGCAATTCTGTTATCGACCCACGGGGACAATGTCAAGAACGAGTGTTTGAGATTTCTACACGATGTAGGCTATGGTAAGTTTAAGCCCTTGGATGCATCAACAGAAACAGATGCCCGAGAGTTTTCCATTTCAGCATAGCCGTGTTCGATTCGGTTCAGCTTCATCTAGATATAAAAGCTCGAGACTCTACTTTTTGCCAATCCCGACCTTCACGTAAAGCTCCATTAGCCGGGCGTGTACAGCCGCATAACCATGAGTCTTTTCCAGCCAATTGCGTGATACTTCGCCGCGCGTCAGCAGTTGTTGTGGATTTTCCAGAATGTTGACAAGGACTTTCTCAAGCGAAGCAGGGTCGACCAAATAAAAGGGATGATTCGGCAGGAATTCGGCAAGGAGTGGTGTGAAGTCCGTTACACAGGGAATTCCCAGCGCCAGCATCTCCAAAGAACTCACCCCATAGCCTGTGCCGCCTCGATTTCCTATTTGATCGATACACAGGTCACACCCGGCTTTGATGCGTCGGCATTCCTGTTGCGAAACGTTTTCCACTAACACAAATTCGAAGCTGGATCGAGCCTTAAGTTTTTCGACGATCGGAAGAATCAAATCCGTGCCCTTATTATAGCGCTGGGATGGCGCGTGCACTATCCGGAGGGGGAAATGCAAGTCCGTTTTAGAAGGCGCCTTTGGTATCTCATAGGGAGCCGGAATAAAATGGATATTTGGGTGCAGGTAAAGGTGATCGAATTCCAGGGTGAGATTGAGATCCGATACCCGATCCAACGCTGGGGTGACGCCATCAACGCGCAGTTCCGTGCCATAAAATACGCTTACGATTTTGGCTCCGCGTTTTTTAAGTTCCTGGGCCAAATCCGCGCCATAGGTCAAATCTCTGGCTCCATCGAAGTGGACAACATCGTATCCATCCAACTTAAATTGGTCGATGATGTCCGCTATGCGTCCGCGCACCAAGGCATCTTTAAGATTGCGCCAGGCGCCCTGAAATACATTCGGTTGAAGTTGGGCAATCGGTTCGGTGCGAACACGCAGATCTGCATCCATGGGGGCTATCAATCTGCGGTTGGCCTCCTTGAGTCTATGTCGCACTTGCCAGGCACGGAACTTCCGGATTGGATAGTAATCCATGAGGATTTGCGGTATTTCCGGAAAGGCGCCAGGAGAAGCCGGACCTTGAAAAAAAACCAGATCCGACTGGTGACCGGCCCGGCGCTCTAATTCCATGAAATGCTCTGGTAGACCTTGAAAGGGGCCGTGAGTCAAGTGGAGGATTTTCATGACCACAAAAATCTCACCTGGCTACAATTATCTTGCCGCGGCTTGATTTTCCATTCGCCGATACGCTGTAGAAATAGATTCCGGGCTTGACTGTATTACCAAATGCATTGGTTCCATCCCATTGAATTTCATCGCCCTTCGCATCCTGAGATTGAAACTGACGTACAACATTGCCAGACTCTGTATAGATGGCGGCAGTCCCACCGTGTGGCACCCCCTTGAGTATTAACAGCCGATGTTTTTTCAAAAATGGGTTGGGATAAGCCTTTACCTTATCCAACCCAATCGGCCGTGACACGCCATCGCTTTCATAAACGCTGATACCATTTTCCGTGGTTACCCAGACCACTCCCGTTTCTTTTACAACACTAATATCAAATATCCTATTTGAAGCTAGACCATCATCTGAGGTAAACCGGTCTACAATCGGATCCAACGCTTGAGCAGTAGGCTGGAGATGGAAAAGTCCATTGTCGCACCCAATCCAAAAATTCTGCAATGCGTCTGATTCCATGACTCTACATGATTTTCCATCCATGTTTTCCGGAAAAACCATTGTGAGGGGTAACGATTTTTCCAACTTGTAATTCACGCTGTCCACAAATCCAATTTGATCATTCGAAATGGCCCATAGGCGTCCAAATCGGTCTTGCGCCAAATCCCTACCTATTTCCGTTCCGCGATCAGCACCCATACGACTTGCAAAAGATACCGATGAAGGATCCCCATTCTTTTTCCAGTGGTACAAAAATATTCCCCGGTCACTGGCTACGCCAAATAAAGTATCGGAAAGAATCCGGATGGAATAGGTGTGCTCACCGTCGCCCACGAATTCCGGACAATAAATCTTGCCCGTTCTAGTGTTTAAATGTGCCATCCAAAAGCTTGTAGGAGTTGTTTGTGTGGGACGAAGCATTGTAAACCAAATGTCTTCACCGCTCGGATCACTCAATGAATGCACCACAGTATAGTTCTCCCCAACCGTTGGATGCAAACACGTCTCAGTGCCCGCTACATATTGCTTTTTAACACCACCGTAGAAATCAAAAACCCCCTGACCCCAATTTCCCATGATTACTCGATCTTCCGAGTTAGTAGCAAGAACTTTCAATTCATTTCCAAATACTTCTGGGGAAAGCCCAAATATGAATATTGGATTCCAATCTTCTCCCTCAAGTTTAAATAAGGTACTAGAAGTCAAGGCATAAACACCTTTTGTGGAAGCTGCAATGTTAGCCAAAGTATCAAAGGGGTATCGTTTTTTTGGCATCACATCCCAGAATTGGCCGCTTGCCACTCTATATTCCACTAGTCCCAATTTTGATCCAAGATATACTTTGTCTCCCAGGGTAATTGCAACTTCAATTCGATTGAATACCGGAAATGCTTTTCCATTCAAAATTAATGGCCGGCCTAAAAGCGCTCTGATTCTATTCGGAGAGGTAAGTACTGTTCCGGAATCATGGGCTACGAGACGACCATCAAGAATACACAAATGCACGGGGCGACCTTGGGTTAAATCCGGCGAATGGCTGTTAACAGACAATAGATCAATTGAGTCGACAGGAATTTTTGTCAGCGAATCCTCTAATGGAAAACCCAAATCCTTTGGTTCAACCAGGTTTTTAATGGGCAACCAAATCTGTGGATCATTTATAGTACTGTATTTTGATGAGAGTAGGTTTTTAAAATCCATGGCCGCCCCAAAAACCTCTGTCCCATTCGAAATATAAAGCGTATCTCCCGATCTAACCAGGCCCGTAATTTCAATGAGATTAGATTTTCCGAATTTGGTCAAGTTCGCTTGGGAAACGCCTTTTTTCCTATCAAAAAAAGTGAGTCCTTTGTTGCACCCAACTACTAAGTAATTACCAGCACACAAAATCGCCCTTGAATTTATTTTCCAAGCCGCAACTTTATAGCTTTCCCCCCAACTTGACCAGCGATCCTGTTCAAATTTAAATAACCGACCGGAACGAGATGCCGCCCATAATTCGTCGTCGTCATCAATTGCTAAACCCACAATATTTAAATCGAAAATTCCGTCAATATTCGTGAAATCCGTTTCCTCATTGTTTATGGGATTGATCTTTCGGATACCTCCAGTGGTTGCAGCAAAAAGAAATCCGTGATACTTAATTAAATCATTTACGGCACCAACATTGGTAAAGCTTCTCCATTTACCGACAAAGGCATTAGTAGTTGGAGCGACCAGAAAAGACAACGCCAATGTGGTCAGGGTGACGGATATAAGATTCCGGAAACTAATTGCTACTCGCTTACGATTATTCATTTGAAAATGAATATACCAATTTCACTTACCCAGATTCCAATTTCCATCGGCTCTCTCAGTTTGCTATTTTCGGTTTTCTAAAAGGCACACCGGTTTCAGGGCATTTGATGCATTTCATTTCGGTAATTTGAGGCTGGAAAATGGTTTTTGAACTGCCTTACACATACAAATAAACACTTTGCATTTTTCCCTGAGTAAGCTGGTAGCTGGTGGAGGCAGTTTTATTCATTCATAAGTTCTTTGGGCATGGATAACTTCAAATATTCCCCTAACGAAATCAACAAGAAAGGTAGGCAAAGTGAAAAATAACTGATGTCAAACATATTATGGAAAATCGCATTCCCCATTCCCACCGAAATGGCTTTTATTCCAAGGCAAATCAACACCGTGGCGAATAAAGCCATGCCGCTATTTAGAAATAATTTGTGGCCATGAGCGTCCTTAAAGCCGAAAACGACAGAAACAAGCAATACTATTACCAAGATCCAGCTTGGAATATTCCCATATTGCACATAAAAAGGATTGTGTTTAGAAAAAAGCATTGGGCTCCAAATATAAAACGGAGCAAACGTCGCTAAAAATACGGTTGTTAATACTGTTCCGAAAGTAAGCGCAAAGAAAACACCTCTTGACTGTAAAAAATGCCCGGACAGCAATACAAGCGGAATTATAGCCACTCCTCGAGTAGCCAAAAGCACGCCCCATGTGGGTGCCCAAAAACACAGAAGCCTCCCATTTGTTAGACTTTTCTTTGAACCAAGGAAAAGTGCCCAGGCTACAACTACCATATTGGTAAAGAGGTCGCTTCTAGATTCGACTTCGTACAAGAAGGTGGGGAGCCCCAATAATAGAATCATTAAAAATGTAAAAACCCAAGAACCTTGGAAACGCTTCCAAATTAGTACGCCGAAACCGATTAACCCTGCGAACTGCATCAATCCTACATCACCTATAAAATAGAATGGGCCGGCAAGCATAAATAACCCCGGAAAGCCGCTAATATCGTGCCCCAAATGGGTTTTGGCTTGAAAAGGAAATTGGCCTACTACCAGGAAATTCCAAAATTTTTCCAAGGCGCTCCATCTGTCCACCATCAATCTGGCTTCGTCGATTCGACAATAAACGAATAATAAGGCCAACACCCAACATACCACGATTAGCTGCAATGCCCACTTTAGTTTCTTTTTCGCTAACGAGGCCAAGACCAAATGGTAAATCATTATGATTTGTAAAGCGTATGTAGCCAAGTAGCACACAGCCGCAAAGGCCCATGGAATAGAAAGCCTGGGTAGGTATTTACATGCGAATAAAACGCCAATAAATCCAATAATAATAAAATGTGCCCATACAGATTTATTAAATCCACGCATAGAAGATGAAGGTTTCGAAACATAAAAATGCGGGTCCGGCGCTTTTTCAAAATTTATATTAGGCCTCATGACGACCAAATCGAGAAGGGTTTTTCCTGCGCTTCATTTAATTTTTGTATACTAGCCTGACTGCTATAATTTTTTATACCTATCGTAACATCTATAAAATTATTTTTAGTTAGCTTAAGATAATAACGATCCATTTTTTCCTATACATTAGGGTTTGATTGGCTAAAGTTTAATTTAGAAAATATGCTGATCCAATACCTTGTTGAAGCAGGCGTAAAACTTTAACGGTGGATCTTGATACTCGAGATTACTCTACTAATTTATGTTGACAAACCGCCTAACCGGAAGGCCTCCACTAAAGCCACAGTACTTGAGTCCAGGGATATACGCTGATCCACCACGGTAATGGCTAAGCTGCCCGTTTGAATAGGTTCAAGTTTTATTCCGTCCTTGCTTGTACAGAGAATTCGAGCCTTGGGGTTAAGGGCCATGGCGAATTGCAACTCCTTTAAATTTGGGGTGGCATGATTCCGTCCCTGCACCACCTGCACAGGGCGGCACCCTACTGTGTCGAGGGCATCCAAAAAAGACTGGTTGTCGCCTAGTCCGCAATACGCTATCCAAGGCAGCTTGGGCTCAAAACCCTTCGGAAGGCAAAGCTCGCGATAAAATCGATGCACTGATTTTCCGCCTTCCTCCCGCGTTCCCATAATTGGAGTATTCCCCTTAGCACACGGCCCTTCCAATATAAGGTCCGCATTTCTCCCCTCACTCCAGGTCTGCCGATACGCTCCCCCAGGCAAAAGATCAAACACACCCGGCCGCTCCCCCGGCGCCATGAGTACAATCCGCATCGCCCCTTTGAGTCGCGGATCCTGAAAACCATCGTCCGATAGAATAAGATCAAAAGGTCGGCTTCCGTAAACTTCCGGCGCATGCAGTCGCATCCAAGCCAAGGCCCGATTGCGCGTGACGAAAACACGACATCCCGACTGTTGTCGAAGCAGCACCGCTTCATCGGAAGAGCGCCGCCAATCCTCATCCGACTCCACCTCGCTCAGAACGGGATCCGGATTACTTAACTGCGAATGGTTCGTTCTTGATCTATCCGGCCCCCGTTGCCCAATTCGATACGCGAGAATGGCCACCTTGAGCCCCCGTTCCGAAAAAGTCTGGGCCAAAGCCAGCGTCACACTGGTTTTTCCTGAACCTCCGGCCTTTAAGGCCCCGATAACGACCAGGGGAATGGTAGGTGGGTGGCGACGAAACGCCCTGCCTGCCGGGGACAAGGCAAAGGTGACCTGCATAGACACCTTATGGAGCCCGCTCAATGTCCCATAAACGGGTGAAAGCCAAACAAAGCCCCGTTGAGGCTTCCAAAGTCGATCTAAAAAGGGTCTAAATCCTAACAAAATTGAATTTTCGGCAACCGTGTGGGATAATGGAAGGCATCACTCAGCGGAAACTGCACCCTTTGGAAATCTAGCTATTCCAGGGCCTGGCCCGCTTCGCGTAAAGGACTCAAAATGGGTTTTGACGACAAGCTGGTACGAAAAAAGCTGGAGGTATTGCTCAAGGATGAAACCTTGGTGCAGCGCTATCTTAGGACCTATGGCCCAAAATTGGACATGAGCTTTGTCGCCAAGATAAAGCAGGGTGCGGCGACAGCAACCTCTGAAGGTGGCATGGGTGCGGCAGATGATCCCACCTACCAAATCAAGGTCAAATGTCCGATTTGCAATCAGTCGGATATTGTGTGTTACGAACTCAAGGCTAAGAGCCTAACAACTACGCCGGATAAGTTTCTGATACCGCGGTATGCGGGTGTCCAAGGCTTTAAAACCGTTAATTTCAGTTTGATCTCCGTTACGGTTTGTCCTACATGTCTATTCGCTTCCCCGGATAAAAAAGACTTCATTACCTTTTCCGTTCAAGCCCGTACTGAGAATAAAACCCAAATCGGTCCCTTTGTGCTCGAAGAACTCCGGAAGAAGGTTGAGGATCGCAAATCGCTTATCGAGGGACAAACTGATTTCGCGGCGTTTTTCAAACATCCACGCAACGTGGAAGCCGGCATCGCGAGCTATCGCATGGCCATCCAACGCGCTCTGGTCGAAGCCTCATTGGAAACGCCCCTGGCCTGGTACAAGGCGGGCATGTATACGCTTAAAATAGCCCTGCTCCTAAGGGATTCGGGTAAGGACGATGAAACCGTTCTAAAGGAGGCCTCCAATTATTTGGGTAAAAGTTTCAAGAGCGAAGCCAAAACCCCGGAATTGGAATACCAAATGCTCTACATCATTTGCGCTTTGTATTTGCGGCTTGGAGACGAGGTGCAATGTCAGGCCTTTATGGGTGTTCTTGATAAAAGACGCGCCGAACTTGAGAAACTATCCAAGGACGATCCGAGCGTAACAACCGTGCTCGTTGAGAAATGGATAGACAAGATCAAAGATATGTGGACGGACCGGGCTCTCCCGGATTTGTGGAAGCACTAGCCTTCTACCGGGAAAGCGACACATGTTCCGCCTAGGCATATTGGCAGGACTGTCGGTGTTTCTAGCGGCAACCCCGTTGACTTCCACCGCCGGCCTCAACCTCGACGGAGTTTTTTCCTTCGATGGCAGCGGCACGGGCGTCCCAGTTTTCGGCTTCCTAAAGTTGCCTACCTCAGCGCGCAGCATCGGCCTGGCAGCGGCGACCCTGACTACGGATGAAGAGGCCACCATGGTCCAAGGAAACCCCGCCGGACTTGGGCTGGTTCGCGATTACGATTATTCCTTTTCGCATGCAGAAATACTCGGTGAGTTTCGTCACGAAAATATTGCTTTTGCCTGGCCGACGCAAGATTGGGGCGGTTTTGGCGGATCGGCCAACATACTTTCAACCACCGCATTCGAGGACGCACGCGATATTGACGAAAACCCGACTAAGCCAACAGCCTCCGATATGGCTTTTGGACTGGCTTACGGCCGTGAACTGCTGGATGGGCTCATTCTAACCGGGGGACGACTGGATCTCATTCGCAGTACCTTGGACGGAACCCGGGCCTATGGGTATGGTATGAATGCGGGTATCCTGTTTCTACTCATGCACGATATCCGATTGGCAGTGGTGCTTAAAAATCTTTCGCAAGGCGTCCAGTACGATACGCGAACGGCACCTGTGGAGCCTCTGCCATTAGGCCTGGGCGTGGAACTGGGTAAACCCTTGCTCGACACGCGCTGGTCTCTACAAGTTGGCTTACAGCACAGCAATGAAGGAGTGACTCATTATTATGCAGGAGGCGAAGCACGTCCCATTCCCTATGTAGTTTTGCGCATGGGATATGATGGTTCTTTGCAGGATAGGCAACTGGGAACATGGGCTGGATTAGCCATGGGTATTGGCATTAAGTATGACAACCTCACTTTGGATTATGGCTACAAGGCCCTCGGACCACTAGGCGCGTACCATGCCTTTTCCTTGAACTATTCCCATAAGGCCAAATTCCGACCTAAGGACGAAGTGTTGATGGAGGCCTCCCAGGCTAAATATCAAAAGGGCAAATACACTCAGGCGTTGAACCTGGCGCGAGCCGCAGTCGCCGCCAACCCATACAATTTCAAAGCACAAGCCTTGGTGCAAAAATTGCAGTTCGAGATCAACCGCGGCAATGGAAGCGCCATCAGCATTTATTACACAGCCAATACCGATGGTCATCTGTCTCCCGAATGGAAAAACGGGAGGCCGATTGGAGGATTGGCACGCCGGAAGACCAAGTTGCTGGAACTTAAAGGGACTCCTGGAAAATCCTTGTTCCTGGATGCGGGCAACTTAACGGATGCCAAGGCAACGGTAGGCCAGGAACACTACCTATACGGTGCTTACGCGCAGATGCCGTATGATGTGGTGAATGTCGGCGGCGCGGAACTCGCCATGGGTCGAGACCGCTGGGATAGCCGATTGCCGCTGCTTTCCAGCCAGAAGCCATTGAGCGAAGGCTTGGATCGTTTGACTTCCGAAAAAATTCTGAAATTGAAACTCGGCGGAGAAATACGGGTACTTGGAGGTATGGATCCGGCGAATATTAAAGGAGACCCACTCAAAGGCAAGACCCTCGAGGCAGTAGCAGACATGGTACGTAGGAGCATGGGCGATCCCAAACAGCAACGCATTCTCATTGTTTTATTCAATGGCACCTTCCAAAGCGCCCGACTATTGGCTGACAAAGTTCCCGATATTGACGCCATTATCTTATCCGGTGAACCCCAGATGTTTGGAAGTCCCATGAAGGTCGGCAACACCCTAATCTGTTCACCGGGCCGGGGCGGCACCCATGTGGGCGATCTGACTTTCCTCCTGGACAGCCTGGGGGAAATCCACTCCTTCCGTCACTTCCTGCTCCCGCTCGACGCCTCCATTCCGGAAGATCCCGAACTAAAGAAATTTTTATCCCCCGTTACCGTGGATCCCAATCAGTTCACCTTGGAAGGCAATGATGACGACTATCACGCACAGGTTTTTGCCTATATCCAATCGGCTGATATGGACGAGGAGAGCAGGCTGTTCCTGCATGATATGCATACGGGTCGGGAGTACGAAATTCCAACGGAGGGCCTATCCTGTGCGCAGCCCACTTTGGGATACGGAAAGAACAAAGTTGCCTTTATAGGCGAAGAGGGTGCCGGGATAAAGGAAATTTACAGTTATGCGCCTGCTCCAGGCAAGTTGGACACTCTGACCAGAATGGGTGGTCGTGCCTTGGATATCCATTGGATATTGGATAACAATGCCCTTCTGGCTGTGTATGAACTGGACGGGAAACAGGACCTCTATCGCATCGACCCTTGGAACCATGAAGTGCGCAATTTGACCCAGGGACGATTTGGTCAGGTTCAGGGATTTTCCGTAACTAAATCCGGTGACCGACTGGCTCTCAATTCTTGGCAAGCCGGGGCGAGTACCCTGTGGGTTACCAATCTTGAATTGGAATCGCCTTTGACTGTGGCCAGTAAAAGGCAAATTTTAGGCTCGCCAGCGTGGAATGCGCAAGGTGATAAGCTTGCGTTTCTGGAAGGCTCGACTCAAACCGATTCTAAGGCACCTCAAGCCGATTCAACGGCTCTGCAAGTTGGCCAGACAAAGACGCAGGACCTTACCGGAGAATTACGCGTATTGGATTTTACGGGGAAAAAGATGCTTACGGCTACGGAAAAAAGTCATGTGCGCGGCTTCTCATGGTCCGTGGATGGAAAGCGCGTCTTCTACTACGCCGGCATCAACTTAACCGATATCAATGTTTTCAATCTTGATTCCTTAACCTTGAACAAAGTCACGCAGATGGCTCCAAAACCAAGAAGCGAAGAAAACCCCGTGCCTAAGTTATTCGGAAACCGCGACGGATTGCTCTTCGAGTCCGTTACTGAGGGTCATCGAAAAATTATCTGGGTCGATCTATCCACTAAGCAGGAAAAGGTGCTGGCTGATTCTACAGCGCTCAATAGTTTAAAATGAACTGGAACGCCGGGGGGTTAGCGCTAGCGCCCTACCACGGTGCTAGGGCTAGCGCCCTACCACTTGATTGAACCACTTAATGAGGTCGAATTTTTGGGTGTCATCCATGGGCTGGAATCGAACCCCGATGCCTTTAAGGCCCGGCTCGTCGACCACCCACAAGATTTGGGAATAGATTCCATTCAGGGTGGGGTTGTATTGGCTATGGACCAGGATCACATCCCCTTCTTTGAGCCCAAATCCGCCTTCCAGGAAACAACCGCCCAAATTGACGTTGAGAATATGCGAATTAAAAACCTGACCGCTTTCTAAAGTGATTTGTGCCGTAACGGCCACGGGCCAGCGATCGGCCACCCTTCGTTCATTGGACATAGCAGTTTACCTCAACCCTATCATAGTACAGACAGGGTTGAAAAGTAAACAGAATACACTTGGAACGGTGTAGCTACCCCGCGGAAACGGCTTCGGAAGCGCGTTCCTGGGCGGTTTTGCAGTCGATGCACATTTTAGCGGTTGGCACCGCTTCCAGACGCGGTTTCGGAATCAGTTTCCCGCATTTTTTGCAAACACCAAAGGTCCCGTTCCGGACGCGGTCCAGGGCTTCTTCGATATAGTACAGGAATTTGCCTTCCCGGCTGGCCATGTGAAAAGCCTGTTCCCGATCCTGGGTTTCGGTTGCATGATCGGCCAAATGGTAGGCATGGCTGGATAAATCCCCAGCGCCCTCCTTAGAAGAAAGCCGCATGGTATTGTCTTCCAAATATCCAAGCTCCTGAAGCAGGGTCTCTTTTTTTTCATTCAGCAAATTTTCAAAAAACTTCAATTCGGGTTTCAGCATTCGAGCCTTGGGACCGGCTGGAGCTACGGGGGCTTCCACCTTAACGGCAGGCTTGCTTGCCGGCGCATTGCTTATCGGGGCTTTATTCTCGGTATCCTTGTTCACAGTATCCTTTTTGAGAGTTGTATTGCTCACTGGCGCTTTGGTTTCTGGAGATTTGGCCAGCGGGGTCTTGGTAGTCGTGGCTTTAGTCGCCGGGCCTTTGGCAGGTGGGGCCTTGGCTACTGGGGCTTTGGCGACTGGCGCTTTGGTTGCTGGAGTTTTACTGGTGGCCGACTTGGCCGCAACTGCTTTAGAGGCAGAGGCTTTGGATGAAATCTCCTTACTGGAGGTCTTTTTCATAGCAGGCTATCCTTTCAACCTAAACTTTTTTCATAACTGAAAATAAAGCTGTTTCGCCGTTAATATCCAACGAGTTTCCATCATTTTCAGCCACTGATTCGGAAAAACCCAGAAAACCGGCTAGAACCTCAGCGGAAATATAGGAAAGGTGGGTTTCAACCGCCTCACGAAATAGGACCGAATCGGTTTTGACAAAA
The DNA here is from genome assembly GCA_043732185.1 of Fibrobacteria bacterium. Classification (GTDB taxonomy): domain Bacteria; phylum Fibrobacterota; class Fibrobacteria; order UBA11236; family UBA11236; genus Chersky-265. The sequence continues at coordinate 14,860 of JAYTHY010000094.1, forward strand.
ACCTCTACCGGATCGGTAACTTCCAGCCCGGAATCCTTACGTAAATTTTGAATTTTGCTGACGCATTCTCGGGCCAGCATTTCCAGGCGCAGTTCCTGGTCAATGCGGGTATCCAAAGCTACGGTTAAGTCGGCACTGGCTTCCACCACCAATCCTGGCTTAACCTCACGGATGACTAAGATATCTTCCGCCACTATTTTACCCTCTGCCAAACTTATCGATTGGCCTGAAAGGAGAGATTTTATCTCTTGATGGGATAGAAGTGCAACTTTTTCCGCTACCGTCTTCATGTTTTTTCCCAAGCGTTTGCCCAGGCTTTTGAAATTGGCTTTGGCGGCATACGTCACCAAAGTGGATTCATCCAGCGAGACGTCCACGGTTTTGATGTTCAGCTCTTCTCGAATCAAGTCTTCCATGGCCAGGAATTCCTGTCTTTGCGCTTCATTGCGAGCCACCACAATCAGTTTTCGCAAGGGCTGGCGATTTTTGATGCTGTGGAGCGAGCGTAAGGAACGGCCCAGATTTACGGCTTCCCGCACACGTACCATCTTGGCATTGAGAGCTGGGTCGTGCTGGGTGGGGTCAAACTGTGGAAACAGGCACAGGTGTACGGAAATCGGTTCGGATAATGTGCCTGGTTCACGGACCAGTATTTGATACAACTCCTCGGCCAAAAAGGGCAAGAAGGGCGCTAGTACCTTGGAAAATTCAACCAATACCCGGTACAGGGTTGCGTAGGCATAATTCTTGTCTTGATCGTTTTCACTCTTCCAAAAGCGACGGCGCGAACGCCGGATATACCAGTTGGTGAGATCGTCAATGAAAGCAAGTACGGCAGGCACCACGTTGTACAGGCGATAGGCATCCATTTCCGTTTGAACCTTGGCCAACAATTCCTGGAGGTCGGACAGAATCCAGCGGTCGAGCTCGTTTTTCGAATGGAGATCCGCGCCCGGCCGCCAGGCGAGCTGTCCTTTGCCGGAATCAGCATTGGCATACGTCACAAACAAGGATAGGGAATTCCAAAGAGGTAGAAGTACCGCCCGCATGATGTTCTTGACACCGAGCTCGCTGAACTTCAGTTCCTCCGCTTTGACAGCCGCCGAGTCGATCATGAACAGACGAATAGCATCCGCGCACGTGCGGTCGATGAGTTCATTGGGATTGGGATAGTTCTGCAAGCGTTTGGACATTTTCTGACCGTCTTCGGCGAGAATGATTCCGTTGACTATCACATTTTTGAAAGCGGGCTTTTGAAAAAGGGCCGCACCCAAAACAGTCAGGGTATAGAACCAGCCGCGCGTTTGATCGAGCCCTTCAGCAATAAAGTCAGCAGGGAAATTGTGCTGGAACCATTCCCGGTTTTCAAACGGGTAATGCGGCTGGGCATAGGGCATGGATCCAGACTCGAACCAGCAGTCTAAAACCTCCGGTGTGCGAAAATATTCCTTGCCGGCAGGATCGCGGTTTTTTTTGTCAAAGGTTTTAATGACAAGCTTGTCAACAACATGCTTATGCAAATCCTCAACTTTTTCACCCGTCAACGCTTCCAGCTCCTGCACACCGCCGATGCAAAGCATGTCGCCATCCTGGGCGATCCAAACCGGAATGCACGTGCCCCAAAACCGATTGCGGGAAAGATTCCAATCTCTAGCCCCGTCCAACCATTTTCCAAAGCGGCCGGTTTTGATATGCTCGGGAACCCAGTTGACTTGGCTGTTACAATCGATCATCCATTGCTTAAGTGTCTTGGTCACACCTTCCGCGTCCGTGATTTCTTTTTCCAAACTAAGGAACCAATTCTTCTGGGCCCGGTACAGCAAGGGCACATCCGTGCGCCAACAATGCGGGTAACTGTGCACGAACGTTTCATGCTTGAATACGCGCCCATCCGCTTTGAGCTTTTGCAAAATGGACTTGTCGGCATCTTTGGCGCCAACGCCTTCCCACTCAGGCACCAAGTTCGTAAACCGGCCCTCGGCATCGAGCGGATCAAAAAGTCCCAAGCCTTCCCTTTGGCCAAGTTGAAAGTCGTCTTCTCCAAATGAAGGGGCAATATGCACAACACCGGTGCCATCCTCGGCACTGACGAAATCCGCTAGTAGAATCGTGTACTGCTTTTCAGTCATGTAAGGCATATACTCAAAAAGCGGTTTGTAACGACGCCCGGCGAAGGCTTTACCTTGGCGGGTTTCGAGAATATGTACCGCCTGACCTTTAAAATATCCTTCTCGACGAGCGGCGGCGATCCAATATTTTTTCCCGTCCAGCTCCACCAGTTCATAGTCGAGATCGGGATGGATGGCCAAGGCCATATTGCTGGGCAAGGTCCAGGGCGTAGTGGTCCAAACCAGAAAACTTTCGCCGGACTCCAGAGGAAACGTCAAGGTTACGGACGGATCTTGACGATCCCGGTAGCCTTGGTTGACCTCAAAGTTTGAAAGTGAAGTGGCCAAGGCCGGGCTGTAAGGCTGAATACGATACCCTTGGTAGATGAGCCCCTTGTCAAAACATTGCTTAAAGACCCACCATACCGATTCCATAAAGGACAGGTCCATGGTTTTGTATTCATTGTCAAAATCCACCCAGCGGCCCATGCGGCCCACGGTCTTGCGCCACTCGGCGGTATAGGTAAGCACGCTGGCACGGCAGGCTTGGTTGAAATTGTCCACACCAAAGGCATGGATGTCCCGGACTGTTTTAAGATTCAACTTGTCTTGAATCAGATTTTCGATAGGGAGTCCGTGGCAATCCCAGCCAAACCGCCGCTCAACGCGGTAACCCTTCATGGTCCAATACCGGGGAACAATATCCTTGATGGTTCCGGCCAAGAGATGGCCGTAATGGGGAAGCCCTGTGGCAAAGGGCGGACCATCGTTAAACGTAAAAGTTTTGGCAGAGGGGCGGGAATCCACGCTTTTTTTGAAGCTTTGGTCCACGGCCCAAAGCTTGAGGATGCGTTCCTCCATTTCAGGAAAACTTTGGCTTTTATCCAGATTTCGGAATAGGGTCACCGTGTCATCCACCAGAGGAAGGGGCGGTGAAATTTAACAAAATTACTTGCGGGAGAGGGGTAGGAACCCCATTTTCAGCCGCAGTGCAACGAGTTTAGATCAATCTAGTCCGCCATAATCGCGCTTCCAACTTGCGGTGGGCTTGCCCTTAAGCTGGGGACGGGCAATATTTGTGACCATGCGACTCACTGATGCGCCTGGACAGCGCTCACATTGATACAAATCAAAATCATAGGTCTTTCCGAAAGTGAGGCCCGTCATTGCATCAAGATCCACATAGGCTGAAGCAGACGTATGCACTCCGCCTAAGTCAATGACTTGTTTACCATCGATAAACACCCACACATCGTCATCGCCCCAAAAATCGAATTTGAGGCCAGACTGATATTTAAAGGTGGTATGCAATTCGGTACAGAAGGAAAAATTATGTCCCCATCCAGGAGGGTCCTCAACAGGCTTTCCCGCAATCGTATCCAACGGAAAATAGCCTGGCTCAGTGCCATCCATTTTGCGGCTGAAAACATACGTCTCGGGACCTTGGGTTGGATCGAGAATGAATGGTAGGGAATCGTAATACTTCACGTTTTTCCACCGGTCGGTTACCGCGTCAACATGCGTATTGGCACAGCCTGTAAAAGGAGCATAATCGTAAACATCTTTAACAGGTACCCAATCCTTAAACCACATGTTGACGCCGCAATTGAGCGCACCGTCAATGTCGGCACCGTGAGTGGGTTTTGGTATTTTCGATCGGCCAAAATAATCGGCGTCCTTTGAAGTGTAGTCCGTAAGGGTACTCTTGACCATGCCGGGAATGACATTGCAGCACAACATCTTTGCACCCGTCTGCCAGTCCCCCCAAAATTCCGGATTGGTTTGATCGTTCACAAAATCATAATGAATCACTTTAAGCCAAATCATATCCGGCAAAGCAGAAGGATCGCCTTTCAAAGAAAGCAATTGGTGCAAGGGCGTTCGAAAGGCCGTGTCGGTAGGGCTGCCGGCCTTGGTGTCAATAGCCTCGGTGAAAATCTGGTATTGATCCTGCCCTGACCCGGAAACGGAATAATGTACCGGAACTGAACCCACGGTTATCTTACCCGGATAAACGGCTTCCGCCCCATACTTGCTTAGGTACGGTCCGGAAATGGGCCGCTCATTAAAAAATTCCGGTCCATTCCAACCCACCATGCCAATATCGAAACCCGCATCTTCCGTATGGTAGTATTCGAAATAATACCGCTGTCCCGCGACAAGAGGAATGGACTTGGAAACCGCTGTACCCGTGTCCGGCCATGTAACCGAAAATTTATCTAGGAAACAGGTTGGCGTGTATGGCAAATTTTCTGGTTTCGCATCCGTACTCAAATAAAAAGCCGAAGCGAAATCAGACCGGGTGAAAAAGGTATACACACCTGTAAGGGGTGGAATGATCCATCCTGTCCATTGTATACCATAATTGTCCTCATCCAGATGGGATCCCAGGTAATCGGATGTTAACATTTTGCTTGGATTGGGATTCGTAAGAATGGTAAACTTGAGTGCGGCGACACTTGTGCCACCGATGCCATACCATTGTTTGCCTATTATTTGCCCCGTCCGCGTCGTGTCCACATACTTATTCGCCTTGCCATTGATCAGTTCCTGGGCCAGTAAGGTCATGAGACCATCCGAGGCGCTAAAGGTTTCAAAACGATGCCGGTAATTGAGCGCGGACATACGGCCCATTTTCCCGTTGTACAGGGTGCCGACGGAAATGGCCGTAACCCCCAGGATAAGAATGATGGTAAAGGCAAGGACAAAGCCTTGCGAATTGGGTCGCTTGGTGTTAAAACTCGGTTGGATAAGTGATTTCTGGCTCATCAATCCTCCTTCGAGATCACTGCGTTGTAGAACAAAAATTTACGGTCTACACAACCTAATCCAGTCCCCCGTAATCCCTGGTCCAACTGGTCACAGGTTTTCCTTTAGGAGGGGCGTGATACAAATTGGTGACTATGCGGGAACTGGAATGATCTTCATGTCTCTCACATTGGTAGAAGTCAAAGTCATAGGTATTGCCGTATTTAAGGAATTTTAATTTATCCAGGTTTACAAAAGCTTCTCCGGCCGGATGTATGCCTCCCAAGTCAATGACCAGGTTTCCACCGATGAAAACAAAGACATCATCATCACCGACAAAGTTGAAAATGAGCCCACTTTGATGTTTAAAGTTCGTATGCAGTTCCGTGCAAAACGAAAAATTATGTCCCGATCCCACCGGGTCCTCCGTGAATACACCCCCTATAGTGTCCAACGGAAAATATTCTGGTTCACCCGCTATACCGGTTCGGCTAAAAACATAGGTGTCCGGACCTTGATTGAGATCCAAAGTGAAAGACAGGGAGGCACGGTACTTCTCGTTTTTATAGGCCTCGCCTACCGGATCGAACCGGGTGGTTTGGCAGCCTGTGAACTTATCGTCGTATTTATACACATTGTGTACAGGCCCTGAATCCCTAAACCACATATCCAGACCACAGGACACGGTCCAATCGTTTTTATTGAAGCTGGGCTTGGGTATTTCTGTCCTTCCAAAATAATCTGCATCCGTCGCAACATACGTGCTAAGGGTGTTTTTCACCATTCCCGGGCGAATCCCAATCTTCAGTCCCGGATCGGTATTAAAATCTGGGTTGGTGCCGTCCGCTTTGTAATCATAATGAATGACAGGCATCGAAATCTTCATCTCTGGCGCTTCTGCCTTACCTTGAAAGGAAAGGGTTTGGTGCAAAGGGGTACGAAAAACTGTGTCGGCAAGATCGCCTGGATGGGTTTCACTGGCTTCCGTAAAGATCTGGTATTGATCTTGGCCTGCCGCCAAAACTTGAAATTGAACCGGCAAGGTACCCACCATTTGGGTTGCTGTTGAAGCGGTGTCGGTTGGAAACTTGCTCAAGAAAGCGCCGGAAATGGGTCTCTCATTCAAGTTTTCCGGGCCACTCCAACCCACCATGCCGATATCAAAACCCTCGCCTTCCGTTTGATAATACTGGAAATAGTATCGCCTGCCCGCCACCAAGGGAATGGGTTTAGACACTCCTTGCCCGGAATCTGGCCATCGGTCCATACTGGAATCCAAGAAGCAGACAGGCGTCGTGGAAAGATTGTTGATTTTATTATCCGTACTCAAGTAGAAGGCCGAAGCCTCATTGGACCAGGTGTAAAAAGTGTACATACCGGTAATAGGGGGAATTATCCATCCCGTCCACTTTAATCCATAATTGTCCTGATCAAGTATGGAACCCAGAAAATCGGAAGTCAAAATGCTGTCCGGCGTGGGTCGATAGAGAATCGCCGACTTAAATGCTTTAATGGTTGTTCCGTTGATTCCCTTCCACTTTTTGCCAATGATTTCTCCCGTTCGGTTCGAGTCCACATATTTGGACGCATTACCGTTGATCAGCTCCTGCGCGAGTAGCGTCATCAGGCCATCAGAGGCGGAAAAAGTTTCGAAGCGGTGTTTATAATTCAGCGCCGACTTATGGTCCATTTTCCCATTGTAAATGGTACCCACGGAAATGGCCGTAACCCCAAGGATGAGGAGAATGGTAAAGACCAGAACAAAGCCGCGAGAATTTGTCGAGGAATAAGTTGTACGTGATAGCAATGGTAATTTCCTTAGATTCAATGAGTCCTCAAACTTTGTTTCGTAGCATGATGTTCATAGGCAAACTGATTTTATGATAGTCGGGAGGCGACAAATGAGCGTCGACTCTTTCGGTCCGCGCCCGTACGACAATGCTCGCCGATTTCATCATTTTCCAATTCGTGGTCTTGGCACCAAGCCGGGTCAGAAAAGTAAAGCCAATGGAATCGATACTTTCGGCCAATACCATGTCCAAAGTGGGATCCGCATTAGGCCGGATAATCAAATCTCCGCCGGACAGCACATATTGGTCCTCTCGATAACCGTAAATTTTATCTCCCACGTCGAGATCCACATCGGACTTTAATTTTATACTGTCCATACCGGTGGCATTGTCCTTGATGCCTGCGACGAATCCTCCTGAGTTATAGGCATCATCAATGGCAATTTTCTCAGTAGCTTTACCGGACAATGCATAGCTGATTAGCACATGAGTGGTGTTGATGAGCACATTGCTGGAATTCTTGAATTGGGCAGCATTGCTCACTGCGACGAATGGCCCCAAGGGTGTATCCTGACCATTGAACTGTTCCGCACCACGTGGGTTGATGCCGATAGTTATGATGCCTGAGGAAATGGTAATCACGTTCCAACCGGTATCTGGCAATGCGGAACCAGCCTGTTGCAAGACTTCTACCAATTTGCTGAGCACAAAATGTGCATTCTGGTTTCGATCTGCTATTTGCTCTTGCATGCTGTAGGTGTGGTAGGAGTCCTTGTAGAAACGGACTACAGTGACACCCAGGATGACGGCAACGACCATGGTCACCATAAGTTCCATCATGGAGAATCCGGCCTGACCCGGTTTTACGCCGTGGCGCCCGGACCAAATTGGTTTTCGGTTAAAAACGCTTGGCAACATAGGTGGTGATTTTCAAAGAATCGGCATAGGGTATGAACCACGAGGCCTTGATATCCACGCGTTTTACATTGACAACTACGGCACCATCAACGGGGGACAAGGCATCGCTGATGGTGCTGACCAAAATTATGTAATTCGGTGCAACTGGAAAAATGGTAGTGTCTGCCGGAGGCCAATTCCGGATTGTGTCAGCTGAGATTTTAATGCGGGTGTCTTCCAAATATTTTTCGATCAACTTTCCAGCCATGAGCATTTTGGAATTGGTACTGCTTTGCTGGCTAGCCATCTTTTGCACTTTGGCAAACAAGGTTACGCCGATGCCGATGACAACGATGGCGGCCATGATTTCAATCAATGACCAACCCCGCTCGCGGATTCCATTGGAAGCCCTATTGTTTATCCGCATCATCGTGTCACCAACTTAACCTTTCCCGTGCTTGCCAAGACCCGGACCGTGTCCACAAAATTTTTCAAGGTCACAACCAGCCTGGCGCTTAAATTCGCCGAACCGTCTCCGCGAAACACAATTGTGGCGGGGAAGCCGGCTGGAATAGTCAAGGCAAGTTGATATTTCTTTTCAATCACAAACGGCTTGCCATAAAGCGAATCCTGTCCGGGGGTATAAATATAATCCGGGGGATTGGATTCCAAAAATGCGAAAACGGAATCGTCAACCGAGGCCGAGGGATTGGATATGAAAACCACCCCGCAATGTTTGTAGGCATTGGAAACGGCGCGCATGCGGGCATTCAAGATCAAATGCTTGATGCCATCAGCCGAATTCTGCAATTTGATTTTTTGCAGCAATGCCATCACAGGCCGCACGGAAACTGCCGATAATATGGATATAACTACCAAGGCTATCATTATTTCCAATGCCGTAAATCCCCGCATGCCCCAACCAAACTTAAGCCTCAAGGCGGCCTCACCCTCCTGACAAAGTGTCATAAAAGAAAATACACCCCAAAACCAGCACTCTAGAACGGGTTATTACCCTATCACTATTGTACATCTCGGATGGGCCTGGGGGGTATATACACCTTAACGAATTATTTTTAACTCAATTTAGTACTTCTTATCCAAATTGGTAAATCGTAACGTATTGGCTGGTAAGGTTTTATATCTCAAATCATGGAAATATCCTGCGCTAGGCCCATTTTTCCTGGCAGAAGTAGAAAAGCGATAAAATGCGAAAAAAGCCGCCGTCCGTCCATTTATAACGTCGGCGACCCTAATAACGCTAATATGGACCCCCTCCCTGCCTCCATTGCCCTGTATCGCAAGGCAGTTGAGGTGAATCCCGAAGCTGGAAAAGCCCTGATTAAATGGCAATTCGTTTGGTCATCATTTTCCCTTCGATGCGCACTTTTATCCAATACACGCCCGTGTGTAGTCCGGCGATGTCAATACCAATACTACCTGATGCGGATCGCGGAGACCAACTCCCGACCTTTTTTCCGGACAGGCTATACAATTCCACTGTCGTTTCCAGGTCAGGCAACAACCCCGGGATGAGCACACTCATTCCTGCTGGACTTCTGCTCATCAGCCAGGTTGAAGCATCCGCAAAAGATCCAAATTTAGCGGAGAGAAGTGATTGGGTTTTAGTGACAATAGGAAAGGACCCAGGATTGCCGGGATTCCCTGGATCAAAAGGCACTTGTCCCGGAGCATAATTGGGAATCACATCCTTGATCGAATAGTTGGCAAGTCGCGGAACGCCACTTAAAGCATAATGCGCCACCAGGCTTGCAGGTACGGAGTCCTTAGGTAAGGCCAGTAAGCTGGCCCATTCATCCACAAAGCCGAATACCGGTCCCGCCGGAAGCTCTTTCTTCTCCGAGAAGCGCGAGTCTGCAGCCGCCCATAACACGGCCGCATTCGTGTCCTGGGCCACATTGTATGCATTGGAGCGGGTTTTTACCAGTGCCAGTAACTTTCCAGTCGCATCAAAGGATCGCCACTCCAAGGTGTCGTTCCATGGTCGATCGGATTTGGCATTGAAGGCCATGGCACCGCAACCCAATGTCATGCCACCTGAGCAGGTTATGGGGATTTCATAACTTTTGATTTCATTTCGAACTGTTAGGTCGATATTTTTTGCCGATGGCAAGTTTAAGCCCTTGAGTACATCGGCGGAGAGAGAAGCATAGAGATTCAGAAAATAGCCCGCCATCTGACCACCAACAAATGTAGTCTTTAGGGCAACCTGGCGTACAGGCACAACCGATTGAATTATCGAGCCTCCTTGCTTGATGATTTGTCCTGCCTCCCAAACCGAGGCTTGGTTTCCTAATTCCCACGGCGTGCACAGCTTAGTTTTGGGCAACAGCATTTCCGTCCGCACTCCCATTCCCGTGGTGAAAATAATGGAAGGCATGTTGCCGCCATTCTCTAGGGTTACGGGAACTTGAAACGACGCGCTGGAAAACAAGGACGTGATCGGCGCAAATAAACTCATTTGGACGCCATTGGCAGTCATTGTCGCTGGAATTTGATACCGCAAACGGAAATGCCGGCTGTAGCCCAGTGCCACAGGATAGATTCGGAATCGGAATCTACCTGGGCTCATTTTTTCCAGGATAAGTGGATCTCGGGGCCGGGCAGGAGGGACGGAATTTCTTTCAACTAGATTTGCATATAAGCTGTCTGCGGTAGCGCGATCCAACAATTTGCCTTGTAAAATTTGGCCACCATCCCATAACAATCCGCCGGTAATCGCCGAGCCCGAAGGCATAGAGAAGTTCCCGACGATTTCCAAAGTTTTAGGGTCATTGCCCGTTGTTACAGCTCCTTTTACACCGATTTCAACATCTTCCTCCAAGTCGAGGAAAGCCGGACCCACACGAACTTTTAAAGATGCGTTTAATAATGCGCAGGCACCTTGATTGTATCCGCCCGCTTTGTCCGTATGCGTAGTCTGCCACAAAACTTGGGCTTGGCCCATGGCCACCAACCCCAAAATCATCGCTACCATTCGGTTTGGTCTATTTTTCATTCTCGTTGTTTGCATTTTTCCCCCGGATCTAAGTTGCCTCCCTGATTGAAAGGTCGCAAGATGCCGTATGCAAAGTCCATGCCCGATTTAGGATTTTGGCAAATCCCCTTTTTTTGCAGAAACAGACTGGCCTTTTTTCCATCCATCAAAGAAGGAAATAAAGTTTCAAGCACTGACCAGCAGAATTTGATCGGTTGTGAATGTTATGAAAAGGAAAAGAAAACTTTTCCTTTGCTATTACCGATAGATCATTGGCAGCCGACTATTTTCTCACTAGTGGCTTATACTTTAGACGTGTAGGGGTGTCCGCGTCGATGCCCATGCGTTTCTTCCGGCTCTCTTCATACGAGGCATAATTGCCCTCATGCCAAACCACCACGCTATCGCCCTCAAAGGCGAGAATGTGCGTGGCGATGCGATCGAGAAACCAGCGATCATGGGAGATGACCACGGCGCAACCGGAAAAATTCAAAATCGCCTGCTCCAACGCCTGCAGCGTATCCACATCGAGATCATTGGTCGGTTCGTCGAGCAAAAGGACATTGCCGCCATTGAGCAGCAGCTTGGCCAGATGCACGCGGTTGCGTTGGCCGCCCGACAAGTCTTTGACCTTCTGCTGCTGATCGCCTCCTGAGAAATTGAACTTGCCCACATAGGCGCGGGAGTTGACTTCCAGGTTACCGACCTTTAAAGTCTCCACTTCATTGGTGATTTCTTTAAATACCGAGTTCTCGCCGTTTAGCGTGTCCCGACTTTGATCCACGTAGCTGAGCTTAACGGATTCTCCTATTTCCAATTTTCCGGAATCTGTTTTTTCCTGTCCCGTTATCATGCGGAACAAGGTGGTTTTGCCCGCGCCGTTGGGACCAATGATGCCGACAATTCCAGCTCTGGGCAGGTCAAAGGCTACGTTTTCAAACAGCAATTTGTCGCCATAGGCTTTGGATAAACCCGCCGAACGGATCACAAGATCTCCGAGACGCGGTCCATTGGGAATGGCGATGCTGGCGGAGTTTAGTTTTTCCGGTCCGCTCATATCCTGCAACTTTTCGTAGGCGGCCAGTCGCGCTTTGCCCTTGGCTTGACGGGCCTTGGCGGAGGTGCGCACCCATTCCAATTCCTGCTTGAGCTGCTTGGTGCGGCGGCTTTCCTCTTTTTCTTCCGTGGCCATGCGCTGGGTTTTTTGATCGAGCCAGGAACTGTAATTGCCTTCCCAAGGAATACCGCGACCGCGATCGAGTTCCAGAATCCATCCCACCACGTTGTCCAAAAAGTAACGATCATGGGTGACAAGGATGACAGAGCCCACGTATTCCGTGAGATGCCTTTCAAGCCAAGCTACGGACTCGGCATCGAGATGATTGGTCGGTTCGTCCAGCAGCAGCAGATCGGGCTTTTCCAAAAGCAGGCGACACAAGGCCACGCGGCGTTTTTCTCCACCGGAAAGGGTCGTAACTTTGGCGTCACCGGGGGGAAGCCGCAAGGCATCCATGGCGATTTCGATAAGCCTGTCCAGATTCCAGCCGTCCACGGCGTCGATTTTATCCTGCAGCTTGGCCTGCTTCTCCATCAGCTTTTCCATCTCAGTATCGCTCATGGGTTCGCCGAACTTGAGCGACAAAGTATTGAATTCGTCCATCAAGGATTTGACATTTTTTACGGCCAGCTCGACGTTGCCGCGCACGTCCAAGGTTTCATCCAGTTTTGGTTCTTGCGGGAGATAACCAACCGTGCGGCCGGATTCCAGCCACGCTTCGCCTTGAAATTCCTTGTCAATTCCCGCCATTATACGTAGCAAGGTGCTCTTGCCCGAGCCGTTGTATCCGATGATCCCAATCTTGGCCCCGTAGTAAAAAGATAGGGAAACCTGCTTCAGCACTTCCTTGGCCGGCGGGTACACTTTGGTCATTTTGTGCATGTAGTAGACGAACTTCTCGGCCATAGGCTTCCTTTAATCGGGGCAAAGCGTGCAAAGGTAGTTATTGGGTCCACTGCTTGAATAACCATCATTTTGCGGTTGGCTTAGAACTCAAACGCGTTACAGGCGATATAATTTATTTATATACACTACTTATTATGCCTAAATATGGTATTATAATGAATAGATTCGGTTTTATAGTATTTTTAAACTTGTCATTTACACTACATTTTCTGAGGAGGCTAACCCATGTCGCTGACAAATACCCTGAAACGCGCCGTCTGGTCCTTTTCCCTGGTTTACAGCCTGGCGCTACCCGCCAAAGCCTTGGCCGCCATCTATTCCTTCAGCCCCTCGTACACGGCTACTAACCGGGCCTTCTCCTTTCATCTGCTAAGCGACCAATTTGGTTCCTGCACCACATATTCTGGTCTTATTTCCTCGATCATGGGCGATACTCTGTCCCTCAGCTTCGCTCCGACCACCCCTACTGGTTGTACCAACATCAATTCACAAAGCTACTATGGCCCTACCTTTTCCATTCAAGGCCTTCAAGCCGGCTTGTACAAAGTGCGCGTACACATACTCGGGAAGGTTATTTGTTTGGCCTGCCCACCTAGCCCAGGTGACGATGCCGGAACTTTTCTGGTCGCAGATAGTGTGAATAACACGAAAAAAGTTGGATGGTTTTTGAAAGAAACGACCGTAAAAATGGGAAACGATCCCTATCCTATGCAGCTGCTCAATTATGCGTACCAATCCTGTGCCCAATTTTTAAATAAAAGCATGAAAATCGAAAATGGCGGCATCTACACAAGCTTCTTTTTAAGGCTTCCCCCATGTGTAGATACAAGCAGTCAACCCCCGCCCCTTATTGGGCCCACCTTTGAATTAACACCACCTTTGAAGCCTGGTGCCTATCCCGTCTATGCTACAGAGCTTATGGCCTGTGAAGTGGCCACTGTGGGTCCAATCTGTGTTGTAAAACGGTTGGCGCCCGTGGCCGTAGACACCTTATTCGTAATGGCAAGCACTCAAATTCGAACGCCTCGCAATGGCGATCAACCCCTTGAGGCAAGGCAATCTCCTAGTGCTGCGTTCCGCAATGGAAGCCTCGTCATTTCTCTTCCCCAAGATGCGCGCCTTGCCTCCAATTCACTCTCTACTTGGCGGGCAAAACTTTTTACCGAATCCGGACGCGTTCTCAAGACCTATCACTTTGAAAGTCGCTTGAGTGAAACCGTGAACCTGGATGCGGGAATGCACATGGAGCGCGGGGTCTATTTACTGCGCTTGCAAGCGCCGTCTCGAAAATCATTTACCATGTTGTTGGCCGTTGAATAACAGGGGTTGGCCAAAGGAACAAAAATTTCTTCCAAAAAGTCCGAATGAAAGGTCCACATATGAAAAAACTTCTAACACTGATATCCATTTTTATTGTCTCCTGTATACAGGATCCTAATCCCGATCTGAAGTCCGCTCACGCTCCAACTGCTATTCCCCAACCCCTGATTGAAAAGGGCCCAAATGAAGTGCGCGACCCAAATGGAGAACCCTTGGCTCCTTGGGAAGGGGAAAAAATTCTTCAGCTCGCTGGCGAACTGAGTACTTCTTGTCCGCTGGACTTGGGTTGTGGAGAAAAGGCTGGCTATATCGCCTATGCGGGTTATATTGATAGCCTTTACTTTTATTTCTCTTTCCGACCGGAATTCTCCACCGCAATGAACGGAGCGGATGTACGTCGCGCATTTACCTACATGACTTTCGGCCTTACCCTACCAGGCATGCGCACAGACAGTTCTCGTTACGGCCTTTACTCGCGGGATCCAGCCAGGGGTGCCGATGGAATAACTGCGGAAATGACACACACTTTACAAGATTTTACGGGTGATACATTAATTGGAGAAATCCACTTCTCAGCGACTCAACTCGCGGAAACGATTACCTCACAAGATAACTTGTGCCATGTTGGAGATATGATGGGCTGGTGCGTCGTGAACCACCCTTTTTCCGGTTCGTTAGTAGTGCGGTACAAAATTAAATTGGTCAAATAGATTTAAACGACCCAGCGCGTCACAAGAATTCACAGTTTGCATGCGCCGAGCACCCGCTGGCCCAATTCGCAAAATGGGATTTCCACAACCTGGCAAGGGATTCAGCAGCGGCCGAGTCGAAGCAATCACGGCATTCCAGTCCGGCCTGGGATTCGCCTGCGTGATGCCAATGACCCCATCGGCAATACGGTTATTGAGATTGGCTGCAACGTCCCATGTGCTGTCATGCCCAATGGAAACGCCTGCCACGCCATAGCCATCATCGGCGAAAATGGGTTTTCCGGTGAGATCGTGAATGGCTTTCCAAGTCATGGGATCGGCTCGGATTTTTCCCGTTCCCGCGGGTCCCTCGGCATTGGTGCGACCCCCGGATGTATTGATGTAAGTGAATCTCGCCAAGTTGAAAGACGTATACCAACTTTGGTTCAGGGTGGAGTTCCAGGATGTCCACGGGGATATATCCAGGGAGAATTGCGCGTTGGGCAGATACTTCTGGATGCTGTCCAGCATTTCGTGCATGAAGGAAGCGGCTTCACCAAAGGTGAGCGGTTTGCCGCCTTGGGTTCCGGCTTGTGCGTATTGATAATAATCCGGTTCCATCATCCAGACTACGGAAGTGACCACGCCGAGATCCGCAGCCGTGCCCTTCGCGTATTTCGAAACCTGACCCAGAATGCGAGCTCTATCAGGTGGATTACGGAGGTAGAAGGCCCCGGAATCGCAAAGGTTCGGGGTCCCGACATCGCAGTCCTGCAACAAATGATCCCGCCGCAAGGTAAAGGCGATGACATAACTGTAAACCACCGGGGTTTTTCCGAACAAGGCTCCGCCGGGACGGCAGGCGCGCATCATATTTCCGAGATTATAATTTTCTTCACTGCCCGCCCACTGGTAAACGTAATCGATTTCCGATCCCGGATTCGTTGAATAGGGGCGGCCATAATTGAAACGGCATTTGGATATTTCTCCAAACACCGAAAACATTGAGAGGAGTAGCATTGGCACGCAGTATCGCATAGGATACGGTATCACACCTGGTACGGTTTTATGGCGCGAAACCGCAGCCGGGTATAATCTGCCGTCCAAGTGCCTGTCGCATCGCACAGTTCCGGCCGCAAATCCTCCTGGACTTCCTCAAGAAAGCGTTCCCGGGTATCCGCAGGTAGAGTGGACATGAAGTTTTCTGCGAAGGTTTTCAGCCACGTACTGACATCGCTGGGTAATAGCGTCGGGCGCGCAATGACTTCGCAGCTTTCCACTTTAAAACCGCGCGCCTCAAGCTTGGCCCGGTATTCGGAACCCGTGGCAAAATACCATGGGTTTACCGAGTCTATCGCTACGCTGCGTTTTTCCAATGCCTTGCCCAATGCCTTACGTATTTTTGCAACGCATCCTTCACCCCCGCACTCACCCACAAACCGGCCACCCGGTTTGAGCGCGCGCCAGACACCATCAATGGCTGCATCTGGATTTCGCATCCAATGCAAGGTGGCATTGCTGAATACGGCATCGAACTCGGAAGCAAAATCCAAAGCTTGCGCGTCCTTCACTTCAGCCGCTACTCCCAACTTCCGTGCGCCTTCAACCTGTGCGGCGCTCGCATCCACTCCCAAAACGCGGCAGCCCATGCCAGCTAATTTTGCTGTCAGAAATCCATCGCCACATCCGAGGTCTAAAATGCGTTCGCCGGAAACAGGTGCCAACAACTCCATCACGGGTGTGGCGAGTTCAGCTACAAATCGTGCGTTACGGGAATACGTTTCCGGATCCCAGGTCTGTAAAAGCTGCATGGTGCGTGTTCCTGCAAAAAAATTGTTACAACAGAAGGTGGACGTTTGAGCCGTGTCCTCCAAACCGGCCAATCTCTTTGAAAAGAGTAGTTAAATCCGCCCAAACCCAGAAATTGAGAAAAAACCCCAATATTATCATATTTTTACACTACGATTAATTGAATTTAATTGCTTTATATTGATTAATATGCTTATAAAAGAGTTATTATAATAAGTATGATGCACTACGTATTCTGAGGGGGTCACCTATGCTATCTCAATGTCGCATTAATGCTGCTGCAGTCTTTTTGGCGTTGGCTTGCGCGTTGTCTATGCCTGAGACGATTCAGTCTCAAACAATTCCGGCTCAAGCTTATTCTGTTTCTCCCAATCCTGCTCCCGCTGCTGTTGCCTTTAAGCTTTCACTCCTCGGGGGAACGTGGAATTCGCTCGCAAGTTTTTCCCGGGAAAGCGTTTTGGTTACTGGAAGCCGCATCGATCTTTCCTTTGTCGTTAGGCAGATCATTTTTATGGATCCACTCATTTGGATAAAGAATCCCCCTGTAGTGGATACGCTGTTTGCTCTTCCAGTTGTTGCTCCTGTCTTTTCCATGCCGGCCCTCAAGGCTGGCAAGTACGAGGTTTGGGCGACCCAGATGTACGAATGCCTGTATGCAAAGCCCCCGTGTGAAATTGCCGTTACGCCCAAATACGCCGGGGTCTTGGAAGTCAGTCAGGCAGGCGCAATCACCTATTCCATCAATCCCACCAAAACTTTACCCGGCAAGGATTTTAATCTCAATCTGCTCAGTTATCAATTCAACTGTGCCGTAACCTATGACATGCTCGCAACTACTGTAAATGGAAACAACATTTCACTGACATTTCTGGATCATGAAGCCCCCGTCGGGAGCATTTGCCCGGCCATCTATATGCCATATGGGCCAAGGTTTAATATGGCGGCTCTTAAAGCCGGCACGTATACGGTTACGGCCTATCGCTTACCCGCGTGCGCCCCCCAGGGCTGTAAAATGGCGCCGACGCCCGGTGATGCCGGTACTTTGGTTGTAGAGGATGTCACGAGCAAGACGGGCTGGTTTCTCAAAAATAACCAGGTTCCGGCCAACTCGGCATTTTCCATGCAAGTCGTGAACAACCAATTTGGCAACTGCCAGACCAGCTTTTCAAATCAAACGGTGAGCGTGGTGAATGGAGAAATTCACACGCGATTCTTTCCAGTGGTGGATCCAAACCGAGTTTGCATCGTCAATATTGTTCCCTGGGGTCCAAGCTTTGACATGGCCGCGCTCAAACCAGGCAAATATCCGCTCTATGTTACCCAGCTCCCGGCGTGCCTGGTCACACCTCCATTCTGCAAGATACCGGAAATACCAGTTTTATCCGATACTTTGACAGTCACGGGGACAACCGGCATGTTGGTCCAACCGCAAAGAACGATCAGACCGAGCGCATACTTTCAGGGAGGACGCCTTTACCTCACTCTACTGGAACCCTCCAATTCTTCCTCAAAGCCTCTTTTAGCCGGCGCCACATGGAAGATAGAGCTGATAGCTTTGTCAGGACGCGTTCAGTCAACGTATACTTTTAACGTCGATGGGAAGAGTCAAAATGGGGGAACCCTAAGTCTGGATGCCGGGGTTATCATGGACAAGGGAGTCTATTTGCTGCAACTGCATTCACCAACGGGAGAGTTGCAGTCCATTCCAGTAGTACGCAGGGAATAGTACAACTGGTTAACCGGGAGTATCACCTATGTTACACTTAAAAAGACATTGGAAAAACCGCCGGGCATGGTTGTTGCCATTGGTCTTGATTGTCACGTGGGTGCTGCCTTCCGAGGCAGAAGTGGATTCCAGTTATTCCATCAATCCTACCAAAACTGCGGCTGACAAAGCGTTCACGCTGGACCTGCTCACGTACCAGTTTAATTGCGGCACAACCTACGATATGCTTTCCGCTTCTGTGAATGGAAACGCCATCTCCCTGACCTTTCTGGATCACGATGCCCCAGCTGGAACCGTATGCCCCTTGATTTATAGGCAATACGGACCCACCTTCAGTTTGCCTGGTTTGCATTCCGGCATCTATACAGTAAAAGCCTTTAGACTGCCGGCTTGCGCGGCCCAGCATTGTCCTTTTGCGGCCATTCCAGGCGTAGATGCGGGCACCTTGATGGTGGGAACTGCGGCGGACAGGGCGGGCTGGTTTCTTAAAGATAAGGAGGTCGCTCCCGGGAAAAGTTTTTCCCTGCAGCTACTCAACAATAAGTACGGAAATTGCCAGACCAGTTTCTCGCATGCATCCGTCAACCTCCAGAACGGAGAAATCTGGTCGACATTCTTGATTGAAAACTATCCTGAACGCCTGTGTATCATGGACATTTATCCAAACGGACCATCCTTTGACATGGTGGGTCTAAAGCCTGGATCCTACCCTGTCCGCGCCATTGAACTCCAGGCATGCCAACTTAATGTACCGCCTTGCCCGATTCTTTCCATTCTGCCAGACCCTTTCGATACCTTGGTCGTAATCACTAGCACAGCCCGCCTTTCCCAAAGTCCGGCATCCTTTGTGCCTTCCGCATTCTTCCAAGGCGAACGCATCCATCTGTTCTTACCGGGCGAACCGGATGGCAAGTGGCGGGCGGAGCTTTTAACCACCACGGGCCGAATCCTCAAAGCCTTTCAATTCCACTCCGGATCGGATCCCAGAGTCGGCCTTAATGTCGGGGTCCAAATAGAACGCGGCTTTTACCTGCTCCGTGTGCAGGGGCCTACTGGAGAAATTCATATTCTGCCGGTGGTGCGCAAAGACTGATGCTGTCCATTTCAATATTAGCTGAAGGAGAAGATTCATGACTTATTTGCTCAACCGCATGCTCATTAGTGCCGGCATCCTGTCCGCAACGCTTTGGGCACAAACTTCTGTGCAAACCGTTTTCATCAATCCGAACCAGGTGGAATCGGGAAAGCCCTTTCAGGTTACCCTGTCAGGAAAATCCTCGCTTTGCAATCCGCAATTCTCCCATCACCAGGCAAGTGTAGCGAGTGGAAGCATTCAATTGACGGTCATGGCCGTCAACGATCCCTTGGCCAAATGCACGGCCGGTGACCATGATTACAAAACCGACTTCGAACTGCCGGCGCTTAAGGCAGGGCAGTATACCGTTACCGCGTCCCTGGAACCGGCGTGCCGATACTCCACGCCCGCCTGTATGATTCCGCAAATTCTGGAAAATGCGGGCACGCTCTTTGCCAAGGATTCCGCGAGTTTGCCTTTTGCCATCCGGCCAGGAAAAGTGGACCCGGCAAAAAGCTTTGATATGTTGGTCACAAACAATCTCTGGACATGTGCCAATGAATTTACCAATCCGGTTGTGCTGGTTGACGGTCATGCCATCTACGTATCCTTTACCAATCGGTTTCGAATTGGAATTCTTTGCCCTGCAATTCTCAAAGACTATGGCCCCACGTTAAGTATGCCCGCGCTGCCAAGCGGTACTTATCAAATCTTGACGACTTCCATACCCTACTGCGACCCAAAGCTCATTTGTCCGCTCTCGCTGCTTGCGCCACAGCTCTCGGGCGCGTTGACCGTGTCGGGAACCACAACAACATTGGATAAACATGGAAATTCGCAGGTTGAAAAATCACATGCGCATATTGGTGCGCTTGGAATTGATGCCATTCATAATGCCCTTGGCCGCAGAATGAGTCGACGCATTCAGTGATTTAGTCGGAATGGGAAAATGCCGCGCCCATCGATGGAATAGGGCGTTCCGGATTTAGAACGTAACACACGTGTTCCATGGAATATTACTTCCGTTGAAACGTTCTGGGAAGTTTGTAGCAGACTTTTTACGGAAGTAGGATTTGTTTCGGTCTTTCTAAACAAGCCCCCCTTGGTCAAGACCAAAGCGGTACCACTCGTGGAAATCCAAATATCTTCCACGAACAAACTATTTAGGCCTTCATTGTCTGTGACCCAGGTTTTTCCCTCGTCCTTGCTTACGAATAGGCCCTGCCCCCAAGTTCCGAGCCAAACTAAACTTGGATATTTATAATCCCAAGTGTGCCAATAATGGTTGACGGAAAATGCGGAAACAGTGGCGCTGGAAATACCTGGAATTTCCTGACAGTGTACGTTCGCAGAATCGAATTCGGTATAGCCAGGAAGGATTTTCAGCAAAATTGGCTGTTCACTTGAATGGCGGTTGATCCCCCAAACGATTTGCTGGTAGGGTCTTTGCTCAAAATTCAAGTACTCGCCGCTTAAATGGGTGGCGCAGTCCTTATCTGTAAAGCTGGAAGCTATTGAGTTTAAGGTGGTCCAATTCGATCCATGGTCCCGGCTAATTACAATACCTCGCCCTTGTGTAGCAGCGAATTCCCATCCCCCCCATGTACCTCCCAGCATACTAACAATCGGACCATAACCACCACCGACAAACTTTATACTTGAAGTTTGACCCCCATCGTTCGAAAGTGCAATGGTTTCGTATCCGTTTCCATAGAGGATAATCTTCTCTCCAAGGATCCGGAGTGCGGTGGGGTATCGATGCATACCAATGGGGCTGATCCAAGGCGCCTGGCTATCCTGTCGTATTAAATTTCCCCATGCTACCCTTCCGCCATATCCTAGGGATAGGGGCGTCTGGCCTCCGTACACGTACTTTTTTTGATAGGCTATTGCGGTCCAAACTGCACCTGTGGAATCGCCGAAAAAAAGCGAGTCGCCCATGGTCAAATAAGGCCTTCCATATTGTAGAGATGCGAAACGAGATTGGCCTTTTCCAAAGTGAGGGCCCAAAGATTCATCCGCCGCCCAAGAGGCACGTGTCTGAACCGGAACCCAAAGGTCTTTTGAGAATGCGGGCCGATTACTCCATGGAATCATTAAGAGGAGGAGGAAAGAAAAACGAAAGATTCGCATTAACCGTCGGCTTGGAAAAAAAATTGGAACTGGCATTGGATCTCCTGACAGAATGAATCCTTAGAGAGGAGTTATTTCTGCACAGGTCCAAAGGTACTGGTACTATTTGATTTCGAAGTAAGCGGAAGGAAAAAAATCGTTGCCAAATGTGAACGGCGGGAAATCCTTTTTCAGCATGCCACTAACCGCATAATGGTCTTTCCACGCATTTGATCAATTCCATTCGGCCGGACTCGACAACGTTGCCTGCTTTTTCGTTGTGGAATACACCGCTCATATGCGTGGCGGTTGAATCCGTGAAGTGGATGTCCAGCTTTCCAAGTTCATAGCAATGGTTTCCATCGGTACATTGCCATGCATCCCGACCCACGTAAATGGAATCTGGGCCGATCTTTACTTCGGAAATGGCATTCACATGGAGTTGCGCAAAGGTGATTGGATAAGAGTAACCGGTGGTACAGGAAACAACAGTATCGGTAAACGAAATTCGGGTTTCCGGGCCATCGGTGGGTCCGCAGTCATTGCGAATGGTTCCATATTTGGTAAATCCCGTGGGTTCGATGCCACATACGGGATCGGACATTCCGGAATCACAACTAAGCAACGCCAGAGCAATACTGAACATCGAAAAGATCCACCGAAAGGCAGATTGCCTTATCGGTTTTTTTCTGAAAAAAACCGGATCTGAAATTTTAGTTCGAGGCAACATGTGGTGTCCGATTCTTATTGGGATGATGGGATTTGCAAAAGATTCGGAAGGATTTTAGGGTGCCTTAACGGCGGTTGTTTACTTGGATGCATACCAAATGCAGAAGCCAACAGCCAAATTGCCACAAGGGCATATAGGGATATTTTTGGGCTCATGGGTTAATCATAGTGTAGTGTATATTTTTACAAATATACTATTTAAATATACTATAATCCATTTTATATTGATTATTAAATAATAAATGTAGTGTATTTAGATCTGATTATTCCTGATTTTTGACCGATTTAAACAGAGTTTGTGCGGGTCTCCTTTCCGCAAAAAGGTCTTTTCACTTTTCTTTTGCCCATTCCTACCTATTTTGAGGGTATGAAAAAAATCCTCATCACCATGGGCGATCCCGCCGGCATTGGACCGGAGGTTGTCGTAAAATGCCTGGCCCGATTGGCAACACTAGACGCCAACTTCGACATTGAACCAGTGGTTATAGGTGAGCGGGAGATTCTGGAGGAGACGGCCCATTCGCTGGGTATCAAAATGGAATTTGGCCCCGATGATTCTCCCCGCAAAGGCCGGATTAAAGTGCGCAGCATGGGATTGATTCGCAGCGGGGATTTTGAATTGGGTCGTGTTTCGGCGCTTTGTGGCAACGCCGCGTTTCATTATTTTACGCATGCCGTAGAAAGTTGTCTGACTGGAGACGCGTCCGCAATCGTAACTGCTCCCATCAATAAGGAAGCCATGAACTTGGCGGACCATGCGTATGTGGGCCACACTGATATATTGGAAAAAATGACCGGGGCCGATGCCATAATAATGGCCCTCGTCCACCCAAAATTAATCGTCAGTCATGTCACCGATCACAAACCCCTGCGTAAAGCGCTGGACGCCATCACCATTCCCAGGATCCAGGAAGTGGTCAAACTCACTTGGAAAACCCTGTTGGCGAAAGGAATCACGCATCCTCGCATCGCCCTCGCGGGCGTCAATCCCCATGCGGGTGAAAACGGTTTGTTCGGACGGGAAGAAATCGAAATTCTACGGCCGGCTATGGAACTATTGAAATCCGATGGGTATCCCACCTTGGGCCCTTTTCCCGGAGACACGGTTTTCCACATGGGCCTACAAGGGCGCTTCGATGCGGTTTTGGCCATGTATCACGATCAGGGCTTTGGACCGATGAAGACGGTGGACTTCGCCAATGGCGTCAACTGCACACTGGGATTGCCCTTTGTACGGACTTCTCCCGATCATGGAACCGCTTTTGAAATTGCCGGAGAAGGAAAAGCCAAACCCGATTCCATGATCGCGGCGTGGAATCTGGCGGTTCAGCTGGTGCGTCAAGGCTAGGATGAATGCTAAGTTGATGGGTGCTTGCCAAGTTGATGCGGGCTTGCAATGCACAGTCCTTCATTCACGCCATCAATTTTTTCAATTCGCGGCAGGTATTGGGTATGTTACTGGACCGGAAGATGGCCGTTCCTACAACCACCACATTTACGCCGGAAGCTAGAACTTGTCCTACGTTTTTGAGTCCAATTCCACCATCCATTTGAATATCCAACGCTTTTCCTAAGACCTTGGCTCGCGAGTGTAAAGCTTGGGCTTTTTCCAGCGCGTAAGGAATGAATTTTTGTCCGCCAAAACCAGGATTCACGGACATGATTAGGACGAGATCCAAATCCATCAGTACATGGTCGATAGTTTCGATAGGAGTGGCCGGATTCAGGCTCACTCCAACGCGCATAGCCTTTCCATCCTTGGTTTGTAGCGCCTTGATGGTATGCACCAAGGAATCCAGATGCAAAGTGGCTTCTTGATGCACGGTAATAGAATCGGCTCCGGCCCGGGCGAAGTCCGCCACGTATTTCTCCGGATTGGATATCATGAGATGGCAATCGATGGGCAGATGACAATGGCGCCGCACCGCCTCGACAATCACGGGACCAAAGGAAAGGTTGGGCACAAAATGTCCGTCCATGATGTCCAAATGCGCCCAATCGGCACCGCCTGCTTCAATGGCGGCGATTTGTTCCGCCAAGGTCCCGAAATCCGCGTTCAAGATGCTGGGAGCCAATTTATTTAGGGATGCCATGATGTACCTCTGAGTCAGAAAATTAGTTTATTCCCGGGCATCCGCCTTTAGGCAAACAGCTTTCAGCCTAGCCAGACTACTTTCCGATTAACGGCTGAAAAAATCAGGGGTTTTCGCGAGCACGATTTTCATTGCGTCCCGCGCCAGGCCTTCCGGTATCCCGAAGGTTACCCCAAGCACCTCTAACATTTCCGCTGGATCCAGCTTGCGCATGCCGCCGTCCGCTGACTCTCCATTTGGTTTTCGGATGAGCAAGCTGCGCTTTTGCAAATAAAACTGTGTGCCATCCTGGATACGGTTTAGGACCGGGTACTCCATCATGGGCAAATCAAAGGAGGCGTCCCAAAAGCTCAGGAACTGGTCTTCGGTTACGGCAGCGCGGCGAAAATCGAATCTAGGTTTCACATTTCCTTTGGGGCCGCTCCATAAACGCCAGACACCTAGCCCAGGTAAATCTTCAATTCGCACCTCATTGGGAGAAACCCATAGAGTGGCGGACAATCCCGCCTCCGGCAAGGGCAAGGGCTCAAACAGCATGTAACCCGGGTCCAGCAGAAAATCACGGCCTTGCGCATGAGAACGCAAGGCGCAGTGGATGTTAAGAGCCTTTCCTTTGTCGCCCATGAGAAAGTCGCAGGCAATTTTTTGTGCTTTCAGGCGCTGAGCCAACCACCATGTCAACGAGAAACAGGTTCCTCCCGTGCCCGTAGTCCGCGTTTTTTCCAACCAATCGTGTGATAAGATGCGAGATTTTTCCCGGTGGGCTCGGGCAGAAGTAGCATCCTTGGTGCCGGTTGGACGGCTTTCAGCTGCAGCAACAATCTTGCTCAAGTTTTCATAGGGAAGCGCGGACAACTCGTTTAGAGCCGCTTGCATGGGAGGCGGAAATTGGATTAGGGTTCTCCTATTTCAGCAGAACAGATGCCGTTTCAGTAAAACTCAAAATCGGTTGGATTGCAAGAATGGGAAATAAACGTACAGGTCGAAAAATTAGAAACCCGAACTTGCTCAGAAAGAAGGAGCAATTCGGGCCGAGAATGGAAGAATGAAAGGTACTAGCTTAAACGCTTGCGACGGCTGATGAATCCAACAGCGGCCAGTCCCAATCCAAGCAGCACGAAGCTTGTGGGTTCCGGAACCACTCCGCCGGTGGAAATAGTCGAACGGGTAGCCAAGCTTAAGATGTGACCCTCTGGATCATAATCAACCACGTCCATACCACCTGTGCTGGTAAAAACGTTATGGGAAGCGTTGCCGTTCAAATCGCTATTGGTCAAGCCAAGTGAGGATCCAAAAGCTGTCACGGTATTGCCGGATTCATATTGGTTGTAAGCGGTGCTGGTTACAATAAAGGGGAGGAAACCATATTGGCCACCGTCCGGAGTAAGCCCGGCACCGTTATTGCTTTCCGCCATGGCATACAATCCGCCGCCACCGTTCAAAAAGCTAATGATATCCATGGAGCGGGCATCCAGAATATTGAGCTCTGCCTGGGTTAGCAGGCCCCCAAAATCGGATGCAATGACAATACCGCTGTACCCGCCGACTTTGCCCAAATTATCCAATGCGGCATTCAAGCCGGAAGCGTTGACTTGATCGAAGCTGCTAGCGGAATATCCACTGGCGAGAATTCCGTCCATGCCAATGGAATGTCCACCGGGTGTGGGTATGTTGGATTCGACAAAAAGAAACTTCGGCGCTGTGGACACGAACGGATTGAAAGTAGGCGACATGATATAATCGATGGCGGCATTGTTAATTGCAATTGCGCCGGGTGCGTTGCTACCGAGCAATGCGTGAAAATCGGGATCATGCCCGGTTAAAAATATTGCACCCGCAAAGGTGGTGCTGCATGCGGCCAGCAAAACCGCTCCTGCAAAAATTCGGGTTGGTTTTAAAAAACTCATGGTTATGCTCCACAGGAAATG
This sequence comes from Fibrobacteria bacterium, assembly GCA_043732185.1. Classification (GTDB taxonomy): domain Bacteria; phylum Fibrobacterota; class Fibrobacteria; order UBA11236; family UBA11236; genus Chersky-265. Next base: position 40,845 of record JAYTHY010000094.1, read on the forward strand.
TTTTAAGGGACAACGCTCCAGGCATTACTTGTGCCAAGGTAGAGTTATTTTAGATAAATTAAAGTGTTTTTCCTATTGCATAACTACTGTATTGAACAACAATTCTAACAAGAAACTTGATCTTGGATCCCATTTCGAGTTTTGTTTCTTTATTAGTGTAAACATTTCCATCGATTGTCGGAATTTTTTACAACGATAAGCCCGTATTGGGGCTGCTCTACTTGATCGGAATTCCTTGTCAGTGATTCAAGGTTTTAAAAGTTTTGGTGTGATGGCCTTCCGGAACGAGGTCTTTGATTTTTTTTCCGGAAATATCTCTGGAGTAAAAATCGCGAGCTTCGCGTCGCTTCAAGCGTTGGTTAACATAAGTGTTACTCCCGGCAAACCCGTAAGCGACTCCCCGACAAGTGGATCCGCCTGTGTACAAAAGATCTTTGGTGCGCATATCGCCTTCGAGAACAATGGCATATTTAAGCCGGGCAGGAAGCGTAATCAAGGACCATGTATTGCCCTCATCCATGGACTTGTAAATGCCTTCTTCTCCCGTCGCCCCCACTTTCCCGGACAAATACACAAATGCGGAAGCCGCGTTGTTGCCTCGTCCAAAGGTAATGTTGTTTGCGTACTCCATGGTATTCAATGTTGCAAAGGTTTTTCCTCCGTCTTTGGAGACCCAGGCTTTTTGCACACTCTGCCCGCTGTTGGGCATGGCCGTCAACCACAGTTCGCCTTCGTGCAAGGGATGCGCTTTCAAAAATAGATTGTGATAAAAAGCCGGCAACGCGCTTGAACCCGCTGTCCAATTGGCGCCGCCATCATTGCTGTAAAACATTTTTCCGTTATTGCAAAAATAAAATCTGCTGCCATTGACTTTATCCGCTGCCAAATAGGACATCGGTCCCCAAGTGCTCATATGCCACGCCCCCGTGATTCCGTTACATGCCGACCAGGTCTTGCCCGCATCTTTGGTGAATTGCGGTTTCACGGATTCCCCATGCGGAGTCCAAACCCAGTTTTTTTCATCCGTCGCGGAGAGGACCAATTTACCGCCCTTGCCCGGCGTAGTATTGAAACCGCTCCAGGTTTGTCCGTTGTCAGTTGAATACCCGCTGTAGGCATCGGTGTTGGTTTCATCCAGTCCCAGAAAAACAATGTGGTTCGGTTTGGTTTGACAATATTCAATGGAAACGGCCATGGCCACGTATGGAAACACCGCGATTTTTTTCGTGGGAACACTGTCCCGATTCAAGTTGCGAAAGCCCACCATATCCATTACACCCGACAGCAAGTCCGCTCCACCGGGAAGGGGAGGCACGGCAAGGCAGATCACACACAGCTCTTCCAGATTATTCATCACCGCTGTCCAGGTAGTGGTGCTGGACGCATAATTTTCGGTTTTAATCACGCCATAGCCATTGGTGCTCCACACTCTTTTCGTATTGTTCGGGTCGATGACCAAAGCCGCCGTTCCCCAATCAAAAGAATGATCGCCGGAATTGTAATAGGCCGGAAAACCGGTAACGGTTGCGTTGATTTTGGTCCAGGTGGTGCCTTGGTTGGTGGAATAAAACATGCCGCGCTGATGGGTGGTAACAACCACGTTACCGGGGACTGCGGGGTCGACATCGATTCCGCTATAACTGATGGCGGTTCCCGACGATGGTGTTATCGGCGTCCAGGTAGAGTTTTGATACTTCGCTACCTTACCCGGCCCTTGGTAGTCCTTTTCACTGCCGCCAAAAGTCACGTACAATACGCCATCCCCGGCCACGGCCGCTCTCAAGCCGTTCGTGCCCCCATTGATATTGGCCCAGGTGACTCCAGCATCGGCTGATTTCCAAATCCCGCTTCCATAACATCCGGCATACAGAATTTTTGACCTTTGGCCATTGGAGGAATTCTTATCGAATACGATAAAGGTAAATCCGGGATTGGCGGCTGTGGATGGAAGCCCTCCGCCTACCTTGGTCCAAGCGGTTGCGCCTTCCTTTTTCCACAATCCGTTTTGCCTGCTGGCGAAATAAAGTACGGATGAATTATTCGGATCCACCTGCAACCGCTCTCCCGATGACCCTCGGAATAAATCATTGCCTGCTATATAGATGTTATTGGCGGTCATGCCCGTGGATTGCCATGTTGTTCCTTGGTCATTTGAAACCAAGACATCGCCGGTAGTGCTCGTAACACCGCCTACGGCTGCATATACTTTTTCCGGCGCCTTTGGATCCAGCGCTATGGACTCCACCTGAAAATACCCCACTTGCGCGGCAGCGGCAAAATCAAAGAGTTGGATCCATTTTTGTTCCGCGGGATTGAATCGATAGGCGCCGCCCACATCGGTGCGGATATACATCAAGTTGGGCGCCTTGCTTATATCGGGATGGATGACCATGCCCGTGACATATCCCATGCCTTGATGATTGACGCTTTTCCAAGTGAAGGCTTGCCCAAAAACTGTCTGGCTAAGTAAGGAGAGTGCGAAATAAGCCAGCAGATGGTTTTTCATAATGCCTTTATTTTGCGACCGGAAAAACCCCGTACCTGGCCCGCTGCTCCAAAAACAAATCTACCAGGGTAAGCGCGGCCATGGCTTCGACAATGACAACGGCCCGCGGCAAAACGCAAGGGTCGTGGCGGCCTTTGGCCTCCAGCACAACCTCATTGCCCTTTTTATCCACCGTCTTCTGAGGCATCGAAATGGTAGCCGTGGGCTTGAATGCAATGCGGCAAAGAATCGGTTCACCATTGGTGATGCCACCTTGTATGCCACCCGAGCGATTGGTTTCCGTGCGGATACCGGCCGCGCCGGAGCCGGGGGTTTTATTCACGAAGGCATCATTGTGCTCGCTGCCGCGTAACCGTGTTCCCGCAAAACCGCTGCCTACTTCAAAGCCTTTGGTGGCCGGCAAGGAAAGGAAGGCACGGGCCAGTTCGGCTTCGGTGCGATGGAACACAGGCTCGCCGACTCCCTTGGGCGCATTTTTAATAACAAGCTGAATGACTCCACCGAGCGAATCTTGCGCCTTACGAGCCGCGTCGATAGCGGCGATCATTTTTTCCGCGCTGGCGCTATCCGGACAACGCACGATATTGGATTCCACAGCCTCAAAAGTTGCTAGGAGCGGATCCATTTCGGCATCGATTAGGCCGACCTGGGAAACATAGGCGAGGATTTCCGTACCGCAGGCTTCTCGCAGAATTTTACGGGCGATGGCCCCAGCCGCAACACGGCCAGCTGTTTCACGCGCTGAGGATCGGCCACCACCCCGGTGATCGCGTCGTCCATATTTTAAATCGTAGGTGTAATCGGCGTGGGAAGGTCGATACATTTCCGCCATATCGCCATAATCATGAGAGCGCTGATCGGTATTTTCAATTAGCATTCCGATCGGAGTGCCGGTGGTCAAACCTTCAAAGAGTCCGGACCAAATTTCGACCGTGTCCGCTTCTTTTCTCGGCGTTGTCAGTTTGCTTTGGCCGGGTTTGCGCCGGTCCAGCTCCGCCTGAATTTCGGATTGGCTGAGCGCCAATCCTGCGGGACATCCATCTACAACGACTCCCAAGCCTTTGCCATGGCTTTCGCCGAAGGTGGAGATGCGGAACAGGTTGCCGAAGGAACTGGACATGGTTCAGGCTTTCGCTTCCGGGTTGATACTTGCTGTGGGGTCGGTAAACAGTTTCGGATTCTGCTTATGCCGGTCCTTATCGCGGATCGTTTTCTTTTCGAGATTCTTGGCAAAGGCCTCGGTTAAATCGATACCGGTTTGATTGGCCAGGCAAATCAGAACAAAAAGCACGTCCGCCATCTCGTCGCCCAAATCCTTGGCGAGATCGGCTTTTTTAAAACTTTGGTCACCGTACGTGCGGGACATGATGCGGGCAACTTCGCCCACTTCTTCCATCAGGATGGCGGTATTGGTCAGTTCGCTGAAATAGCGCACCCCGATGGTTTTGACCCAGACATCTACCTGTTCTTGGGCTTGTTTTAGCGTCATTTCCAAAACTTAGTTCACAATCCGGCCTGTGCAAAGCCCGATTTCTACCTTAAAACCGCCATGGACATCCTTATCGTCAGCCAGGATTTCCCCCCGGAACGGGGCGGCATCCAAACCTTTGTTCTCGAGTTGGCACGGGCCTTTCTGGCGCATGGGCATAAGGTTCGCGTGATCTGCCCTGGCACAAAATCAGACCCCAATCCTTTGCCCAATCTGACGGATTTGGTGCGCATTCCCGTGCACAGCTCCTGGCTTTTCCTCCCCCTCTTAGTGTTACTTCCCCGTTACCTCCGGAACCACCCTACCGTTACCACCGTGCTCTATGCACAATGGCCGGCAACCTTGTCCGAGGCCTGGCTGCCGAAATCCCGAAAGCAACACCGCAGCTACTGCATGGTGATGGGCCGCGAACTGCTGACTTCCGTACTCGGACCTTTGGCCCCTTTTTTGATGCGCCGGGCCTTCGGGAACATGGCCGCCGTCTTCCCCATCAGCGCGGAAGTGCTGCGCATGACTAAAATCCGTGCGCCTGCAGGAACACCACTTCACCTAGTGCATCCAGGTGTGGATCCCACCTATTTCAAACCCGTTGATGCAGATTTTTTGCGTGAACGGTATGCTTTAAATACAACCGCACCGCGCCCCCTTGTCATTTTAACCTTAACGCGCCTAGTAGCTCGAAAAAATGTGCGGCGGCTAATTGAAGCCATGCCGGGGGTAAAGTCGGCGGTGCCGGAAGCCCTACTCATGATTGGCGGCTCCGGTCCGGAAAAACCGGATTTGGAAAACCGGGTGCAGGAATTGGGCCTGGAAAAAACCATCCGTTTCCTAGGTCGCATTGCCGATTCGGAGATTGTGGCCCATTACTGCTTGGCTGACATTTTCGCTTTGCCGAGCTTATCCACTCAGAAGGACATTGAGGGCTTTGGCATTGTATTTCTAGAAGCCGGGGCCTGCGAGGTAGCGGTGATCGGTAGCCTTTCCGGAGGCATCCCGGATGCAGTAGAGGAAGGTGTCACGGGGCTTTTAGTGCCTGCGGAAGACACGCAAAAACTCCAGGTGGCGCTCATTGAACTGCTTAAAAACCGGGCGCGGGCGATGGCTATGGGCAAACAAGCCCGGATTCGCATTGAATCCAGTTTCACATGGACGCATATTTCGAACCGCATGTTGACATTAATGGGGCAAGCAAGCGTCTAACCAGCCCGGAGTTATCTTTTTGAGCAGCAGCAAACTTATGGAAAAAAATTTGGAAGACATAAAACCTACTGTTCTGTTGACCTTGTCGCGTAGACTCATTGCCTTGGACATGGCCTGCCTTCGCGTGCTGGGCTCCTTAACCCTGCCCAAATTCGTTACTCTGCCATTAATACTCCTCGTTCGGATCGGGGATGGTTGGATTTGGTTTTTCATCGCCTTCTACCTTTGGAAATCGCTTCCCATGATGCAGCTTCAATCCGCCATTTTCCATGGACTGGTTGCCATCGCCGTCAGTCTGGCCATTTATTGGCCCATCAAACTTTTGGTGAAACGGACACGACCCCACAATACCGGTCTTGGAATCGTACCCATGGTCCCACCGCTCGACAAATACTCCTTCCCTTCCGGCCATACGATGAATAATATGGCTGTAGCCCTTACCATTTCCATTTATTTGCCACATATTCTTATCCCGGCCTTGCTATTGCCGATTTTTATGGGGCTTTTGCGCGTACTTTTCGGTGTGCATTATTTGAGCGATATTACGGGAGGAGCCATTTTGGGTGCCGGCAGCTATTTTTTGGCCAAGCTGATTTTCCCTCTCCTTCACTTTTAGGTGCTTTTCCATTTCAAAGTGTTAAAATATCTTGCTACCACTCACTTTAGCAGCGAAAGGCTTCGCGTGGATTTTTACCAGGCAATGAGTTATCTTGGTCCACCCAAGCCTCCTAAAAAAGTGCGCGCATGATTCTTTTGCTTAAATTGAAATTTTTCCGTTTCGGTTCCGTTCTGTTTTTTTTGCTTTTTCCAATAACGTACTGCCTTGCCGTGAAACCCATTGACACAACTCAAACGATTCCCGATTCAGTGGCCGTCTCTGCCAGTCCTGAAACAGATTCGATCATTGCCGATCCACTTGACGAAGATTCCGTGGAGTCCCCATTGGATACAGTGTCAAAGGGCAAAACCATTTTAGAATATACGGCCCATCCCGTGCTACAGGCTGTCACTTGGCCACTTGAGAATATCATAGCTCCAAGTGTCAAACTTCTGCTCTTTCCTACCAAAGCGCCACTGCGGTATTTCCTAAATGAAAACGTGATCGACAGAACCATCCGTCTGATCAGTTTTGGTGAAAACGATAAAATAATGCTGTACCCAACTTTGAATCTCGCTCCCGGGACAGGGTCCTACACGGGGCTCACCTTAAGACACCAGGCTTTGTTTGGTCGGCCCACTGAAAAAATGGTTGCGCGTGGAAACGTTTACGTAAATGGCGATTGGAAATTCCGATCCTATATCACCGCGAGTGAGCTACTGGGCACGCACATCTCATCAAAAGCCGCCTTTCAACTGACCCGTGTCAAGAACACTTCGGTGAATCAACCCGGCACGCCAATTTTTTGGAAATTTGCGGATTCCTCAAATGTATTCTCATTCTCCCTCTCCCACATGCTGGTGGAAAAGTTAGGTGCGAAAAGCACCTTCGTATTTCGAGACAATCACTTCGGCAAAGCGCCTCCCCAAGAGGACACCTTGAGAAGCGAATTCTTCCGCAACGAAAAAGGGGTATTCGACCCTCAAATGCGTGGCCTGGACAATAATTGGCAGGATCGAACTTTGAACATAGGTCTCTTTCGTGACAGCCGCATCAATGAAAACATCCCGCTATCCGGAAATAATTTTGATGCGGCCTATGAATACCATTTCACCACCGAGCATCATGATTATCAAAATTGGTCTGGCAATTGGACTAGCTACTACAAACTAGGCAAGGAAAAATATGAGATTTCTTCAGAGGAAGAACGCAAGTCCGGTTCGCTTAGCATGCGCAAAGTATTACAGAAAATGGAATATGATAAACTAAGGCGCGAACTGTTCAACAGAAAGGTACTGGCAGTGCATACCTTTGTGGGCCAATCCTTTGAAGTTCCCGGTAACCACATGCCAGTCTATGGATTGCAAACGCTTGGCAACGACACACCCATGCGCGGTTACGCCGGCAGTCGTTTCCGTCACTATTCCGTCGCCTCCTGGGGAGCCGAATATCGCTTTCCGATTATGCGCCTTGTTGATGGGGTCGTCTTTGACGAGTATGGTGTTTACGGAAGGACGTGGGACAAAATCGATTTTCTGGACAATGTCAAAAACTCATGGGGCTTTGGTATTCGTGTCCGCCGTCCGGACATTTATCTTTTCCGCGCGCAACTCGGCTTTCATGGACTGCACGGTATCCAGCTCAATATGTCCGTGGATGAACCGTATTAAAGTCCGTAAAATATCGTTGACACACTTGCTCCCAATCACAAGCTTCCGCATGCCTTCGTGCATTCTGTCCTAAGCGCAGCAACAGTTCCCGATTCGACATCAACAGCAATAGTTTTTCCGCAATTCCCTCCGGGTTTTCCGGATCGACCAGATATCCGGTCTCGCCGTCCAGCACGGCATCGAGTACGCCTCCGCTTGCTCCCCCCAGTGACGGTGTCCCACAGGCTCCGGCTTCTAAAAATACTATGCCGAAGCCTTCCACATCGGGCGGGCTTTCCGAGGAGCGACAGGGCATCAGGAACACATCCGCATTGGCATAGCACTGTCCCTTATCCCCATCAGGGACTTGGCCCAAAAAGCGGACATGCTTTTCCAAGAAATATTTTTCAACCAAAGTTTTAAGCCTAGGCAAATCCGGCCCTGCACCCCCTACACAATAAAGAATATCGTTGCGAATCTTTATCACATGGGCCAATGCTTCCAGCACCTTGTCTATACCCTTACGAGGCACCAAACGCGAAAGTGAAAGACAGACGAATAATTTTTCGGACTCTGGTCCAAAAACCTGTGCGCGGCCTTGAGGCGAAGGGGTATCCTTAAAGAGACGGGTGCCGGGATGGATCACCTTACGGTTCTCGGGCTTAACACCAAAGGCATCCATCAGCCCATCCGTAAAGCGACTGATGCTGAGCACGCGATTGGCCCCGCGCAAACAAACCGCGCGTGAATAACGCCAGAGGGCAGACTCCCCCGGAAGCACTTCCATTCCCATGCACAAAACGACATAGGGAATGCCAAGCAGCCATGAGGCTAAAAGACTGCCGAATCCGGTGGTAACCTGCATGTTAACGATCATTCTGGGCTTATGTCGCCATGCATAAAGCGGCACGGCAACATTTGCCAATAGAAAAGCCCGTAGTCGACCTGCACTTGGAACGTGCGCGTACGCCACCAGTCCTTGCGGCGCGGGTTCGCATGGATTTTGCCCAATGTGCAGCAAGACCAGCTTTTCACCTTTGCGAAGGCCATACCGTACCAATTCATCCGCCATGGTTTCGATGCCACCTTGGATCGGTGGATAATTTCGGCTGATAAAAAGGATTGGACCTGGGCTTGCCATCGGTCTCAAGGTAAAAAGAGCGGCATCCGACTTTGTTCCATTTTTGCCTCAAATTTCCGAAACTCCCCAAAGGATTGGGGTTTGGGTGCTTTTTGGTGCGTTTGGGTGCTTTTGAATGCTAAATAGGGAGCCTTGATCCTTGCTTCCCGGAAAAGCCGAACTCTATACTTTCTGTAGAAACTCCCAGGTTTCTGGGACTGGAGTATTATCGTGCGCGGGTTCCTGTTAGTATTGGGTGTACTCGGTCTCTTACCCGCCCTGCCAATCCAGGCTTTTGCCACACTTCCCGACAATCCCATCGCCTTTGGAAATTGCACCGCCACCGTAAAAGTGGATGCAGCCAGACTGCGCACCGGGCCATCCCTGGATGCTAAGATTGTGGGGGTTCGCCTACAAGACAGCCCCCTGTTCGTGACCAAGGTGTTTGGCAAATGGGTGCAGGTGGTCATGCCTACCGGCGATAGCGCCTACGTAGCCGCGTATCTGCTAACCTTTCCGGTCAATGAAATTCTGGAACAATGGAAACGGGCCAATCCCGCGCCGAGTGTCGGCAAAAAAGCCCGGGTAAAGTGGGCTAGAGTCAATTATAGGCTGTATCCCTCCTCGAAATCCCCCTATTTAGGCCATTTTACCCGCAATGAAGAGGTGGCCATATTAAGCGACCTTGGAAATGGCTGGAGTTTGGTTGAAAGTCAAAATTCAGGAGGAGCGGGATCCCGGTTTGGATTTATTGCCAACCGAGCCCTGGCACCGCCTCTGATTCCTGATCCCATTTATTGGAGCGCCCCGTTGGCCCGCGCACATGGCGCACCACCTAAAGCCAAAGAGCCTGTGGTAGAATCCTTGGGCGAGTATTGCGCCCGTACCGCCTGGACGCCGCAGTTATTTGCCTTAGAGGTAAAAACGCACAGCCATCGTTATGCAGATCCTTTTGCCAGTGCGACGAAGGATTTGACGGCTTCACTGTAAGCCTTTATTTAACCGTGACTTCCGCTACTATCAAATAACTAAAACGAACCTTGCACGGCGCCTATAACTCTATAACTGAGTGGATTTCCATTGGGCTGTTCTAAGACTTTTTCCCCGAAGGCATGCAACAGGGACAGGGAGAGCTGCAGCTTATCTGCCGCAAAAGCGTGCGACACGGACACATTATTTTCAAAATGGGACGGCACAAGGAAGTCCGATCCCCAGCCTCGGACTTGCTTTTCGCCCACATAATCGAATTGGGCTGCCAGTTTAAGGACGGTGTGAAAATCCCAGCCCATGCCCAGCCCAAGCCATTCACTGCTTGGACGAAACTCCATAGCCTTGGCATCATGGCCCCAAAAATCCCGCCATCCCGCCTGCACATTCCAGTATCCGCCTCTTTCTTTTTCGCCCCAACCTAAAATGCCACCGGCAAAAAGTCGCAAACTGGCATTCTCAAGTACATAGTCGCTACCCGTATAGGCACCGCTGCGTATCCTTGCACCATTAATCGTGTCCATATATTGCAGATGAAATAAAGGGGCTTCCCATTCCAGAACCTGATTCCCGGAAATGCCGATTTCGAAATTTTTTCGCTTTTCCCGATACTCCAGCTCAGCGGAAACGCCTCGCGCCTGTATACCCGGTTTGGACTGGGCGACCCAACCGGTATCTTCGACAAAATTTTCCGTGGGAACTTTATACCCCTGCATGGAATGACGATAATAGCCTTTTACAATCTGGCGGATTTGATGGGAACCGAATTTTTCTTTAAACTCGGAGCTGTGCAAGAGTGTGATCAGCCGATCCCGGAATCCCAGCGCACCTTGTGAAATCATTTCCAAGGGCAAGGAGTCGGGCGCATGCCAGTCTTGACGATAGCGAAAACGCGTCGGATAGGTTTTTTCCACAAAGGGCATGAACAAAGAATCTGAAATCATTTCCCGGCGCTGAAATCCCACATCCAGTCTCCACACCCAGCCGCCTTCTGAAGCTCCCAGGAATCCCATATTCAGCTCAGAGCGACCATAATGCGTGCGATAAAAAGACTGATGGATGGGCAAATCCCATTCCTGATCGACCAAGGACAAATCGAAATCCTCACCCACCCGATAGGCAAGTTCTGCGTTATAACCTTCCCAGGGATACACACGGCCGGAAACCGGCGAAGCCGTCCACCACCATCCCTGGTTGGCTTGCACAGCTAGGGTTGCGCCTCGATGTGCAAAGGAGCCGCCCACATTTGCCAGACTGCGCAAAGGCAGGTTTCCGCCGAGCCAGGCCAAGCCTTCCGGCTTTCCTCCCACCAGGGCCCGGCGAGTGGCGTAACTGTGGGAAGATAAAGCATCCTCCAAATCGATCCCGCCATGAAGGCGAAGGCCGTCCAACATTTCCCAGTCGACATCTCCGATACCCACACCGGTATTGCCGTTGGGAACAAATCCGCCCTTGGCGTGAAATACCAAAGGCACGCTGTCCGTTTGCCAAGTTCTATCCGGGCCTAAATGCAGAAAGGGTTGAGTGGGCCAAAGAAAAGGCGTCGGCTCTCCAGTGGCCTGATAAAATTCCCTACCCGAAATGAATCCTTGCGTCCCGTCCAACAGAAAATGATTCTCGGGTTGTTCCAAGCGGTTCTGCAGAAATTCGGACTCGGCTGTTATGTCTGCAGGTTTTGCCCAGGCGGGAACCGGATCTCCAAAAATAACCGATGCGGAAATCCCTAGTAACGGCACCGTTACTGTAAGGGTCGCCATACACGATGTCATAGACGTCGCCACACACCTCGTCATAAACTTTAAAATTTCCATCGGCTTGATCCTTATCTTTACCCTATGAAAGGTGCTGGTTTCATGCCTTTTCGTTTTTCCGCTCCAGTCGAGCGGCAAAGAATCCGTCGTATTCCGACTCCCCGGGATGGAGCCAGAGAAAGCCGCGCTTGACCGACCAGGCGGGCAGGTGTTCGGCCGCATCGATGAGCACCCAATCGCGGTGAGAAGCGAGGAAGGTTTTGATGACGCCGGCGGTTTCCTCGTCTTCCGGACTACAGGTAGCATAGACGATACGTCCCTTGGGGCCGGCCAATGTCGCGGCCTGGTCGAGCAGTTCCCGCTGCTTATCCGCCAACCGCTGTAAATCGGCGGGACTGCGCGTCCAGCGCGCCTCCGGACGTCGGCGCAATACGCCTAGATTGCTGCACGGCGCATCCACCACCACAACATCAAAGGTCTTTCGCAGGGCGGGCTGCGCCGAGTCCATAACCACGGGCAAGAGCTTCCGGTGGCCCAGACGATCGATGGCATCGCGAATAAGCCGGAGGCGACGCATGGAAATATCGCCACAGACAACGGCTGCATTTTCCGAATGCGATTCCCCCAAGTACTGGGCCCTCTCCACAAGACAAGCGGCTTTGCCTCCCGGGGCCGCGCACATATCGAGCAATGAGCTGCCGGGTCGCCAATCGGCGAGTTCGGCAATCAGCCAAGCGGCCGGGTCCTGGAAGGCGATGGCGCCAGAGGTGAACAGTTCCGAGTGCAATACAGCTTGCCCACCTCCGCCGCGTTCGCCGGTGATCACGCGAAGAAACATCGGGGCATATCCGTCGCGTTCCGTTTGTACGTTCAGGGCGGCCAGTTGCGATTGGACCCTTTCCACCACCGCATCTCCATCCCCATCCCCATCAAGGACTCCGCCTGCTTCAAGGGCTTTCCGCACATTGACCCGAATCCAAATTGGGGCTTCTTGATTATTCCGCTCCAAAGCCAACATCAGCCCTTTGCGGCCTAGACGCTTGAACCAGCGCCGCACCAACCATTCCGGATGGGAATAATTCACAGACAAGGATCCAAAGCTGTCTCCGGACTCTTTCTGTATACCCTCCTTGGACATTTTCTTAAGCACGACATTTACAAAACCAGCCTGTGGCGATCCCTCATAGCGCTTGGCCAACTCAACGCCCACATTTACGGCGGCAAAGTCCGGGACCTCCAAAAAGAAGATTTGATAAGCGGTCAGTCGCAGCACGGCCCGGAGCACACCGCTGGGCTTTTTAGCCGCATGTCTGTCGATATTGAAATCGAGCAAGGTCATGTTACGGATGACTCCCAAACAGATTTCCCGGACCAACGCTTTATCGGGCGGGGTCAATTCATGGGTATGGCGCGGGAACAGGTCCTTTAAAAAGGCGCCCGTGGTCTCATGGTCCATGAGGATGTTGAGGACAGCGTCCCGGGATGCATAGCCTTGCAAGGTATTCCTGGATGGGGTTGGAAATAGAAAAGATTGAAACTCGAAAATTAGCTTAATCGCAGGGAATGTGCAGCCCTCCTAGGGAACATACACGTTACCTTTACCCGGTTACTTTTGACCGGCTACTTTTACCCTGTTGCTTTTACCCAGCTATTCAAAGCAGAGGTCGTCCCTATTCTGCAAACCGTTGACGAAATCGGGTCCATGGAGACGCGGTTTCCCTTCCCATTGCACCTCCAGCAGCTTGAGAACGCCCGCGCCAGTGCCCACCAAGGGATGGCGGTCGGCGGAGATGCGCACTTCGCCCGGTTTTAGTGAGGGTTCTGATGTGGTTTCTGATGCGGATGCGGATTCGGATATCAAGCCAGGAGGCCCGCTCGCTTCCACCTTGGAGACATGGATGCGTAGCACCTTCTCCGTTCCCGCCAGCTTGGTAAAACAGATGGGAAAGGGATTGAAGGCACGGATGCGGTCGTGCAGGACCTGTGCGGGGAGGTTCCAGTCCAGACGGCCGTCCTCCTTTTTAAGTTTGGGAGCCGGGCTGGCGCCTTGGTGGTCCTGTTCGATGGACTCGGCGCGTCCTGCCTCCAAATCGTCCAAGACCCTAAGCAACACGTCCTGGCCCAGATCCCTTAGGCGCGAGAAAATATCAGATGCGTTTTCCTCCGGCCCAATCGGCGTGGTCACCTTGGCCAGCACCCGGCCATGGTCCACCAGCGCATCGAGCTGAAAAACGGTCACACCGGTTTCCGTTTCCCCGGAAGCGATGGCCCATTGAATGGGAGCCGCCCCCCGGTATTTGGGAAGCAGGGAGCCATGCACATTGACGGCACCGAAACGGGTCAGGGAAAAGAGGGTAGCGGGCAGGATACGGTAGGCGACAACCACCAAAAGATCGGCGGCCACATTTTTGATAAGGTCGTGGAACTCGGGCGTTTTGAGTGAGAGCGGCTGGGATACCGGTAGCCCCAATTCCAGGGCTTTCTCCTTGACCGGCGGCGCAGTCAATACTTGCCCCCGACCCTTCGGCCTATCCGGCTGGCTTACGACCAATGCCACCTGATGCCGACTCTTATGCAAGGATTCCAAGAACGGGGACGCGAAATCGGGCGTGCCCATAAAGACGATTTTCATCGCTTATCCCTTCTTCAAGGGCCGCCACCACTTTTCATGGGCTTTATACCAAGCTACGGTAGCAGCCAATCCGGATTCAAAATCATGCTTGGGCGTCCAGCCCAGTTCCGATTTGGCTTTGCTGGCATCAATGGCATAGCGGCGATCATGACCGAGTCGATCCTGCACGTATTTGATCGAGGATTCATCCTTGCCCAGGAGGGATAAAAGATTTTTGGCGATGACGATATTCTCGCGCTCATTGCCTCCGCCCAGATTATACGTTTCTCCGGCTCGGCCCTTTTCCAATACCAGCAGCAGTCCGGCGCAATGATCTTCTACATGAATCCAATCGCGGATGTTTTTGCCATCGCCGTAAATGGGGATTTGTTGGTCGTCCATCAAATTGGAGATGAGCAGGGGAATGAGCTTTTCCGGAAATTGGTACGGGCCGTAATTATTGGAACACCGCGTCAACACTGTATCCATGCCAAAGGTATGGTGATAGGCTTGCACCAGAAGGTCGGAGCCGGCCTTGCTGGCGGAATATGGGGAGTTGGGCGCCAGCGGCGTGGTTTCAGAAAACAGACCGGTGGTACCCAGCGAACCATACACCTCGTCCGTGGACACGTGCAAAAATCGGGATACCTTCGCGCGCCTGGCGGTTTCCAGCAGCACCTGGGTTCCCAGCACATTGGTGCGTACAAATATCTCGGGCCCGTCGATACTGCGATCCACGTGGGATTCGGCGGCAAAATGTACCACGGCATCAGGGTTCGTACTGAAGATTTCGGCGGTAAAAGCATGGTCGCAAATATCGCCTTTGTAGAAGTGATACTGGGGGTTGCCGGCGATGTCCTGGAGGCTGGAAGGATTTCCCGCATAGGTCAAACTGTCGATATTGGTGATGCGCCAATCCCGTCTATTGGTGAGAATATGCCGGATGAAATTGGACCCGATAAAACCACAACCGCCCGTTACCACTATATGCATGTCGCTCACTCCATCAAATGGAAAATTCGAAAAAGACCTACAATGAAACTAGAAAATTGCCGGGCCCAAAGCATGGTCGCGCCAACAGGATGGATGAGGGTGAGGCGAGTTCGTTATTTGGAAAATTCGCCCGACACGCGAATCAGCTCCGGTTCAATACGGAGGAAAGCTTGCACCAGGTCCGGATCGAAATGCTTGCCGGATTCCGCTAATATAAGACGCCGAGCATCATCATGGGGAATGGGTTCTTTATAACAACGGCGCGACACTAAGGCATCGTACACATCCGCCAAGGCTACAATACGTGCCGAGAGGGGAATGTTTTTACCTGCCAGGGGTTTGCCGATACCCGGCTCCACGAACATAGCTTTGGTAGCCCCGAGTACGTTTGGATAGCCGGTACCATCATAGCGTTGATGATGATGATATGCGATTTCCTTGCTCAAAGAATAGAACGTGCGCCATTGGAGTTTCAGTTCCAGCTCATGCAGCAAATCACCACCGATGATGGTATGCATCTTCATGATTTCGAATTCGCTAATAGTGAGGCCACCTTGCTTCTTGAGGATGTCATCGCGGATGCCAACCTTGCCGATATCGTGCAGCGGAGCGGCGATAAATATCTCATCGCAATAGGTGCGGGTGATATAGCCCACATATTCGGGCACCTGGGCCATCTCCTGGGCAAGCATGCGGGAATAATGGGACATGCGGATGATATGATCGCCCGTATCCGGATCGCGTACCTCCGAGATCTTGGCAAAGCCGAGGATGGAAACCTTTTGGATTTCATTGCCTCGTTCCAGACCTTCGATGATGCGCTTATGCATGGTCTGGTTGTTTTTGCGATGACCGGCCGCCAAAAGGCTGAGCGCCACATAGGGCAGTAAAAATTCCGGTAGCCATGCCAGATAATGCGGAGGGCGGGTTGGCAAAAATCCTGCTGGAGTCCCATACATGAATACATGAATGCAGAATCGCAAAATATGAAAAGCCAGCCCACAAAATAGGGCAGGAAGCACCGGGTTTTCCAGAGCGCCTTCAAATACAGCCATAAAATGCTTAGTCATGGCATGTGATCCAGATTGCAGCGATTCAAACCCGCGTCCCAGGCCTTCAGCCCGCAGTCCCAGGCCTTTTATGCTCTTTGGTTGACCGTGAATATCCAATAAAGTCATACCTTAAATCACCTTTAAAAGACCCTTAGGTTTGCACCAAATATATAATAGGTCGTGGGGGACGTGTTCACATAAGGTTTTTATCGCTCCGAATCCGGCTTAAAAGGGAATTGCCCCTAGTCCCCCGGATTGAGCGCCGGCGTCCCGCCAATAGTCGTTTACTGCTTTGATTTTACTATGATTTGAAATCGGTTAGGGACCCGATAATGGGGCTTTTTCCCAATCTAAACCGATTGAGCCTAAGCCTTTAATTAGCTCAACTAAGTGCAGCCATCATGAATCCGCGTCCTTCTCAAAGCCGTTCTCATCTGCAAAAGCAAGCCATGCGGAAAGTCCAAACATTGATGAAAATGCGCGGCCAATTGACTGAAAATCTGGGCTTTTCGCGTATCGATCACGACCGAGACGCGCGCAAAGGCTTTCCGGAAGTGATCTTTGGACCGGGTAAAACGCCCACTCAGATCCTGACCATCGCCGGAAAAATTTTGGCCCGTTCTGGAAGGCTACTCGTGACGCGCGTAGACGAGCCCACGTTCCATTTGCTCCATTCGAAGCATCCGTTCCTGAAATATTCCGCTCAGGCACGGGCCATTTTTTATACCGGCAGTCCAGACTTGAAAAAGCGTCATCAGCTACGCCGAGGTCATGTTTTGGTTGTTTGCGCCGGGACTGGAGACATTCCGGTGGCTGAAGAAGCCGCACTAACAGCTCGCCTGCTAGGCTGCCGGGTCAAAACCATACATGATGTAGGGGTAGCGGGGCTTCATCGTTTGCTGACCCAATTGCCAACGCTTAAGCGAGCCAGCGTCATTGTTGCGGTGGCGGGGATGGAAGGAACTATGCCAGGCGTGGTGGCCGGGCTAGTAAACAAGCCCGTTATCGGTGTGCCAACGAGCATTGGCTATGGCTCTTCCATGCAGGGAATGGCGGCACTATTGGCGCTACTCAACTCATGTGCTTCTGGACTGACCGTGGTGAATATCGACAATGGTTTTGGGGCGGGTTTTGCTGCGGCCCAAATCCTGCGCCTGGCCCAAAAAAAAGTGTCTTCACAGCGCATCTCCCGTTCCCGCCCCTTGCGCCCATCCAAACCAAGGTCGTAAAATAAGCTAGAACGGAAACCGGGTCTGGACAGGCTTGACCGGTTGCCGCTATGCACAGGATCAATGGATATGAAGCGAATCGGACTCGCCCAAGTCTCAATGGGTTTTACCTTGGCGCTTCTAGGGATGACCTTTCTTGCTGGATGGGCACAAGCGGAAACGGAAGTGTGCGGCACGTTCAGTTTGGCTACCGAATGGACGACCAGGGGATCTCCTTATATCGTCACGGGAGATATTTTTATTCCTGCCACATCGCGTCTACGCATTAATCCCGGTGTCACGGTCCGTTTCGACAAACAAAAACCCTGCCCATCGGACAAAAATACGCAGCCTCTTGAAGATTGGTCCGACTCCGTGTATACCGGCATCAAAGCCGAGGGAACATTCTACTGTTTGGGTACAGAAGAACAACCCGTGATCTTTGAATCCGCTTCCACACAATCGGGCCAAGTCGGTTGGGACGGCATCCGGCTATCCGGCCAGAACGACCATTCCTCCGAAATCAGTTTTGGAATTTTCCGCGGGGCCAATCAGGCCATCAAAGCGGAACGGGCTGGATTCTTCATCCACCATTGCCTGTTCAAAGAAAACAATACGGGCGTAATGTTGGGCTTCCGTGGGGATGTAAACATCGTCAACTGCAATTTCATCGGAAACTTAAACGCCGGAATCGTGGTTCGAAAAGCCGCGCCGCGCATTGTGAGCAATATTTTTCTCGACAACCGATCCTACGGCATCTGGGCGGATGGTCGGCCGGCCATCCAAATCCAAAACAACGCCTTCTGGGGAAACCGGGAAGAGTCTTGCCGGAAATGTCCCTATCAAGTATTGGAAATGGTAAAACAGAATGCCAATAAGGACACGGTTGATGCCTTTGAAAATCTGGAAAGCGATCCGATATTTCTTGGCACCGCGAGCTTTGACGCCGCCCATCAAGCGGATTTAGGCACCGACACTCCCGCCCATTTAGTACGTGATCCCAAGATTGCGCAAGCGGAAATAAAAGCCCGAAAAGAAACCAAGCCCAAAGCCCCTTTCAAGGCCATCGGCACAGGCGATTACCTGCTTTCGGAATATTCGAAACTCACCAATGCCGGCCACAAAAGCCGGGATCTCAAAGACAGGGATGGCAGCCGAAACGATATAGGCATACACGGTGGACCAATGAATCGAATCACGAAAGATCCTTTTTAAGAAACCCA
The DNA here is from genome assembly GCA_043732185.1 of Fibrobacteria bacterium. Taxonomy (GTDB): domain Bacteria; phylum Fibrobacterota; class Fibrobacteria; order UBA11236; family UBA11236; genus Chersky-265. The sequence continues at coordinate 59,232 of JAYTHY010000094.1, forward strand.
AGGTTCTCCAATAACCCTGCCAGGCTCAAGCGAAAACGCAACTGCCACCTTGCCCGTTCACTATTTTCCCCCTACAATAAAGACATGGAAATCGGCCCAGCAACCTCTTCAGTACAAGGCATACAAAAAGCCTTTGAAACTCATGCGGCCCGCGGGAAGCGCATCGCGAATCCAGAAACCGATCCCCAATTTGAAAAAGACATGGCGGAACTCGCTTCCGATCCTGAAAATGTCGGCGTGCAAACCGCGGTCATCAAGACCAAAGACAAAATGATGGGCGCCCTTCTCGATCTCTTCGCATAATCTTCCGGCTGATTCTTTTCCCCTTCGACCCATCCTTTTGCATTTGAAAAAAACCGGTCCCGGGCCGATCTCTTTTTGGCTATTTTAATGCGGTAGGTTTTTTTGGGGGGTCGTTCATGCTCACTCGCATCATACGTAAGCCGACCGGATTCCTGAACAAGATTTGGCGGAACGCCCAGCCCATGCCCATTCCGGTAAAGCTGGACAATTTGGAAATCACCGCCCCACCAATTTGGCCCTATCGCTATCAGGGCGTTGGCATTTCCCTTTGCTCCATGGATGCGCCAATGCCTTCGGCAAGCGCAAGCGGCGTCGAAATTCCTAAGACATGACGGATCCTTCCGAGCCGCCGGAGCTCCATTTCGATGAGCTTTCTCCGGTACTGGTCAAATTCCTGAGCCGCTACGGCTTTGGTCCCAGCTGCGCCATCTCTTTGGCCGGTACAGCCGGGTCCCGTCGCATCTACTACCGGTTAAAGGAAGGCCTGCGCAATTTCATCGTGCTCGTCTCCCCGCCCGATGATGTTGACTTTGGCCGCTTCCTACGCATCACCCAGTTCTATCGTTTGATGAACTTTCCTGTACCCATGGTCTACTGCATAGACGACGCCGCCCATCAGGTGATTCTCGAAGACTTAGGCGACAAACGCCTGTACGACCTTATCAAAAAGGGAGCACCCACTCGTGAACCCTATCAAAATGTCATCCACCATCTCGTCGATTTGCAAACCCGATGCTTTCAGTGGCATAAAGAAAGTCCGGACATCAACTCCCGCATTTTCGACGAACACGATCTGCTTTGGGAAACGGATTATTACACCAAGCATTATCTGCTGGGCCATCGCGGCATGACGTATGATGAAAAAGGTTTAGCCAAACTGAGCGCCGTCTTCCACGATCTTGCCCGTCAAGTCGATTTGCAACCCAAGTCCATTATGCATCGCGATTTCCAATCGCAAAACATCATGATCCAATACGACGGAACCGTTCGGGTTATCGATTATCAAGGCAGTCGCCTCGGATCGGTTTATTACGATTTGGCCTCTCTGTTACTGGATCCGTACGTGATGCTTTCCGAAGAGGATGTTTTTGAATTGCTGCGGTACTACCACGCCAAAGCCTTGAACCCATTGGCTTTTGAAGAGATGGGGCATCAGTTTCTACTGGCCGGGGCGCAAAGAATAATGCAGGCGCTGGGAGCCTACTGTTTTTTATCCAGGGAAAAAGGCTTGACCCAGTTCAAGGCCCATATCGACCCGGGGGAACAACGGCTGCGCTGGATTATCAAGCATCTGGGTTGGCGGGAGCTCAAAGCCGTTATGCCTTCGGCTTAAATTCTACCTTTTTGAATTTTTCATCCCGAGGAATTATGGCCAATTTAAATAAACTGGGGAATGCACAGACAACGCGCTTTTCGCGCAGGGGAATGGTGGCAATAGCCGCACTCATCCTTCTCGGTCTCCTCCCATTTCTCTCCATCCTGCTTTCTGGAAACGTCGTTTTCGCATCGGATCAAATTGGTTCGCCCGCATGGAAGTTCCTTTTTGAGTCGCTACGCCATTTTGAATTCCCGCTCTGGAACCCATACTTGCTTTCCGGTATGCCTACCTTGGACGCTGGATTTGGCGATGGCGCGTATCTTCCTTTTTTAATTCTTGGAATGTTCGTGCCGGTTACTTTTCTTGTCACCATTAGTTTTGTGCTACATGTGTTTGTAGCTGGTGTCACCGCTTATATTCTTCTCCGCCGTTTCTTTCATCTGGAGCGATTGGCCGCCGTCGCTTTGGCGGCCGCGTACATGCTCAACACGAATTTTATCTCTCACATCCACGCCGGACATACAGGTAAGTTCTACATCATGGCTTGGCTGCCGCTTTCCCTTTTCTTCCTTTTACGGAGTTTGAGCGCCAAGGCCCGTTGGCATCATCTGCTCGGCCTCGCACTAACTATTTCACTTTTCATTTCCACCTCACACCTACAGTTCACGTACTACGTCCTTATGGGGTACTTTCTGCTTTGGGTCTTCAAAAGCTATGGATGGATCCGCAGTAAGCAGTATGGGGTTTTGATCGCAGGCGCCGGAAAATTTTGGCTGCCGATTCTTTTAGGAGTTGGTTTGGCCTTCCCAATTTTTTACCCACCCATCCAATACAACAAGGCATTTTCGGTCCGCGGACAGGGTGACAAGCAGACTTTCGAACATGCCACGTCATGGTCCATGCATCCTGAAGAAGCCATGTCCCTCATCGTACCGGAATTTACGGGCTTGAATGAACAGTACTGGGGGCGCAATCCCTTTAAGCTCAACTCCGAATATCCTGGTTTGGTCATTCTATTTTTGGGCGTTTTTGGATTGATAGCTTTCCGGCGCAAATGGTTCTGGTTTTGGACTTCACTGGGCATCTTGTCCATTCTTTTTGCCCTCGGAGCCAACACTCCGGTTTTCCACCTCTTTTACGCCATCGTTCCTGGGATAAAAAATTTCCGGGCGCCGAGTATGATGGTTTTTTGGCTCGTCTGCGCACTACTCATGATGAGCGCGCAAACTTTGGTGCTTCTCTTCAAAGAAGTGCCTGCCTTAAAAGCGGAAGAAAAATCCCGGCTCACGAAAAAACTGCTCTTGTTCGGATTTGGTGCCGCTGGATTGTTATTGATCTGCGGACTTGCCGCCAGTTCAATTCTGGAAACCTGGAACGCGTTGGTGGATGCGTCTTCCATTGCGAACTTCTCAAAACAATCCGCCAATGCCAGCAGCTTTGGTCGCGGCGCACTTATGAACGCCTTCATGCTGGCGGCCCTGGTAACCGGAATTTGGAAATTCGGCATCAAAAATTCACAGCCGGGATTTTTGTCGGTACTCCTGCTGGCGATTGTGTGCATTGATTTGTATTGGAGGAACAGCAATTTCCTGATGGGTTATGAGCCGGAGCGCTTTTTCCCTCACCAAGACGCCGTAGACTTTCTTCAGGGTCAAAAGGAGCCGATGCGCGTCTTTGGGCTTCCAGGAGCGTATGATCGAGGCTACTTGCAATATTTCAAGATAACGGCAGTCGATGGATTCGTGGATAATGAGAACCGAATTTACCGGGACTACCGCGGTAACAATGAACAACCAAATCAAAATTTTATGACTCACTTGAACCAAAACACGGATGGTTCGGTTTCAGGAAATGTATTTCTAGACATGCTCAATGTAAAATACCTCGCATATCGTACGCCGACTGAACCTGGACTTCATCTCGCCGAGAACCGTTCCGCGCTGCCACGGGCTTGGTTCGTGGAGCGTTGGGAAATGGGGCTAGACAGTCTGATTCTGGACTCGATCAAGAGTCCGACTTTTGATCCGAAAAATTTCGCCTTTGTTTCGTCAGAAACGCCGGTTCTGGATATTCAGTCGAAGCAAAAAGCTGTTCTAGCTGATAGTTCCTCATTGCCGCCAAGCAAAGCACCCGTCACCCTAATTTCCAGGAAAAGTTTATCTTCTAACCGCACGCTTTATGATGTTGATAATTCCACCAGTGGCTTAATGGTATTGTCAGAAGTGTATTTCCCGCATTGGCAAGTTAGCGTGGACGGCAAACCTACGCCCTTGTTGCGTGTGAACTTCGCCCTTCAGGGACTGGCGCTGAATGCCGGACATCACCAGGTGGAATTAAAGTATCAATCCCCTTGGATTAACAAAAGCTTTGTCGTATTCGGACTTTCCTTGATAGGCCTCATTGGAAGTCTCGTGGCCTTTAGGCTTACTGGCGGCTTTGCGCGACGCAAAAGATGAATCGTAAATTTTGGATCTCGCTCTTGAAATGGGCGCTTACGCTATTTGCCATAGCCATGATCGCGTGGAAAATAGATTTTCATACGGTCTTGCCTTTGCTCAAGCAATGTCGATTGGAATACCTTTTCCTTGCAGTCGTGGCCCAAGTGGTGGGAAGCCTACTTGCCACTTATCGCTGGAAAATGTTGTGGAATCGTCCCGAATTGCAGTTCCGCAAATACCTTTTTTTCGTATACATGGGCTATTTTTTCAGTTCATTCCTTCCTTCAGCCGCGGTTTCCGAGGCGATACGCGTGTTAGCCTTTGGGCGGAAATATGGTAGCATGCAGCAAAACATTGGCGTGAACTTGTTCGCTAGGGGTATCGGCTTGGCAATACAGTTCGGTTTGGCGGGAGTAAGCTTCTTTTATTTCCATGAGGAGCTCCAGAGATTGGCGTTCTTTCGCACTTTAAAAATGGATTCGAAAACCGCCATCATCACCTCCGTTATCGTACTACTTGGGTTGGGAGCGATTTATTTTTTCCGCACTCAGCTTTTTCGGCAAACCTGGTTAGCGGAAATCATACGGCTACTGGGAAATCGTCAACTGCTTTTCCGGACAATAATTTGCAGCATCTTCCTCCAATTGTCGGTCATTCTTTGCACTTGGCTTGTTTTCTTGAGTATCTATCCCGCCATCAAACTTTGGCAAATAATGCTTTTTCCTGCAATAATCCAGGTTATTCTCATACTTCCCATAAGCTTCGGCGGAATGGGCGCGCGCGAATACCTTAATCTTCTCTTTTTTTCTGACTTGGCTGGAGTGCCAAAGGAGGCCACTTTTGCTGCCAGTATATTGGGTTACGTACCCGTCTTTTCACTTGCACTGGCGGGTGGACTATGGATGGCATTCAGAAAGTATAAACTTGCAACCGAGCTTTCGGCGGAGGAAGTCATTCAGTGACCGCACTTTATACCTGCAAAATTTGCGGCCGAAAGGACACGCATAAAACCTATCTCGCACCAGAGTTTCAATTCGGTATGGATGAGACGTTTACCTATTTTGACTGTTCTAATTGCCATTGCCTACAAATAGCGGTAATACCTGAAAAACTCGGACGTTATTATCCAAACCATTATTACAGTCATGCACAACATGGCCGCGGCTCGATTTACCGACGCTTCAAGGACCAGTTGGAGACACGCCGAAACCTCTATTGTCTCACTGGAAAAGGGCTTCTGGGACGGATACTCCAAGCCTTTCTACCGGAAATGGCTTTGCCCAAACTCGCTCGCATCCATCCATCATTGGATGCCAGAATCCTGGATGTAGGAAGCGGGACGGGTCGTCCGCTTTTTTTTCTGGCTGAACGGGGCTTTCGAAATCTTACCGGTGTCGATCCCTTCATCGAACAAAACATAACGGGTCCCAACGGATTGCATATTTTCAAAAAGGACTTATCAGAATTAAGTGGGACCTGGGATATTATCATGTTCAACCATTCCCTGGAGCATATGCCGGAAAATCTTGCGCCATTGCTAAAGGCTCGTGAGCTCCTGACCAAAGATGGCTGGTGTATTGTAAGCGTCCCGACTGTTGATTCTTATGCTTGGAGGCGCTATGGCGTTCACTGGATAGGCTTGGATGCCCCAAGGCATCTTTTCCTCCACAGCAAGGCCAGCTTCAAGCTACTCGCCGAGCAAGCCGGATTCACCATCCAAGAAACAGTTTTTGATTCGAACACGGGCCAATTTTGGGCTAGCGAAAACTATCGACGAGGCCTCAATCTTAAAGCGGACCGGAATACCTGGATATGGATAGCCAACCGAATTGAGCGCGCCGTTAAATTTTTACCCCAATACGTGCGGGCCTCGCGACTCAATAGGCAAGGGGACGGGGACACAGTCGCATTCTTTCTCCGAAAAACTCCGGACTAAAGGCTTCTGCCATCCCCGGTTTTTTTCATGACCTGATACATCGCTTCGAAGAAGTGGGTCTGCACGGGATGCTTGCGCATGAAGATGCCTTTCCATTGGGATGGAATGGGATAATCTCCGCGTTTGATCACGAGTTTGTCATAAGGATTGATAGATCGTTCCCACTGCTTGGTGTAAAAATATCCCGGTTTCTCGGAGCTGCCAGTATGTTCCCCGATTTTTCCAATGTAATGTGCAATCTGGTCCGGTCTCATCTCGTGAAGGGAGGAGATGTTCACGAATAGTCCTGCACCTAAACCGGGAATAAGATCGAGTTGGTTGGGTGTCAAAAATCCTATCCGCGCCGACTCCATTTCCGACTTCACCTCTTCATACTTTTTAAATCTTCGAAACCGGAATACCGGGCGCTCCGGGAAAAGACGAGTCAAATATTCTTCTGCAATGGCCAAGGCCGGAGGGATATCCACCACAAAGTAACGCAGATCCTGGATATGATTCAGCAATACCCATGCGAAGCGTCCGTACCCTGCACCCAGTTCAATCACTGTGTTGCCTGGTACCACACCGCCCGGGAGCCCTTTAAGAACGCTGTTTACTTCAAGTACGGAATTGCAAATGTCTTGGGAGATTATCCGGCCCCTGTGAAGGACGGCAAGCGGATGCCCAAGATTCGGTTCCTGAAGTCGTTGTAACAGCCCTTGCGAATCCCTTCGTGAAACCACTTCCCATAACATCGCAACAAAAGCCGCATAAGCAGCCCGCAGCCACGGGGAACGAAATGGGTTTTTGCGCTTGCTGTGGCTTTCGAAATATTTTGCATCGATGACCCTGGCTTTCCAGGGCGAACCATTCGGATGGGCAAGCCAAAGCATAAACGTGGCACGAAACTGCTCGTTTCTGAATCCCGTGGGCAGGAAATTGAAATAATTTTGGTTTACCGTACGCTTAAACTCTGCAAAGCCTGATTCGGCCAGCTGCTCTAGATTCATTCCATTGAGGAAGGTCCAGTAAGCCGATGGCCGCACTATTTCCGGCGCCACACTCATTTCTTCAAGCATGCTGGGAAGCGCGGGAAGACCGGCCCCACTGGTTACATTTGTAATGCTAGGAATAGACTCTTTATTTTCTAAAGCCATTTTGAAGAGCATAGGTAAATCGATCTTCTTTTCCAATCCCTCAATAGTTATACGATGCTGTTCCTGTCCATTTGAATGCGGTTGCGACAGTTTTACTAATTTGAGAACGACACGTTTTTCAACAAAATCCAATGATTTCTATGGAAAAAACAGACCCGATTCGTCCAAGATATTCCATTCTGATCACAGATTACTCAGAAAATAAAGTGGCGTCGAATCAAATGGGATTGGTAATCCCGCTGTCACCGGACATCCAGGATAGGGACTCTTCCTCCTGGCTCACCCATGCCTTGACTTCCACTATCGTCTCGGGCACGCGCGTAAGCCAGAGGTAAGTTGGCACCCAAAAGACTGCCTCAGGAATAAAGAGCCGAGTCGGCCACCCGTTTGAAGTCCGACTACATATTGATCTGCTTCTGGCTGGGCTCTTTGACCACCAGGGATAAGACAGCCTACTTGAGGGCAAGCCGTTTGTCTTTGGAATGACCATGAATTAAATGGACAACGGCTGGCTCTCCGTCCACACTGGGGGCCCGTTTATACTGGCCGGAAACGCTAATGCTAGTGGAGCGCAAGATAATCCAGTCCCCCAGTAGCTTATGGTCCAGGGCGATGCCGAAGGCAAATGTTCCGAAGAGTTGGCTGAAGCTGAAGACAGAAAGATCATCGAGAGCATATCCCAGCGCATAGGCATTGAGTTCATGCGCCGAATTGTAGACGTCCAAAAGTCGTTCTACCGGCTTGCTTTGCGAAGAACTAAGGAGGGAGGCAAAAGCACCAGTTGGTGAATCCCAGGCCTTTGAGGATGAGGGACACCACAGAACGGCCGGGGCTGACCATACGGGCTTCGTGTACTGGCAAAAGCGAGTCAATGCGTTCGGCAATCCGAAGAATCTTGCAGACCGCTGCGATGAGTCCGTGATGGTCGAGGGGAAAAGATTGTAGTTCGGTGTCGCCGATTTCGAGCACTGGGAGACCTACCTTGGCAGAGCCGCAGGAACAGAAGCGTTTCGCGGCGGACTTGAACAAGGTTAGGCGGAAAAATTGAAATGAAAATGGGATCCGAATGTGCAGCAAAATCAAAGTGTTTACCGATCTCTTTGGGTAACTGTGGCGTTAACCTACATCGATAACATTTTTGAGAAAAGGGGGTAAGCGGTTGATTGGGATCGAGTTACAATGAATGGAAGGCGAGAGGGGTGTGATGGTGGGCTAAATCAAGGAAAACTGAAATGGGGTCCATGAAGGTTTAACGGGCTATTCCGGCCTTGAACCCACCATCTTGGATTTTGCTGCGGCGCTAGCCATTGCCTTTAGGTTGAGGCTCTGGAAAACCAGTCCCTGCCGAACTATGTGCTGGGCCAGGTAAGGGCCTTCGAATTCTTTGGTTGCGTCCCCTATGTTATCGTGCCGGATAATCTGAAAGCGGTTGTGACCAAAGCGCATCGTTATGATCCTGACATCAACCCTACCCTACTGTGCGCTTTCAGACCAGTAGAGGTCTATCTATTGAAGCTAAAGGAAGAAGTGGATTTGGAGTGGAGTGAGGAACCCCTGTAATGGGCGGATTAAAAAGGGCTTCGATTTACCTATGCTCAACAAAAGAAAAACCCACGGGAGAGTACTCCCGTTGGCTGGGAATTATTAAGGAATCAGAGGCTCCGAAATCTTACATTTATTGATTTGTGGTTACTTCGACATCATACGAAGTGAAATAATTTTGGCCTGCCTGACCTACAACTCTTAATCCAATATAATCATCCAGTGTGGAAAGGGAACCTCCGCCTCCGGTCAAGTCGAGGTATGAAGATTTCTTTTGGATTGCAGGTAAATTAGTAGAAAAGTAGCAAGTAATACTAGCTTGCTGGGTGCCATCAGATCTGGACTTAGTTAAATAAGCTACAATGCCGCCATCAGCTCGGTTGTAAGCATTTATTGTTACTGCAACTTTGGTATAACGAAAAGCATTACCCCATGTTGAAAGGGAGATCGGGCATTCGACATCCCAAGCACTGTTAGGATTATAAATTCCCCACTGAGGATCAATAACTGGAAAGCTGCTGTTGCGAGTATGGCAGGCATTGGCCTTTATATGGAACGTGGTGATAGTAACTGCACACATTGGTGCGTAGGTCATAAACGTAGTTATAGCGATGATAATTGCAAGGGAATGTTTTTTCATTTGAATAGCTCCTTTAAAGCATGTTTGTTTATATGGAAAGGTAAAAACCTTACCACGGAAATAAATTAGCCCCTAATTTAGCTTTATCTAACCCACATTGCAAGGACGCAATTCCCAACTTTTTACATTTAGCCTGTTATCACCCTTGCCCGCCGTACCCTTTTTCTATCCCTTTTAAAATCAAGGCATTGAAATTTTACTGCCATCGAATTTCCTAACCAAGGTATTATAGAAGTTACTGCTGAATCATAGTGCACAAATAGATCCTAGTGCCCATTTGGATCCCATTCCACAAGCCTTTTATCAGCCTACAATTATTCCCATCCCCTCCGAAAACAATTTCGTTTTCTTTGGGCCTTGAGGATTCTTTCATGCACGAACTAGCAGAAAACAATATCCAAACCAATCCTTTTGACCACCATGGCATAATCGC
>JAYTHY010000095.1:0-26023 GCA_043732185.1 Fibrobacteria bacterium
AAACTGATGACAATGATAAGCGGTAGGGAAGAGGTACCGATGCGAATCATTTGCTGCACGGTTAAATCCGCATTTTTAAATACGTAGGGAAAGCGGGCGACGATTTGAGCGACCAGCCGAAGTATCTCGCCGACCTGCGCTAATTTGTAACCTATCCCATTTAGAAGAGCCGAGAGGCCTTTAAGTAGTTGTCCGCCTAAGAAATCCAACAGCACTATCCACACAGGCGGCCTGGGTGTCCACGTGGGAGAATGTGGTGGCGGGCCCTTATCCATACCTAAAAGCCGTCCGTTTCCGGGCCGCGGCCAGAATAGTTTACAAACGAAGCATAATCGGCTATGAACGTGAGAGGGACATCGCCGATTGGACCGTTTCTCTGTTTCGCCAGAATGATTTTAGCCTTTCCTTTTTCTGCCTCTTTATTATAAACCTCGTCGCGGTAAACAAACATGACAAGATCCGCATCCTGCTCAATGGCTCCAGATTCACGCAAATCGGAAAGCTTCGGCTCACCATCTCCGGAAGTGCGCTGCTCCACGGCGCGACTGAGCTGAGAAAGAGCTATTACGGGAAGATCCAATTCCTTAGCCAGGCCTTTAAGTCCACGGGAAATCTGAGAAATTTCCTGCTGGCGGTTTTCTTGCCGCCCTGCGCCTTGCATGAGTTGTAGGTAATCGACCATCACCATGTCCAAACCATGTTGGGCTTTGAGACGACGGCATTTGGCTCTGAGTTCCAAAATATTCAATGCCGGATGATCGTCGATAAATATCTTACTTTCGCTGATAGGCCCGGACGCCAACCCCAACTTGGGAAAATCTCTTTGCGGCAATCGGCCCGTGCGCAGCAAATGCATATTCACTTGCGCTTGACGACAAAGAATACGCTGCACCAATTGGGTGTTGCCCATTTCCAACGAAAAGAAGGCCACAGTTTTCTTATAATCGATACCCGCATTGGCTAAAATGGCCAAGGCCAAAGCGGTCTTGCCCATGGCCGGCCGCCCCGCTAGAATGATCAAGTCCGTCTTTTGGAAACCAGAGGTCAGCGCATCAAAGTCCTTGAAACCAGACGGAATGCCGATGATTTCACCTTTGGAATAACTCTCGATTAATTTGAAGGTATCACCCAAAAGCTGCCGGATGGGGAGAAAGCCCTGCTTGACCGTGGTCTCGCTGATGGCATAGATCTCGCCTTCCGCAGCATCCATGATTTCCCCTGGATCTTGGGCACCATCATAGGCTTTTTCCAACATCCGGGTGGCAGACCCGATTAAATTTCGGAGCAACGCTTTGTCTTTAATAATGGTGCAATGCTGGCGAATGTTGGCCGAGGAAACAACTTCAGAAGAAATCTCGCGCAGATATGGATCTCCGCCCGCCGCTTCATACTTCTGATTCTTTTTGAGTTCTTCGGAAACGGCGATGATATCTACGGGCAAGTTTTTTTCAAATAGGCCCATAACCATTGCGAAAATCACCTGGTGTTTTTCCAGGTAAAAATCTTCGGCTTTTATGACTTCAAGCGCTTCACCAACGGCTTCGCCATCCAAAAACAGCGCACCGATAACATGCTTTTCCACTTCTATGGCTTGAGGTGGAACTCGAAATGCCGTGGTACGCATTTCACTTTGCCGAGGTTGCTGACTGCGCGGTGCTGCGTCCGCTTCTTGTTCCGTATTCATGTTTGTATCTGCGCGTTGTTCATGCGTCTTTCCAGCCATTGTAGGTCTTGCCAGGTTTTTCGTTTCAATTCTTCTTGGCGCATTAGATCCTCAGGATGATAGGTCACCACAAATTCCATGTTGCCTTCGCGATGTGGAATCTGACGCAATTCCTCCATAGACTTGGTAGTTCTGAGAATGGCTTGCGCATTGGCTTCACCATGTATCAAAGCGACGGGCACTTGGCACAAGCCGAGCTCCGCATTAAGGAGAGGCAGTATGCGAGTGAGTTCGCGGCGACTCCAATTTCGATTTTGCGCGGCATGCTTAATCAGAGAGGTGCAATACAATTCGTTGACGTCTAAATGTATGGCCCGCATCATTTTTTCCAATAGCACTCCGGCCTCACCTGAAAAGAGTTTGCCTAGCTCCATATCGGCAGGATTTGGCGAAAAAGCGATCAAAGCCAAGCGAGACATGTTCGGACCCGAACTCTTTAGAATAGGCAAATCAGTAGGACTTGAATAAACGGTCCGCGAATTTTTTTCCAGATACGTCCAGTACTCGTCCAGATTTCCAAAGGCTGGCAGTTGCACCGCATCGGGGACACGCGTGACCTGAACTTCAACGGCCTTTTCAATTTTCACCTTTGCGGGAGTGGATTTAAAATCCCGCGCTAAATTTCCAAATATGTTGGACGGCGATGTCGGTTGCAGGCCAGGAGCGTGCTGAAAAACCGTTCGAGCCAGCAACGGCTTGGGAAGAATGACTTCATCCGTTCCGATTTCGCTTTGAAAGAGCAAGTAATTTTTAAGCGCCACATTCATGCTGATTTACCTAACAGCAAATCGAGTTTGGCCAATAGCGCTGCCGCCAATTCATCCTTGTCCATTTCTAACAGTTGGTTTGGCCGGGCCGATTCTTCTTTGAGCAATATTGCTGCGAATACCCGGTTTTTTCCAAATCCAGTCTGCTCATCAACGGGATTATTGACCACCATGGCATCGCAGTTGCGCTCCTGCATTTTAATTTCTGCTTGGGCTACGGCATCGCTGGTTTCAAGGGCAAAACCAACCAATATTTGTCCCTTGGGTTTGCGATGGCCAAGTTCTTGAAGGATATTCGGAAAAGGATGGAGCTCCAGATTCTCAAGGGATTTGGATCCCTTTTGTTTGCCGACATACACTTTGGCGGGAATAAAGTCCGCAATGGCGGCTGCCATAATAACCACATCAGCGGTCGCTTGACGTGCCAGCATTTCTTTCAAAAAGTCCGCCGAAGTCTCCACTTTGGTTACAGGAATGCCAGGCGGCAAAGCATCCTCGATGACACCGGCAACCACCTCCACCAGTGCGCCTGCCAGTTGCAAGGCACGCATCAATGCCATGCCTGTTTTCCCACTACTTCGATTGGATAGGAAACGGACATCGTCCCATTTTTCGCGGGTATGTCCAATACTGATGAGCACACGCTTACCCGTCAGTGATGTGTACGCATTACGCAAATTCAAATTGGATTTCAAATACGCGACAATGTGAGACACGTCCAATAATTTACCATGCCCAATTTCACCACAAGCCAATACACCTTCCCCGGTGGGTAACAAAATATCGCCTTTGGCACTCAACAACTGCATATTTCGTTTTACAGCTGGGGCTTCTAGCATGGTTGAATTCATGGCAGGGGCAATATAGGCATGGCCCGCATAGGCTAGATAAACAAGCGAAACTAAAGAGCCTGTCAATCCCTGAGCCAATTCCCCTAAGGTATGCCCCGTGCAAGGCGCTATCAAAAAGACATCCGCCCAACGCGCCAAATCAATGTGTTCCATGGCCCCGGATTCTACTCGGGCAAAACTGCCCACGGAAACAGGATACCCGGTTAATACCGCAAATGTATTCGAATGGACTAGCTGGCTGGCGCTGTGCGTCATGATGACTCGCACGGTAGCGCCTTCTTCTTTAAGCCTTTGTACCAGGTCGCATGCCTTATAGGCCGATATGCTACCGGTTACACCCAACAGAACTCGTTTGTCCTTAAGCTCCATGGTCGATCCTCAACTAAAAGATCTCGAAATAAAAAAAAACGGAAGCATTTGCTCCCGTTTCATCATCCTATTTTGGGGAAGGCCACCGCCAATAGGTTTATTACAGTACAGGCGTTTATTGAACCGCGGGTGCCTCGGGTAGAATTTCCAGCTTGCCGTCCTTGAACTTTTGAATGGCAATGGTAGTCGGCTTATCAGCCAGTTTGATAAAGCCCAGATTGGCTTGTTCATTGATAAAACGGGCTTCCTGCGAGGACATGATGACCGCTTTAAATGGGGAAATTTCCTTGCCGTAGCAAGTCTCCAACGAAAGATGCTGATTTTTTGACACAGAAGCTCCTTTAAGGTTGGCAGAGAGTGGGGGATTCGAACCCCCGTTGCCTGTTAGGGCAAACATGCTTTCCAAGCATGTACCTTAAACCGCTCGGACAACTCTCTGGGTGCAAGTATAGGAAATTTTCCCTAAAAATCAATGATTTATGGCTAAATCTGGATTATTCGACGCTATTCAGCGATTTTTAGGCTTTGGTCTCTACGCGCTGAAGGTCGTATAACGTTCGATATATCCCACCAAGCTTCAGCAGCTCCTGATGGGTTCCTTCTTCTCGAATGCGTCCTTTGTGCATAACCAGAATTTTTGTGGCCTTCTGAATGGTCGACAATCGGTGGGCAACGACGATGGAAGTCATGTTACGCAGAATTTTGTCCAAAGCCTCCTGTACTAAGGATTCTGTCTCCGTATCTACCGAAGAGGTGGCTTCATCCAGTAACAGAATTTTGGGCTGATGATACAACGCCCGAGCAAAGGCCAGTAATTGGCGTTGACCCGAGGACAGGTTTTCGCCCCTTTCCTTTAGTTGACTTTGGTAGCCGTCCGGCATTCGCATAATAAAGGCATGCGCGTTTACGTAGCGGCACACTTCTTCAACCCGTTCCAAAGAAAAATCGGTTGATAGGGCTATGTTGAAGGCGACGCTTTCGGAAAACAGATACACATCTTGGGAAATGAGACTGATCTGTCGGCTTAAGGATTCCTCCGTATAGTCTTCAATGGGATGTCCGCCAATTAGGACGCGGCCCGAATTCGCGAGATAGAATTTATTGCAGAGGGATATAGTTGTACTTTTACCGCTACCGGTTGCTCCAACAATAGCCAGCGATTCACCTGGCCCAACCCGAAACGAGACATCTATCAGTACCGGCTTATCTTCCGCATAGGCAAATCCCACCTTTTCAAAGGCAATATCAGCATGATCAGGAAGTGTTGCGCGAGAGCCTGCAGGTAGAAATGCTTGTGTATCGTAAAGGGTGAAAACGCGTTCGGCCGCAGCCAATGCGCTTTGCAAAGCCGTGATCTTGTCGCTCAACTCCCGCAAGGGCCGGAAAAACAAGCCTGTATACCATGAAAAAGCAACTAGAGTTCCTAAGGAAACACTGTTGTGGAAAAAGAAATACGCACCCGAAAAATAAAGCAAAGCCAGGGATAGTTCCGTCAATCCGGTAATGGTGGGGAAGAATAGGGAATAGTACCGTACATTGATAAACCATTCCGCCTTGGTCGCCCGGTTAACGGTGTCAAAGGCCTGGATTTGACTGTCCACCTTGCCAAAAATCCGAACGATCGGTATTCCTGCCAAGCTTTCCTGCATGGTTGAATTGAGCTCAGCTAATAGTTTACGGATGCCACTGTTGTTCTTTCTCACCTTCTCACGAAAAATGGAAGTGGTCAAAAGCATGAAAGGCAAAACAGCCAAAGACGCGAGCGCCAATTTCCAGTCCAGCCAAAACATAAATCCCACGGCATAGGCGATCATGAGCATCGCACCAACCAGTTCCAGTAGCCCTTCTGTAAACATGCTGCTTAAGGAGTCAATATCGTTGCCCATTCGAGTCATAAGGCGACCGACCGGGGTACGGTGGAAAAAGTCCATACTGAAGCGTTGCAGGCGAGAAAAAATTTCCACTCGCAAATCATGGATGATGCTGAGTCCCAGTTTCTGGCTGGCCACCGCTCGAAAATATTCCATAATCGCGGATACCAGAACCAACCCAACAAATACCAGCATATACGGCGTGATGCCATTCAGATTTTTATGGCCAATAGGGCCATCGATCATGCCCTTGAGCACACGAGGCTGCAAGACCGGCAGAATTTCGGATGTGATGAGTAGAATGAAGGCGGTCAGTGCTATGGCGCGATGACCTTGCAGCAAGGAAATGAGCCGCAGCCACAAATTCCGATCTAGAAATCGGGCCACTTTATCTTCGTTGAGGTAATCCTGCTTTTTGGCCATGATTGGTTTAGTCCAATTCCAAGGCGGTGGTGAGTTGTTGCTTTTCCCAAACCGAGGCATAGGCTCCACCAAGTCGCACAAGTTCCGAATGGGATCCCTGTTCCAGAATTTTTCCTTCGGATAAAAACAATATGTGATCGCAATGCATAACCGCGGAATACCGATGGGAGATGATAATTAGAGTACGATCCGCAAATCGTTTCCGTAATTGTTCCAGAACCAGGCTTTCCGTTTCGGTGTCCAATGCAGACAGAGTGTCATCCAAACCGATTACCGGCGCATTGGCGATCAAGGCGCGAGCGAGACCCACGCGCTGTCGCTGACCACCGCTCAAATTAATGCCCTTTTCCCCTAACATGGATTCATACCCCTGGGGAAATTGTTTGAGGTCACGCGATAGGGAAGACCAGTCTGCAACTTCTTCCACGGATTGGTTGGAGTAGTTGCCCTGGCCCATGAGAATATTATTTCGGATGCTGGTCGAAAATAAAAATCCATCTTGCGGGGCATAGGAAAAATAACGGATCCAATCCTTATCCTTATATTCTTCTCGTGGAATACCGTTCATAAAAAGTGTGCCGGATGGAGCTGGGTAAATGCCACAGAGCACCTGCATCAAGCTGGTTTTACCGGATCCGGTTGGGCCAACAATGCCTATGGAACGGCCAGCAGAAATATTTAAACTGATACCATCCAAGGCCAGTGGTGAGTGCGATCCGAGTTTGGCTTTTTCATAGGCAAAAGAAAGGTTCTTCATTTCTATCGAGTGCAATGCAGAGGGAAGGTTAACCGATTTCGATGCTAGAAAATCCTCAGACGGAATACCTAGCGTGGAGGGCTCCATCAAAAAAGAATTTCGCAATGCCAAAAGCCTGTCAATGGAGACGTTGGCCCGTTGGATCATGCTGGCCACCCAACCCAAGCCTACCAGGGGAAATTGCAGCCTGAGGATGTACAAGATAGCCGCAGACAAAGTGCCTAAAGTAATTTCATCGCGTATCACCATTTTGCCACCCAG
Source organism: Fibrobacteria bacterium (assembly GCA_043732185.1). GTDB lineage: Bacteria > Fibrobacterota > Fibrobacteria > UBA11236 > UBA11236 > Chersky-265. The sequence goes on from JAYTHY010000095.1 coordinate 7,023, forward strand.
CCATGCTACCAGCACCAATCCAATCGCACCGAGTGCGCCTATGGTAGGCCAAATTATGGAATTGAAATAGGCAATCTTGAGTGAAGAGTCGCGCAATTCCCGCGAGGTTTGGGACAATTTCATCGAGAACTTTTCCTGCTTGCCATACGCCTTGACCACCTGGATTCCGGAAATGGTATCTTGCAGAAAGGAATTCAAAGAGGACAAGTTGGTCTGGATACTTCCGAACAATTTGTACATCCGTTTGAGGAAAATATTAGCCAGTAGCGGCATCATCAATGATGGCAATAACCCCAACCACATCAGCCGTACATTGAGGCTCCAAAGGCACACAGTTGTATAAACCAAAAGGGAACCCATGCGTGCCAGGTGCAATATAACTGGACCAACCATATCGCGTATGCGGTCCAGGTCGTTGGTGGCCCGGGACATAATATCGCCTATGGAGTTCTGATCAAAAAATCGTTTAGGCTGTAGCATTAAGCCGGAAAAAAAATCGCGGCGCAATTCATATTCAATGATGCGCGAACCACGAATCACCCAGAGTCGCTGGTAATACAAAAGCAGGCCACTCAATAAGGTGGATCCAAGAATTGCGCCCAATGGCAAATACAGGGCCTGGAAATTTTTACCGGCTTGTAAGGAATCCAAAATGATCTTCACCATCCAAGGAGAAACTTGATCAAGCCCCGTTGAGATCAGCACAAACATCAGGCTGGCCAAAATGGCTCCCCTTTGGCGGCTCAAATAGGGACGCAAAAATGCATAGCGCCCCTTGGTTTTGGATGGGGTATTCGGCCTAGCGATAGATGGAGCGACGGAGATGATAAATATGGCCTTTTGCAAAAAAACGGGACAAGCAACTACGCCCCGCATTCTGGCAGGTGTATAAAAGAAAAGTGGTAAAGATTATGGAGTCTGGAAAGAGGACATGCCGATAACGGCGAAAACCGTTATCGGAGTGAAGGCAAAACTATTGAAAAATATGTTTATCCGCGCAAAAAGTGGCCACATCCCGGTGGATCTCCAAGGCGATCAACAGGTTTATCATGTCATCTTTGGAAATCGGAAATTCTCGATCAGGCCTCCCCTTCAGGAAGGGAATTTTGTCTTTAGAAACTTCGGTTCGCGAGATATGTTTCATGTGCTCACCACTCCTTCAGTTCCGGGTTCATTCCAAGGTTTGCTGACGCTGCCCAAAAACCAAATGGGCCGAACCGACACGTTCCCTCAGAGCCCACCCTTGTTTAAACTACTCGGTATTCCACGGAAAAGCTTTAGCATTTGTTGGGTTTCTTTTAGTCTTTTGCGCACCTATTTTATTCTCACATAGAACTCATCCCGAATTCCACTTTACTGATGGTAAGTGAAAACGAAGCAACGCGGTGTCGATGTGTGAACATTGACCCACCTGGAAAAGATTTTTAAGCTTTTTAAAGCGGTGGGATGTCGTCCAATGGCAGGACGCCAGATTCTGATTCTGGCTATCGAGGTTCGAATCCTTGCATCCCAACCACGTAATAATTGATTCTTGGCCTTTCCTGATGGGAAGGCCTTTTTTTATCCATTCTACTCCTAGGTTTCCAGGTGGTATCATAATGCCGATGGATACCATGGCTACTGCATTATGGGATCTCTTTGAAAACCAAAGAGTTAAGGGTTTGGTCGGCGCCATGCGGCAAACTCTTTCCAAACTTGAGAAAGCGGGCCAGGCCGATGCGCAGTGGTCCAATGCCATGGGCGAAATGGCCTTACTGGATAAAGACTTTATGGGCGCGGCAAATTTTTTCCGTCAGGCCATAAACGAAAAAAGCCTCCCGAAATATGAGTTGAATCTGGGCAACGCCCTCTTTTATTCCGGTGAGTTTCAAGGCGCAAAAAAAATTCTGCTGCTATACCACGAAAATCATCCAGACGATGTAAACGGGCTGGTGAATCTTGCCAATTGCCACCTTCAACTCAAAGAGTTATCCAAGGTTAAAGATCTGTGCAGTCTTGCACTTGAAGGCAAAATAACTAAGGCACCTTTATGGAATTGCTTGGGCCAAGTCGCCTTTTTGGAAGGTGATATTAAGCGAGCCTGGGAATATTTTAATCAAGCCTATGTCGAATCACCCGAGTATATCGATGCACTTTTTAATCGCGCCAATATGGCGTATCGCCTAGCCAAAAGCGAGGAGGCTCTGGCCGATTATGCCATGTGCCTTCGCAAGGACGAAAACTACACTGCTGCCTTGCTCAATAGTGCTGTTTTACGATTTGAGAAAGGGGAGTGGGAGGCGGGAAAAGAATGCGCCAATCGGGCCTTAAAGCTGGACCCGGACTCACTGGAAGGATTACATATTTTAGGTCGTTTACAGATGGGCGGCAAGGATTACCGCAGTGCCCGTGACGCCTTTCAAAAAATCCTACTACGCCATCCCGAGCACACGCGAACCTTGCTTGCCTTAGCCAAGCTACATTTTCAAGAAGCGGAACAAAGCCTGGCCTTATCCCTAATTTTACGAGTCTTGTCACAAAAGGTTTTACCACCCGAGGAACGCGGCGCAGCATTGACTCTACTACTGGATCTGGGCGAGCATTTAAGCTGCATTCAGCACATTAATAAATTGCCGGAAGCCCATATTTCACCAGAGCTTAGGAAAATATTAATTGTCAGCCTTTGGAAAACTGACCAGATAAAAGTGGCCATTCAACATTTGGAAGGTTTGTTGAAAAAAGAAGGGGAAACCGCGGGAACACTGACCTTATTGGGCCGGATGCTAGCCGAAAGCGGGGGAGATGCGTTGGCCGAAGCCCGGTATCGTAAGGCCTTGAAATTGGATCCAGGGGCCCGTGGTGCCGCCAGCGAGCTGGCGCGTATGCACCTTTCCCGCGGGGAAGGGCAGAAGGCTGTTGCTCTCTTAGAAGGCCTCCTGTCGCAATATCCAGAGGATCCAGACTGTTATTACAACCTGGCTTGCTGTCATGCTAAAAACCGAAATTTTGATGATAGCCTCCATAATCTCAAAATGGCGCTGGAAAATGGCTTTCAAGATCTCGATAAGATTAGCGCTGACGACGACCTCTCGTATATACGACAATTTGAGGAGTACACTCAGTTGGCCGGACAGTCCGGGCTGAACTGAGTCGGAGGCGCATATGAAGACGGTTCAAGATTGGGGATTCATTTCCAAAGAACAGGGCTTAGTAAAGCCAAAGCTGCAAGACAACAAGATATTTCATGCATTAACAACTGCTTACGAGAATAACAACCAGCAGGAGATCTACGGCGCGACAGAAAATATTGTTCGCCGCGAGCGGGAACTGTGCGAGATGGCTTTGGCTGATCTCAAGAAATTGTCGAGTGGAAAAGGTGATCAGGATGGAACCCTGAAATTGGTTATGGGCCATTACCAGAGCCGCTTGGAACTGGCCCGTGAAAAAGAGGAGAAGATCGGGCACCTCTCCGAAGATTCGCGCAAGATGACGGAAGAATACAAAAAGAGAACACAGGAACTTGCCGAAGTAAAGCGCAACCTAATGGACTCACAGACCAAACTACGCGACCTAGCCAAAAACACCGAGCGCCTTTTGAAAAAGGAAGAAGAGTTACGATTCATTGAAAGCAACCTTCGATCAGAACTTGAAAACAACAAAAAGAATATCATGAATGGACTATATGAAATTGTGACCGATTTTTCGGATCAGATTCAAGAACCCGCGGAGTCTGTTGAATCCGAATCCGCTCCAGCCATTGATGTTAAGGTGAAGGTTGATGTCGAGCCTATCACAATGCCACGTCCAGCAGCTCAGAATGACAGCTTAAACATTCCCAAGGCAGACCTTCCCTTTTACCCGACTTCCATCAAGGGAGCTGAAACGATAATGGAAACAGCCCCTAAGCCAACACCAGAGGCCACGGGTCCGAGCAAACCCAGGCTCTTTACAGAAGGCCTTTTCAAGCGAAATGATTTGAGCCAAGAAGTGCAATTTTCAGGCCCCATTTCACCGCCTAGTCAAAACCCCTTAACGGGCAAGGAAGCCGCACTGGTGGAAAAAGCCGGCCGCCTGCGCATGTTTGAACCTGGGAAATCCATGGTGAGCAAATCCATGGTTAAAACAGGGGATGGGGAAGTCATTTCCGAATATTTCTATTCGCCCCTGCATCCCCGTGAAGGCCGTCATTACATTTTCAATTCCCTGTATGCCGTATCAAGCCTGCTTGGGCTTAAAGGCAAGAATCTTGAAACTTTCCACGAACGTATCGAAACGGTATTAACCGACCTTTTAAGCCGACTTGAGCACAGCCAGAACATCCACTTGGAGTCCTTTTTAAGCGAAGAAATAAATATGAGCGTCCTGGCAAAAATACTGGCTGCACCCAAGCCAGAACGACCGGATCTATTTGATTCCTTGGCCACTCGTCTGCTTAACAGAATTGAATCCGTAGGCCCTGGACGAGCAGGCCTCATCGACCATCAGTTTAGGCAAATGCCTAAACCTAATTTTCCTCCTCGCGCAGGTTTAACCGCCTAATCTGCTGTTCCGGTTCTCGACTTGTGGTTTTTATGGTTTACCGTGAAACATAAGTCATTGATTTTTAAGAGAATAGAACACATTTAATAGCGTTCGATTCAGCTAAAATTCATTTTTCAACATTTTAATATTAACTTGTTGATAAGCCGATAATAGTTCGCATAAGATATATTATGTAAACTTAAAAGTGGGATTCTGTATTTGTCGCAAATTCCTGGTTACCAACTGAAACTCCTAAACGTCTAGATATTGCCGTTTTAGGAGAAAATAAATCTGAAATCGGGTGAGCTTTGAAGTTACTCTTTAGGTACCGCTTGTGGAGTTTGGTATGACCAATAGTGATTCGCTGGACCGTAGTTACAAAGCTGGAAGCTGGGATTTGCGCAAAGAAGAACGCCGCCTCCGCCAAAATGAAATTTCATTTCCCGACCGGCGCAAAGACGAACGCCGCCTGACTATGCTGCAGGACCATTACGATATGCGCGTAGGAACGGTGAATTGGGTGGATAAACCCGGCCTGGATGAGTAGCTTTCCAGCCACTATTTTTCCCTACGCCGAAACCCACTATAAGTTCAAGTTGCCCTGGTCGCCGCTGTTCAAGCGATGGCCGGAAATTTTTCTGGATGGTCCCAGTTTTTGCGTACCTGGGGTAAAACCCATTTTCTACCTGGTGATAAAGGATGCGGACTTTTTCCCCGTCACCGTTCGATCGCTGGAAATTAATCTGCAAAGCGTCGAAGGACAATCCCGGCAACAAACCATCCCATTCGAAAACCACGTGGATGCCAATTTGGTATTTCTGCCCTTAGCCATAGATTTTACAGGCTTAAGCGGCGCAGTCACATTAAACGCCAAGATTACGGTCGAAGACGAGCGCGGTAGACGCCATATATTTCTTAACGATGCCTTTCCGGGACTCGCACCTTTCCCCCTTCGCATTCACTTGCTGGCCGAAGGTCTACCCTATCCACCAGACTGGCATGCGGGAGAATTGCATTGTCATTCCGATTACTCCAATGATCCCGTGGAGTTTGGCGCTAGCCTAAAGGTTTTACAGGAGGCGGGACAAAGCCTTGGGCTCGGGTATGTGGTCTGTACGGACCATTCCTATGACTTCTACTATAACAGAAAAAGGTATATGGAGCGCGTTGATCCAGATGCCAATTTTCAGGCTTATAGAAAAGAAGCTATGGATTTAAATGCCGGGGCAGGCGCGAACATTCCCATACTCATTCCCGGCGAGGAAGTGTCCTGTGGAAACACTCGCGGAGAAAATGTGCATCTCTTGGTGGCCGGTTATTCGGAATTTCTCCCAGGACTTGGTGATGGCGGTAGACGGTGGTTGAATAATAAACCAGACCTTAAAATTGGTGAAGTATTGGAAAAGCTGGGCGATACCCCCTGTTTTGCAGCCCATCCCCGGGTAAAAGTTGGGAAGCTGGAACGGTTCATCTTTAGACGAGGAATGTGGGACAGCGCCGACCTCTACCCTAGCGGGTCTTCGCGAGGTGTGAATGGTTTGCAATTCTGGAACGGAACGCGTAATGGCGACTATAGGGATGGCAAGCAATTTTGGGTGCAACAGCTTCTCGCCGGCAATCGCCTATCCCCTATCGGTGCCAATGATGCCCATGGGGATTTAAACCGCAGTATTGGGGTCAAAACGCCGCTCGTGTCCCTGTATCAAAACCGCAACCACCTCTTTGGCCATGTGCGCACGGTAGTCAAATCTAAAGACAAATCCATTTTAGGAATTCAGGCCGCATTGCGGTCTCGCGACCTCTTCTGCACGGACGGTCCCTATTTGCATTTGGAATTGGATCAGAGTAAGGTGAAAATTCACGCCCGCTCCAATGTGGATTATGGGGATTTAAATAAGGTAACACTGCTTGCTGGGCGTAGAGGCGAAAGTCAAGAAACCGTCCTTAAGGAATGGATATTCGAAAAATCAGGACCTATGGAATCGGTCGAAACCCTAGAGTACCCGATTGGCGCAACATATGTGCGCGCGGAGGTGCTGACTCGAGGCAAACGTTTTGCGCTGTCCTCTCCCCTATATCGGGATTAGGAATTTGGTTTTCAAACCCAATTTGTCGTGCAACCAGTCCAGAGTTAATACTGCAATCCCGATTTCCTGACATGATTTAAAGGCTTGTCCTCCAAATGTATTTCCTGGCCGGCCATCACTTCCGCGAAGAGTATTTCATGATCTCCGGGGGTTGTCGTGGATCGCACTTCACATTCTAGAGCGGCCATGGCACTTCGCAAAACAATGTTGCCAGCGGGTGTGACAAGGTAGTCCAGTCCGTCGAACGGATCTTTTTCTGCGCTGGGACTCCAGAAAGGTTTCATCACCCCTTCGTTTTTGTGTCCGATAATATTGATGCAAAAGCGGCCGTGGGTTTTTATCAAGTCATAGCAGGGTCGCCCTGGTTTCATGGCCAGGCTTACCATTAACGGGGAGAAAGACACTTGCTGAATCCAGGATGCCAAATAGCCACCCCTATTGCCATCATGCGCGGCCGTTACAATAAAAAGACCTGAACTGATTTTGCCCATAGCCCGGTAGATTTCTGGAACTTCACTCATTTTATTTCTTGCCTCACTCAGTCTTTGATTACGATTGGAAATATTCACCTTTAATCCACTTTCGCCAAGTTTTCAAAATTCCGGGAATAGGTCTTACTCCAATTTGGACTGAAAAGGTTAATTTTCGGCTCTGGCACCTCTGCCGACCTATCCCAAAAGAGGGAATTTTTATTAATTTAAGCCTTCGCATGGCATTTAATTAACGGAGAAGCATGGCTACAGTTAAAAAAGAAAAGCCGCCCTTACCAAAGGCAAAAGTGCTCGAATTTCTCGAAAAAATGCTGGTCATCCGCCATTTTGAAGAAGCCAGCATCAAAGCCAACCAACAGAAAAAAATAGCGGGATTCCTGCACACCTATATTGGACAAGAGGCCGTTGGAGTTGGGACACTTGCCCACAAACTTCCACAAGATTCCGTAGTGACGTCCTATCGGTGCCATGGATTGGCTCTCGCACTTGGGCTCGACCCGAAGTCCGGTATGGCAGAACTTTTCGGCAAGGTCACCGGATGCGCGCGTGGCAAGGGTGGCTCTATGCACTTCTTTTCCAAGGAACATAATTTCCTCGGCGGTCATGGAATTGTCGGGGGTCAGTTTGGCATTGGCATCGGTGCGGCTTTTAAATCCAACTACAATGATGAAAATGCCGTCAGTTTCATTTTTTTCGGTGATGGCGCAACCGCGCAGGGCACAATGCATGAAACCATGAATTTGGCAGGCTTATGGGAGCTTCCTGCTATTTTCATTTGTGAAGACAATCAATATGGCATGGGCACAGCCAACTCGCGTGCCTTGGCGAATACAGATCTCACAGCCCGCGCCGAAGGGTATGGCATTAAGGGTCACACTCTCAACGGGATGGATTTCGATGAAATTCATTCCAACATGGGTGAAATCGTTGCTGAAGTACGGGCGACCCGTCGACCAGCATTAGTGCATATGAAAACCTATCGGTTTTTCGGCCATTCCGTTTCTGATGCCGGCCATTACCGCACCAAGGATGAAGTGGACTCCTATAAACAGCGCGATCCGATTCTTTGCGTCAGTCGAAATTTGATAGACAGTAAGCAGATGACGGAAGAGGAATTTAAGTTGCTGACAAAAAAGGTAAAGAATTTGATAGATGAGGCTGTGGAGTTCGCGGACGTGAGCCCAGAACCGGGCCTAGAAGAATTGACCCGACATGTCTTTATGGATAATGTGGAGAGTATGTAATGGCGATTCTGGAAATGAGAGAGGCTTTAAATCTAGCCTTGAAGGAAGAAATGACTCGGGATGAAAAAGTGTTCATCCTTGGCGAAGAGGTGGCGGAGTACAACGGCGCCTATAAAGTGACCAAAGGGCTTTTCGATCATTTTGGACCCAAGCGCGTTATCGACACACCCATCTCGGAAGCCGGATTTACAGGATTGGCAGTAGGTGCCGCCATGTTGGGATTGCGTCCAGTAGTCGAATTCATGAGCTTTAATTTTTCCTTGGTCGCCATGGATCAAATTATTTCCAATGCTGCCAAGATGTATTACATGTCGGGTGGATTGTTCAATGTGCCGATGGTGATGCGCGGTCCCAATGGCGCCGGTCCCAGAGTTTCCTCCCAGCATTCCCACAATATGGAATCGGTGTTTGCCCAATTTCCTGGATTGTACGTCATGAGCCCATCGTGCCCATCGGATGCAAAGGCCATGCTCAAATCCGCTATTCGCTGCAATGACCCGGTGGTTTTTCTCGAGAATGAATTGTCCTATAGCTTCAAGGAAGAGGTTCCGGAAGGCGAGATTTTGATTCCAATCGGGAAGGGCGATATTAAGCGCAAAGGTTCGGATGTCACTATTATCGCATGGTCCCGGATGATGAGCCTCGCCAAAATTGCTGCGGAAGAACTCGCTAAGGAAGGCATTGATGTCGAACTGCTCGACCCGCGCACGTTAAAACCATTGGACATGCCACTCATCGCCGAGTCTGTCCAAAAAACGAATCGCGTTGTGGTGGTGGAAGAAGGTCATCATTTCTGCGGACTGGGATCCCAGGTTGCGGAAACCATCTATTCGCAACTCTATGATTATTTGGATTCACCGATTATTCGCGTGCATCAAAGTGAAAACCCCATGCCTTATGCCGCCAATCTTGAAGCGGCAACATTGCCATCGGTTGCCAAAATTATTCAAGCCGTTCGTCAGGCTATGTACCAAGTGAACCATTAATTTACGGCCCAGCTTGGGCCTACACACGCTTTAAGGAGTGAAGCAATGCCCACCAGCATGTTGATGCCAAGTCTAAGTCCCACCATGGAAGAGGGCGTGCTAGCCAAATGGCTGGTTAAAGAAGGCGATTTGATAAAACCCGGAACCATGTTGTGCAGTGTGGAAACGGACAAAACCACCGTCGATTACGAAAGTATGGATGGCGGGTATCTTCGCAAAATATTGATCCCAAATGGCACTTTGGCCAAGGTGAATCAGCTCATTGCCATTCTCACAGATGAGAAGAATGAGGATTATGCCGAGTATCTTGCAAAAGCAGAAAAGAAAAGTGCCGATCTACTGGCATCCAAAGGCGGCACCGTGGTAAAAGCGGAAGCCTCAATTCCCGCCGCACCTGCTTTTGCCGCTTCTGCACCAGTGCTAAAAACCCCGGACCCGATTTCACCGACTGCCCGAACTGCTACCGCCGTTGTATCTGCGGGAACGCCTTCAGGTCGCATCAAAGCCTCTCCCTTGGCCAAGAAGATGGCAGAAGCTGCAGGAATACCCCTTGAAGGATTGGCCGGTACCGGCCCAATGGGTCGAGTCATCAAACGCGACATTGAGAATTACCAGCCCGTGGCGGCACCTTTGGCAAGTCGTGGACCCAATACCTCTGCAGAAAAATCTTCGGAGGGTCCTGTTCAACGCCCGCTGTATGGGTCTTTAGCCGCCATCGGTGAAACCCAGGATTTGCCACTCAACATGATGCGCAAAACTATTGGTAAGCGTTTACTCGAGTCCCATCAAAATATTCCGACTTTCTTTGTGACCATGAAAATCGATATGGGTCCGCTCAATTCCATAAGAGCCCAGTTGAATCGCAGCCCCGGCTACAAGGTCAGCGTGAATGACATTTTGATCAAAGCCAGCGCCTTCGCTTTGCGCCAACATCCCATGGTGAACGCATCTTTTATGGGTGACTTCATTAGGCAGAACGCCAACATCGATATTTGCGTGGCCGTTTCCATCGAGGGTGGATTGATTACTCCGATTGTTCGCGCAGCGGATCAAAAAGGGCTGGGTCAAGTTTCCGCCGAAGTTAAAAATCTGGTCGCTAAAGCCAAAGCCGGAAAACTGGCTCCTGAGGAATTCCAAGGTGGAACGTTCACATTGTCCAACCTTGGTATGTACGGGGTTGATTCTTTTACCGCCATTATCAATCCGCCTCAAAGCGCTATCCTGGCCATTGGGGGAATTCAGCAGGAAATATTCCTGGATGGAGACAAGGTTAAACAGCGCGACATCATGAACGTGACATTAACCGCCGACCATCGCGTTATCGATGGGGCCTTGGCTGCCCAGTTCCTTTCGGGACTCAAGTCCATTTTGGAAAACCCTGTTTGGCTGATGCTTTAGGAGAATACCTTGGAAACGAATTATGATATCGTAGTGATTGGCAGTGGACCCGGCGGCTATGTGGCTGCCATCAAGGGCGCCAAGGCAGGTAAAAAAGTTGCCTTGATCGAAAAATCCGAACTCGGCGGCATCTGCCTCAATTGGGGATGCATTCCCACCAAAGCCTTGCTTAAAAGCGCGGAAGTTGCCGGTTACTTAAAACATGCCAATGATTTTGGACTCACGGCGGATAATATTACTGTGCAATATCCCAAGATCATCGACCGCTCACGCACTGTTGCCAAGCAGAATAGCCAGGGTGTTCAGTTTTTAATGAAGAAGAATAAAATCAGCGTGGTCTTGGGAAATGCCACACTGACTGGCAAGGACACGATTGAAGTGGTCGATGCTCAGGGTGTGAAGCAAACATTAAAAGCCAAAGCCATTATTCTGGCAACCGGTGCATCGGCACGATCCTTTCCCCAATATCCAATCGATGGTAAGGATTTCATTACCTACCGCCATGCCCTAGGATTGCGCGAGCAGCCCAAAAAGCTACTGATCATTGGCGCAGGTGCTATCGGTGTTGAATTCGCATATTTCTTCAACTGTTTGGGTACGGAAGTCCATCTTGTGGAAATGCTCCCCCAAATTTTACCGGTTGAAGATGAAGAAATTTCCAAGGCGCTGCTGTCCTCCTTTAAGAAACAAGGCATTCATTGCTACGTGAGCACCCAGGTCAAGGAAGTCAAATCGACTCAACCCGGCACCATTGAGGCCAAGTTGTTAGACTCGCAAAAGCAGGAAATGGCATTGACCGTGGATCGCGTGCTCGTAGCCGTCGGCATGTCCCCGAATACCCAAAATTTGGGATTGGAAAATGTTGGTGTGAAACTGGATGAGCGAGGTTTTATCAAGGTCGACGATTTTCAGGAAACCTCGGTCAAGGGAATCTATGCCATCGGCGACGTGGCGGGCAAGCAATTATTGGCCCACAAGGCTTCTGCGGAAGGGGAATTGGCGGTTGCTCGCATTCTCGGTTCCGCGAAACACGGAATCGAATACGGGCAAATTCCCGGAGCTACGTATTGCCAACCGCAGGTTGCCTCCATCGGCCTCACTGAAAAAGCCTGCAAGGAAAAGAACATTGCCATTAAAATTGGTCGCTTTCCTTTCTCAGCAAGTGGTAAGGCAAGGGCCATTGGCCATACGGAAGGCATGGTAAAACTGATTTTTGGCGCCAAGTTCGGTGAACTTCTCGGGGCCCATATCCTGGGTTCGGAGGCTACAGAAATGTTGGCCGAGCTGGGATTGGCGATGAAACTCGAATCCACGTACGAAGAAATCATGCATACCATCCACGCCCACCCCACCCTATCGGAAGCAGTTATGGAAGCGGCTGCCGATAGCCAAGGCGCGGCCGTACACATTTGAAGATTGGCGGCCGGAGCAATCCGGCACCAGCTGGCACCATCCGCCACCAAGAATGCTCTCCGAAACTTTACAAGTCCTCCGGTACGAAGACGTAGAACCCTGGCAGAACCCTACCGGCGAAAGCCTGCTTTCCAATACGGAAATGCCCTACAGAATCTGGACACCGGATTCCAATTGGTTAGTGCTTGGAAATTCACAGGATCCGGAAAAAGAGCTCAACGTAGTGGAAGTAAGGAACGACGCCATTCCCGTTTATAAAAGGCGTAGCGGCGGCGGCGCGGTTTTACTTTCCTCCGGGTGCCTTTGCCTTGGCTTTCGATTTTCTAAACGCAAAGAATTTAATCTTCAGGATTATTTCAAGATAGGATCTGACCATATTCGCAATGTTGTTAAAACGGCACTAGACATTGTTTTAGAACCCAAAGGCATATCGGATTTGGTTTTCGAGGATCGCAAGGTTGTGGGCTGCGCGCTTTATATGCCTAGGGATTATGTGCTCTACCTGGCATCCATACTCATTGAACCGAATTTTTTCGAAATCGACAGATATCTAGCCCATCCCAGTAAAGAACCGGAGTATAGAAGCAGGCGGCCGCACAGTGAGTTTTTAGTTGGACTTGCCACTTTGGCCAAAGCAACGTCGATTGCGCAGGTACTTTCGGACCAGTTTATGAATACTACACCTGTCCAAATGGACAGATTACTTTACTGGTAGCCCGGCCGACCCTGTTTGTACTGCAGCGCCAGTGCCTTTGGTGGAGTCCGGCTTCGGAGGCGCCACCAATAATTCCATTGGCTTCTTTTTGAAAGCATCAAAACGCCATGAAGAAAGTTTGACTAATTCCTTGCGGTTAGGATGCACGGTGTAGGCATAACCTCCTAATGGTTTACTGGCTTTCAACTCCATCGACTTTCCATTTTTCAAAGTCCCTTTGATCCAAACCATAGGACTATCCACATTAACCTTGGCAATATTGGTATCCAACGGCGATGTAAATTCATCTATAGCTATATCCCCAAAGCGAGTTGTCATTTCCACAATAGCAGCTTTGTTTACACGCACACTGTCAGCTGGTTCCAACATTTTCCAAGTCGTGTCATTGATCGCTTCAAGTTTGTAATGATAGGCGATGCCGGTTGTATCCTTCCAAGTGGTTTCCAAATACTTTAATTCTTTAACATTAACTTGTATAAGCTTTTTTTCTTTCCATTCATTATTCTTTGCACTGATTTCCCAAGCATAATTCCCAGGACTCCGGAAGACGTCCGGCTTATCAGCGAATCTCCAATAAAGGGAGCTGTAGTCTGCGGCGGAAGTCTTACCCACAATCACATCGATCACGGATTGCCCAGATCGATCCAGCAATGTCACATGCTTTCCTTCAATCGAATCCAATCCGTATTCTGCATAGCGCGCCGGATTATGCGAGACCACATCCCGGGATTGCAAGGTAAAAATATTTTTCAGGAATTTATTGGCCTTGGCTGTATCAACCGGAAATCCATCACCTGAAACAATCCATGGCCCATCTTTTTTAGTGATAGCGGATGTGTCTGGCCGTTTTGTAACTCGGACAGAAATTACATCTATTAATCGACTGCTGTCGAAAACCATAGCCTCGCTACTCATTGTTTTTTCTGCGCTACGCTTTTTGATTAAAATTGCAGCCAACACCACCAAGGCAGCTAGCAGCACAACAAAAGTCCTTTTCATGCCACGTCCTCCCGATTTTTTCTTCGGATTCCAAGTGCAACACCTGCCGCAAGCAAAATTCCCGGTGCTAAAAGCAAATTCAACAATACGATTGGAATCTTCCGCGATTTTTTTCCATCCTGTATGGGCGAATTGGCAATTTCTCGGCTACGAATTGTGATTAAGTCAGGATCCAATGCCAATTGATCCATACTATTTAGCAGCATATGGAGATTAGTCATGCCTTGAGTGTAACCCACGTAAAAGTCCGTGGCAAAAAGTGCATTGCCAATGACAAGCATGCGCGCTTCCTTTTTCGCGACTTTTATGATTGCAGTGGTATCAATATGTTGTGTGCTATCCCCGGCAGGGGCCGCATGATCGCTATAAAAAGAACGCAGTTTTCCGGATTTGAGTACGGCCAAGGGATAGGACCTTTGATTGACGGGCAAAAATTCCTTTAGGTCGCGAGGCAGCAAAAAGAAGTTGTTAGCCTCTTCCCAAGACCCTTTAGATGAACTCGCCAAGATCTCGACCTTGGTCGAATCCTTTTGAAGGGTATCAATATCAATGGCAGAAGCCCAAGGAAGACTGATGGTACCAAGTTTGGAGGTAATGGCTGAAGTGGCACTTAGTCCATCCGCACCAACTTTAATCCAGTAAGGATATGGAGAAGGAAAGAAGGACTGTCCAAACCGCACAAATTCAAAATTGCGATCTTCCAATATTACGTCTTTCCGAACCGCTAGGCCATAATGGGCGAGCAGGTCTTCGTATCCATTGCTAGACGCTGTACCATTGATTCCAGATCCTAATGTTAAATTAACACCAGGGGAAAGGAAGATGACCGATTTCCCTTTCATCAAATATTGGTCTAGATAAAACTTTTCCGTTTCCGACAGATGGGAGGGCGCGGCAACCAGCAAAAGATCCACGCTTTCGGATATGGGCCCTTTCAGTGGATCGAGCTTTTCCATCTTATAAAGTTTTTCTGCCTCTTCTTTAAGTGCCGGATAGTTCTCATCAAAACCCGTGGTGGTTTTGGGTTGCGGACCTGGCAATGTCATCGTGAACTTGTTGTTGTCGGAGCCTTCAAGAATGCCGATGGTCTTAATAGAACCCGTCAGCTTCTTGAGCTTGACAACCAAATCGTATTCAAAGGATTCCAGGTTTTGCAAAACCGGAATGATTTCCTTCTTATCGCCATAGGTCAAAGCCAACCCAAAAAAACCTTTCTTGATTTGCAGTCCTTCACTGCTCTGTTCCTGCAACTGAACTTCCTGGATGCCCAATGCCGTGGCTTGCTGCCGCTTGGTTTCACTCTCCCCTGGATCATCAAATACCAGGGTAATCTTTCCATTGGCCTGAGCTTCGAATTCTCGTAACAAATCAACCACATGCGTACGAATTTGCAAGAACTGCGTGGGCAAATCCTTGGACATCACAACCTTTACTGTAACCAGATCAGGTAAATTTCCGATGGTATGCAAAGCAGCCTTACTCAAGGTAAACTGCTTGCTCTCGGTCAAATCCAACCGTCGGTGGAAAAACATCTGACTGACCAAGCCGACCACGGCCAGGATAACCACTAAAGTGACGATGCTTAAATAGGCGTTAGCCCGGCTGCTTAATTTTTTTGAATTCATGGTTTATCTCCACTTCCTCGCTTCAATGTTCTTTACGTTTAAGTAAAGAAACAAGGTGATAATCGAGGCATAATAGATGACGTCACGCGAGTCAATTACACCGCGCGTAACATTGTTGAAGTGGCTGAGCAGGCTAACGTATTCGCAAATGCCGACAATGGAACCGAGCGAATTCAAATACGTGGGTGCAATGCCTATCAAAAGCAAAACAAAAACAACTGCCAGTGAAATAATGAATGCCACCACCTGATTTTCCGTTAAGGAACTGATGTACAACCCAATGGCAAGATAGGCGGATCCCAAAAACAAGGCTCCTACGTACGAACCCACGATTACTCCATAATCCGGTTTGCCAAGATAGGCAAGGGTTATCGGAATGGTCATGGAAAACAACAGGGTGACGGCAAGAAACGCAAAGCTGGCAAGGAACTTTCCAAAAACAACTTCCCATTCCCGCAGCGGCATGGTCAAAAGCAGTTCCACTGTTCCTGTTTTCTTTTCCTCAGCCCAAAGCCGCATGGTTATGGCGGGAACGAAAAAGAGAAAGATCCAGGGTAGCGCCGCAAAATAGCCGCGCATGGAAACCTGACCTTGCCGGAAGAAATCCTGCACAAAGAAAAAGAAGGCGTTGGACACCAACAGATAAAATATGATAAAGACAAATCCCACAGGAGATGAGAAATAGCTCCGAAACTCCCGCTTGAAAATGGATAAAGTATTATTCATTTCAACCTCTCGTCAGTTTTGCGAATACGTCTTCAAGGCTGGCGGTTTCGGCCTTGAGCTCAGAAACCAACCAGCTTTTTTCCGCCGCCATTTTGAAAATATCCACGGCTACATTTTTTTGATCGACGCCCTGTATGGCAAGCCGAATGAATCCGTCCTGTCCCTGCGTTATCACCTCAGCCTTCGTTACAAAGGAAGCCGAGGCCAACTGGCTATGAACATCATTTCCCTTGGCTGTTACGTACACGGTTGTACCAGACGAACGGGTCATCAGTTCCTTGGGTGTCCCCTGAGCGACGATATGACCATTATTAATAATCAGAACACGGTCACTGGTGCTCTCCACCTCAGACAGGATATGCGTAGAATGGATCACGGTTTTTTCCTGACCCAGATTGTTGATCAAACTCAAAATGTCACGAATTTGATTGGGATCCAGGCCGGATGTCGGTTCGTCCAAAATTAAAATGGCAGGGTCATGGATCAGCGCCTGCGCCAGACCAACCCGTTGCCGATACCCTTTAGACAAATGTCCAATCAACTTGCGCGTTACTTTTCCAAGGTCACAGTCTGATATAACCTTATCGACCGCGCTTTTCCGTTTATTGGCAGCAATGCCACGAATCTCGGAGGCAAAGGTTAAATAAGCGGTAACGTCCATTTCATGATACAGCGGGCAACTTTCCGGAAGGTACCCAATCTGCTCTTTGACTTTCAATGGGTTGTCAAAGGTGTCATGTCCGTGAATGCTGGCCTTGCCGGAGGATGCGGCGATAAAGCAGGTTAGGATTTTCATAGTCGTGGTCTTACCCGCCCCGTTTGGCCCTAGCAAACCGACGACTTCACCTTTTTCAATATGAAAAGAAATATTGTCAATCGCTAATGATTGGCCATACCGTTTGGTAAGGCCTTCGACATGAATCATAGGTCAGCCTTTCAACAACCGGGATCTTGATATGGTTAGATCCGCGAAATCGCGATAAAATTACTTAGGTGCGAGTCGAAAGTCAAGCCGATGTCCATTTTGGCCCGATCGTTGTAAGCCGAAATCAAACGCCATCAAGCCATTGCCAGCTAGTTCCTTTCCCGCAAGAACATAGAGAAAATGATGGCGTGAAAAGAGTTTATAAGTACCAGAATCCCGTGGAAGAGAAATGGTGGTTAGTAGTAAGCTGTTGAGTACCATGGCTTTTCAAAAATCCGATTTTACCCTATGAGGCGAGACCGAGCAGAAATCGGGAAGGCATTTCTGTTTGCCGCGATTTTGGCAGGAGCCGTTCATGTAGCCCTTTTCTTAGTGGTTACGCTTGCTCGTATTGGATATCGGTACGAATTAGAATGGACTGAAGCCGGTATTTTAGTGCAAGTCAATCATGTTATGCGTGGAATGCCAGTATTTTCCGCGCCGTCTCCGGAATACGTGGCGTATTTTTACACCCCTCTCTATTTTTGGTTGGGGGCCATAGCTTCCGTTTTCGGCGGAGGCTTTTTGCCATTGCGTTTATTATCCTTGCTGTCCATTCTTGCTGCCATGGGATTGGGTTATCGTTGGATACGATCTACTACGGGGTCCACTTACGCAGGGGTTTTATCGACATGCCTATTCGCTGCTTCGTTTAAGCTGACAGGATTCTGGTTCGATCTTGCGAGGGTGGACAACCTTTGCCTGTTTTTTCTCATCCTCGGATTACGGATTATCTACGCAGCCCCAACTGCTTGGTCCGGAACACTGGCGGCACTCACCTTTTCGCTGGCCTTTATGACCAAACAAAATTCCATCGCGGTTACTGTAGCGATGCTACCCTTAGTGCTACTTAAGGGCTTCAGGCATGGCCGTGAAACTAAGGGAACGTTCCAGAGAAAACAATTCTTAATCGCCTTTGGGGCAGCAATTATTTTAGGCACGGGTGGTTGGTCCATTTTCCTGAATTGGAAATCGGACGGTTGGTTTAATTATTTCGTCTTCATGGTGCCGTCCGGTGAGCCAAGTGTTCCCGGAGCATGGTTAAGATTCTGGACTCAAGATTTACGGCTCTTTTTTTTACCCTTGGGTTTGGCAGGATTCGCGGTGTATCGTGCTTTTTCTCACGGTGGATTATTTTCCGAAATTCTTTGGTTTAGACTGTGCGCAAGTGCTGGTATGGTGGGCTCTGCGTGGATTACGCGCACTCATGTTGGCAGCTGGAACAATGTACTGATGCCGGCTTTTGCATGGCTGGCGATTATGGCCGGCTGGGGAGTGGCAGAATTATTGCCGTTGTCCGGCAGACGGGGCATGTTCATTGGAACCTTGTTCCTTTTTCAATTTGCATCTCTCCTTTATAACCCGTGGACCCAAATCCCCACAGCGGCCGATAGTGTCGAGGGAGCCGCCATTGTAGATAAGATTCGCAGCATGCAAGGGGATGTGTGGGTGCTCGATCACGAATACTTGGCGGAATGGGCGGGGAAAAAAGTTTTTGGAAATCGCATGTTGCTCCAGGGTCTTAGGCATGGCTCAGGCGGTAATCCACATAAGCTTGAGGAAGATTCCCTTTTAACGCTTCTGAAACAAAAGCGCTTCGGCGCGATTGTGATGGATTCCCCGGACTGGCATGATGGTCTGATCTTCCCATCATCGATGGATTCCTATTATTCCCTGCAGGATAGTTTTCCCCTATCAGGCCGTGCCTTTTATCCCAAGACGGGCGAGAAATCGCGACCGCGATATGTCTACCTACCCAAGTAGAAAAAATAGGTTATGACGATTAACTTTTCATCGGCGGTGATTTCCTGGGAGCGCCGGCGCTCCCAAGTGATGGCGGATGTCGCTCATGG
>JAYTHY010000096.1:0-67917 GCA_043732185.1 Fibrobacteria bacterium
ACGGGATGATGCAAGCCCATGGGTACCATTGGATGGTTGGGAAAAAGACTTTTCATTTCCCGACGGAAGGATGTATCCATGCCATAATTGTCATCTGCAAATAGGAGTCCTCCCCGCAATAGGTACTCGCGCAGCACTTTGCGTTCCTCTTCCGCGAACGCCACATTGCCGTGTCCGGTCATAAATAAAATGGGATAGCTATACAAATTGCCATCGAGAAGACTAACGGATTCTTCCTCTTCGCAAGCAGTAAGCCCCAGGTCTGATTGTAACCGTTTGGATAGATTCACCAGCATCGTTGGGCCCGCGTACCAATCCCCTCCTCCTCCATATTTTAATCGAGCAACAGTCCAACATTTTTCTGAAGCGTTGGAGGTTAAGCGGCTAGTAGGTGGAGATGCGGCAGGCTGGACAATTATTGATTTAGGATTCGCACCTGCAAGAGCGGTAATCAGAGCCGTACTCAGACACAATCCCAAAAGAGCAATTCGATGGTACATCAAAGACAATTTAGCAAGATAAGACCTCATAGCAATTTTAAGGTTGGCGCATAACAATCACGGAACGCTTTTCTTTATGCCCTGAGACCGTTGATGGCCCCACAAGATATCATATGTCCAATAATTTCCCATCACCTTCTTAACGTAGTCACGGGTTTCCCAATAACTGATATCCTCGACTACTAGTTCCAATGATTTTCCATTCGCGGCCGATTGCCACCTTTTGGTAGCCTCGGGACCGGCATTATAATTGGCCAAGACGAAGTAGGGATTTTGCTGATACTCGCCTTGTAATTCCTTAAGATACGCGATTCCCAGTTTTATGTTGATGTCGGCATCAACCAAAGAATAAGGATTGAATTCCTTTAGGCCTTCCCGCATGGCGATTGATTTTCCGGTTGCCGGCATCATTTGCATCAAACCTACAGCTCCGACTCCGGATTTAATTTCGCGATCAAATCCAGATTCTTGGCGCATCAATGCATAAACAAAAGCCGGTTCTACCCTTTTTTGCGCCGCATACCTTTGTACAAAACGGTCATAGGGTTGCGGGAAAATAAGCCGTAAAACTTCTTTAGGGGCAAAACCCCATCGGTCCGGTGCGATTTTATAACTCAGCTGCAATCCAAGCCGGTAGGATTCACGCCACAGCTGCCGATCCTGGAACTTCCTGGCATAAACGTACAGCAGCCAAGGATTGGCTTTGATTTTTTCTGGAAAAGTTTGCAAGGTGAGCAAGGCCAGGGTGTCCAGTTTAAATTGCAAGAGCTTGCCCATGCCCAAATAGGCACTTTCATAGTCATGATCGAGTCTTTGCCGGTAACCGGACATTTCCTGTTTCATCCAGGACGCGATGCCCTCCGCCGTCGACTGCGCAAAATGTCGTGATACGTCCAAAGTATCGGGCCCAGCTCCGCGAGAGGCGAGTAGCTGGTGGGCCAGATGTCCATAAAAATGGAACGGATATTTTTCAGACAGCTCCATCCAAGTATTTTTTGCGCCTACGCTGTCTCCCGTGGCTTCTTGCGAACGCGCTTCCCAAAAAAGTGCGGCCGAAAAAGCATTGGAATTCACTTGGGTCCGAACGGCTCTAAAGGCTTGCAATGCCGCGCCCATATTGCCGGCCTTGAATTGACACAGGCCCACTCGGAAATTGGCCCAATCGCCACGTTTGTTGCCGCTAAAATCCGCTAATTGCCGATAGTAAAACTCCGTCGCCTCAACATAATTTCCCTGTGACTCCAATTCCCAAGCACGCAGCCAATAGATTTCCGAAGTCTTGTCTTGCTTAGGGAATTTTTCCAAATATCGATCATACCAAACCAAAGCTTTTTTAGGCTCTTGCAGGCGATCATAACACCGCGCAATTTGCAGGAGAGCCTCGGGAGTATCCCCGTAATTCTCGATATATTTCAGGTAGGTGGCGATGGCATTGCGGTAATCTTTTGCCCGGAAATGGAAGTTTGCAAAATAGCCGTGCAACATCTGTTTCTCGGCTTTGCCCGGAACCAGTTTCAGCATGGCTTCACTACGTGCGATGGCTTGCGTATATAGGCCCAGCTTGCTTTCTAGGTCCAATAAGAGATTCTGCAGTTCCCAATTACCTTGGCCAGGTAAAATACTGGGTGCCAGCTTTTGATAGAGAGAATCGAGCCGACGATCGGCCGGAGCCAACTGGACAATCCTTTTGATCCATTCTTCAAAGCCTGTCACCGACCCTTTAAACCCCTGCAGTTCAAGTTGGTCATAGAGAAAGTTGACCTTTACACCGCTCGAAATTGAAGCTTGGATGACCTGGGAATAGAATTTCATTTTAGCCGAGTCCGTTGGCATGGTCAGGGGAAAAATTTTTATGCGGAAGTTGAACAGATAGCTTTGCCAAACGCTACCCCCCACCCATTTCAAGGCTCCTGCCAATACGCTGTCTGCGTGTACAAAATCCTTTTCACCGTTATACGCATTGGCCAATAGAACGGCTTTATACACTTGCGCCAGACGCTCGGTGGGTTCCGCCTTTAGTATTGCTTTTCGCGCCTTGGAAAAATCCCTTTTGTCCACGGCCACTACCGCTTTAAGTACCAAGGCCTGAAAAGTTTTTATCTGGGCTTGGGTGGGTGTTCTCATGACAAAAGGTAGGGCGCTAACTTGGATTACCGAACTGGAATCGGCTTCCGCCTGCGCCACGCTGTCCTCATTAGCGTTGGTGCTGATTGAGGCGGGTTGGAAAAGAGAATCTGGTTTGATGACAGTCTGCGCAGCGTGGGTAAAAGTGGAGTCCATAGGCAACGCAGCCAGTGAACCCAGGCTAATGCCTACCAGTATTCCTACTCCGACCGCTTGCCTAATCGTTAGGACTCGTCTTTTCATCTCAACAAAAAATTACTAATCCCACCTCCTGAAAGTGGACTTACCTAAATCTGGGCTAGCGCTTTCCAAAAATTTTTCGGATACCCAAGTCGCCAAGCTTGGCGGAATAGCGGTCGCGGAGGTATTCGCTGATTTCCGCAGCTGTAGTCAATTTAATGACGGTGGCGCTGCAAATCCGGGCATCCTCAAAGGAGAGGGAACGGATGAGCTTTTTCATTTCCAACAGGGCACCTGGGCCCATGGATAGTTCATCGACGCCAAGGCCAATGAGCACAATCGCCGCCATGGGATCTCCCGCCATCTCACCGCAAACACAAACCGAAATACCATGACGCCGGGCCGCCTCGATCACGAACTTAATTTGACGCCACACCGCCGGGGAGTTGGGTTCAAAGAGTTCAGCGATTTTTTCGTTGGCCCGGTCTACGGCTAAGGTAAACTGAATGAGATCGTTTGTGCCAATGCTGAAAAAGTCCACTTCTCGAGCCAGTTCCTCCGCCATCACAACAGCTGAAGGCACTTCCACCATGCATCCTATTTCCATTTGGGTATTGTAGGGAACCCCTTTTTCATCCAGTTCGTTACGCAGCCCTTGCAGGAGTTCCTTGGTGGCTCTGATTTCCCATAAATTGGATATCATTGGAAACATTAAGCGGATATTGCTGTAGGCGGAAGCGCGCAATACAGCCCGCAATTGTGTCTTAAAAATTTCCGGGTTGTCCAGGCAAACTCTAATGGACCGCCAACCCATATATGGATTGAACTCGCCTGCCATCTTAAGCGCCGGAACCAGCTTGTCACCACCGGCATCAAGAGTTCGGATAGTCACGGCCCTAGGACTCATCCGTTCGCCGATATATTTATATGCCTGGTACTGTTCTTCCTCGTTAGGCATGTCTTCGCGCGTTAAAAAGAGGAATTCAGAGCGGTACAAACCCACTGCATCGGCACCGTATTGAATGACGCTTTCCACTTCAATGGGCAATTCGATATTGGCCGACAATTCGATGAATTTTCCATCTGTCGTTACCGCATCCAAATCGCGAAGGGCCGAAAGCTCAAGATCCATGGCAAAGCCGGCGGCTTTTTTAATCTCGTATTCCTTGATGTCCCGTAGCGAAGGATTGAGAATGATAACGCCCGCGGTACCATCCAGGATGACGGTTTGTCCCGGCTCGATTTCCAAGCCCGATAGGCTGATGCCGGAGACCGCCGGAATTTCCAAGGATCGTGCCAAGATGGAGACATGGGAAGTCTTTCCCCCAACCTCGGTGGTAAGACCCAATGTGTTTTTTCGATTGAATTGGGACAGCACAGAAGGCGTCAAATTTCGCGTCATGACAATGACGGGCTCTGGCGTTTCCAAGTAAGAAAGGTTGTTCTCACTGAGCATCAAGATATCGATGACACGTGTGGCCACATCGCGAAGGTCGCTCATATGATCCTTGAGAAAGCCTCCTGACACCGTTTCAAATCGCTCGGCAAGTGCGTTGATGCGGCTACTGTAAGCATGTTCGGCATTGCATTGGTTTTGGCGAATGTCAACCAGTACGGCATCCAGAATTTCACTATCCTGGAGCATCATAATGTGAGTATCAAAAATTCGGGCTTCGTACTCACCGACATCCGCAGTAATGCGGGTTTTGATAGCCAATATTTCCTTTTGAGCCTTTTCCAAAGCCCTTCTTAACCGGGCTATTTCCTGTTCGACTTTTTCCGGAGGTATGCTCCGCCGCTTAACCACCCGATCTTCCGGCTGGAGTAAAAATGCCGGTCCAATGGCAAACCCTGGTGATGCGGAAACGCCCTGCAAAACCAGTCGCTTAAGTTTGCTCGTTGCCACCCTATCGCTCAGTCATATTTGAACTTGGAAAGGAATAATTCCTCGATGGCCTTAAGCGCATCCGCTTCGTCAGAGCCTTCGGTTTCAACAACTATAGTGGCACCAGGTTCGGCGGCTAGCAGCATAATGTTCATGATGCTTTTTGCATTGGCGCGCATTCCATCCTTGATAAAAATAACCTGGCACTGAAATTGGCTGGCCGTTTCCACGATTAGAGCGGCTGGCCGCGCATGAATCCCGGAGTCGTTGGTTACGGTAAGTTCAATAGTGACCATGGCTTTTAAATTCCTTCTTTAAATTGAATCGACATAGATGCCATCGCTTCGGCACCGGGCGCGAGATGAATGTCCCATATGGGAAGTAATACCGTACCCTGGTATACCCGTTCATAACCGCTCTCACTTTGACTTACGGTTTCAATGGCATCCCGCCAGAAACCGGTGGCATCATTGGATTGTATCTCCACCTTAAGCTTAAGCCACTCGTCCGTAATCGTCACGTCATTAACTCCTGGCATGTCCCCATGGGAAGCCAAAATATCTTGTGAATCATTCCACTTAATATAACGATCCGGTGCATTGCCCGCCAGTAGGCAAAACAAGGTTTCGCAAGCAAAACGGAATGTTGCATGGCCACTATTTGCCCCATTTCCAAATTGGGCAGTAGCCATGTTGGTAAAACGCCATTCCACGCGCAGGCTCGGCGAATTCTTTTGCAGCATCACCCGTTTATCCACTCTAAGCGACGGTGCTCCATTCAAACTGGTAGCTATCCCCAAAAATCGAATCTCCGATTCTTCTTCCCTACGGAGTAAGCTTACTTCATTCGCCGCAAAAACATAACTAGAGGTATAACGCTGTCCCGCATAATCCGCAAAGGACGCGTCCGGAGCCATAAAAACATCAGAGAAGGAACGCCGAATTTTACGATCGTATATCAGATACTGGCTAAGGTTGGATTCTTTTTCGGCCAATTGGTTTTCAAGCTTGGTTCCCGCTTCGCCATGTCCACCCAATTGTTGATGATAGGATTCAAAGCGCCGCGTGAGAGTATCGCACAAATTAATATTCGTAGCCTTCAGCCAGAATTGATCCATTTCACCCTGATGACTCAAGCTGAGAAACACCTGCCGTGAATTCAAGGTGTATTCCGGTTTGCCATCACAGTTCCAATCCAGTACCTCCCACTCCGGATCTTGAGTACCGGAGGGTAGAGCCGAATCCAGTAAACATTGGGCCTGGATTAAGTTTCGGTAAAGCGCGAAGCGGAGATGCGGCAAATACAAACCGCCGAACACACCATGCCAATAAGCGCAATTGCATTGCGACTGCCAAAGATGGTTTTGAGCTTCAGCGAGAACAGCCGCGGGCAAGACTCCCTGGAGCTTTGCCCACAATTTTCCCAGTCGAATTCCTTGCTTGTGAATTTGATTGCTCTCGGAATATTTATTGAAGAAATTCCGCCAAAAAGTCCCGCGTAAAAACTTAGTTGCTTCAGGTCCTTGCGCCTCATCCAGTGCCTTATAGGCCTTACGGAACTTAAGGGTATCTTGCGCGTCCTGGGCCCAGATCATCATTTCCTGATAGGAAGCGGGGGGCAAGTACACCAATCCCAGATTTTTTTCCGGCTTTAGGCCCGCCTCCAGGGGTGAGATTCTAATCCGGTCTGCAAGTCCTTCAACTCTTTCAAAAAATCTGTGCAGCCAACGATCCGTATACACGGTATTAAAGGTTCCAGGCCAATCGCCGAATTTTTCTCCATCATCGCCAAAAACCACTTGCACATCAGCTGGCTTGTCCATGGCCAGCAAGGCATCGATGACTTCATCGACGGGACGAAAAGGAATGTAATCGCGAATCACATCGTGAATTGGGAACAGCTTCAAGGTATGCCCTTGATCTTCGGACAGAAAATACCCGTCCATGCCGGAATCGACTTTACCGACCATTTTAAAATGACTGCCATCCAAGAGAACGTATTCAATCCCAGCTTCTGATATGGGCTTAACTAAAGTGGGTTCCCAAACCCGTTCGGCCAACCAAATACCTTTTGGCGTAGTCCCAAAAAGCCTGCGCACGGCGTCTTGTAATTTTCGAAGCTGGCCCAGCTTATCCGCATCGGAAATGACGGGCAAAATCGGCTCATAAAATCCGCCTCCCAGAATTTCCAATTGTCCCCGCTCCACGAGCATCCGTAGATTTCGAAGATATTCCGGACGATGCGACTCCAGCCAATCGAGCAGAATCCCGGAGAAATGCATACTCATGCGTATGCGGGGATGATCGATTAAGACTTGTAGAAAGGGCTGGTACGCCCTGTCGAAAGCCCGTTCAAAGATAAAATCGAAGTTGCCCACCGGCTGGTGGTTGTGAATGGCCCAATGCAGATGAATCATGAAGGCGCTTTCAGAAAAGATTCACGTTAACGTCCAAACCCTTTTTCTCAATATGACGGAATAAGGAATCGGCGCTGGTGAGTGTGGATCTCAACTCGAAGTAAAAAGTGGAGTCGTTCAGCATGGCGCCCAGAGGGCTCTTATCCGAGTTCACCTTGACTAATAGTCGGTTCATTTCATCTGCAACCCGGTCCGCCTTTTCCACCACATCCCGCAACTTGGAAGAAACTTCCTGTCCATTCTGGATGATATTCTTAACCGGTACTTCCTGGTCGCGCAGCAAAATATGCACCCTTGCACTGGCATCTTCCAAATTACTCAGGCTATGCCTCACTTTAGGATCGACATCGCGCAAAAAAGTTCCTAACCTCAAGCTCAAATCTTCCGTCTGTTTGACAACAGCATTGAACGAGGCCACAAATTCGGGCTTGCCCACCGTGCTATCCATAATCGCTCGCAGGGATTTGACCATCACCTCGGATTCCACAAAAACTTCTCCGGCAACGCCCATGGCCTCGGCAATACCGGCATCCAGTCGCCCTTCCAAATCCGAACCGGTCGCATAATATTCCGTGGAGCGACCAAGCAAAATTCCAATTTGACGTTCACCCATCAAACCGATATTTTGAATGCGCACTTCCGAATCCTTGGGAAGCTTAATGCCGTGGTCAAGTTCCAGCCTCACTCGGACCCGATTTCCCTTCAGCTCAATGCCTTGGACCTTGCCCATTTTCACACCATTTATTTTTACTGGATCGCCGTCTTGCAATGTCGAGACTTGATCGAAATTGGCGTAATAATGATCTGTCTTTCGGCCGGGAACCGTTTCCTTTAGGAAATAAACGCCGAACAATAAAATGACGAGGGACAGAATTACAAAAAGCCCTACGACAATGTTGTTCTTCCGGTTGGTCATGGGCGTGTGGCAATAGGGAGGCTAAGATGCAAATGGAGTCTCATGCTTCCTCTATTATCGCAAATATAGAAAGAATCGCCAATCAATAAATTGCGTTTGAGTCGCTTACTCGTAAACTTCTGTCGATAATCGCGTCAATGCGTTCAACCGACTCTTGTTCTTCATAGTTTCAATCAACTTCTCATTGAAAAGTTTGGCGGCGTCAATTCCATTCATTTTCAGAAGCATATTCATGGCGATAACCTCGGAGATCACCGTAATGTTCTTACCGGGCGAAATGGGAATGATGACTTTTGAAACCGGTACCCCTATTACGTCGGTGTTAAGTGGATCCAGGCCGGTCCGCTCATAATTCTCGCCTTCTCGCCATTTCTGGAGTTCCACCACTACTTCCACCTTTTTGGTATTGCGAATGGCGCGAATCCCAAAAAGTTTTCCCACATCTACAATACCAATGCCCCGAATTTCCATGTGGTGCCCGAGGATTTTATTGCCCTTACCAATAATGGAATGTCCCTTTCGGATCAAATGGACGATATCATCCGCCACTAGACGATGACCGCGCTCGACCAAATCCAGAACACACTCGCTCTTACCCACCCCACTTTCCCCGATATACAGCATTCCCACCCCATACACATCGACCAAGGAAGCATGTACGGAGCAATACGGCGCGAACCAGTCTTCCAGGATATCCTGCACTTCAGTACAGAATTCCAGGGTTTCGCGAGAAGTAGTGATGATGGGAATGTTTTGACTCAAACTCATTTGCAGGAGTTCGTCATGCAGGCCAGCGTTATGGGTCAGAACCCAAAGTGGGGAACGATAGTCTTGCAGACGGGCGAAAATTTCCTTGCGTTTTTCCGAACCCACCGATTCCAAAAAGGACCATTCCGTCGTGCCGATGATTTGAACGCGTTGATACGAATAGACACCGGTGAAACCTGCCAGCGCCAAGCCGGGCCGATGCAGATTGGCTTCGATGATTTCTGTACTAAGGGTGGATTCGGGGGTTTTAAGATTCAGGGACAACTCGTCCTTGAACTGATAATAGAAATCCCTCACAGGGAGGGATCTCTTGCGGTTTATTTCGAGTCGATTGAATTCAATGCTATCGGCCAAACTGGACTTTACTCCTATTCCGTCACGAGTTCAGAAGTCGGAACGGACTTATGATCCTTCAATTTTTCATTCTGTTTTTTGAGCTGTCGCTCCACTTTTTCCAACATGGCCTCGATGGCTTTATACATGTTGTCTTCCTCGGCATGGGCGCATACCGTCTTATCTAGAATTTTTACGACGATTTCTGCCCTCCGGACACCACTTTTTTCAGCATCCAGGATAACGTGGGCTCCCGAAATGGAGTCGTTGAATTTTTCAATTTGGTCAAGGCTTTCCTTGATGCTGGCATGAAGTTGAGGGGAGGCGTGAAAGTGCCGGGCTGTAATTTGGATCTTCATGAATGGACTCCTTTGAAGTTAAGCGCCTTATTCCACTTCTGGTGGTGGCCGCCTAATGGTTAAACTACATTATTGGTCCGAAGGAAATCACACCCATTTTGTGTCCTTTTGCCACGGGCATGATATTTATTTTACTCGCGACCCCAACACCTTGTCAAGTCAATATTTCCAGCAAATGGACGCACGATAAATTGAGTTTTCTGGGGGATTCTGGACGGAATCCGCTTTCAGCTATGCCCAATAGGCCTTCAATACTGTTTTCGCAGTCGGGCTGGGAGAATTTCCAATTGGTCCCGATACTTGGCAACCGTCCGTCTCGCTACGTCCAATTCTTTTGCCTTCAAAATCTCGACAATTTTTTGGTCGCTGAGTGGCTTTTTCGGGTCTTCGGACTCAATCAACTTTTTAATTTCATCCTTGGTGGTGACGGAAGACACTTCTCGCCCATCGGATTGGGTGACTCCGGCCGTGAAGAAATACTTCAGTTCAAAAATCCCATGGCTGGTCTGTACATATTTCCCGTTGGTCACCCGGCTTACCGTGGAGATATGCATGCTGATCTTGTCGGCCACGTCTTGTAATATGAGCGGGCGTAGGTAAGTTGGCCCAATCTTGAAGAAATCCGGCTGGCTTTCAATAATGGCCTGCATCACCTTAAGCATAGTGGATTTTCGTTGTTCAATAGCCCGGATCAGCCAAGTTGCCGAATTCAACTTCTCGCGCACGTATTTCTTTTCGTCCGTGCTGGCCTTGCTTCCTTTTTTTAACAGTTCAGCGTAGGCCCGGGAAACCTTCAACGACGGAACGGTGCGGTCATTGAGCATTAAAACCAGTTCCTCTTCGACTTCCTCTACAATTAAATCCGGAGTGACAGGATTGGCCACCGTCGAACTGACTAACCTTCCGGGATGGGGTTCGAGTGAGCCAATTTCCTTCATGGCGGCTTGCACCTGCTCGGGAAGCACTTCAAATTTTTTGGCGATGTTCGCCACTTTGAGCTTTTCCAAGAGGTCGAATTCTTCTTCCACAATCCGCGTAGCCAAAGGGCTTAGGCGGCCATACCGATAAATCTGCAAAAGCAGGCATTCCCGAAGGTTACGCGCTCCTATACCAGCTGGGTCCATGCTTTGCAGCACATGGAACGCTTCGCGAACTTCATGGCTTGCCGTATCCAAATGGATGGACCCGTCAATAATTCCTTGGATTTCCTGTATGTAGGGATTGGCTTCATTGGCGGCCTGGGCTTTTTTCTCCATGCCACCCAATTCACGGGAACGGAGTTCACGCGCCCGGCTCCCTAAATCATCGGCTTTTTGCAGGGCGTCCCGGGCGGCAATTCCTGCTTCATCGAGCTCTTTAACTTTACCACGAACCTTCTCCACCTCTTCCCCATTTTGGGCAGCTGGATCATGCACTTCGGGAACCAAATAACCCCGGTCATCTAAGCTATTGATCAAATAATCAACCAAAGCTGCAACACGTGCGGGAACCAACCTATCTTGAAGTTGGCCGAGCAGGTAGTCTTGCAAAGATTTTGCATAGACAGGCACACGCTCGAAGCGTTCATCAGGGCTTTCCAGTTCTTCCGACCGCTTATTCCCGTGATCGAATCCCTCCTCTAAATAACTTTCCCAATCGATTTCTTTGGGGTCTTTTGGCTCGTCCAAAGAGGGATCCTCTGAACGTATTTCTTCTGCCGTTTGGCTGGCTTCGTTGGACGTGTCACCGGAAGGTGCCTCCCCTTCCCCAGGGTTGGAATCCTCAATTTCATCTCCCTCTTCTACGGGTTCCAACAGCGGGTTGGTTTCCAGTTCCTGCTTGACAACCATTTCCAGTTCCAACGAATTCATTTGTAGGAGCTTTAGGGATTGGATCATCTGAGGCGAGAGCTTTTGCTCCATGCCTACATGCAGATTAAGATCGAGTCCAAAATTCATGTATGCACCATCATCCTAATGAAAACGATTTACCCAAGTAAATGCGTCTGGCTTCTTCGTCCTGGGCCAAATGCTCCGCCGAGCCCTCTACCAACACTTTGCCTTCAAACATGATATAGGCCCGATTGGTAGTCGCTAAAGTCTCTCGAACGCTATGGTCCGTGATCAATATCCCCATTCCCTTATCCCTTAAATTAAAAATAACCGACTGGATATCTTCTACGGCAATGGGATCTATACCGGCGAAGGGCTCATCGAGCAAAAGGAATTTCGGCTTAGTTGTCAAGGCTCGGGCAATTTCCAAGCGACGGCGTTCACCGCCACTCAAGGTATAGGCTTTGTGTTTTCGTAAATGAGCAATCTTGAACTCTTCCATGAGTCTTTCCGTTTCGAGCTTTTGCTCCGACCGCGAAATAGGCCGAGTTTGCAGTATGGCGAGAATATTTTCCTCCACAGTCAGTTTACGAAATACCGATGTCTCTTGGGGCAGGTAACCCAGCCCACGGCGTGCCCGTTTGTACATGGGCATGGTCGAGACATTTTCTTCCCCGATATATATTCTACCCGAATTCGCACGAATCATGCCTACAATCATGTAAAAGGACGTTGTCTTACCCGCGCCGTTTGGACCCAAAAGTCCCACAACCTCACCTTGGTTGACATTGAAGCTCACCCCGTCCACAACTCTGCGGCCATTGTAAATTTTAACGAGCGATTCCGCAATAATTTGCACTATTTCTTCCTCCGTGTACTTGGAACAGGATTTGAATCGGACGGACCGGGAGGCCGCTTGGTAGCCGGCAATTTGGCATGCGCGCCGGCTCGCTCGCCATAATAGGTGCCCTTGGCTTCGCCTTTGACTTGTACCTCGTCTATCTTACCTGACTTGAAAGCAAAATCGATGGTATCTCCTTCCGCATCATTGCGACCCTTGAGGCGCTTTTGTTCGAAATGATAATAGGAGCTCTTGGCCCTTCCCAAGACATTTGCGCTTCTGATCTGTTTGCCGGCAAAACGCAAGACCATGTACTCGCCACTCATTTTGTTGACGTACTCGGGCTTATCCTGATCAAAGTAGGCCCCAGTAGCATTTCTAAACACCTGCACACTATCGATGGCTTTGTCCTTAAAAGTAAGGAAGAGCGAATCGCCATTAAGGTCCGATTGCCGGGCCGAGCTGGTATCTGTGGCTGGTTCCACGGAATGCGCCTGCGCCGAACCCTTAACTAGCAGGCTGCGAATATCCTCCCCATGCATCCCCAACCGCATAACCAAACCTTTGACTTGGTTGTCATCAACCAGGACCAATGGTTCTCCAATTAAAAAAAGTGAATCAGCCGCGTCATGGTATTCGGCCTTTTTACAAGTGATCCGAAGCTTATCCCGGTTGATGCGGACCTTGCCATCAGCAATAGCTATTTGCGTAGAGTCATCGTAGGTCATGACCTCGCCAAAGATGCTCAAGGTATCCCGTTTAGATAATTTCGATTTCGCAGCCAGTGAATCCGAGCTGTCGGACGAAGCATAAAAGCGCCGCAGGATGGGATCGCCGGTTAGGGTGGTGAGATGTTTGTATCGTTTGTAAACAATGCTTTTTCCGGAGGCTTCCACCTCACCGCTGCTGTCCCGCATGAACACATGACCTTCCGCCATGGCTTCACCACGGTTCTTATCATAGTTGCCGCCATCGCCTGTCAGTACCGCTCCGCGCTGGACAATTTTAATACCGGACTCGCAATAAACGATGTTCCTGTCCTTAAGCCAAACGGCCCGCTCGGTTTCCAATTTTAAGGTGCCATGCCTAAAGCGCACTTTTCCACTTAGGACATACTCACCGCGGCTGCGGTACCCTTCAAATCGGTCAGCATTTTCCATGATCAAGGGCTCATTTTTTTCCAGTGCGGGTTTGCCCCCTTCCAGTGACGCACCGGAAGAGTTTGGAAAAAATAATACGCCCAAAAGTTGCAGTAGCAGCAGAAGCCATTTCGGCCGATAGAAAGTTTGACCGGGTGAGTCCATCATCGTGTAGACTCGGGAACAACTGATTTCGTTGCGGGTGCCGAAAGGCTGTCGGTTCGAATTGTTGCCTTGGAGGGCTTTCCTGGTGCGGCAATTGCTGGCATTCCTATTGCGGCTGAGGTAGACACCCCTGGAGCAGGGGATGCTGTCGAGTCCTTATCAGCGTCTTGAAAACGTTCTTGCACTTTTTGGAAAACGCCATGGACATTGGAGAGGATTTGCCAATTGTCGAGCTTCGCATCGGACAAAAAACCTTTGCCGGTTAGAACATCTCCTTCTTCAGAAATGACCCGGACGTGTGCTTCGGTGCTGATCTGATTGATGGCCTTATTCCACCTCAGTGAATCACTGGTTATGTCCACCCCTTTTTCAGAGTGTCCGTGCACATGGCCGGATGCCACAAGGAAACTGATAGATTCGTCCACGGTTCCTGAATCCGCAGTCACTCTAACCATAATCTTGCCAGTGGAATCATAAACAATCAGGTCGACGGGCCGCGCGCGCACCAAATCGGTTCTAGGCCATTTGACCAGATGTAAGGTTTTTAAAATCCAGCTTAATCGCGAACCCTCATACATATCTAATATGGTTGTGTCCCGGTATTCGGCCAACGGTAGTTCCTTGGTCAATCCCTGGGATTTGGGAGGCTCTTCAACAGGGCTGCAACCCAATAACATAAGCAAAAGAAATGCCACCAATAGCATGCCCTCAAGATACTTAAATTGGTTGAAAATCAAGGTCCTCCATGCACGGCTTCTGTTTACGAGAGCATTTGTATAGACTATCATTAACTGGGTCATGGATCCTCATTACGGTTCCCAAGCCATGAAATTTTAAATTAAGTAGGGTTATCTAACTTGCGTAAAGACAAAGACTTAACAAACGGGCCGATTTTCCCGTTAATGCTTGCCATTGCCTTGCCAATGATGATAGGGATGACGGCACATATGGTGCTGAACATTGTGGACGGCGTGTTCGTCAGCCGCCTTGGTATTGAAGAAGGTCTGGCAGTTCTAAATTATGGCTTTCCATTCTTCTATCTCATCTTTGCCGTATTCAATGGGCTAACTAGTGGTTCTACTTCTGTTATTGCCAGGCTTTTAGGCGCGCAGGAAAAAGCGAAAGCTGAAAATGCCTTAAGCCAGATTGTGTGGGTAGCGCTTGGCCTGTTTGCCATCTTTCTGGTGATTTATCCTTTTGCACTCCCCTATTATTTGGATATCCAAAAAGCGTCACCAGTCGGTGCTGCCCTAACCAAATCCTACCTCAACATGCTTTTCCTGGGAGTGCCTTTTTTAATCTTCGCCCTTTTATGGGGCTCGGGTCTACGCGCCGAAGGCAATACCCGTACCTTGATGATGGGAATGGTGATGGGCACTTTGATAAATATTTTGATCGCACCCTTTCTGATTTTCACACACTTTCATTTCGCTGGAACCGAATGGAAGGGTTTAGGAATGAGCGTCGCGGGGGCAGGATTGGCAGCGGGAATTTCCAATATTTTAACGGCTCTAGTCGTTTATTCCATATACGCCCGAAAACAAACCCAATTGCGGCTTTGCCTCTGGCCTGATTGGAAGGATACAGAAGGACTGATCGATGCCTTTCGGGTCGGTTTTCCATCTATCTTGTCCCAATCCTTGCTTGGTATCAACATCTTTATCCTTACCAAGCTCGCCTCTGCCTTTGGCCCTTCCGCCATGGCGGCCATCGGAATTGGATCGCGATTGGAAACCTTGGCCATCTTCCCTGCCCTCTCAATCATGGTGGCAGTGCTCTCGCTGGTGGGTCAGAATTTTGGTGCCAAGAACTATGTCCGCGTCGAACAAAGCGTCCGCATGGGTCTCCTGACGGCCTTCCTTTTCTTAGCTGTTGTCGGCATAGTAGTGCATCTCCTGCGAGTACGACTCATCCAAAATTTTCATCCCGATTTGGTCACGTTGCAGTCCGCTACCCATTACTTGGGACTGACAACCTTAGGTTATGGATTTATCGGTATAAGCATCGTTTCCAGCGGCGCGTTTCAAGGTCTGGGTAGAGGGTTGCCATTTTTATTTTTAAACATCATGCGACTGGTGCTTGTCGCCACACCCCTTGGCTATATACTCGCGCATACTCGAGGCGAATACGCCTTGCACTATGCCCCTCTCATTGCCAGCGGATTTACAGCCATCGTCGCATCCACTTGGATACTCAAAACGGTTCACACGCTAAGGAAAACCAATATTGAGGCAGCGGAGCCGGTGCCTGTGACTGTCTAATCCTTAGCCTTATTGTTTAGCTTAATTGTTCAGCTTCATGCCTGTCGCCAGTAATCAAAGCACAATCACCATTGCGGTGCGATACTCGGAAACGGATGCCATGAAGTTTGTGTATTATGCCAACTTCTTGGTTTATTTCGAAGTGGCTCGAACCGCAGCCTTGGCGGAATTGGGTCATGCTTATTCAGAGATGGAAAAAAAGCAGGTGCTCATTCCGGTTTTGGCCGCGCATTGTGAATACCTGAACCCAGCTTTTTATGGGGATACCCTGAGTGTTCAAACCCTACGCTGGCGCAAAGGTAAAGCCCGTATCCGCTTTGATTACCTTGTGTTACGAGAAACGGAAGTGCTCGCCAAAGGATACACGGAGCATGCATTTATGCATCCATCCGGCAAACCGCTCCGGCCCCCTCAGGACATTATTTCGCTCTTTCCCGATTACGCGCCCTGATCCAGATTTTATGAACGCACTGGGCGCTCGAATCGTTACAAGTACTGAGCCGATTCTGCAATCAGTTCTTCTAGCGCTTGGACTGAAGCTTTAGCCGGGCTCATGTTGGGAAACTTCTCGTAGGCATAATTGATACCGGAGGAGCTGTTCAAGAGATGGAGGTGCGCATCACTCCCTGCATCGCGAATCGCCTGATACACATCCGTCACACTTCCCGTTTGTCCACCGGACACGCCGCTTATGGCAATGCCTGGAATCAGGATGGGTATTTCTTTACCGCGACCTCGCCAGTACAGCAACAAATCGCGCAGTTCCGTAGGAGCCGTTGCCCCCACTACAGCGCCCAAATTTCCATCATTCCAGTCTGCTAATTTTTCCGCCACCACGCGGTAAAGTGGGGTTCCGTCGGATCGAACGCTAAGCTCCTGAAAATCCTTAGCACTGGGATTGGACGTCCTCACCAAAACATAGATGCCCTGGTTCTTGGCTACATCCTGGAATGGCTTGATAGTATCTTGGCCCATATAAGGGGCGACGGTAACCGCATCCGCACCAAAAACCTGAAACGCCATTTGTGCGTAAGCGCCGGAAGTGCTGGAAATATCCCCGCGTTTGGCGTCCAAAACAACGAGTGGGCCAGCAGCCTTAAATGCCTTAATCAGATCATGCAACACTTGCAGGCAGGGCAGGCTCACAGCCTCGTAATACGCTAAATTGGGCTTGACGGCTGCCGGCAGGATATTCTTAGCCAGCATGGCTTCCAGCATGTCGGAATAAAATCTTTTAATGCGTTCCTCCGGCGAACCCGTGCCGGGGATTTTTTTCAATACCGGATCCATACCCACACAAACCGCATTGCCGGCTTGTCGGGTCCGTGAAATTAATCTCTCTTGAAAACTCATGCCCAATCCTCCCGCCTGGGAAAGCTACTCAATCAAGGGGCTTTAGAGGAGGCGGTGGCGGAATCGGGAGTTGCGGGGCCGTATCCCATGCGATATCTTTAAGACGTGAACGGGCATAGACTAGAAAGTCGCTCCAGTCTGACAGGAGCGGCTGTCCGACTTCGGCACACCAAGTTGAAAACTCCCCAGCATGAGAAATCTCCAAAACGCGTGAATGAAAATTCATCCACACCGAAAAATCATAGAGCTGGGAACATGCCTTGCGACGCACTAAGTTGGAAATAAATCGCTCTTTAAGCCAAATTTGAAAAACTGCCTCCAGGCTTTTTTGCAATTGGACGCGGTTGGGATAGTGATCGAGAAGTGGAAATTTTGGGATTCGATTATTGATGACATATGTGGACATGGGCTACATCCGGGGCGACCAGAAATCGGAGAAAAATAATAATATAATCTAAATGTTTTCTGAGGTTCCAGTCCTCACTCAAATGTTAACTTTACCCCAGAGGTAAACATGGATTCCGTAGCAGAGAAATACAATGCAGTCATCGTGGCCAAACAAGATTTTAGCCCGGATTTATTCATCATCAAGGTAAAGACGGATAAACCGATGGCCGAGTTTACCTCCGGCCAGTACGTGTTATTGGGGCTCTCCTCAAACCTCCCGCGCCGTGAAGGCAGCGAACCAGAATTCAAGGAATGCAAACCGGATCGAATGGTACTCAGGGCCTATTCCATCGCCTCCTCCGGTCTCGAACCCAACCTTTTGGAATTTTATATTTCCGTCGTCTACAACGGTCAACTCACTCCACGCCTGGTGGGCATCAAACCCGGCGACCGCATTATGGTCGGAGAAAAAATTCGTGGCCTCTTTACCTTGGACACGGTCCCGGCGGCACATAAAAATGTCATTTTAGCGGCAACGGGTACCGGCCTTGCCCCTTATGTCTCCATGATGCGCAATCATTCCGTAAAACCCTATCCATTCCGGTTCATAATTTTGCATGGCGCACCCTATGGATGGGAGCTCGGCTACTTGGAGGAATTGCGTCTGCAAGCCCGGCATCTGCCCGGGGTCACCTATATTCCGTCCATTACACGGACCAAAATAGACCCCTGGTGGACGGGTGAAACAGGCCGTATTACCCAATATTTCCAAGATGGCGTTTTGAAGAATCGGCTCGATGTTCCATTAGACCCTAGCCAGACTTCCGTTTTCCTCTGCGGCAATCCCGCCATGATCGAAGAAGTCGGTAAGCAACTGGAACCGCTAGGTTATTCCACCCATACGACGGAAAAGCCCGGTAGCATGCACATCGAAGAGTACTGGTAGAGTACTTAAGCCAGATGATCGGAATCGTCGGCGCTTAGGCTATCGCCTCGTAAATCATCCGCAAGTGTCCAGATAAATTCACTGGCTTCTTTGTTTCCCGCTAAATGATAGGCGTTGATAAGGTTGCGTAAAACCCTTGCGATTATTGCCTCCGGCGAAGCTGGCGTATAAAGCAACTGGGCAAAGTCTGGAGCGTATTTCTTTTCCAACTGCCCGAGTCTGCGTTCATCGAGGATTTTGCCGCCGTCAAAGCAATCGATTATGATATCCCGCTGGCCTTCTCGAGCCCGCGTCAGAAAATGTTCCGGCACATCACAGCCGTGTATCTCCAGTCCCAGACGGTGCCCAATCAACATGAAAATACAAGCCAGGGTAATGGGAATTCCTTGCCGCTTTTGGATCACCTGTACTAAATCACTATTGGCAGGATCGTAATACCCACTAACGGCGCCCGAAAAGCCGCGATGGGTAAATAGATATTCGGCCAATGATTCCGCATCCACGCCGAACCCCGTGTCCCGAAAGTCTTGGGCCAAGTGGTCCAACAGGGATTCCAGTTCAGGGTGTTTCGGCGCTTTGCCTTCCGTTCCCTTTCCAGAAAGGAAAAGGGAAAGTCCGGACAATGCCGATTCCAATTTTTGCATATCTTCCGGTAGCTGACGCCAATGCAGCCATGCGCCTCTGAATCCCGTACGAGCCCGATTCCCCAACAATTCCAGAATTTTTTGGCGGGATACTTCTGGGATCTCACTTAAGCGAGCGCGGATATCGGACTCCCAAGCGGGGAGATTCGCTTGGAGTTTTTCCCAAACATGCACGCGTACAGAGGCGCTGTCATCGTCCAACAGTTTGAGAATGTGGACCAGGTCTTTGCTTGGGTTCATACCCAAAGAAGTTAAAAATTACCGAGCCAGGATGTATATTCATCCATGTATCATGACCACCCAAATTAAAAACCGACGGCTTTTTGTCGGCGATTTACATGGATGCCTGGATGAACTGAACGACCTTTTAGAGCTGTTCAGTTTTAGACCCGGTTTAGACACCCTGTTTTCAGTAGGCGATGTCGTTGGCAAGGGGCCCGATGTACCCGGAACCTTGCGTCGATTAAAAGACCTCGAAGCCAATGTGGTTACTGGAAATCACGATCAAATCATGCTTCGGGCTGCGCAGAAAGCAGCCCCGCTACGCAGCCTGAAAGATGTGGACTATCTCGCTTCCCTTGGAACAGAATCGGCAATTTGGATCCCTTACATTGCTTCTTGGCCCGTCTACATTGAACTTGAGGATATCATTTTGGTGCACGCAGGCCTTGAGCCCGGAAAAAGCAACATGAAAGATATGTCCAAGCAAATTTTGGTTCGGATTCGTACCTGGGATGGAAAAGGCGAGGAATTACATAGTCCAAACGATCCCCCATGGTATGACTGCGTCGCCCCAGAAAAAACCATTGTGTTTGGCCATTGGGCCCAGCGGGGAAGGATCGACCTTCCTCGTTTTAAAGGCTTAGATACGGGTTGCGTCTATGGCGGCGCACTCACGGGTTGGTGTCCGGAAGAGGACCGATTTCTAGAGGTCTCGGCTCGGCGCACCTATTCACCCATCCATTACCATTGAATCCACCGGCCTTTATTGAAGCAGCGGTACTCTACTTTATTGACGTCTGGCGTACAAGGTAAGCAGTTAGTCGACTTCCCATCGGCGAATGCTGTTGGTGCCTTTGCGCGCATGGATGGGATGCCCAAATACGAAAATCAATACATCGCCCTTTTTAACTAAGCCTAATCCCGTGAGCTCTAGAGCCACGCGTCGGAAAATATCCTCCGGATTCGTCACGGGTTTGACCATCACGGGTGCGACACCATAATAAAGGGTGCTACGATTGTAGATATTCGCTTGTGTACAGGCGACAACTACGGGCGTATTGCCGCGGAAGGTGGCGAGAATGCGGGGTGTGGTTCCAAACGAGCTGATGGCCACTACAGCCTTGGCGCCACTGATGCCACTCAGATATTGGCCGGCCTCGCAAACCAATGCAATGGTTTCCGGATGGGAAATGCCGACTATTTCCTCTTCCAAATTTTTTTCCGTGGTGCGAATGATGCGATCCATCATTTGTACGGCTTCCACCGGAAACTTGCCAGTAGCGGTTTCACCGGAAAGCATCAAAGCATCCACGCGAGCCAAGGCCGCAGTGGAAACGTCCGTCACTTCCGCTCGGGTAGGCCGAGCTGAGGTGGTCATGGTCTCCAGCATTTGCGTGGCGATGATGGTCACTTTACCCAATTCCCGGGCCAGTTGAATGGTATTGCGCTGTACCGTAGGAATCAGCTCCAAATCGAGTTCCACGCCCAGATCGCCTCGGGCCACCATCACCCCTTCTGCCGTTTCAACTATTTCGCGAAGGTTGGCGACGGCTTGCGCGCTTTCCACTTTGGCAATCACGGGAATCTTCAGATCCAGGGTCCCCATAAAACGTTTTATGGCTTTAACGTCGGCGCCATTTCGTATAAACGAAGCTGCCACCCAATCGAAACCCATCTTTTTAATAAATCGCAAATCCGCTTTATCCTTGACGCTGAGAACGGGCAAACCCAGGTCCACGCCAGGCACATTTAAGGATTTATTGGGACTGAGCGATCCTCCCCGGATGACGCGGCAATGCACTTTGACTCCGGAAATTCTCTGAACACGAATTTCCAGCTTACCATCATCAAGTAAAATACGCTGGCCCGGCTTGACCAGTTTTGCCAAACCGTTGAAGGAGATGCCAATGGTGCGGAGCGTGGGATTTCCTGGCTTGGGTACTACGGTAATATCGCCGTTCGGTTCCAGCATATATTCCTTGGCATCCACCCTAACTTTGGGACCCATGAGGTCCGCCAATACCGCGCAAGGCATCTTGAGCTTGTGGGCAGCGGCGCGAATTGCCGACAGGTAACGGACGTGCTGTTCCTCGTTGCCATGCGAAAAATTTATTCGGAAGGCATTGGCTCCCGCCAAGATTAATTTTTCCAGAACACCCGGCACTTCCAAGGCTGGGCCCATCGTTGCCAAAATTTTAGATCTGCGTAGTATCATACATTGAATTATAGCATCCCCAGCATCGGGTGGGATGTATATTTTTTAGCATGACGGGAAAAAACATCTGCTAGTCTTCATCATTGTCTCTTTACTGACTGCCGTGTACACCGGGTTAATGGTCTTTTTTATCCGCGGCGCGTTGCTGCTAGGCCGTTCCCGTTCCGCAATTCCAGATGCCCCCGTCCAAGCGAACGCTGTGGCCTATGCAAGTGAAAAGACGGCCCTGCCAAGTATTTCGGTAATCGTTCCTCTTCGCAATGAAGAACAATATGCTGCAGCTACATTGACTGCCCTATCTGAACAGGACTATCCCGGTGAGTGGGAAGTGCTCTGCGTCAATGACCGGTCCATGGATCGCACGGCAGAAATCATTCAGGAATTCTGTTTGAAAGATTCTCGCTTCAAAGTCGTGCATATTCCCATAGACTCGCCCACCATACCCAGCCCTAAAAAAAGAGCGTTGGCGGCCGGATTTGCTTTAGCCAAAGGTGCCATACTTCTGACCACAGATGCCGATTGCATGGCTCCCAAAGGTTGGATACAGTCCATGGCACGATGTTTTACCAACGATGTCGGCATAGTCCAGGGTCCCAAACGGATCCGTGGCAATGGCACGCTGCTTTCTCGTTACCAGGAACACGAGGTCTTTGGTTTGGTTAGCATCGAAGCCGCGACATTCGCCCTTGGTCATCCCATGATAGCCAGCGCCCCATCCCTGGCCTATCGCAAAGAATTGTATGAACGGGTCGGCGGCTTTCAAAATCTGGAGGACACGGTTTCAGGTGATGACGACTTACTGGTGCGCAAGATGCAAAAAGAATCGCAATGGAAAGTAGCCTACAATCCTGCTCCCGATGCCTGTGTGACGACTTCGCCGGTGACGACGTGGCAAGGGCTTTTGCAACAGCGCGCCCGCTGGGCCAGCAATGGCGCCCATTATGAGGAAAAAGGCTTTGTAGGATTGCTCATCTGCATCTATGGATTTTACTGGTGGCTGGCACTGGGTCCGGCTCTAGCCGCGCTGGGTATAGTGCCCTGGTCGGCATTTTGGATACCCGCGATTATCAAGATTTTATTGAGCGGAATTTTCCTCAGCATCACGTCCAAAAAATTGGGGCATCAAGGCTTGCTCCGAGACCTCATCTGGTGTGAAATACTCCATGTACCGACTATTTTATTGGCTGTGCCCATGGGGCATTTGGGTTTGTACCGATGGAAATAAAAACGCATTACATACTAGTGGTTCTGGGAAGCTTAATTTCCCACCTCCTGGTAAACGCCGCTCCCAAACCGGGGGCAGCCCCCGCCGATACGTCAGTCCGCGCCTCAGATCCTTGCCGCGAGTTGATTGCAGGGCTGGTTTCCAATTCAATCAATGTTGAACCCTTTCTTCAAGTCGCTGCCTGTCGACTCCACTCAGAATCGGGTGATCGATCACCCAGCCAAAAGACGCAGGCTCGCTCCAATCCCTCCGATTCCATATTGAAAAGTAGGCTTCCCGATGATGTGAATTGGTATATCCGCCATTTGTCCCAATTTCGATCCCGCCGCGATTCCACTCGAGTGGTGAACATGGCATATTTGGTTGACGCAAAAAATTTGAAAAGCCCAGAGGTATTCCGGGAATTGGCGGAAGACTATTTAATGCTAAGCGATTCTTATCGCGCTGCCTTGGCATACCTGCACGTAGCCGAACGGGATAGCATGCAAAACGGCATGGTCCAGTACCAATTGGAAAACTTAATGCGCACTTTAACCGCCGAAACGCCTACGACACAAATACTGGACTCGCTTACTGCCACCTTTGCCCCCACTCAGGCCAAATCGGCGGACATCTTGGAAATGCTTTGTTGGCAATACCAGAATTATTCCTGCGCGTACCGGAATTTCATGACTTCCGTATCCTTGCGGAATCCCGGCCCGGCCACCATTCTAGATCGAGTGAATCGCCTGCAAACTTTTGGCCTTTTCGATAATGCCTCGTCCGTGTTGGACAAACTGGCATGGCGCACACTCTCCCAACTCTGGCAGACCACGGCGCGTAATTTGTATTTGCACATTCGATTTCAATTAAAGGATTGGCATTCCATTGTCGCTGAAACGACGGTAACTGGCGAGGTACGTCAAAAGCCGCTCAGCGAAGAGGAAGTTTTTATTGTGGCCAACGCTCAGCTTAAGCTGGGAGATCCGGAAAAAGCCTTGTTTTGGTTGAAAAGGCTGGAAGAAAAAACCACGCCTTCGCTTTGGTCGTTTCGAGGCCGGCTCCTCAAAGCTCAAAGTCTTTTAGCCCAAGGCCGGGCACAAGAAGCCGCCAATGTCCTCAAGGCATTGAAACAGGATCCCAAACGCCAGGAAGGAACCGGGCCTATTCTTTTTTGGCAGGGCTGCCTGGCTGTGGAGGGAGGCCATTTTGCAGCGGCCGAATCCTTGTTCGTTTTAGCTTCGGCCTATACCGGAAGCGAAGAGGCGCAGCGCGCGCTGGAATACCGGTTTTACCTGATGCAAGACACGGGGGAGGCGCGCCCCCACTTTTTTCGGGGTTTGATAGAATCACCACATGACAACCCAACCCGCCTCAAATCCATGCTGCGCGTCTCTCAAAGTTCACCGCTTTGGCCCCATGCCCAGCTTGAAAAAGCCCAAATTCTGGTGCAAATGGGCCTGGTAGACAGTGCTGAAAAGGTCCTGGATTTTGCCGCACATCATAGCCAGGATCGCTTGGCAGGCCTGCATGCGGAAGCTAAAGCAGCCTTTTTAGTGGAAAAATTTTCTGGTGGACGACAGGCCGCTCTTGCCAGATACGGGGACCTACTGATAAAATATCAACAAGGTGTTATCCCGGAATTTTCCCGGGAAAGGATCAAGGCCTTGAAATGAAAGCTTGGTAGAAATGAGCATTCGTTGGATTCGAAATGTAGTCGTCGATGGAAGGCAATCCACCTTGGAAGTCCTGCTTGGCGATCACAGCATTGCGGACAAGTGCTATATCCGTATGAATCAAGAAGAAGAATTCTGGTTTCGTCCCGAAACGGACAACCGCGATCAGGTTTTGCAGCAAGGTATTGACATATTGAAACATCGCCTTAAGGGTAAAAACGTCTTAGCCTCCAACGGTTCTGCCTTCCCCTGGCACTGATCGCGCCCTTTTCAGAATTTGGTACATTTTGTGTGACCTATGACTATGCCCGGCCATAATCGTTATTTCTGTGTCCATGGACATTTTTACCAACCTCCTCGGGAAAACCCGTTGATGGAACAGGTAGAGCTCCAGCCTTCGGCACTGCCGGCCCATGACTGGAATGAACGTGTCTTTGTCGAGTGTTATGCCCCCAATGGCGCCTCGCGTATTCTGGATGACAAAGGCCGCATCCAGGATATCATGAACAATTACGCTTACATGAGTTTCAATATCGGACCCACGCTGTTTTCCTGGCTGGAAGAAAAACATCCGTATACCTATTCCCGGCTTATGGAAGCGGACCGGGAAAGCTGCAGTCGACTCGACGGCCACGGGAATGCCATGGCTCAGGTATACAACCACGTCATTATGCCTCTGGCTTCGGAAGAACAGAAACGCTTGCAGATCATGTGGGGCATAGCGGACTTCCAGCGACGTTTCAACCGTCTACCAGAAGGCATGTGGCTGGCGGAGACCGCTATCAATATGGCCACGGTGGTCAGCCTGATTCGTGCGGGAATCAAATATACCGTGCTCGCACCTACGCAGGCGCAAAGCGTCCGGTCCCTGCATTCGGATGGTTGGAATGACGTATCCGATAACAAAATTGACACGCACCGGCCTTATCGTATTTTCCCCATCGCCGATGACGGCACGCCGATGGAAAAGGGTTACCTGGACGTCTTTTTTTATAACGGTCCGCTTTCCCATGGTGTGGGCTTTGATCATTTGCTTACCAATGCCAACCGATTTGGCGAGCGCATTTCCGACTCTTTTGCCCAGGATAAATCCGAAGATCAGTTGGTGACGGTTTGCACGGATGGAGAATCCTATGGCCATCATGAACCCTTTGGAGACATGTGCGCGGCCTATATGTTCCGCGATGTTGCACCCCGCCTTAACATGGTGCCCGTCAATTATGCCTGGTACCTT
Organism: Fibrobacteria bacterium; assembly: GCA_043732185.1. GTDB lineage: Bacteria > Fibrobacterota > Fibrobacteria > UBA11236 > UBA11236 > Chersky-265. Next base: position 25,580 of record JAYTHY010000096.1, read on the forward strand.
GCCACGCACCCGCCTCAACATGAAGTACGACTCAAGAATGCGCATGGACTGGGAACGGCTTGGTCTTGCGCCCATGGCGTCGGACGTTGGAGTGAAGATTGTGGTTGTTCCGATGGTGGCCAGCCCGGTTGGAATCAGAAATGGCGCGGCCCATTGCGCGAAGCATTCAACCGCCTCTATAAGGAATCGGAAACGTTCACTGAAGTAGCCGGGCCAAAATACTTTCGATCCTGGTCCGCAGCCAAGGACTCCGCTTGCTTGTCCTGGCAACTGAACGCAACCCACGTTAAGGAATGGTGGGATGCCCATTTGATTCCAGGCGTAGACCGTACTGCAGCGGTTGCGACCATCGAAATCTTGCGCTATTCACATTATATCTTCACAAGCTGCGCCTGGTTCTTTTCCGATATCAGCGGAATTGAGACAGTCCAAAACTTGAAATATGCAATTCGTGTTTTACATCTTCTGGAAGTACGAGGAGTAACATCCCAGTTACGTAGGGATTTTTTGCAATTGCTTGGGCAGGCAAAATCCAACCTTTCAGGCAAAACCGGCGATCACATTTTTATGGAATTGGAAGCGGAAACCCTTCCAGCGCACGCTTACTTGGCGCTGGGCCAATGGGTCAAAGCCTTTAGTGGAGAACCATTTGCCTACGCCGAAAGTCCAGCCTGGAAACTCACGACTGAATTACAGCGCAGCTTTGGGATATGGACCATTCGCGAGACACATTTCCAACACCAGATAAGTGGAGACGTGCAGTCGGCTTGGCTTGTGTATCATCAGGATGGATTCGATGTGGACATCATGGCCTTTTGCCATAACCCGGAAACTCCGCTTCAGAATTGGGAGCCAACGGCCAACCCACATGCCGAGACTCCGGAACTTTGGCTTTATCCACTCAAGCCTTTCACCTTGACTGCCAAAATGTTGCCACCGGACATTAAAGAAAAGATGGCCATTCACCTTAAAAATTCTTTCTGGGAAGACTCGCGGGAAGAAGTCCGCCTCCAGGAATGGCGCTTGGCCATTAAGGAAAAACAGTTTCGACGCCTCGGTTGGCCGTTGCCAGGCAGTGTTTTGCAAACCCTGCATATTATTGAAAACTTTAGACTCGTAGAAGCCTTGCTCTCAGGTCTGCAAAAAAATGACATCAATGAAATGCTACGAGCCCTGGTCATGGCCACGCACCTGCGCAGTCAGGGAATTATTGCCCATCTTGGACCTGCCAAACGGAAATTGCACAACTTTTTGGTCGTTTTCAGCGGTCAAATTATGAATTCATCCGAAAAATTGGATTTGAAGCCGTTTTTTGTGCTTCTTGATTTGGTCGACACCCTAAAACTGAACTCGGAACGCTATAGAATTGAGAATTTAGCCTTTCCCATCTTAAATGCCCTAAATTCCTGGAAAAATACAGGTCAATTCTCCATGAAATTCGAACTCGAGGACGCTATTTTGCTTTTGGATAGATTAAATTTTAACACGGAAGCGGTTAAATCGTATCTTGATTCCAAGAAAGCGGCGGATCCATGATCTCGGAGACACTTCTTATACTCACCATCCTCGCGGCCGTATTCATTACGGGAGCTTCCGTTGGGCAATTGATGCTTCGATTGCGACTCGCCCGGATGGAGCGCACGAATTTGGAAATGGAACAAAAACGTGTCGTCGATTTAAAAAAAGCGATCAATGCTCGAGCTATCATTATTGAACGGCGCCAACCTACCCGCTTCGAACAGGATGTTCAAGAAGAGATTGATGAAATCCTCGGCGACATAGAGAACTCCTGACCGCAAGCCCTAAGCTAGGCGCAGGATTGCCCATCCCATAAATTCTCACTTGTCGATACGTTTCCCTACCCTCTTGAGTTCTCGATCCAATCCCGACCGAGGAAAAAATATTTCGCAGGAGACAGCATGATTCCCATCCTCACTTTGGCTGAGATGAAGGACGTCGAACGGCGGACCACAAGCGAATACGGGCTTAGTGAATACGATATGATCATGAGCGCCGGTGAAGCGGTTTTCGAAACCATCAAAACCATGATGGAAGGTTTTGAAGATGAGGATGATCTGGACGACGAACCTATGATCGATCCACTGGGAAACCCGTCCGACGAGCCAGGTCCACGCATCCCAGCCCCACATGAAGAGAGTATCGCGTTTGTTTGTGGTCCCGGACATAATGGAGCCGATGGTTTGGCCGCAGCCTTATTGGCCGCGCAGGCAGGCTATGTTGTAGTGATCTATCAGACGCCTTCCGACCGGGGTTTTTCCCCGGAAACAGAAAAACTGCATCAACAAGTGGCCGATGCGGACTTAACCATCAATTTTATCCGATCCCCACTGGACCTTCCGGTTTTCCAGGATGTCACCTTAATTGTGGATGCCTTGCTCGGCAGTGGCATCACCCGCAATCCTGAAGGATTGATCCAATCTTGTATTTTTGGAATGAACCAAAGTGGCGTGCCCATAGTTTCCGTGGATGTGCCTTCTGGTATACGCTGCGACACAGCGGATGCGACAACCGGGGCGGTGGAAGCATCGGCCACCGTATGCTTGGGTGCGATGAAATTGTCCGCGGCGTTTTACCCCGCTTCACTTTCTTACGGAAAGATTGGTTATAGCCCCATCTGCTTCGATGAAAGATTGTTGATGAGCCAGCCTTCTCGTATGCGGCTCTACACACTTGATGATGCCATAACCGATTATCCTGAACGCGATTATAAAGCCAATAAATACAATACTGGAAAGGTGCTGGTGATTTCCGGGTCGCGCGGTATGCATGGCGCCGCCGCCCTTTGTTCCAATGCCGCCCTCAGAGCTGGAGCCGGAATCGTAAAATTGGCTTACCCGGCCGGTATCCACAATGAGACCACGGTGCATATTCTCGAAGTGATCGGCGTCCCGATTGGCGCCGTTCAGGGAATTGGCGCCCAGGGTCCGGGTCATTTTCGACTAGAACATTTGGACGAACTGGTTCCCATGTTGGAATGGGCGGACAGTATTCTAGTAGGTCCTGGATTGGGAAAACATCCGGAAACATCTGACTTTCTCAATGCCCTGATCCCCTTGCTCAATGGGAAGCGCGCCGTAGTAGATGGTGAAGCCTTGGATTATTTCCAACCCGATTTCGCTCGCACCCACACCGACCTTAGGGGGTTCGACAATTTTGTTATTACCCCTCATGCGGGCGAATACAAAAGAATGGGTGGAGAATATGATTATGATGAGCCAGGTGAATTGATAAAAACGGTGCGGACCTTTTCTCAAACCAGAAATCTCAACGTGGTGCTGAAAGGCGCAACAACTTTATTCGCATCACCGGATGGACGGGTTGCAGCTTTGCCGGTTGGCAATCCAGGCATGGCCACGGCCGGCTCCGGAGATGTGCTGGCCGGGATCATCGCAGGATTGCTAGCCGTTAAGCCATGCGATCAAGCCGCCACCTTTGGCGTTTACGCCCACGGAAAGGCCGGGGATTTGGCGCGGAAGGATCGGGGAACTTTGGGCCTTGTGGCCTCCGATTTGTTGCTGTACTTGCCAATGGCTTTGGTTGAAATCGAAGAAGGCGGTGAAGACGATCCGGAAGACTGGATCGGCGACTAAGACTTTTTCAGGCCTGCTACCAAAACTTCATGCAATAAACCATTCGACGAAATAGCGCTTTGTTCGATAATGGAGACGTTACCGCCAAATGCGGAAAAGGTACCGCCAGCCTCAGGAATTATGACGGCAAAGGGTGCGATATCCCAAATTGAAACAATGGGATCCGCCATTGCTTCCGCCCTTCCGGCGGCTACCAAAAAATGTCCGTAGCAATCGCCCCAACCCCTATGTAACTTGGCTCGACTCCGTAAGTCCGACCAACCTGGACCGTAACCCAGGCGTTCCATGGTAGTAGCACTGCCATCGAGAATCAAGGCCTCTTCCAGCCTAGAGACATTGGAAACTCGGCAAGACTTTCCATCCAGGACACAGCCTCCACCCATACTGGCAGCCATGATATGGCCCAAAGCAGGCAATGCTACCACGCCTACTACCGGTCGACCTTTTTCCAGGAGTGCCAGCAATGTGCCAAATAAGGGAACGCCATGAATGAAAGCTTTGGTTCCATCGATTGGATCAATGACCCATTCCCTATCTGCGCTACCGGCTTGAGTTCCGAATTCTTCACCGATTATGCCGTAATCGGGTGTGTGATTGGCCATCATGTTTCGTAAGATTTCTTCCGATTGCTTATCTGCGAGAGTAACGGGACTATTGTCCGACTTGGTCTCTACCTGAAGTGCAGTCTGGAAATGAGACAGGACTATTTTCCCGGCCACGGCAGCCATTTCCAATGCGAATTCCAACTCTTGTTGATAGGCTGGCTTCAACGTCCCCTCCGAATTCTTTTTTTCCCAGTATGCATTATAGTTTCGCTATTCCCAATCCACACGGACCCATTCAAATGGCATCAGTTCTATTTCAACGCTTCCGTCTTGCACGGTTATCGCCTCCAAGGGTTGAGTCCGATAGGCTTCCGGATGCCGCATAGCGGACAGCGCATTTTTTTCGTTCATGCGGCGAATACCTTTTACCGTGCCCATCAAAGGGACGCGCACGAGCCCGGGAATCTCTTCAAGGTTTGCCAACAAGAGTGTGCGCCGACTTCCAAGCGTTAAAATCACGCCATCAAATCGCAGCGGATCATTTGAAAAGAGATCGGTTACAGAACCACCATTGAATTCAGCGAAATCTGCGAAAACGTGGTAGAGAGGATACACCCAATCGGAGTCAAGGCGTAAATCCGAATCGGGTACCGTCAAAGAATTCGGCCCAAGATGTTGTCCGGATAGCAGACCCAATAAACCTGTCGTTTCATAAAATGTTGCAGAGAGTCCGGCAACTGGCGCTTCGAGGGCTAGACGCTTTAGCGAACCCAAGGTCCAGCCTGCGCCAAGCAACGAGAATTGACGCGCATCCACTTGCCCTTTCCAGGAATCTGGTGTGTCCAAGAGGGCCGGTGACTTCAAGCTTGCCGACAAAGGCGAACGCTTTAATGTGATCGCAGTTAGGATGGATTTTTTATTCGGCCAAAGGGAAGCAAAGCTCCGAAGGATTGAAGCCTGCCCTTCCAGCGCTTCAACCAGGGTGCGATTGTCGTTCAAGTGGACTTGCGGTGAAACGGCAAAGGCTAAATCCACACTCGCGTCCGGATCAGGACGATTTCGATTGAGCAGGACAAAATCTTCATTCGATCCAATGGTAAACCGCGCCGCTGGGGCCAAAGCTTGCAAGTACTTGCGGGCAGCAGGCAAAAACGCAATCGGAGTGGTTCGGCGCTCGTTGGATAGTATCAGCCAACGCAGCACTTGAGAACCCATCCGCCCAAACGCCTCAGCAAAATCGGCCAAAGCGTCTTCCATTCCCTGCTCGGGAATAAGCAAGGCCACCTCCAAGGGTATATTCAGGAGTTTGGCCTCATGAGTGGATCGAATAATTGTATCCGGGCAGGTAGGATGGGTAAGCCAATAATTTGCGCGCAAATGCGTGGGAGCTAAGGCCTGTATCCGGGTTATATCGATTACACCAGGAAGGATTTTATGGGATGCAGAACCAAACCCCCAAGTGGGCAGCGGTCGACCCTCGCCTTGTCCTGGGATGAGTGCCACTGCATTTGGAGTAAGCAGGGGTGCTGACGATGAAAAGCGGTCCGCAGCTATGGATAAAGGCTTGAAATCTTTTCCAACTAGTTCCAAAGTCACGGACTGATTCGTTTCCCATCCAACGTCGACGGCTCTTGGTTTGGGCCTGGCTTGCGGCGGACTATAGATTTTAAAAGAACCATCGCTCCAATTGCGTTGGTCTTCCATTTCAAAAGTTTCCCCTGAAAAGGTAACCTGCGCCAAAATACCGGGTTCGATTTCATGAGCCAAGGACTCTAAATCCAAGAATGGCTGATTTGGATTGATGGCTTCCGGAAGATTAAGGGGTTCCATCAAACCACCAGGGCTTTTCACCCAAATGAATTGACCCACGTATTCCCGTATTGGAAGCAGTAGACAAAGCGAGGCCCGATTAAAGGAAGATGCCTGTAAGGACCGCCCTTGTGCCTTAAAAATAAGGGTACCGGACGCGTTACCTTGTAAGGAAATGCGCCAGACGAAATGAAAACTCGGCTGTTGGTGGGTTAAGGTAAATTGGACGTGGAACGAATCCCCGGTGGCAACCACTTCCTGACCGGAAAGGACAGCGGGAATGGGTTCCCAGTTAGGCCCCCGTAAGGAGGCGTAAATTCTCCGGATCACCTCGCGGCTTCCCAGTTTAATTCGGCGCAACTCGCCCTGTTCCAAAAGCATGGACAACGGACCTGCCGTGAGTTTAACAGAATAAGGCAAATGGGCGGGACCCCCGCAACGCAAGGCTGGCATGGAAAGGAATGACATGTATTTCAATTTAAGAAGAAAGAGCCGGCTTTGGGCCACTGCAAACTCAGACCCACCTAAAATAGTCGCATCAATCGGGAAGTGGCTTGCCTTTGGTTTCCGGGGCAAACCAAATAATCACCAATCCTACCACATACACTAAGCTGATAATCGAACACATCTTGGCATAATCTTCATGAAAAGTATTCAGCAATTGTCCGGCATAAAGAGTCCCGGCTGCAGCCAACAAGCGGCCGGAATTAAAAGCAAAACCTGATCCGGTGGCGCGCACTCTTGTTGGAAAAAGCTCGGGCAGATACAGGGGCAACCATCCATAGAAACCGGCCGTCAGTCCACCAACCAAAAAAGTCCAGACCTTGAATCCTGTGCCATATTCCATGGGAATGCGAAAAAGGATGCCGCAGGCGATTAGCGACAATAGAGCCAATCCGAAATAAGCCATGCGACGATTTAATTTTTCGGCTATTAAAGCGAAACCGAGGCTGAAAAGTATGGCTCCGAAGGCGGAACAAATTTGCACCGTTTCTCTTACACCTGGAGCTTTGTTGGTCAATTTATTTGCCCAGGAAGGAATCCACTGCACGGAACCCCACGTTCCCAGCAAGGCCACTGTAGCGAGTCCGGCGCCGATAAGCGTGTACTTGGCCAATCCTCCCTGAAAAAGTTCTGCCACAGAAACTTTAACCTTCTCCTTCCGATGGGAGGATTCCCATTTTTCAGATTCAGGAACAAAAATTCGAATGAAAAAGGTAAGGAATGCTGGAGCCGCACCCAAAAGCATCAACAATCGCCAGCTTCCATTTTGCAAGAGCTGCGTAACTGTGGCAGCCGGTAAAATTCCATGCAACAAGGTACTAGCACCTGCTATGAAACTCGTTAGTCCCAAGGATAAAACTGCAATCAGCAAAAACCCGATGTTGGCGGAAGCGCCGATGACACCGGCCATCAACGGCCGCGACTTGTTGGGGAAAATCTCCATCACCAGAGCAACTCCTAGGGCCCACTGGCCACCCATTCCCAGCGCCGCAATAAAACGTAAAGCCGCAAGTTGCCAAGGAGCTTGGACAAATGCACAAAGGCCGGAAAAGATGGAATAGAGCAGAACACTCCAAAACATGGCGCGCGTTCGTCCTATTCTATCACCCAGCCAGCCCAGGAGAATGCCACCCAGTGCCGCGCCCACCAAAAATACCGCGATGATTGCGGACATCCAAGTGCCTATGGAATCCGCACCGCCCACACCAAGCAATTCCAACATGGCAGGACGAGCTACTAGTGGAAACAGCCCCATCTCCAAGCCGTCAAACATCCAACCTAAAACCGCAGCTGCTAAGGCCAACCATTTACCGGAACCCTGTATCATGTCCACTCCTTGTGAGACCACTGACTGTTTGCTGATAACCGTGTCCGCTCCCATTTCCCATCGCAAAGGATATCCCACAGAAAAGTAACTGCGCGTGGGAGAAATCATTTGGAAAACTTGGCCACCGTCTATTTTTCGTGAGTTCCATCCTGTTAAATAACGAAGACGTGATATTTTATTGCTTTGGTGACAATTTCTTTAACCTTCGGCATCTCGATTGGTAAGCCTTGCTCTAAAAATGGCCCCTTCTCCGAATTTATTGCGGACGGCATCCATGGCACTATCCAAATTAACCATCGGTTTAGGGGTTTCAAAAAGAGAAAGTTGCTGGGGTGCAACGGTAAAATGTGAAAGCCGTACCCCTATCAGCCTAAATTCTTTTGCCCGATTGCCCGGTCGGTTGGCGCGTGTTTCCTTCCATAAGGCTTGGACGACAGAAAAAATTTCTTGACTGGAGCAAGTAGGTTCAGGCACGGTGCGTGAATGGGATTGACGGGTAAAATCTGGATTGCGCCACACAAAAGTAATGGTGCGGCCTGCCAGATCATCCTTTCGCGCCCGACGGGCGACCCGCTCGGACAAGTCCAGTAACGTGGAGACCAGCAATTCAGGGTCTGAACTGTCGATTTCGTAGGTTCGCTCATGGGAAATACTTTTCTCATCGACATCCATCGCCAACTCACGATCATCATGACCATGCGAAAGATTATGGAGATGGTTTCCAAAATTCTCGCCAAAATGTGCGATAAGGATGGACAAAGGTTGCGCCCGAACTTGAGCAATGGTGTACAATCCCACCCGATGGAGATCCAGAACCGTTTTCTTGCCCACACCCCACAGCCTGTCTACGGACATGGGATCCAGGAAAGTTTGTGCTTCACCCGCATACACCACCTTGAGGCCATTGGGCTTATTGACATCGGAGGCGAGTTTGGCCAAAAATTTATTCTCGGCCACTCCAATGGAGGCGGTTAAACCTAGCCTATTTTGTATATCGGCTTTGAGTTTGGTACCGCTGACTTCCGCTGCACCGAATAATTTTTCCGTTCCCGTCATATCGAGAAAAGCTTCGTCCACGGATAACTGCTCGACGATAGGCGAATACTCGGAGAGATAATCCATCAGACGTTTGGAATAGTCACCATATAAGGCATGGCGCCCAGAGAGAAAAACTCCATGCGGACAACGCTGACGCGCCTGGGCGACGGGCATGGCCGAATGGACGCCAAAGACACGCGCTTCATAGGAAGCCGCAGACACCACCCCCCTTACGGAATCGACACCCCCGACTATTACGGGCTTGCCGCGCAATGCGGGATTTTCAAACTGTTCCACGGAAGCATAAAAGGCATCCATATCCACATGGAAAATCATCCTGTTTGGAAATGTTAGGATGGATCGAGAACCCATGGACCTGGCCTTAAAGTATGGTTTTTCTGGCAACGATTCCGCCTCAGCCACCGCCGTAAAGATAGCAAGCGGACCTCCGCTGGGCGGCGATTGCTTGTGGCACGGGAAATGTTAGATTTGCCAAATGAAGGTTTTTGCGATTTCCGACCCCCATCTCGCTTTTGGCGTACCAGGTAAATCCATGGATAGATTTGGTGCGGAGTGGGTTGGCCATCCGGAAAAAATCAAATCCCATTGGGAACGTTTAGTGGGTCCGGAGGATGTCGTAGTGGTCCCCGGTGATATCAGCTGGGCCAAAAAATTTCCCGCTGCCTTGGAAGATTTGCGCTGGTTGGGATCGCTTCCCGGCCAGAAAGTGATTCTCCGCGGGAACCATGATATCTGGTGGCCTTCAGCGTCCTTGCTCGAACAGGAACTCCCAACCAGTGTGCATTTCATCCAGAACAACCATATCAAAATTGGACCATTCATTTTTTTCGGATCACGACTCTGGGATACCGAGGAATATTCCGTTTTTGACCTTATCGCATGGGATCCCTTAAAAGGAGCCATTCCAGGAGTTAAAAGCGGAGGCGATTTAAAGGAACAAGAGCGCATTTATCACCGCGAGTTGCTGCGATTAACGCTTTCCATTAATTCCATAACGGAAGGCATGAAGGGGATTCGGATTGGATTAAGCCATTACCCACCGCTGGATCATTTATTGAAACCGTCGAGAGCGTCAGAACTCTATGCGCAAGCAGGCGCCAAGCACGTCATCTTTGGACACCTCCATTCCATAAGGCAGGATACAGGCAGCAAACCATTTGGAAATTTGCACGGGGTTGAATATCACCTTGCCTCCTGTGATTACCTGGGATTTACGCCAAAATTTATTTGCGAAGCATAATCGGTTAAACCTGAATCCCGCGCGCCAGAAAATCCGAAGCGATTTCATCGAGAAAAAGCCAGCCTTCATCGACTAGCCGCAAGCACCCAGCTTCACGTGTGAGCATCCCGACCTTCTCCCATTTTTTCAGAGTGGCGTCTGGAATAACAAATCCTAAACTTTGCAATTTTTGTTCATTCAATCCGGTCGCTTGCCGTAAGCCAAGTAGTACGGTCTCGGAAATGCGATTTTCCAAAGTTAAGACTTCAATGGTGCAAGCTGAGTCGGAGAATCCACCCTTTCCCCATTCCAAGTATTCTTCAAAGGACCTCGGTGAAATCGCGCGCCGATTCGCAAAAAATCCATGTGCGCCAGGTCCAAATGCTAAATACTCAGCCCCGTTCCAATACCCCAGATTGTGGCGACAGGGTCTTTCCGCCTTCGAAAAATTAGAGACCTCATAACGTATATACCCATTAGCGCGCAAGAGCTCTACACCAGCCAAGTACAGGGCATTATACGTGCCGTCCTCCGGCAATATCAAGGCGCCGGAAGCCTGTTGTTTTGCAAATTCCGTTCCTTCTTCAATGGTCAAGCCATAAAAGGAAACATGGTCTGGAGCATAGGTCAATAGAGCTTTAAGGCTGTAGAGGAATGAAGCTTCGTCTTGGCCAGGCAATCCGAAAATAAGATCGCCGCTGAACTGGAATCGGCCATCGGCGCCAACGGTTTCCAGCGCGAGACCTGCAGTTTCAACCGTATGCACACGGCCCAACCGTGTCAATTCTGTAGCGTGAAAACTTTGGACCCCTAGACTTAAGCGATTGAAACCCAGTTCATGATAAAGTTGCAGTTTCTCGCGGGTGAGACTGCTGGGATTGCATTCAATGGACATTTCAGAGACTTTGGAAAAATCATATAGGGTTTTTAAACGCGTTACGATGCGTTCCAAAAACTCCATCGAAAGCAAGGAAGGTGTGCCACCCCCAAAAAAAACCGTGTCAATGCTTCGACCTTGTGCCAACGGAGCCCGATGCTCCAACTCCTTGAGCACCACCTCAGCCCAGCGCCTTTGCTGTACAGCCGGCAACTCCCAACTCGCAAAGTCGCAATAGTGGCACTTTTTTTCACAGAAAGGGACATGAACGTAGAGTTGCAAATTTGCCATGACGTTCCAAGATATAAAAAGCCCCCATCGATACCACGATGGGGGCCACTCAGAGCTGAGAAGGGTAAATACTAGTCCGCTTGATTGCGGAGGAAAGCGGGTGTTTCGTAGTCGATATCCGGATCCAAGTCTTTATACCGGCCTTTTTGACTTTGCGCACCGACACCAGCGCCAGCGCCATATTTACGGCTCGCATCCGTGGAGGGTTCCGAAAACAGCACGCGCATCTCATCGTCCTTAGGGGTAGCCGGAATGGGACTAAAACCACTTTTTGAAACCGGCTTTACGAAAGGGCGCGCCAGTGGCGAATCCTCCATCGGCTTGGGCCGATCTTGAAAACCAATAATGCGTTCAGAAGGAGCCACCGGTGGCCGATCAAAGGCCGTTTCTTTGGTCGTCTCAATAATTGGCGACTTGGGTTCTATAGTTGGATAAGCCGGCGCAGGTCGTTTGGCTGGTACCTCTTGCGAAGACAACCGGGATCCAAACTGTTTGGGCGTATGGCTTTGACCGAAACCCGTTGCAATGACGGTGATCGCAATTTCATCCTTAAAATCGGGATTGATTACGGTACCGAAAATGATATTGGACTGGGTATCCGTACCGATCGCTTCATAAATAAAGTTCATGGCTTCCGTAACTTCCATGATACCTAGATCTTCACCGCCGGTAATGTTGACGAGCACTCCGGTAGCCCCGGAAATGCTGATATTATCAAGTAGAGGGGAATGGATGGCCCGGTCCGCGGCAATCGTAGCCCGGTTTTCGCCGCTAGCTTGGCCCGTTCCCATTAAGGCATCGCCTCCCTGAGACATGATGGAGCGGACATCCGCAAAATCCACCTGAATTTCACCATGCTTCAAAATAATCTCGGAAATGCCCCGCGTGGCCGAACTTAAAATGTCATCGGCCATTTTAAAGGCTTCGCGCAATGGCGTCGATTTGCTGACTACGGATAACAACTTTTGATTCGGCACAACAATAACTGTATCCACGCATTTGCGCAGCGCATCCAGTCCGGAAATGGAATTCCTTTCCCGCACGGCACCTTCAAAAATAAAGGGTTTGGTAACAACGGCCACAGTCAAAATCCCCATTTCTTGGGCGATTTCGGCAACGACAGGTGCAGCGCCAGTTCCCGTGCCTCCGCCCATGCCTGCGGCAATGAAGATCATATCCGCGCCTTCCAATTGTGCGCGCACTCGGTCCCGATCCTCTTGCATGGACAGCATGCCCACTTGAGGATTGGCCCCAGCGCCCAATCCTCCGGTCAATTTGGACCCGATCTGAATTTTAACGTCGGCACGATTGTGTTCAAGGGCCATGGCATCCGTATTTACCGCGATGAACTCCACGCCCTGCAATCCGGAAGTGACCATGCGATTGATCGCATTGCCACCCGCGCCGCCCACTCCAACCACTTTCAGTTTTGCTACTGTCTTAATACTATCGTCGAAGGAAATCTGCATATTTGCTCCCTACCCTGAAGGTTTACCCTTACTCAACTCTAAACATACTGTTTAACCCAGTCCGTCATTTTTCTGAGAATATCTTTGAACTTGTCACCACCCGGAGTGAAGATTTGTTCATCACGATTCTGGCTGGAACGCATGACGCCGTATTGCACCAAACCCACACCGGTAGCATGGACAGGCGTCGCAACGGAATCCACCAAACCGCCGAATCCTTTGGGCACACCCAACTTCACCGGCATGCCAAAAACCTGCTCGGCCAATTCCACGGCCCCGTGCATCAAGGCGCCGCCGCCCGTTAAAACAACACCCGCTCCCAGCATATCCAAATAATGATTCTTCTGGAGCTCACGCATAATCAATGTGAATATCTCGCGCATTCTGGGCTCGATGATTGACGCGAGAACCGCTCGGCTCACTTCACGCTGTTCACGTCCTCCCACTCCAGGCACGGCAATGTATTCAGAATTCTCCAGCCCAGCCCGCAAGCAGGTTCCGTGATTGCGTTTTATTTCTTCCGCTCTTTCCAAGGGAGTACGAATTCCGATGGCCAGGTCATTGGTCACATTTTTGCCACCGAGACCTATACTGGCGGTATGTCGGACGCTATCCTCGATGAACACGATAAGATCGGTGGTGCCCCCGCCCATGTCGATTACGGCAGCGCCAAGTTCACGCTCGTCGTCTTCCAGAACGGAATAGGAGGAAGCCAAGGGCTCAAGTACGATGTCCGCTACCTTGAGGCCGGCCTTTTCCACACTCTTGAAAATATTCTGCGCCGAAGTGATGGCTCCGGTGACAATATGCACGTCGCCTTCCAAGCGGACGCCAGACATGCCAACGGGATCTTTTATTCCCGGCTGGTCATCGACGATGAATTCTTGAGGAATGACATGCAGCATTTCCCGATCCATAGGGATAGCTACGGCACGCGCAGCTTCTATGACCCGGGCTACGTCCTGCCGTGTGATTTCATTATCCGTCCGCGAAACAGCGATGACGCCGCGGCTGTTGATGGAACGAATATGATCGCCTGCAATGCCAACGTATACAGAAACAACATCCACACCTGCCATGAGCTCGGCTTCTTCAACTGCACGGTGAATGGATTTTACGGTCTTCTCTATATTGACAACGACACCTTTACGCAGTCCTTCACTTGGACTGGTGCCCACCCCTACAATTTTCAAATGTCCATTGCCATCAACCTCGCCGATGATCACGCCGATCTTCGTGGTGCCGATGTCCAATCCAACTATTGGGTTTGCCATGTGAGCTCCTTCAATTATAGTAACAATATAGATCCAAAATCCGCTGCAATCTTTTTCTGATTCATTTTTTATCCCTACTCTGACTCACTCAAAGGCGATGGGGTAACATGAACTTTACCCCCGCCGCAAGGCGCTTGTAGCAAGGTCCGGAAGCGATCTCATCGCACGTAAGCATATCCATCCACGCGCAGATCAACTGTCTTACCGGACTCAAGTTCAGCGGCTTGCTGATGCAACATCGCTTGCAGGAATTCCAATGAATTCAACGACTTATTGCGGTAAAAACCATCGGCCTTTACCGGATTTAAAATCATCGAAGACGAAGAATCCATAGCCAGAAGTACTTTGAGCCGACCATCGCGCAAAATGATTTCCGCTTCTTGTCCGCCGCGTACCGTCACTTGGGAAAAGTTTGCGTAGAGGGTAGGATATTTCTGCTTGGCCACTTGTAGAAAAGCTCCCAAGATCGCTCGCCGTGCTGAATCTAATTTTGCAAATCCATCCACGACGGGTACATCCGATTCTCCCCAATCCAGTCCAGGTATACGCGTCCCATCCGCAGCCATGCCATACCATTCTCGCGCAAAGCCCATGGCCACGGGCGCCTTTTCAATGACACTTATCTCTATACGCGACGGGTAGATACGCCGTATTTTAACCTCGCCTACACCGGGCAGGGACAGCAGTGCGTCTTTTGCTGCCGAGACCGGAACGGAAGGAAGTTTAGTCCCGAGTTCCAAACCTGCTTTCTCCAAAATCGCACTCTTGGCAAGCAAATGATTGCCAACTACATCAACTTGTCGCAGGACCAGAAATGCATTTTGATCGAAGGCGCGATACGCCGCCCACCCTGCGGCGCCTAAACCGCCTGTTACGACTGCTAAGATTACCAAGGCCCGCACGGCTACAAAGGCACGACGCAACCACCCAACATGTCGAATACGGTGCTTGACGCGTCGGGCATCGTCCTCCTTTTTCGAGTTGGTACCTCGGCGGGGCGCAATAGCCGGCACGGTCCTAAGAGATCGTACTCCCTCTTTACCATTCCGTTCTGCGCGCTGTGAATTTCTGCCTTGCCTCATGCCCAAGCCTCCATGATAGCGCCACAACGTGAACCAATATCGCCGGCACCCATGGTGATGACACTATCGCCCGTTTTCAGTAAAGAAGAGATACGCATTGGCAGCATAGCCGGATCGGCAACATAGTGTACTTGCCCCCGAGATAAGTACTCGGCCTGCGCTGCATCGCTGATAAGATTCCCTTCTACTCCAGAAATTGCAGCTTCACGGGCCGAATAAACCTGAGTAACAAAAAGTAGGTCGCATGCCTTGAAGGCTTCGGCAAATTCCCGATAGAGTTGCTGGGTCCTGCTGTACAAATGAGGTTGGAAAACGGCTACTAGGCGACCGGTTCCCAATGTGCGCATCGCCTGCAACGCCGCAGCCACTTCCGTTGGATGATGGGCATAATCGTCATAAAATTGAACGCCACCCTTACTGCCCCGGAATTCCAAACGACGCTTTACACCCTGATACCCATTCAGGCCTTGTTCCACTTCCTCGAATGACAAACCTTCTTCCAAGGATAAAACCGCCGCTGCCATGGCATTGTAAGCATTATGTTGACCAGGCACAGACAAACTGATTTCACCGAGCTGTACACCTTTGTATTCCAAGCCAAAAACCGAGCGCGCACCGACTGAACGCAAATTGACGGCCCGGTACTCGGCAGCGGGTGAAAATCCGTATGTGGCGAGGCGCATTCCAGGCCTTGTTAGCCGCGGTAAAATTGCAGCCACGCCCTCATCATCGGAATTTAGGACCAGCAATCCATACCAGGGAAGAGACTCGGCGAAGTGTACAAAGGCATCGCGCACCGCAGCCAAGTTGCCATAGCAATCGAGATGATCGGAGTCGATATTTCCAATGATGGCGGCGGTGGGCCGCATGGCAAGGAAAGACTTGTCGTATTCATCCGCCTCAAAAATGAACAAAGGGCCTGACCCTGCCACCGCAGATAAGTTTTCACCGCGTGTTGTTCCACCGGCAAGCAAGGTCGGATCCTTACCCGCTGTGCGCCAAATACGGCCCAACATTGTCGTTGTCGTAGTCTTACCATGGGTACCGGCCACGCCGAGGGAATATTTTCCACGCAAGGCTTCTCCCAGCATTTCTGCCCGCCTAATGGTTGGGATTCCCAGCTTTTTTGCTTCGACCCATTCCGGATTCTCAGCGGCAACGGCTGAGGAATAAACCACAGTATCGGCCATGCCCACATTGGCCGCGCGATGACCCACCTCCACGCGTATGCCCAGGCTCCTAAGGCGATCAACCGTCTCCCCGGCCTGTTGGTCGGAACCCGTCACTTCAAAACCCCAAGCAGTGAACACTTCCGCCATGGAACTCATGCCTGAGCCACCGATGCCGATAAAATGGAGTTTGCTGAAGCGTAGACTAGGCCTCATGCTGCAACCTTTTCTCGACGGACGCGCGCGCTAGGACGCGACTTCGCGCTGGGACTCGACTTCGCACCGGGACGCGACTTTCCTGCTCCAGCCAAGAGCTGCCATTTCTTTGGATTGGTGCGCCACGATTCCGGGATCGATTCCAATGAGTGGCCGGAAATATTCAGCAATACACCCATGGCAAACAAGCCCGCGCACAATGACGTGCCGCCATAGGACACGAACGGCAACGGTTGGCCGGTAGTAGGGAAAAACTTGGCACAAACACCGACATGCATAATCACGTTAACCGCTAAAGAGACGACTATGCCCAAGGCGGCTAAACTACCGAATCGATCGGGACAGTAATAGGAAACACGCATGCCTCGCCAGATGACCAAGGCAAACAAGGCCAAACAGAGGGTCGTACCCAGAAGACCCAATTCTTCGCCAAGAATGGAAAAAATGGTATCCGTAAATGGCATCGGCAAATATCCCAGCTTCTGCGTGCTGGTACCAAGTCCAGTTCCAAAAATTCCACCATTGCCTAGGCTTATCAATGCTTGCAGACTTTGATAGGAACTGGCGAGATTTGTTTCGGGATTGATAAAAGCCATCACACGCTTCATCCGGTAGGGGCTGCTGACCATGAGAACGCCTAAGGCAGGTAAGGCAAAGGATCCAATAAATAATAAATGGCGAATGCGGCAACCGGCGGCAAATACCATGGCTACGGCAATTGCCAAAACGGTAGCCGCCGTACTGTAATTCGGCTGTTTCAAGATGAGGAGAAAGGTGAATACAGCCATGGCTAGTGAAGCGATAAGCCCCTTCCAAAAAGAACCCATAATTTCTTCTTTGGCAGTCAGCAGTCGAGCCATGAAAAACACCAAGGCAACCTTAGCCAATTCAGAAGGCTGTAGACCAAAACTTGCAATGCTAATCCAGCGACGCGCACCATGGGCGGCCAGGCCAAGTGTTACGACTATTACGAGCAGGGCCAAGGCTAAAAACATCAAGGGCCTAGAAGCCTT
Source organism: Fibrobacteria bacterium (assembly GCA_043732185.1). Lineage (GTDB taxonomy): Bacteria > Fibrobacterota > Fibrobacteria > UBA11236 > UBA11236 > Chersky-265. The sequence goes on from JAYTHY010000096.1 coordinate 43,045, forward strand.
CTCCCAAGTTTGATAGGGTACACTAAGCCCAATTAAAAAAGCCGCGAATCCAATGATCACTTTCTTGATATGGTTTACGAGGTAATACGAGTCCGGAAAACCACGTGCCTGGGCAAATGCTGCAGAGGAACTGTAAATTATCACAATGCCAAAACCAACCAGGGCCAGCACCCCTAGAAGCAAAATCATATCAATGCGTAAGCTTTTCATTTATAAGCAACTAACCTCTCTACAGTGAAGTGTAGCCCTAGATTCTTTCTTCCCTGCGTAAGGCTCCGGCTTTAGCCTTGGCCTGCAAGAATTCATAAACTCTTTCCAGCTTCATTCCTCTTGATGCTTTAACCAATACCGCATCGCCGGGTTGCAAAAAATTCAAAAGTTCCTGGCTCATCAAATCGAAATCGGAAAAATGGCGCGCCCGTTCCCGCGGCAAACCCTTCTCGCGCGCACCGGCATTGATATGCCGACTGAGATTTCCAAAGGTGAACAGCTCATCGACACCCATTTCAACCAAATAGGGTCCGATATCCTTGTGCAAGTTGGCGGATTCCTCACCTAATTCAAGCATATCTCCGATCACGGCAATCCTACGCCCCTTAACGTGTAAGCTACCCAATGTGGACAATGCGGATCGCAACGAGGACGGATTCGCATTGTAACAATCATCGAGTACAGTTAAACCCGGAAGTTTCTTGACTTGCATGCGGTTTTTACTTGCCATAAAGCCTCGTAAAGCACTGGCTATCAAGGCTTTGGGTAGGCGCAATTGACTAGCTACAGCAATGGCAGCCAAGGCGTTGTATACATTGTGGCGGCCCGGTACTTGCAATTGAAATAACGTACGGCCGATCTTGAAAGATGCGCAGCCGTCTGGGCCAAAAGCGAGATCGGTGGGTCGAATTTGTCCAAAATCAATTCCATAGGTAACTAGCTTGTAACGGGAATTTCCTTTGACCTGCGCCAATAAGGGATCATCCACGTTTAGAAAAAGTGTGCCCTTTCCTTGAAAGCCCTTGGTAATCGCCAACTTTTCAATTCGGACATTTTCCTTTGATCCAAAATGCTCCAAATGGCTGTACCCAATATTAGTGATGACGCCGAATGAAGGACGAGTGGCTTCCGAGAGCGGTCCTATTTCACCGGGGTGGTTGGTACCCATTTCAATAACCGCATATCGGTGCGAATGCTTCAATTCAAACAGTGTCAATGGCACACCCACTTGATTGTTGAAATTGCCTTGCGTAGACACCGTGGGCCCTGCTTTGGCCAGAATCTGCGCGAGCATATCCTTGGTCGTGGTCTTGCCGTTGGATCCTGTGATGGCGATTTTAGGAATGCGAAATTTATTGGCATACTCCCGAGCCAAGTGCAATAAGGCTGCATTGGTATCCCCAACTGGAACATACACGTTGACGGCTTGACCATTCTGTTTCAACCATTGTTCATCTACCACGGCTGCACACCCTCCCTGGGTAAAAACTTTATTTGCAAATGCATGTCCATCGAAATTCTCGCCCTTGAGGGCCCAAAATACCTGACCACGTTTAAGCGCCCGGGAGTCCGTGCACAGGCGAACCGTCTTTACCGACCGGGCCGGGCCAACAATCTTAGTGCCTAGCATTTTGGCCATTTCGTTCAAACTAAGCTCCACGTTCGCTCCCTGTGGACTGCTCGGCCACCCAGGCAAGGATTTCTTCTTGATCGCTAAAATGCTGTTTGATCCGGCCAATAATCTGGTAGTCTTCATGGCCTTTTCCGGCAATCAATAGGCAATCCCCGGATACGACGGATGCCAGAGCTTGGTTGATAGCCTCGCGACGGTCAGCGATAACATTAAACCGAGACGGATCTTTTACCCCTGAAAGGATTTCCTTCAAAATGGTCCCAGGTTCTTCGGATCGAGGATTATCGCTGGTTAAATAGACGCGGTCTGCAGATGCCTCGGCGATGCCACCCATAAGTGGACGTTTGGTTCGATCTCGATCTCCGCCACATCCGAAAACACACACCAATTTTCCCGATGTCAAAGGCTTGAGACTGGCTAGTACCCGCTGGAGTGCATCGGGAGTGTGCGCATAGTCCACAACCGCAAACGCACCATTGGGCAGATTGAAAACCTGATTGCGGCCCAATACGGTAATTTCCGCCAGACCCTGTGCAATGATATTTGCATCCAAGTCCAGCGAGAAGCCCAAGGTCACGGCCGCCAGCAGGTTTTCCAAATTGATTATTCCGACAAGCCGGGAGTTGAATCGATACGTTTCGCCCCTATATTCCACCGCGAAATCCGTACCCGTCAATGTAAGACGACTGTCGATAAGCATCACATCAGCTTTTTCTTCACCTCTGGAAAAAGTCAACTTTGGACCTAAAAATTCCCTGCCTAATCGAATGCCGTATTCCGAATCCATGTTGAGGATGGCCATCCCGGAAACGGCCAAGATATTAGACTTTTGGGAAGGACGCAGGTATTCGGTGAAAAGCCGTTTTTTAGCCTGGTAATATTCCTCGAAATCCTTATGGTAATCCATGTGGTCGCGGGTCAAGTTTGTAAAGATGGCCCTGGTAAAATCCACTCCACGAATTCTATCCTGACTGAGTGCGTGGGAAGACATTTCCATCACCAAAGCCGTACATCCCTCATCGGCCCCTTTGCGCAACAGCCCAAAGAATGCATCAGGACTGGGCGTCGTCAACTCAGATGGGATGGCAATTCCATCGATTTCATAGTCAATGGTGCCTAATGAAATAACTTTGCGGCCCGCAGCCCGCAGGATTCCGGTCACCAATTTGGTTACTGTGGATTTGCCGTTTGTTCCAGTTACTGCTACGCTGAGCATGCCATCGGCCGGACGTCCATTGTGAACACTTAATAGTGTTCCAACTCGGGCCCGTAAGCCTGGATAGGAAATTATTTGTGCTCCAGGACCAGGTTCAGTGGTTCCATCCAGCGCCGGATGCGTGTTCCCTTCAGTCAGGATTGCGACGGCCCCGTGGGAAATGGCATCACTTACATATTTGGATCCATCATCCTGCGCACCTTTAAGAGCCAAAAAAAGATCGCCGCGGGTTACCTTGCGGGAGTCCAAGCATACGGAATGGATTTCCGGATCCGCCTGGAATTGGACCGATACGCCCGCTTCACGCAGCAATTCAGAGAGCCGCATATCAGCCCACCCAACCTAAAGTAAGCTGGCATTTTTCGCCCTGGCGGATGGGAGTTCCACTGGCCGGTTCTTGATGAATAATCCTGCCATTGCCCGTGTACTCCACTTCCACCCCTAGGTCCTTGAGTTTTAGCATGGCATCCCGCAAGGTTTTATTGGTCAAGTCCGGCATCACTCTAGTATTCAAAAATCCCAAGGACAGGGTTACAGTTTGACCAGCTGCCACCCTAGTGCCTGGCAAGGGAGCTTGGCCGACAACCATGTCGCCATTGCCTTGAGTTTGCACCACATGCCGATTGTTGGAGAGGAGCTTAGTCGCATCGACGATACGGTAACCTTGAAGATCCGGCACTAGAATGGAATCACCCGCAATTTGCAAGGATTTTTTGGCTTTCTGCGCCAAAGGATAATCCGGATTCGCCAGCAATCTATCCACTATTTCACGAAAAATGGGTGCGGCGCTTTGGCCTCCATATTTCAGCTGCGAAGGTTCATCCACTACAACAAGACAAACCAATTCGGGGTGATCCACTGGGGCCATGCCTATAAAAGAGGAGTTGAACAATCCATGCACATAATGGCCAGTGACCGGGTCAATTTTTTCCGCCGTGCCGGTTTTTCCAGCTAGCGTTATACGATCCGTACGAATATCAGCAGCAGTTCCATATTCCACAACTGCGGTCAGCATGGATTTAACCACGGTTGCCGTGCTTTCGGACATAACTCGGCGAACGGTTTTAGGCTGAACCTCCTCTACAGTGTGACCGGCCGCATCCGACCAGCCTCTCACCATGCGGGGCCTCATTAACAGTCCACCGTTAGCAATTGCCGAAAAAGCCATGGCCACTTGAATCGGTGTCGCGGAAATTTCATGACCAAAAGCAATTGTCATTTGGGTCCGGTTACTCCATTCCTCCACGGATTTGAGCGCACCACTTTCTTCCGCCGGCAAGCCAACGCCGGACTTCATCCCAAATCCAAACGAACGAATGTACTTGTAAAAGGTTTCGGCCTTGAGGCGGGTCGAAGCTTTGGCAAAACAGATATTGCTGGAATAGGCCATAGCATCGGTGAAACTGATTCGTCCCCTGGGGTGTGTGTCCTTGATGGTTTGATTAGCCAACTGATACACCCCGTTCTCACCATCCAGCGTATCCTGCGTGCGTATCAACTTTTCTTCCAGTAAAGCGGTTGCGGTAATAGCCTTGAAGGTGGATCCGGGCTCGTACACTTTAACTACGGCCTGATTTTTCCAGGCATCCTTATCTTCCCCATCGCGGGTATTGGGGTTGTAAAAGGGATAGTTGGCCATGGCAAGAATATCGCCGGAGTAGGGTTCGACAACGATGGCAATGCCCTGTTTCGCTCCCGATTTTTTGACACCGCGTTCCAGGGCCAACTCGACAATTTCCTGCAGTTTGGAATCTAGTGTCAAAACCACGTTCATCCCATTGATGGCGTCTTCACGCCGCTCGCCGAAACCTGGATAATAATGGTTTTTTACATCATGGCGAATATATTTCCAACCATCGGTGCCACGCAATTCTCGGTCCAGAAAGTATTCCAAACCCAACTGGCCATAACCGTCCTTACCAACTGTTCCCAGCACCTGCCCCGCCAAAGAGCCTTGCGGACAGACTCGATTGAGCTTGCGTATGCGCGCGCTGACGCTACCGGTTCCGGATTCCAATTCGACTTCCGCATTCACAACCAACTTTTTAAAATCGCGATCCAGAATCTCACCTCGCTTCGGCGCAACCACATTTCTTTGGATGCTTTGCGAGTAGGCCATGGCCTGGTAGTAGCCGGACTTGACAACTTGGACATACGCGACTCGCAGCAGCATGCCCAACCATGCCAGCGCCAGAAAAAAACCCAGCGTCAAAATTCTTTTGTTCGCCATGCCACCTTCCCGGCTTGCGGGCCATGCTGCTCCACAATCCCCTTGTCTTCGGGATAGACAAGTATGGGGGTGTTTCCGTATTCCAATCCGAATCGTCCTTTGGCTAAGGTTTCAATGCGAGACGGCTTCTTGAGACTGCCTACTTCAACTTCCAAGAGCGCGATATCATTCAGCAATTGCAGCTTGGCCTTGCCGATTTTAATGGTTGCCATGGAAAGGCGCACCCAGGTGTTTTGCTTATACACATGGGCAACAAGAACACCAGCGCAACATAGGACCAGAAAAAATATTCCGATTATTCCCCTAAGCTTCACGGCGTGCCAACCCTTTCCGCCACGCGGAGCTTTGCGCTGCGCGCCCGTGGATTTCGATCGCGTTCCGCTTGACTGGGCAACTCAGGTTTGCGTAACACTTTTTGCAACTTCCGATTGGAGCCGCCGCACATACAGACTGGAAGATTGGACGCGCACAGACAATCCTTTTCGAATCCTGCCAAGGTTTCCTTGACCTTGCGATCTTCCACGGAGTGATAACTAAGTACGCAGAGACGGCCACCGGGAGCCAGCGCACGCACAGCTGCTTTTAATCCCGCCTCCACCTGCCCCATTTCGTCGTTGACTTCCATGCGAATGGCTTGAAACACCCGTGCCAATAGACTGTTCCGATTGTCCCCGTGTATGCCGGGAAGCTGATCCACGGCCTTCCGAATCAAGTCACTGGTCAACTCCGCTCCAGCTTCAATTTCGGAAACCAAGGTCCGGGCTAGACGACGTGCCTGATCGATGTCGGCATTGCGTCGAAGAATACTGGACAATTCCCATTCATCCCAGTTTTTAAGTAAATCACCCGCATCGGGTCCTTGGCTACCCATCCGCATATCCAGCGGCGTTCCAGCCATATACGAGAATCCACGCGCCTTGGCATCAAGCTGCCGGGAACTGACGCCGAGATCAAAAAGTGCCCCGCTCAAACTACCCTGGGAACAAAATTCACCCAATCGGGAAAACTCCGATTGCTCAATGCGCATACGGCTGTCCTGAGAAAATATTCCACGCGATATTTCCACGGCTTCGGAATCCCTATCCAATCCAAGCAGTCGGCCTTGGGAACCTAGCGACGCTAAAATCCTGGTGGAATGGCCACCACCACCCAAAGTGGCGTCCAAGTAAAGTCCTTCCGGATTGAGGACCATATACTTTGTGACTTCATCGGCCATGACGGGCGTATGGTAGCCATGCCCGCCACGAACCGGTTTTTGCTGCGCGTCCATTAGAACCAGTTCTCAAATTTCTTTTCATCATCCTGCGAGACAACTTCAATTTCCTTCAAGAATTTTTCAGGGGCCCAAAGTCTTACGCGTTTGCCATCTCCAACAAAAGTCACTTCGGATTTGATTCCGCTATAGGCCATTTGCTCTGCTGTCAAAGTGATTCGATTCTGGCCGTCCAATACCGAAAGCTTTGCCATGGAAGTAATGCGCATACGGAACTTGGAAACATCTGGACCGCGGCCAAGGCTTTCCAAATATTGAATGTACGCGTTCCATTCATTCAGCGGATAAAGTGCCAACGTGTGGCCTTCTCCAATGGTTACGATGACCTGGCCGCCCGCCTCTTCCCGCAAAATTTTTCGAAAGTCTTTGGGAAAATTCGTCCGGCCGGTGAGGTCGATCGCCACCGTCGCTTTCCCAATGAAAGACTCTAATTTGATGGTATTTGAGATGTTAGCCATTGTAAACCAATTTTACCCAAAATCTACCATTATTACCCGGAATATCGCAACAATATTTCAACAAAAACCGGTGCCAAAGCCCGTTTAGGCCTGTGTTTCATTGGAAAAGGCTGTGAAGCAGGAAATTACAGAAGAATTACTAATGCACTTTTGGGCAGCTCAGTCAAGGTCCCACTTTTTCCGCAGCAACCAGGCTATGGACAAAAGCAGAAACACAGCTAAGAAAGCGGGAACCGAATTATACAGCCGGAAAGTTTTGGTTTTTTCCATACGTGTTTGTGCGGAGGGTAGGTCAGGTAATAGGGATGTTACCTTGGCGGAATGGATACTTGGCGCTTTAGAGGTTTCGGGAAGCAATATCCGGCCACCGGATTGGGCGGCTGCTTCAGCCAATGCCGATTCATCAAAACCAATATTGGCCAGCTCCAACGCTATCCTGGGAGCCACATCAATTGAGTCTTTCCACAAAATATTTTCTCCCTCTGCCAATACTAAAGTGTACTTCCCCTCTGGCAGACTGAGGCCATGTAAATTTAACTTACGACCATTTTCAGTGGTAGCCAATGGAAGCACCCGTTTCGAGGCAGTGCTTACCACGTTCAGCTGAAGAGCCTTTGCCGCGCTGCCAGTTGAGTTTGGCAATGGAGACCAGGATTCCGGCATTTGAAATTCCAGATCGAAAGGCACCATATGGAAGGCCCTACTGGGACAGGAAACTCTTATAGCACCTTCATCCAGATTAGCCAAAGCTCTGACGGCGTGAATGTAAGCGGAAATATTAGTACGGGTGGCAAAATCCGCCTGTGGATCAAACAGCTCATCCCAAATTTTTGGCAGTAGGAAAACCAATGCACGTTTCCCTTCCGAAAGCGCTGTTCGCCCAACCAGTACTCCTTGGTTCCCCGCCTCTCGCAAGCCCACCACAGTCTGTAATTTTCCTGAAGCTCCTGACGCTATAGGAGCCTCCAGGCTCATGCCGGTAAAATCCTTTAGGTGCACAATTTCGTCCGGAAATGTTTCCGAGGCCTGTTGCGAAACCTGAACTTCGGCACCAGGAGAAAAATTTTGCCATGTTCCCAACGGCCAATGAGACCTTCGGCTCACATCGGTCCCAGGGCGTGAGTATAGGACCACTTTGGCTGGACAAGATTCCAAAAACTTAAACAGACCGCTCCCTTGTACCAATGCTTCTGTTTCAATCCACACCTGATCCCTGTCATTTATTTTTAAGCTCGACCATTCATCGCTACTAAACAAAACGATGGGTACCGAATCCGAATTTGAAAGAATATCCAGCATTCCCTTTTCGTCCAAGCTGCGAATCGGTTTGTAAATGTAAAGGCGAGATTGGTTCTGACTATTAGAAATATTTACTGCCGTAGTATCGTTGTAAAGATCAAAATTAGCTTTCGCGTTGCCGGGCTGAACGATAGCTTGCACCTCAGAAGCCGAGGCAAAGTTCGCATTATCCCATGCCATGTTAAAACGATAGATCTGCGAACCAGCTGCCTGTGGTAACTTCATATGAAAAAAAGGTTTGCCAAATTGAAATAGGTCCAATGTCGGTGCATCTGAACGGCTTCCCACACTGCGGTAGTGGAGGACACCATCAGCAGATTTACCGCTGGCATGAAGCGCAATGCTCATTTTTTCCGCTTGCACCTCCTGGATCGAGTCCGCGTCGAATACCACCGGAAACAACGGCACTGCCCATGGGTGGGCAACTTTTCCTGGATTAAAATTGGAACGCCCATCCGAAAAAAGAAAAACCCCTTGGAGGTTCGGAATGGCGGAGGAATCCACAAACTCCGCTGCTGCAGATAGGCTGGTCAAGACTCCAGTCAAAGAGCTTTCCGGAATCCGACCCGATAACAATGAACCTGCAGTTGAGTTCCCAACTGGCCATGCCCATTCATTAAAGTCGACCACCCGGATATCAAACTTCCGGTTTCGGTAAGTTTCCTGCAATGTTTCTTCAATCCGATCGTATTTTTTACTCAAGCCTAAATACTCGCCGTTCCGAAAGCTGGCGCTTTGATCCCTCAGTATCAGTATGGTTGGATTATGAAATTGGACCTGCGTTTGATGCAATTCCGGCGCAGTCAAAGACAGGGTAAGCAACGCCAACGCCAACAATTGAAGCCAGAATAGCATCTGCCTTCCATACCAAGGTGCACTAGCCGGCCTCGGACTCATAAGGTATTGCCGGGCGAGTATATACAGCCCTGGCAGCAGAAGGAGCAAATACCAAAGACTACCGGTTAGGTGAAGTGACAGCATACCGGAACGGCGAACCCGTCCCTACTCCCTTGGGGTGCGGAGCGTGGTATGCTTCGCTTTAGGCAAGGTCTGTGGATAGTTCAAATTAAAATGCAATCCCCGGCTTTCCTTCCGGCGGCGCGCGCTGCGAATAATCAGCTCTGCGCATAAGGTAAGATTGCGCAATTCGATAAGTTCGGGAACCATGGAAAAAGACCAATAATCCTTGTGGATTTGATTGCTGATGACCCGTACAAATTCTTCCGCTCGGGCGAGGCGGAAATCGCTCCGGACAATGCCGACATAGTGCCACATCGTGGAGCGGATGGTTTCCAGTGAATGCGAATAGATGATGGTTTCGGGCGCGGGTTTAAGCGCAAAAGATTTCCAATTTTGGAAACGACGGCGCAGAGGCCGTGGATGTGGGAAAGCAAGAATATGTGCCAAAGCCCGCTCTGCAAACACCACACCCTCCAGCAAAGAATTACTGGCCAGTCGATTGGCGCCGTGCACACCGGTACACGCGGTCTCACCCACCGCATAAAGCCCTGGAAGCTCGGTGGCGGAATTGACGTCTACTTTGACTCCACCGCAAATAAAATGAGCGGCCGGTACCACCGGAATCCATTGTTCGGAAATATCCAAACCCATGTCCAGGCAATGCTGATAAATATTGGGAAAATGTTTGATCAAGTCTGCTCGGCGAAATGCCGTGGCATCCAGAAACATGCATGGTTGGCCGGTCCGTTTCATTTCGGCATCAATGGCCCTGGCAACAATGTCCCTAGGTGCCAGTGATTTTAAGGGATGGACCTTGTCCATGAAGGTTTCACCTAAGTGATTTTTCAGCACACCACCGTGTCCGCGCATGGCCTCCGAAATCAAATAGGTAGGTTGGCCTGGATTATAAAGGGCGGTCGGATGGAATTGCATAAATTCCATGTCTTCAACAGCGGCTCCAGCTCTATACGCCATGGCAATTCCGTCACCCGTGGATACGGAATCATTAGTAGTGTGGGCGTAAATTTGCCCTACCCCGCCTGTACAAAGCACAGTCGTGGCACCCAGGAAAAGCCCGATGCGATTGGCCTTCACATCCAATGCATAGAGTCCATAACATCGCTTTGGCTCTAAATCCTTTTCCCCCTGACGAAGGTGCTTCCCCGTAACGAGGTCAATGCCCATGTAATTTTCCAGAAAAGTGATATTGGGATTGCTGCGTGTCGCTTCCACCAAAGCGCGTTGAATTTCACGCCCGGTTAGGTCATCGGCATGGACAATACGAGAGCTGGAGTGACCCCCTTCTCTTGCCAGGTGGAAAGGCGCAGCGAGTCCAAACTTCCCGCGACTTGGCTTACTTTGTGCCGCCAAAGTAAACCGTACCCCCCAGTCCACTAAATTATGAATGGCTTGTGGGCCCTGGTTGACAAGGATTCGAACTCGATCTTCACGGCACAAACCGGCGCCGGCTTTAAGAGTGTCCTGGGCATGCTCCTCCATGGAGTCTCCGGGTGCCATTACTGAGGCGATGCCGCCTTGGGCCAAATTTGTGGACCCGGCCCAGCTGAGTTTTTTCGTCAGAACTAGAACTTTACCATGTGCGGAAGCCTTTAGGGCAAAGGACAAACCGGCGACTCCGGAGCCGACCACGATGAAATCATAAACAGCAATCGGTTGCATCCATGCCTGCGCTTGTCCGTTTTGGCCTAATGTATAAATTAAAGCGCATAAAACCGGTGGATTCGACCAATCCGCCTTGCCGCAAAAGAGCCGGAGAGGTACTTTTACCCAGTCTTTTTGACGCCATTAAATGAATTCCCTGTTCGTGGGGATCGGAGAGAGTGCGCTATGACCTTGGAATGGATGAAGAAACAGGCCCCTTGGGTAATCGGTACATTTGGAATTTTAATCCTGGTTGGCCTAGTTATGATGGACCGCGCCGGAAGCTACCGTTCCGATCGGCATCATAATATAGTCGGTAAGGTGAATGGAGAAGAGATTCCCACCGAACGCTTTCAGGCTGAACTCAAAAATTATCTTCGTAGCCAGGAAGCGCAATCCGGCAAAGCACCAGAAGGATTGCAACTTGCCCAGGTACGTGAAGGCCTATTCAATTTTAAGGTTCAATCTATTTTGATTCAAAAAATTTTCCAGGATTATCAATTATTTGCCTCCAAAGAGGAAATGATGGACTTCGTTACCAAGCATCCTCAGGAAGTGGCTCAAAATATTATGCGTTATCGCGGCTATGAAGAGTTGCCTCCGTTCCTGGCCGATAGCAGTATTGATCAGGCCCGCTATGAAAATTGGTTGGCCCAAGATTCCGTTTACGACCGCATTTCCATGCAAGAGTTGGAAGGAAATCTCAGCTCCAACGTCATCCCACAAATGCAGCTGCAACAAATAATGAAGTCCCAGGTTCATCGTACCACCATTGAAGAAGCCTATGTGGCTTCCCAGCGCGAGACCAAAGCCGGACTCAAGTTCTACCACGTATCAGTTGATTCCTTCCCCATTTCCGCTGATAAATTCAAAGATGCCGAATTAGAAGCCTATTTCCATGCCCATCCAGACAGCTTTTATTTTAAAGAGGACGCAGCCAAATTGGGCTTCCTTCGCCTACCGTTGCAGCCATCGAAAACCGACAGCAACTTAATGTTCGACTTTGCTAAGGAAATTAAGGAAAGAGCTAAAAACGGTGAGAAGTTTGCGGATTTGGCTAAGGATTATTCCAATGATTTGGCCACGGCTGATAAAGGGGGGAAACTTGAAGGCCTACGCGGCAGGGCGGGAATGGAGCCGGCTTTTGCCGATGCTGCGTTCGCGCTCAATTCAGGTGAAATTTCGGATCCCGTTTTGCTCAGTTCCGGATATGAAGTGATTTTCGTACAGGACAAAAAGAAAGCGGCAGGTGATAGCATAGAAAAAGTCGAAGTCAGCCATATTCTGCTTAAGATTGCAGCAGGCACAGAAACGATTGACAGCCTAATGGATGCCGCCGAAAAAATCCGTACCAACGCCCAGAATCAAGGCTTGGAAAAGGCTGGAAAGGAAGCGCATGTCGCCTATGAAAAAACGAGTATCTTCGATAAGTCCAATTTGACACCGTTACCGGGTGGTTACGTCCAAGGTGCAAATTCCTTTGCCTTCAGCCAATTTGAAGCCAAGGAAAAAATATCTGAACCGCTGCAATCAGACAATGGGATATATCTCTTCGATCGGAATGAGACATTTCCAAAAGGACGCAATTTAGCTAGGGCCAAAACACGGATCGCCGATATCCTTGTGAGAGAAGAAAAACTTGCAGCAGCAAAGAAAGAGTTGGAGGCCCAGATGCCCGCAATTTTAGCCGCGCAGGAAGGCTCCTTGCCTGCAACCATTGGCAAGGCCAAACTGGACAGCACCAGCGCTGGGCCCATTTCTGCAGACAACTGGCTACCTGGCTTTGGCTATTCAAGTCCAGCCTTATTCAAGTCTTTTACCCAGCCAGAGGGCAAATGGGGATCGGTTATATCCACGGATTTAGGGGCAGTTTTGGTCCGAGTCACCGTAAAACTAACCCCTCCGGAAAAGGATATTTGGGACAAAGCCCAAGCTCAATTAGCCGAAAATCAAAGCTATCAAGCCTCGAGTCTTTACCAAGAGTGGATGGCAGCCCTACCGAAATCAGGAAATGTGGAAAATAATATGGATCTGGTTTTTCGAAATTAGCGGCAATTGGGCTCCAGTAACCAGGAATACAACGGTTTATGACGGTCCAAGTTGGGCAAGAATTTTTTCTTAAAAACAGCCACGTAAACTTGACTGGATACATTAACTTGGTACCTTAGGGACAGATGAAAAAACTAATCATACTTACTTTGATAAGCTTCACCTTGGCAGGTATAGGGAACGTATTTAGCCGAAGCCTGTCTCTATTTTCCCCACCTGTGGAAGATTCCGGCTGGGCCATGTTCAAGGAACTGTTCCACTAGGCTCAAGTCGCGCAAACATGCATTTGGGAATGCGTTTACAACACTCCTTTAGCGTTCCTTGAGGTTTTGCCTAGTTTTCCCCTTAGTAGCTAATGTTGATTTTACAAATTTGATATTGGCATAGACTAACTCCAGCCTCTAATATCATTCCAGTCGCCTTCCTGAGAGGTCCATTGGAAACTAAGGGTAATATTCTGATTGTTGATGATGAACCGTCCATTTGCACGGTCATCTGTGATTACCTTCGTCTGCAAGGCTATAATTGCGCTAGCGCAAATGCTGTGGACTCGGCCCTGCAAATATTGAAAACCGTCAGCAACATCGACTGTATCTTATCCGATATCAAAATGCCCGGAAAAACCGGTATAGACTTGCTCCGGGAAGTAAAAACCTATTGGCCGGAAATGGCCGTTATTTTATTCACGGGCAACGCTGAAATTCAAACCGCCGTGCACTCCATGCAAGAGGGTGCCTACGATTTTATCCTCAAACCCATCCAACTTAAGCAAGTCATTCACAGCATTACCAATGCCCTCGAAAAAAAAAGACTCAAGCTTGAGCTACGAAATTACCAAAAAAACCTTGAAAATCTGGTGTTGGAGCGCACTACCCAAATCAAAGATGCCATGTTGGAGTTAGAAGGATCGCATTTGGATACAATCAATCGCCTTTGCCAAGCGGCTGAATATCGTGATGACGAAACCGGTTATCATGTCCTAAGAATCAGTAAGTATTGTGAAGTATTAGCGCGTGGCTGTGGGTTATCAGCAGAGGAGAATTGGCTACTAAGTAAAGCGAGTCCTTTGCACGATATCGGTAAAATTGGCATTCCTGATTCCATTTTGCTAAAACCAGGACGCCTGACCATAGAAGAATTCGAAATAATGAAAAAGCATGCTGAAATCGGTGGCGAAATTTTAAAGAACGCGAACTCAAAGGTGTTACAAGTAGCCGAAACGGTAGCCATGACACACCATGAAAAATGGGATGGAAGCGGTTACCCCAAAGGCCTTAAAGGAGAATCCATTCCCTTGATGGGCCGGATTACCGCCTTAGCGGATGTATTTGACGCTCTTACCATGAAACGCTGCTACAAGCCAGCCTTTTCCATTGAAGCGTCCGTAAGCATCATTCTTGAGGGCAGGGGCAAACACTTTGATCCAAAAATCGTCGACATTTTCAGCGCCAATCTTCCGGAGTTTATAGCCATTCAGAAAGACTACTCCGATTGATTTTAATTTGCATCGAAACCACTTGGCCGTTATCGGCCATTTTTAAACTTGATTAGAGCTTCAATAATCGGCGCGTAGCTCGGTAGGTTGGTTTTCCATCCACTTTCGCTTCCAATGCTAAAGTGTAAACTCCAGCAGGTAACGGTGAATGCATCCGATCTTTCCCGTCCCAGATAAAATTCAGGGAACTGGAACCGGTCACAGTTTTTTCAAAGACCATGCGACCACGGAAATCCCTAATCTTTAGGAGGAAGGCAACCTTTCCAAAACTTGTTGGAAGCGCGTAGTGAACTTGTGTTGAGGCAGAGAATGGATTTGGATAGTTGTAGAGGTTTAAAACATTGGCAGGTGCCAGGCCAGCTAAAATGCTTGCCAGATATTGAGGATCCCCGGCGACCAAATGATAATCATTTGCACTGAGCTCCGCTTCACTGATACGCAAGGAGTCACCGGTTAAAGGCACTACAGTTTTATGGAGCGATTCCACTAAGTAAAGGGGAATGGATTTGCTGTTGGCCATCACTTTCAGATAAACGCCTGACGACCCCTTTACTGCGGATGCTTTCAGCGGCCAATGGCCCTGCCAAGCACTCACATCGTTTTGCAGGAATTCCGCCATTGACTCCTCTGCCCCATCTTGCCGGAAGTATTTCAAGACCATACGGAAATCCTGGCCCGGCACATCCGGTGGCTCACCATATAGGCCTCCACGCACGGACTTGCCTATCAGCAAGGACATTGCCGCAGTTTCATTATAGATGCGCAAGTTTGCAGACCATTGATTCTCGACTTCTGCAGTCTGCTTAGCGCTTGGGGAAACACCCGAGCGCGTTGCATCTAGGACAGGAAACTTCAAAGTGAGTGCGCTTGTGGGTTTTATAGTCAAACCATCCCATGGTTGTAAGATACTTGTGTCCTTAATAGCTTCCCAGCTTCCCGGCCGGCCGGCCGTATACCTGTAAATGGTAGGCATGGCCGGCAGGCTCGAAGTGGCAAGTACATCCGACATTTTGATTGGAAAATTAAAAGGCAAAGCGAAATCAGTATACTGGCCCACAGGTAAAGACAAATCAAAATTTTGGTAATCTAACGAAATACCGGCCCCGGAGATAGCATCATAATTCCGAGTGGAACCTGCCCAGACAGCTTGTCCAGAATCATACTTAACACTTGACGCAGTCGTACCGTCGTAAACATTAAACGAACCAGCTCCTTTGCCGGTCCCCTTGTACTTCATCAAACGCATCTCACTTTCGCTCCACTTTGTTTTCCCAACTATCCTCGCCTGGCTGCCGGTATCAGCATCATCCCATGGGTATCCATATAAATTCCAGCGATTGGCCGAGAATAGTTTTTTATCCGGACCTTGCAAGTTTGCATCCACAAAGTGGCTGCGAATAAAGCTCGATGTTCGAACCAACTTTGATCCGTCAAAAATCGTAAATACCACTTCTATACTTCGAGAAGCTTTTCTACCCGCGTCCGCGTCTTTATAGGCTTTAACCATGGGAATCTGAATTGTGGCCTGCGACAAAACGCCGGTATTGGAAATCACGAGATTGGTGTTTGAATAGGTTACTGCGGAATTAAAACCTAGTGCAGAAACTGTGTCCAAATTAAACGGGCGTTTTTGTAGATAACCGGGTCCAGATTGCGACTGCACGCCTAATGCGTTTTGAAAATATTTATAATACCGATCTTTAAGCGTATCCGGTTGCATTCCAATCAGACCCGAGGAAAGTAGAACAGTTTTCACTGGGTAACTGCCCGAGAAAACACCAGTGGCGGTACCGCCTGCTGGAACTACACTAGCCATCACCAAGGGGTTGGATGTTTTGAAATCAACACCTTTAAAATTTACTGTAATAGGTACAATGCTGTCCCCGGCGGTTTGAAAATCGAAGGTGGGTGGATCAGCGTCTGTAACTTGTATGGTGCCTGGCTCTACATCATCAGCCAACTTACCAAAAGCATAGGTTAAAGTACCGCCTTTGTTGCCTTCAATAACCAGGTAGTTTGTATCCACTATTTGTTCCAAGCGCCATGTGGATACATGTGTGGGACGGCTGGTAGGATCGGTGGGCAGCAAAAAAAGTTCCTTTCCGGTTAAATCCATTTTTGCCGGCAATTTTATTTTTGCCTGGAAGGATAGATTTGATCCTGCTTGACCCAAAGTGGTACCAGCTATATCCAAGATTATTTTGTGCATAGGAGAAAGTAAGCTCAAATTGAAAACTTTTGGCTCATCGATTGGTATAAATTCAGGGTTTTTTACAACAACTCCAGAGGCAGTAATCGGTTCTGACATGGAGATCCGAGTGGTGAACACGCCTACAGCTGAACTATTGAGGTTTAGAAAAACACCGTTGTCACTGGGACAAACCATTTTGGATAATGCGAAGGAACAGGAACCGGTTTCTACGGCTATGCCTGTGGTCAAGGTATCAGTGTAGGCATATCCTAATAGCCGAGACCCAGCTCTGAAGCGACTATAGGCTACATAGAAATAATAAAAGGTGCGTTCTTTGAGATTTAATGCGGAATCCGAAAAGGCACCACCACTTAGCTTTTTCATGGAGTAACTGTGCTGCTGCCCTTTTGGCATATCTTTTAACTGGGCCTTGGGAAGGGTATCCCACCAAACGTGAATGGAATCACTTTCTAACGAATCATAGTTTTTACTGGAAACCTCAATACTGGATTTTGAAAAATCGTTTAGCACGCCCTTAGCTGTAATTTTTAGTCGTCCCATCACTTTGCTCAAGTCAAGATTAACTTCCATTGCACCGACGTCCTTGTTTACCGTTGGTCTCGGTTTACCGAATAAGTCTGTTAATAAATTGACACCGTAGACCTGGCCATTGGCCGACTGTGTGCTTGCAGCCTGTAAGGATGGACAAGGATGGATTGAGTTACAGGCGAAAGCCTCATTTAGACCTGATTCTAAATTGTTGAGGTAAGCAGCTACCGTAAGGTCCATGCTACCTGCCTGATCATTGCTGTCCAATGCCCCGGCATCGGTTTGGCCTTGCAGCTTTGGCTGGCCAGTGGTAAAAACATTATGATCAAGGACAGGCTTCATGCCTGCAACTGTCGCGTCCAGGGGAGAACCTATGTTTGAAAAAAAGTTATTCGCTATCACGGCGTTTAATGCTCCACCTTGTTGGGATATCCCAACACTAGTCGCCGCATTTGGAAACCGAGTGTCTGCTAAGAAGGTGTTGTTAAGGATTTTAATCTCTGATGACTGTGTATTGGAAACAAGCACAGCTTGGTTAAAACCCCAAACCGCATTATTTGTCATCCGCATTTTAGCCGTGGCACCAACCTCAATTTTTACAGCTGGACCTTCTGCAGTCTGTGTGTTGCTCGCGCTTCGAAAAACATTCGCATCAAGCTGTACACCGCCTGACTTGATAGATACTGCAGGAATTGAAGCCGTTCCGGCTGGCATATCAAAAACAAAACCGCGTACCAGCACATTTTTTCGAGCGATGACCATTGCCTCCTTTGTAGTTGACCCTTTAAAGACTGGCCGATTGCTTTCCAACTTGCCTGAAACGACGGGTGTAGTAATGGTGACCAAACTCGTATCGTCGGCAGTTCCAGCAGGAAAAGTAATGGCATCCATATTTATTGCAGGACTTGCATTTTGAATCATAATAATTCCACCCGTTTTTTTAGCGGCAATCAACTTGAATGCGGAATCCAAAACACAGTAAGCTTTTAGTGCCGTAGTACCATCTGCACCTGGACAGCTAGTTTTTGGGGTTACAAAAATTGTGTCACCGGCCGTTGGACCAAGATTCAGGGAAATGGTTGAAGGGGTGGGCGCACCAGGTTTCCCTCCGCCAAAAGGCGTGGCATAAAAGGTATACGTGCCTTTTTGAAGACCTGTGAAAACGAAAGTCGTTGCACTACCGGCCGGAGCTTTGGTAATTGAAACCAGTCCCCCCGCGCCATTGTCCGACACTACCCGTATCGAATCTATTGGCTCTGATCCCTTGGTAACCGTCAATTGGACCTTACCCGCCGGATAATCACTTAACCCTGCGTCAATAGTGATTTTCAAGTCGTTGAAAGGAAATGCAGGTACCAAAGAAATGGAACCAATCACACCTGAACTGGAAAGCACCGGAGCCTGCAATGTGTCCTTGAATTGCAGCAACTTAATGTAGATGTCCTTACCATTGCGCACAAGTTTTGGAATAGGTAATGGTGTTCCATTTAGCAGGAATCCTAAATTGTTCATTTTAAGATAAGGAACCCCGCTGCTCTTTAAAATTGTGGTGTCATTAGAGGAAGTTAGTTTTGCCAATGTATCCGAAAAAAAGAAATAGAGATATTGGGGTGCAATACTTACACCATAATACTTAGCGTCAAAGGACATTTTGGAAACTTTGATCTGTCCCACATTTGCTGTGTCTTTAACAAAGGTTAGACTGCTTCCCAGACCACCTGAATCCAACGGGCTTGGGCTTTGAACTGCATCCGCGGCCACAAAGGCACCCGCTTTGGTAGCGTTTGTCCATGACGCGCCTTCCCTAAAGGGCTGTAGGCTTGGATTTGTAAAATAAAGTGCGCTGGGTGGTAAACCGGCAAATACATATGTGGCACTAGTCCAATTATTTGAAAAGGGGTAGGAATAGGTGCCAAAATTTGGATGCTTAAAAGCAAGGGTTGAATCTGCTCTTAATTCAGTAAGTGGATAGTCTCTGAACCTCTTTTCCACGTTTGGCCCATAGTTTGAAAAACCGCGCGGAAGCAAGGTATTGACAAATGCCCCTGTCGCGCCATTTAAGGTTAAGGCCACACCAGAAGCATTTTCGGCTAGGCTAGTGCCTTTGGTTCTGGCATAAGCATTTCTTAAAATGCTATCTGAGGACACAATGGGGGTACCGAATGATATTGGAGCCAGGTCATCCACTCTGGCAACAAACATATTATACTGAATGTTGACGGCGGTTCCTGGATTGACGACCAGGCTCCCGACGCTGATAAATCTTGGGCCATTTCGCGAACCAGCAAAGGTGTTCGCAAAAATGTGGAAACTACCAACAGTTAGATACAATCCCGTACTGAAAAAAACGTTGGATCGAATTTCGACTTTTTGTGCAGTTGCTGTACCATGCGTGGTAATTGCAAACGAATTCCCGGCTCCATCTGGTGGCGCTCGGAATAAGCTTCTTTCAACTAGAACTGAATCTGCCTGAATATCCACCAGTGAACCTAAGGCACCGCTTGTATTGTCTGCAGTCCAGAAATGACAATTTTCAACCATTGTTCCTTTGGCGTTTACGGTCACTGAATGGCTTGCACTGCCAATCGATTTCCGTACGAAACCAAAATGGTCTATCTGTGCCCGGTTTAAAGCAGTAACAGTAAGTAAAGTTGTTGGTCCACCTACTTTCTCCACAAAGAAAACCATGGAATCTGAAGTTTTATTTAGACTGGTTAAGACCGTAAATTTATCAGTTCTACCCGAAATATTAATCGGCGCACTGAGAATTACAGAATCCTTTAATGCAGAAGCCCGTACTGATGCATCTAAATTGATGCGGACAGTCATCGTAGTGTCGTTGCAGTTGATTATGACATTGTTCACAGCACCGGGAGCATCGGGATTGTACTCGTGCGTTGCGGAATTAAATCCAGGTGCGCCAAGCTTTAGAACCAGGGTGGTATCAGGACAACCCGCACCAAATGCCATTTGGGCTAAAAACAGGAAGCAAGGCAGTCCCAATAGGAATTTGCGCATATTAGACGGTCCCCTTAGCATAAAGCCAACACTGTTATAAAAATCACGACGATACCAACTCATTAAAACTGGCCAAATAACCAACACGCCTCCCATAAACACCCCAATTCAAATCACATACTTTAGAAGCGCACGGTGAAACGCCCACGGGTGAGCCTTCCACTTTTCCAAAATGCCTCAATAATCTCGAAATAATAGCAACCTGACTTGGCAAAAAGTAACTTTCCTTATTAATTTAGGCGCATTGGTGTGTTCGTCTAGTGGTTAGGACGCTGCCCTCTCACGGCGGAAGCAGGGGTTCAACTCCCCTACGCACTACCAGGCGGGGACGCTCTTTTTAGGGGCGTCCCCGTTCCATTTCCACTACCGGCAAACCGCTTCTATCCATGCCCTCTTTTCCACTACTTAAGGTCTAGCCTAATTTACCTAAAAGGTTGCGAAAAATCTGGTCAAATCCTACTTTTAGCCACGAAAATGGGTTTTTCACCTCCCCTGCTTTGGCGGGGATTATTCCGCTGTACAACCGAACTCCTTATCAAACAGAGGCTTAACTGACATGGAAAATTTATTAGCCATGATTTTGGCAGGTGGTCAAGGTTCCCGTTTACAACCACTGACCAACGACCGAGCCAAACCGGCGGTCCATTTTGCGGGAAAATACCGAGTTATTGATTTTGTCCTCAACAATTTCGTCAATTCCGGGTTTTATCAGATCAAAATTTTGACGCAGTTCAAATCGGACTCTCTCAATCGGCATGTGGCCACGGCCTGGGAATTGAATAGAAATCTAAACCAGTTTGTGGACATGGTTCCGGCCCAGATGCGCATTGGCAATTCCTGGTACATGGGAACAGCCGACGCTATTTATCAGAATGTGAATCTCATCCGCGATGTGCGTCCCGATCATGTCGCTGTTTTTGGCGGCGACCATATCTATAAAATGGCCGTTAACCAAATGCTCCAACACCATATTTCCAAGGGTGCTTTGGCTACCATCAGTTGTATACCCGTTCCTCAAGACGAGGCCCGGGCTTTTGGCGTGGTTGAAGTAGATGATGATGGACGCATGATCGGGTTCGAGGAAAAGCCCAGCCGCCCCAAGCCTATGCCAGGCCGGCCGGGATGGTCCTTGGCCTCCATGGGCAACTATATCTTTAACAGCAAGTTTCTGGTCCGTGAACTTTTAAGTGACAGCAAGCTGGCGAATTCCCATCATGATTTCGGACGGGACATTCTGCCTTCCATCTACAACCGCCATCCCGTGTACACCTATGACTTTGCAGAAAATCGTATCCGAGGCGAAAACGATGCCAGTCGCGGGTATTGGAAAGATATTGGAACGCTTGAAGCGTATTACGAAGCCAATATGGATTGTTGCGCCGTATCGCCGATATTCAACATGTACAATTCCAAATGGCCACTCCGCACCGTCAACTGGAATCTTCCACCCGCCAAGTTTGTCTTTGGTGAAAATGATCCGGAAGGCCGAAAAGGTGCGGCTTTTGACTCAGTGGTGTGCGAAGGATGTATCCTGTCCGGTGGCAGCACCAGCCATTCCATCCTTTCCCCGGGTTGTTATATCCATAGTCATGCGCTGGTGACGGACTCCATTCTTTTCCCCAACGTGGATGTAGGCCGCGGCGCGCGCGTGCATAGGGCCATTATTGAAAAGGGCGTCAAACTCCCCCCCAATTTTGAAGTGGGAATTAATTTGGAAAAAGATCGCGAGCGCTTTCATGTTACAGAAGAAGGCATCGTCGTGATCGCCAAAGACACGATCATCCAGGAGTAACTGCATTGAATCCATCCATTTTTCGTGAGTACGATATTCGCGGTTTGCATCCTCAAGATTTGAATTCCGATACCGTCCGACGCATTGCCAAGGCTTTTGGATCCGTGCTTCGGGAACGCGGCTTAAAACGCATCTCCGTAGGCGGAGATGTACGTTTACATACGCCCGAGATTAAAGAAAACTTCATCGCCGCGGTGAATGAAACCGGCATTGACGTCCTCGACATCGGGATCATCACCTCCCCACTTTGCTATTTCAGTGCCTTCCATTTGGACATCGATGGCTTTGCCATGATTACGGCCAGCCATAATCCCAAGGAGTACAACGGACTCAAACTCGGTATCGGCAAGCAAACGATTTTTGGATCCGATATTGTTGATATCCACAAGCGGGCGGAAAAAGGCGTATTCGCGGTCGGCAAGGGCGAGTGTAAAACCCAGGATATTACTGAAGAGTATATCCAAATGCTGGAATCCAAATTCAAGTTGTCCAAGCGGATCAAAATGGTCCTGGACCCGGCCAACGCAACCGGCGCCTTGTTTGCGCGCGAAGTTTATACGCGCATAGGTGCCGAAGTCATCAGCATCAACGATACCGTGGACGGCCGTTTCCCCAATCACCATCCCGACCCCACCATATGGGAAAACGTGAAAGAGTTGTCCGAAAAGGTTTTGGCAACCGGTGCGTTGGTCGGCATTGGTCTCGATGGGGATTCCGATCGCATCGGCGTGATCGATGAAAAAGGCGCGCTGATTCCCGGAGACTTGCTCACATTGATTTTTGCTAAGGATATTCTGAAGTCCCTTCCCGGGTCCAAAATCATTTATGAAGTAAAATCCTCCATGGCATTGGAACAGGAAATCACCAAAGCGGGTGGTATTCCCATCATGTGGAAAGTGGGCCATTCTCTACTCAAGAAGAAAATGTCGGAGGAAAACGCGCCGTTGGCCGGTGAAGTCAGCGGACATGTCTTTTTTGGCGATCGCTATTTTGGATATGACGATGCCATATACGCAGGTTGCCGTCTGTTGGAAATCCTGGATAAAGCGGGTTGCGCGCCGTCTGCATTGCTAGCCGGTGTGCCAAAATATTTCAACACTCCCGAGATTCGCTGCGAGTGTGAAAGCGATGAAGAAAAATTTCGAATCGCCCTAAAGGCCGTCGAGTATTATTCGAAAACGGCCAAAGTGATCGATATTGATGGCGTGCGCATTCTGTTCCCGGATGGTTGGGCTTTGGTTCGGGCCTCGAATACGCAGCCTAGTTTGGTCACGCGCTTCGAAGGAGCCACCCAGCAGCGTTGTGACGCCATCCAGGAAGAGATTCTGAGCAAGCTCAAAACCTTTGGGACTATTCGCATCGGCTCCAGCCACTAACTTACGCTCCGTTTCGTGTGGACCGGATTTATATCGATGCGAAGATCATGACATCGAAGCGACTCATTATTAGGCGAGCGAATGTCATTTTATCGATACGAAGGTCAGTTTCGGTAATCTTTGCCGAATTCCAATTCGTTAGAATTTTTACCGTTGAGTTCCCTGATGTCATCCAGGGCACGTCCGGTATAATTGGAAAGACTCGTCAAGAACGCGTTTAAGATGTCGAAAAATTCCGGCAATGTTTGAGCGCGCAAGACATCGGTGCGACCGCCCTTGGAGTTGGGGAGGCATTTGAGAACCCGGGCCGCCATTTGCTTGAGCTTGCCCAATATTCTCCCTTCGGCATCCACTTGTCCTCTCCCATCTATACGCCCTGTCGCATCCAATTCTTGTCGAAGCAAGTCATGGTAGAGATTGAATATTTCAGCGTGATCTTCTAGGGTAGGTTCCTGGGGCATTTTTCCGGCATACAGATCGGCTATCTGACCGAATATCCATGGATTGTGCATGGCACCACGGCCCACGGCTACGCCATCCACTCCGTACCGTTCCAAACGGTCGAGCACATCCTCAACGCGGAGTATGTCGCCATTGCCTATGACGGGAATTTCCGATTTGGATTTTGCCAAGGCGATCAATTCCCAATCCGCCAAACCCTTATAGCCTTGCTGCCGTGTGCGCCCGTGGATGACCAGAGCCGCAGCCCCTTCTCCCGCGACCACTTTCTGGGTTTCCAATAGGTTGACCGAATCCTCATCCCACCCGGTTCTGACTTTGACTGTCACCGGAATCTTGACGGCTTTTTTAACGGCCGCGACGATGGACTTTAAATTATCGTGATCGCGCAGCAAGCCGGAACCACCGCCTTTACGAACGATTTTTGGGGCCGGACAGCCGCAATTTATTTCCACAAAGTCGGCACCGGACTCTTCAACCATGGCCGCACCCCAGGCCATCCGTTCCGCTTCACCACCATAAATTTGCACGGTAAACGGTTTTTCCTCAGGAGCGAAAGCCATCTGCCGGCAGATTCTGGGATTGAGACGGGTGAGGCCTTCCACAGTAATGAATTCGGAAACCAATAAGCCGGTGCGGCCACCGGACAAACGCGAGATGAGACGTCGAAAACTGATATCCGTCACGCCCGACATGGGCGCTAGATACACGTTCGGGAAAATGGACTTGCCCCCTACCTCGTAGCTTTTGCGGATCCGGGCCGCCCGGAGGAGCAGAGCAGACTCAGGCTGGGAAACATCGGTCATGCCGGGATCAGTTTTTCTCCCCGTAAATCGGGAACTTGCGGGAGAGCTCGCGCACCGCGGAGCGTATGGACAAAAGCTTATTCTCATCCTTGTGGGCGCGAATGGCTTCATCGATGAGGTTGGCAATTTGAATGGCTTCCGTGGTTCCCATACCCTGTGTGGTCAACGCTGCCGTCCCAAGCCGGATGCCGGAAGGATCCATGGCCTTGCGGGTATCAAATGGAATTGTGCTGCGGCTACAAGACATGCCCACATGCTCCAACGCTACTTCCGCAATTTTACCCGTGATGTCCTTGCTGCGCAAGTCGACGACCATGAGGTGATTGTCGGTTCCGTCCGTGAGGATTTTATAGCCACGGTTCATCAATTCACCAGCCATGGCTTGCGCATTCTTGATCACGTTTTTGGCGTATTCC
>JAYTHY010000097.1:0-25832 GCA_043732185.1 Fibrobacteria bacterium
TGAGAAAGTGTTCCGGAAGGACTGCGGCGGGACGGCGTTCCTTGTACGTTACGCGGACGACTTTGTCGCCGGGTTTCAGTTACGGGGTGATGCCAACCGGTTTATGGCAGCGATGAAGGGACGGCTCGGGAAATTCAAATTGACTCTGGCAGAAGAGAAATCGGGGGTGCATCTGTTCACCCGTTTCCGGAAGCGGGAGTCGAAGCGGTTATTATCATTTTTCTACTAGGCTTCCTCGTCGCCTCGACCGCGAATATTATGGGTATGCATTCTGGAATAAAGCGCCCGACGGCTGATGCCGAGCAGTCCGGCTGCTTTGGTTTTATTCTCGCCGGTCATCTCCAGCGCCTGTAGAATCAAGCTCCGTTCCAATTCATCCAGGGAGATGCCGGTTTCAGGGAGGCGAAAAGGCGTGGGCCGGTTGAGCACTCTTTTTTGTCGGACCTGCTCTGGCAAATGCTGGATTCCCACTGGACCCGCTTCTGCGGCAATGGCGGCCCGTTCCAGATAGTTTTCCAATTCACGCACACCACCTGGCCAGGAATATTCGAGCAGCATAGTCAGAACGCCTGCTTGCATACCGGCTGTATGCCCAAATTTATTTAGGAAGGCATCGGTCAGGGCGGGGATATCTTCCATGCGCTCTGCGAGGGCAGGCACAAAAATGGGGTAAATGTTGAGCCGGAAATATAAATCTTCCCGGAAATCACCTTTGGCGACTTCCTCTTCCAGATTCCGCCGGGTAGCGGCGATGATACGGGAGTGGGTATGTACCACGCGCGTTCCCCCAATGCGCGTGAATTCACGCTCCTGCAAAACCCGCAGCAATTTAATTTGTAGCGAGGGAGGAATATCTCCCACCTCATCCAGAAAAAGTGTACCGCTTCCCGAATATTCAAGTATGCCGATTTTCTGGGCATGGGCACCGGCATAGGCTCCCGCCTCATGACCGAAAAGTTCCGAGGCCAAAAGGTTTTCCGGCAATCCTCCGCAACTGACCGCGAAAAATGCTTCCCGACCACTTTCGGAATGAATGCCGCGCGCCAGCAATTCCTTGCCCGTGCCGCTTTTGCCACGCAGAAGCACAGTCGTATCGCGCTTGGCCACTAATTTGGCTTGCTTAATAACCTCCTGCATGGCCGGGGATGTTCCAATGATGCGTTCCAATCGGTAGCGACCGCTCTCGCGTACCCGTAACTCCGCAACCTCGTCCCGTAGCCGCACTTTCTCCAATGCGGATTGAATAAGCAGGATCATCTCATCCATCTCAAAGGGTTTGGTCACGTATTCAAAGGCACCGTTGCGCATGGCTTCCACGCCCGTACTTGCATCGGCATACGCAGTCATCACAATGCATTCCAGATTGGGGCGCAATTTGCGGGCACGCTTGACGAGATCCAATCCGGACAATCCCGGCATGCGCACATCCGTTACCATCGCATCAAAGGAGTCCGCTCGTCTGAGCGTTTCCAGGGCTTCTTCCGCAGAGGATGCTTGTACCACCGTCATTGCTTCGGATTCCAGGGCCATAGATAATATAGCCCGCATGCTTGGCTCGTCATCGACAATGAGAATTCTGGACATATTGACTCCCTATGGTTCCAGCCCTATTGGTTTACCTGCAGCCGCTTGCGTATCACGCGTGATACTGCTGCCGGGTACCCAAAGAGAAAAGCAGGTGGATGCGCCATTGTCCGCGGCATTGGCTTCCAGACCAATGGTCCATCCGGCCCGTGTGCAAATACTTTTAACAATGGATAGCCCCAATCCCGTACCCGTTTTTGTGCCTGATACAAAGGGCTCAAACATTCTTTTGCGAATTTCCGGAGGAAGTCCTGGACCCGAATCCGTGAAAAGGAGTGTTCCTCCCTTGGGTCCTTTCCGGTCGTGCCCATCCTGACGGTAGGTGACACGAAAGGTACCTTTGCCAGTCATGGCATGGGAGGCATTCCGGCCGAGGTTGTCGGCAACCTGGCGAAAGGAGTCGCGGTCACCGATGAGTACCAGGTCACTGGGTATGTCGATACTCCACTCCACATCAGGGAATTCTTTGCGATGCGTTTCTCGCAATTCCAGCAGGGCTCCGCGCGGCTGAAAAGGCTTGGACTCCAAGCTTTTGTCCTTGGACAAACCAAGAATATTGCTGATGAGTCGAGACAATCGCATGGTTTCTTCCGACAAGTAACGGAATGCCGGATGCTCATTTCCGGAGTCGAATTTCTTGCGGAGAACGTCCACGGAAGCCTTGATGATAGCCAGTGGGTTCTTAAGTTCATGGGCCAACTCGGCACTGATGCGACCTAGAAAAGCCAGGTTCTCATGACGGCGCGACGCGTCCAAGGCAGCTTGGAATTTTCGGTCGAGGGCGAAGATGCCGGCGGTTAGGAGGGTGAACAAGCCCAGTAAAAACAGGGACGCGAATATCAAGTAGTTCCTAAACTGATCCACATAGGCGATAAAGTTCTGGTCGGATTCGAGTACGATAAGATGCAGGCGATCGCGCAAGGTAAAGGGATAATACAGGGACTGGAAATACACGCCATCGATTTCGGAAAGCCCGGTAAACAAGGGTATGTTTGCGCTGGCGGCGCGTTTGAATAAAGCCGTGTCCATCAAGTAGGGTACGATATCCTCCCCCTTGGCAATTAGGTTCTGGCTTCCCGCATAAACTTGTCCCAAAGAATCCGTGATCACGGCGCGTTCGAGACCGGTAGCCTGGGTCAATCGACTGAGCCACCGATTTTGTTGTTCCGCATAAGCATCGGGAAATGCGGAGGGTTGGTATGCGAATGGGTAGGAAAAAATGTCCTCGTGGATATGCTCGGAGATATATACTGCGAGGGCCGACATGCGTGCTTCGGAAATATGGCGTGCCTGTCCCATGTTACGAGAGAACAGCCATGCGGAAAATCCAAAGAGCAAGGCCAGGGCTAGCAGTGCCGCCAGCAAGGCCAATAGAAGGGGACGCCTCATGGGAACCTCGATGTAATACCTAGAGAAAGCGAGGCCATATTCTGGATACGACCTGGTAAGTTGCTACCATCCAAGCGGCGTGTAAATATGCCTGTCAATTCGAGTTCGAGCCAAGATCGCAGTTTCCAGAATAACGTGGCATCCATGCCCACACCTCGGCTTGAACCCAGGCTGTAGAGAGCGTTAGAGGGTACGGTATTGGTTTCATAATCCGCAGTTAAGTTGAGAAAAACATTCTTCGCCATAATGATAAGGCCCAAGGAAGGCATCCAATCTTGGTATGGGGTTTCCAGATATTTTGGGATTTCCAAAAATTGACCATCTAACTTGGTGATCTCTGGAAAATTTCCTTGTCCGTAAGCTAGGCCTAGGGTAAGAGTATAACTTGACGCCCATTCCCAAACCATTTGTGGCTGCACACTCCAAGTTGAACCTTTGAGTGTATAGCGTGTCAGAATTTGGTTTAAGGTAACAAGACCCGCACTATCTCTGAGCACTCCCACGCTGTCTTTGTATTCTCCAAATTCATTTTCACCCAGCATGCGGATTCCAGCTTTCAGTCCTGGCCAAGTTTTCACAAATATCCCTGCGCGCGTTTCCAGATCCCGCTGTTTATAAAGGGACGTGTCCCGCTGATAGAAATAGGTTTGGTAACGGGTTTCTGCCTCAATGGAGAATCGGTCTCCATACCATTCACACCAAGCGACCGGACCCTGTCGGATATTGCTGGCCGATACGGCATCAGGGTAAGACAATTCTTTGATTTCCCAAGATAAGCTGAGTGATTTGCGAAGATTTTCGGAAACAGCTTCAATGCCCGGCGCAGTCCAAAGCGAACGCGTGGAAAGCGAACCGAACCGATCAAATCGAAATTGCTCCAGCTCCGCTCGAACGGGAAAAACCAGTGAAACTGGTTTACCAAGAGGCCTGGTATTCGCTTCGATTTTGGTTAGGATAAACACTCGATCCAAGGAGTCGCCAAACGACTGCCAAAGTTTTTTTTCTGCCAGACCTTCCGTTTCAACTTTGAGTATGCGGTTCCAAGCCGTGCCCTTGGTAGCAAAATCGAAATACGCGTTTCTGTCCGACCCTTGAAACCAGGAGGTTACCCATTCAAACAGTGGATGTGTGGGCAACCACTCCAATTTAGCCCGCACCCGCCCGCCCATGGGCTGGTCTTGACCGGTCCAATCGTTATACTCAATTGAGGACTGCACGTACCCGTTAACGTGAAATTTTTTTGGAGAAGAAAGTTTGATTGAGGAGGGGGCTTCCCAGCTGCTGTCGTAGAGGAAAGATTCTGCCAGGCTAGCGGTTGCAGCGGAATCATCCAAACTGTAAATCAAATCCAATGCTTCTACAAAATACCCATCCCGGGCCAATTCTTCGGCGGCATTCAGAACCAAAGTTTTCCGTTCGTCAGGCGTATTTGACAGAATTTGCTGTCGTTTTTTTACAAAGGCCAGGGAATCGGTCATTTCATTGGCGCAAAGCGCACTTGCGCTGGTGAGTAAAATGAGGATGGCAGCGAAAATGGATTCCAAGCTTCAATATGACAAAAAGAAAAGGAAAATCTAAAGGGAAATCAGCGAGATTGGCTGGACCGGGCGATATCGACGGCTTTTGCTGCCAATTTTAAGGCAATATCCATCTCCACTTGGGCTTGGACAGATTGATTTTCAGCTTGGCCCCGTTCCGCACGCTCCAAATGCTCCAAACTTTTTTCCAGTATCCGCTGGGCTTTTTCATTGCCGGAAGTTCGAATGATTTCAGTGGCCTTATCGATTTTAGTTTTCAATCTCTCCAGGGCGCTTGCCGAAACGCGCAGTGGATCACCTCCGGTCCTGATGGTTATCTGGTGCCATTCCGTCAATTGTGCCTCGGCTTTGATGCCTAGTCCTTTCGCAGCTTCTGCATGTCCAGAGGCCAATGCTTCGCGGCATTTTTCCAGTAAATCCTGAATATGGATCAGCTGTTCATTGGAATTGGGATCGGTCTGCAGTTTATTCTGGTCGCGCAAGCGGGAGAGGTGATCGTAAACGCGGTGATACGTTTCCGTCGCCTGTGCCATGGCTACCCGGGCTGCGGGCTGCTGATTTTGATATCCGTCCTGGAAAGACTCAGGAAGTCCGTACTTGTCTTGATTGGGAATTTGTTCGGCCAGTCGACCGAGTTCAGGAAACAAGGATTCAACTTGGTTAAGCAAATCATGGACTAGGGTCAGGTGATTTTGATCCAATTCTAGTTTGGCGCGGATAAGTAGGGAACGAACCTTGTCCAACAGCTCTATGGTTCTCGGCAACTTGCTTTCTTGAAGGCGGCGTGCCAGAAGTTCAAAGTGATCGGTGGTGCGTTGGAGATCCGATTGGACGGCGTCTTTCGCACTGGTGCCGGAAGGTCGGTCGCGCACGCCATCGCGGGATGCTTGGCTGGCATCCCCGCGTGCATCTGCAAATACCAGTACCAATAGCATGCCAATGGTCAGAAGTTGGGATGCGGAAAAATGGAACAATCGATTTGGCTTCATGGAAATAGTAAGTTAATGGTTTCTTTTCAGTATAGCGAAAAGTGGAATTTGCGGACAGCTGAATCTGCGGAAATTTCTGATGGTCTTTGAGAATTCCGGTGTGATTCCGTTCCAGTTTTTCATGAAGCGTACCTTTCGGTACAGCCGATGTCTGGCAAGCTCAAAAAACCGCATGGACTCATGTTTAGGCTGTTTTAATAGGAATATGCAAATCCGACATCGATACCATAAAGAGTTTGGTGAGCGTATCCTGGTGCTGAAAATTTTTGATTTAATTCGCGCCCATACGAAGCGTTCAAGTTTATTTTCATCCTGGTAAAAATGTCATACGAATAGGCTGACGTAATGGTAAAGCTATGGTTAGACAATATGTCGCGGCTGACTCCCCCTGTGTAGTGATTCCTGGAGAGATAGTAGGTGCCACCAATACCAAGTGATTGTTTCTCCCAAATCAGGAAGGGTGTTAGGTTTGCCAAAAAGGTATGCAGGCCATCAAGATTAGCGGTTCCCGATGAAGACGCGCCTTGCGTAACTGGAATATGGAGCCAATGAACTTGGTAGTCTATGTAGCTCAACAAAATCCAAGACGGGAAAATTATACTTTGGGAATGACCTATTCCCAACACTCGCCAGTCTTTGGCTAGTTGAAGGGCGTTGACTTTCCATCCGAGGTTCCAGCCAGCCTTGGTCGAATGGCTATAACCAAGGGCGAGCCTGCCTTGCAGCCAATTCCAATTGGAATCCGCCAGCCGACTCTCAAAACCATTGCGCACCAACAGGAGCGGGTCTTTTGCGCTCCCGCCCTCGAAGCCAGCCCCATAATCCGCTTCTGCTGTCAAACCTTGGTATTCGTACTCACCGCCGACATCAGCCTGCACGCCTTGCAACGTTTTATCGTCCAATTTTGCTTTGAGAGTTAAGGAACCGGATTCTCGAAACCGATGCTTTCCATGACTCTGTCCAGTTGCCGCGCGCAGTCGATTGGCAAACACTTGGTCGAAATAATCATTGCTCGACATTGAAATTTTAGAAGTAAATCCAAAATTCCAGGATTGGGCTGGAAATTTTGTCGGCTTCCAATGGTCAAGAATTTCCATGAGAAAAAAGGAATTCGGGAAACGTTGGTGCAGCTCCAGGGTCGCTCGTTCCATTTCCTGCGAACGGTCTAGTTTTTTATTCACATTCCAAAGGTGAAAGAGAATTTCTTCGTCTTTAGGACCGCCAATTTCCTTGGCTAGTGTGAGAAGGTATAGCGATTCCTTCCATCTGGAAAGTAGATAATAGCCCAACCCCTGATAGTAATATGCTAAGTACAATAAGGATGGATCGCATGTGGAGGGAATCTTCCACGATAAGAATACCGGGTCACCGGCTTCATACAACTTCTGGACGGAATCTGCCATTACCTGGCAGTTGGTCGGGGCTACACTATGGGTGTGTTTTGCCGTCGGCCTGGCTTCAGCAATCTTCAATGCCAGGCAGAGGCCAAGGGCCGCAAAAATAAATCGAAAGAGTCTTGGCATGCGCATGAATCAGAAAAGATCAATAAAATGCCGATATACTATACGGCGTTTAGTTTATCCTGTTTAGTTCTACTCTGCGGTTAAGGGCCCGGCCTTCTGCGGAGGTATTGGGCCCCAAAGGTCGGGATGAGCCGTAACCCATGACCTTCAATCGCTTGGGGTCGACGCCTTTTTGGATGAAATAGTTTGCCACGGATTGTGCGCGAGCCTGAGAGAGCATTTGATTTTTGGTAGGATTACCGCGATTGTCCGTATGTCCGGCTATTTCGAAAGTGACTTCAGGGCTATTCTGTATGCCCGGCACGATTTCATCCAGAGCCCGGAAAGACTCCGTCATCAGTTCCGCAGAGTTGGTTTGAAAATTGACTCCGCGCAGGATCATGGTCTTGACCACTTCTTTGATTTGGATATGGTCCGGACAGCCGTCCGTGTCTTCGAAACCGTTCATGGTCTCGGGCGCATTGGGACATTTATCCTCGGCATCGGCTATTCCGTCCTTGTCATTATCGGGTTCCGGACAGCCATCCTCATCTTCAAAGTTATCCTTGTCTTCCGCTTCACCTGGGCATTTATCCGCTACATCTAAAATGCCATCCTTGTCCTTGTCGAGATTGGGGCAGCCGTCTTTGCCATCTACTCCTTGGGCGACGTTGGGGCATTTGTCTGCTGGATCCATAACCCCATCCATGTCATTGTCGGGTTCTGGGCATCCGTCATCATCCTCGAAATTATCCATATCTTCGGCTTCAAGCGGACATTTATCTTTTATGTCTGAGAGACCATCTTTATCGTTATCCGGATCCGGACACCCGTCACTGTCCTCAAAACCATCTTTGTCTTCAGCGGCATCCGGACACTTGTCCACCTTGTTCATAATGCCGTCGTGATCATTGTCCTGTTTTAAAATGAATCCCGACCAAGTGATTTCAAAGAGCATGGACAAATCCGGGGATGCTTTCATGTTGAATGTGTGTGTTTCAGGTCCACCGTTGAACTGGTATTGCACAGGGAGGTAAGTGGTATTGAATCCAACCACTAAACCCGCGTAGAAGTTCAGGCCTACGGGCGTCTGGGCAATGCTGCCAAAAGTGAGAGTGGTGGGCTGGCTGCCGAATTCATCATTGCCAAGTTTTTTAAAATTGGACTCGTGGTAGAATTCAGTGAAAAACCGAATGAAAGAGCCAGCCTCATACTCGGCCGCGGTAGACCAAAAAAGGATATCGTCAAAAGGTGGCTGTTTGCTGAGATTGATTTTTTTGACGCCACCGTTGAAATGCCACAGAAATTGAAACTCCTCTGCAACTTGACCCAAATCCAAAGTCATGCCCAAACCGGCCATAAAGGTTGGTCGTCCCGCACCAAATGGTGAAGAGCCTTCCCCAAAATCCTGAATGTTGTTGGTCATGTATTCCAATTCCCGTGGAATTACGCCGCGCCCATCGAATTGGGTCGGGGCTGTTCCCCCTAGGAGCAAAGCCATGCTCACCACCTGAACATCTTTCATCGGAAATTGAAATTTAAGGCGGTATCTCAAGTCTCCTTGGTATTGCTGATCCATATCCAAGCCGGGACGGGCGCTTTTAATTTTTTCATAATAAAGGGGAAGGGCCACGCCCACATCCGTATAGGCCCCAAGCCCAAGGGATAGGAAAACGCTGGAACTCAAAGTCAGAAAATCCGTCAAAACGTGCGGCGTCGTTTCCCCGTTCACGGTTATTTCCGAATTCTGCAATTCCACCTGGTCGTCGATAACCTGTGTATGCACGCCGATACCCAGCTTGCCATGTTGCAATGTCTGGGCAGAAAAGGTTTTGTTGACGCCTACGATTCCATCCCGGTTCAAGGAGGGATATCCGGCTGAAACAAGCATTGCCAAAATCGCGAAAAAGGTGAGTTTTTTCATTTCAACTCCAGCAAGATAAAAAGAGGGAAAGCCTGACGCCTGGCGCGTAGCCGGAAATCCAGCTTTTCTAAAATATAACATAAGTTTCCCTGGTCTTTTTGTGCCCACCTAGTCGCGATTACGCCCTTGCAGGACAACCA
Source organism: Fibrobacteria bacterium (assembly GCA_043732185.1). GTDB lineage: Bacteria > Fibrobacterota > Fibrobacteria > UBA11236 > UBA11236 > Chersky-265. The sequence goes on from JAYTHY010000097.1 coordinate 9,067, forward strand.
CCGAATGGCTGCCATCTTTAGCGAACGAAACTTCTATCAGGTAGCCGTCGATGGGCCCGCCATTTTCCGTACCCCATTGCCATCGGCCGTCCTGCAACGTCGCACCGAAATCTTCACTCTTAAAGGGTCGTTCACCGAATTCCCGAAAACATTTTTCATTGGCCATATCGGCAGCCAAAGTTGCTGCGGATACCTGAGTGAGTTGAGGATGTTGGGTACAGGCCACAAAAGCAAGGGCAAGGAAAACTCGTAATCGGAGAAATAGCATAGACCTAACTATAACATGCCCAAGTGAGTGCTGTAAACATCCCAAGTCCCGATATAAGTGGGAAAGACTCCCGGAGTCCACATTTGGAAGGATGTGTCGGAAATCTGTTTTACCCTGTACATTAAGAATGCCGGTAAGGAATCCCAGCTCGAGAAGGTGCTGGAGGTGTCCACCCGTGATCGTGAGAGGTTTTTTTCAGTTATAAAAAATGTGCCCAGTTGGTACCAATCTGCAGTAGCTTGAAATAATTCCAAAGTATCTTCTCGATAACTGTACCCGAATGATTTGCCATCGAGCTTCACTATGTATTTATAATCCATGGTGGCGAGGGAATCCGTATCAGAAGGTGCTGGTTTGGTTAAGGTGAATTGGTATGTGCCGTTCTTGAGGCCGGTGAAAGTGCGTTTAACATACCTTATCCAGTAGGGTTTTTGGCGCAGCGGAGTGTATTCGCGACGGATAAAGGACGTATCCGTAACCTGGCTTAGAGAATTGGTATCGGGGTCAATGGGCAAAAAGTCTGCATACTTGAAAAGCCCGCCTTTTCCATCGGCGGCAAATAGATTCAGGAAGTGAAGGTTTGAGTCGTGCTGGGCCCACTCACCGCGCACTTCATACACCGATTCGTTATCGGAAATCCAGAACTGCCTAAAAGTGCCGTCCGCATTGAACTTTAGTTCGGATTCGAACCCGGCCTTATTAGAATCAATCCAAGTATAATCCCCTACATACAGTCCCGGCGAAATGGGTATTGTTTTCCCGGTGGCCAAGCTGTCTTTGTTGTCAATGGTGGCTGTGTCCTCTTCCCCACCAAAGAAACAGCCTACAAAACAGATGGCAGAGACAAGGAGCGGGAACAGGATCGCTTTTTTCAAAATTCATCCCCTTGATTGAAAGTGGAGGACGCAACTGTCGCGCACGCTAGGACTCAGAACTCTAGGATTTTTCCGATGGTTACGGTTGCTTTGGATGGCACGACTGCGGCAGAAGCCCAGCTTTTAACTTGAAACACATCGTTAATGCAAAGGCGAATATCTGCGGCAGAAACGCGATCCATCTTGGCCAGAATTTTGTCGATGTTTTCGCCTGGTGCGCCGTACATGAGTTGCCGGGAAAGATTGGCCATCCGAGTGTTGCTGGATTCAAGGCCAAGCAAAACGCTGCCGCGCAAATTCTTTTTGGCGAAATCGATCTCGCTGGATTGCAGGCCATCCTTTTTGAGTGCCACTATTTGCTTGTTGATTTCTTTGATGGCCTTGGTCAAATCCTTGGGTTCAGTGGCAAAGCCGATGGAGTAGACGCCGGTGCGGGTTAAGAATTCCGGACTGGCATAAATAGAGTACACAAGGCCTAGTGATTCACGTACGCTTTGAAAAAGCTTGGAGCTCATGCCATCTCCAAACACGCAGTTGAGCAGCAACAAGGCATAGCGATTAGGATGATCCCAGGCATAACCAGGGCCGCCTAGAATGGCTGTGACTTGTTGCACGGGTCGTTTTTCTACTAGATGGCGGATGCGGCCTGCACCCGCTTTGCGTGGCAGTGAAACTCTTGTGGTAGTAGACAACGCTATGGGTTTGCGAACTTGACGAGACGCCTTGGCGTGTCCCAAATTAAATGCTTTACGGGTTAAATCGACCACTTCCGCATGTGAGACATTTCCAACTGCTAAAACGTAAAGCGGTAACGTTTTGGCGGCCCGTCGTTGATGGGCCAAGAGCTGGGCGCGACTCAGCCCACGGACAGTTTTGGCCGTTCCGGCGATCGGGAACCCCAAGCTGTGCCGGTCGAAATAGGCTTCCGAAAAAATATCGTAAACGTAATCATCAGGATTGTCCACGCCACCTTTGATCTCTTCGATGATCACTTCTTTTTCTTTACCCAGGTCAGTTGGGTTAAAGTTGGACTCCAGCACCATTTCCAGCAGCATGGAGAGTCCGCTTGCGACATCCGAATCCACAACCTTGGCATAGAAGCAGGTTTGCTCCTTGGAGGTATAGGCATTCACTTGCCCACCCGTGGTTTCGAAACTTTTGACGATGGAGAGGGCGTCGTGTTTGGGTGTTCCCTTGAACACCATATGTTCAAAAAGATGGGCTAGGCCATTGGTAAGCGGAACTTCATCCCGGGAACCAATGTCCAGGTAAACGCCCATGCTTGCCGACCGGAGTGTCGGCAGGGATTCGGTAGCCACCACCACCCCATTTTCCAGGGGCGTTATCTTGTAGTTGGTGGTTGCCAATTATGCCGGTATCAAAAGCTGTTTACGGCTCAGCTTGATTTTTCCTTGCGGGTCCACACCGATGCATTTGACTTCCACTTCGTCTCCCATGGAGAGAACGTCCTCGACTCGGTCCACTTTATTCGGGGCCAGTTCAGAGATGTGCACAAGCCCTTCCTTACCGGGGAGGATTTCCACAAAGGCGCCAAAGGTGGCAATGCCCTTAACCTTACCCTTATAGATTTTTCCGACTTCGGCTTCTGCGAAGAGCTCATTCACCATTTTAAGTGCCATGACGGCATTGCCGCGATGAGCAGCGGAAATGGTCAAATTGCCCTGATCGTCCACATTCAATGTGGCACCGGAGTTTTCCTGAATGCCACGGATAACCTTGCCGCCTGGACCAATCAGTTCCTTGATCTTATCGGCGGGAATTTTTTTCTGCAAGATTGCCGGAGCGAATTTGTTCAAGTCGCGGGGACCGGCAATGGCTTCTTTCATCTTGGAGATGATATGAAGCCGGCCTTCTTTAGCCTGCTTAAGCGCGCGCTGCATCAACTCAGTGGTCAAGCCGCGTAGCTTGATATCCATTTGAAAAGAGGTGAGGCCCTTTTCGGTTCCGCAAACCTTGAAATCCATGTCACCCAAATGATCTTCGGTGCCGTTGATGTCGGATAGGGTTTCGAAACGGGTTCCGTCCGATACCATTCCCATGGCGATACCGGCCACGGGTGCTTTGATTTTAACGCCTGCGTCCATAAGGGCCAAGCTGCCACCGCATACTGATGCCATGGAAGAGGAGCCGTGGGATTCCATAATGTCTGAGACGAGCCGGATGGTATACGGGAAGCTCTCATGCGTAGGCAGTACCGGGGCAAGAGCACGTTCCGCTAAGAAACCGTGACCGACTTCGCGGCGACCGACCGAGTTCATGCGCTTGGCTTCGCCCACCGAATAGCCGGGGAAGTTATAGTGCAGCATGTAGTTTTTGTACGACTCGCCTTGCAGCGTTTCAATGCGTTGTTCGTCGTTCTTGGTGCCCAAGGTGCAGACGACCAACGCTTGGGTTTCGCCGCGCTGGAAGATGGCGGAGCCATGGGCACGGGGTAACGCTGACGTTTCGATGCTGATGTCGCGGATGTCTGAAGGGCCACGGCCGTCGATGCGAAGTTTTTCGGACAGCACCATTTCGCGCATGTCGCTCCATTGAATGGCTTCAACGGCTTCGTTGACTTCACCCTTGCGTTCCGCATAGTCCGCGCCTAAGGCGGCCAGAACATCGGCCTTCACTTTTTTCATGGCGGCGTAATGCGCCTTTTTGAGCATGGGCGTATGGAAAATTTTATTGAGTAAGGGCTTGGCAATGGCTTCGACCTTTTTGAACAAATCCTGATCCTGGGCCTTGGGAACAAAGACGTCCTTTTCAACCGGGAAGAGGGCGACCAATTCTTGTTGTCCTTTGACGATGGCCTTAATGGCTTCATGCCCGGCGAGAATGGCGGCGACCATAATGTCTTCGCCTACTTCCATGGCGGAGCCTTCCACCATGCAAATGGAGGTGGCGGTACCGGCGATGATGAGTTCAATATCGGCGGATTCGATTTCTTCAAAAGTGGGATTGACGATGTACTTGCCGTCTACGCCGATGACCTTGACGCATGCGACCTGGTCTTCAAAGGGGAGGGTAGACAAGCCAATGGCTGCAGAGGCACCGATGACCGACAGCGTGTCGGAATCAAACTTTTCATCCGAAGATAAAACCGTACACACTACTTGCACTTCCCGCTTATAGCCATCTGGAAACATGGGGCGTAGGGGCCTGTCGATGATGCGGCAAGTGAGCACTTCCTTATCGCTCGGCTTGGCTTCACGCTTGAAATATCCGCCCGGAATTTTTCCGGCTGCATAGGCTTTTTCCCGGTACTCGACGGTTAAAGGGAAGAAATCACCTAAAGCTTCTGGTCCGGCGCAAACCGTGCAAAGCACCATGGTGTCGCCCATGCGGGCCACCACGGCACCGCCGGCTTGTTTGGCCAAGCGACCGGATTCAAGAGTGATGATTTTGCCATCGGGCAAGTTAATGGAAACGGTTTGTTTTGACATGGAATTTTCTTTGCTCCCGTTTGGTGCGGCGCACGCCGCACCTGGTAGGTTTTATGAATGGGAAATAAAAGGAAAAATTAGCGACGGAGGTCGAGCACTTTGATGATGGAACGATATCCAGTCAAATCGGTTTTGACTAAATAATTAAGCAGGCGACGACGATAGGCCACCATGGTTGTGAGTCCGCGCCTGGAATGCTTATCCTTCTTGTGAACTTTAAGATGTTCCGTTATTTCCGCGATACGATGAGTCAACAAGGCCACTTGTACCTTCGGGTTTCCCGAATCCTTGGCGTCTTTGCCGTGGGTCAAAATGGTTTTTGCTGCGATTTCTTTGGTCATGGTTGCCATACTGCTTAGTCGCTTTCTAATTTTGTTTCACCCGGGTATAAGGTCCCGGGTTCTTATGAGAGGGTGGAATAATAATTTCTAGCGAGGCTTTTGGCCAATATTTTTACTGAAGGCCCTGATTTTGAGAGATTTAGAAGATCCAATCGGTTGTCGGCATAAAGAGGCCTGCGAGTAGCAAAACCACCACCGCCACAATCCCTATAACCACCAGTGGAACGATCAGGTTCGTTTCTTCATCTACTAAACCGTTAGTCGGCTTGTCCATTTGTTGTCCTTTGAATGCTGCGTAGCCTAAAATATAGGTCATTTAGGGCTCATCCACCCGATTTTCGCCAAAGATAGAGCTTTTAAACGGTCAAAGCCTTTAATCGCTGGCGGGTTTCAGCCAAATCCAGGTTAATTTGCTGAACTAATTCCGCCTGTGCAGTGAACTTTTTTTCTGGCCGCACGTGAAAGAGCAATTCGAATTCCAGCCATTGATCGTAAAGGTCAGCGGCATGGTCCAGGATATGAACCTCAATTTTCTGATTTTGACCCGGGAAGGTAGGGGTAGTGCCAATATTGGCGATGGCATCAAATACTCCAGCCGCGGTTCTGGCTCGACCTCCATAAACACCAAATTCGACCATGGCCTTATAGGGATAACCCAGCTCCAGATTGGCTGTGGGAAAACCTAGCGTTCGGCCTCGTCCGGCACCGCGTACCACTTTGCCCGCATAGGTGAAGGGCCGTCCTAATAGACGGTTGGCGTTTTCTATTCGAGAGGATTCCAAGTGGCTACGGATAGCGGAGGAACTGACAACTTCCCCGTCCAGGCGAAAGGGCTCCAGCATGATCACATTTTGATCCGGATGCGCGGCATGCGCTCTCAACATGGAGACATCCCCACGGGCCCGTTTCCCAAAGCGGTGATCGTGGCCTAGCAAAAAGCGCACGCCCTGGATTCTTTCCTTAAGAAAAACTTGGATGAAGTCTTCGGGTTCGAGCTCTGCCAAGGCTTGGTCGAAAGTGAGCAATGCCACTTCCACCGGCCAGTTCTTAAGCAATTGCAGTTTTTCTCCCGGCGTGGTCAATAGAGACGGCTTTTCCTGGGGCTTGAAATAATACCTCGGGTGAGGCTCAAAAGTGACGAGTACCGGATCCAAGCCTGTAGCACGGCTTTCAAAAAGCAACCTTTCCAGTATGCGCCGATGGCCTAAATGCACGCCATCAAAATTTCCAAGTGCGACGATGCTGGGCGTGCGTCTTTGAATCTCGTCCCATTTCCTGCCCTTCCAGACAGGGGGCGTTAGATCCGGACCAGTACCTTCTTGGGACACAGCATACCTTGTGGGTTTAGAGTGGCGATGGCGATTAAAGTTCCAGCGGCATTGACAGCCCGGTATTCCGGAAAGGGACCGCTCCCGGCTACCCAGTCCGATGATGTGTAAGCATCCGGGTTAATGGCACGGCCCAAAAGAAAGTCAGAGACGCCGGCCGGTGAAAGTAGCGCTAAGGGCAAGTGGCTTACGGCCACGTCTAGAGGAAGCAATACCCCAGCATTCCCCCCGTCGCCTGGTTCGATTGCAAGGAGCGAGTCTGGTGCCAAGGCTGCTTCAACTTTAAAGGGTCCAATGGCAAGTCTACGGATCTGATCGGCTACGGCGTTACAGCCTAAGGAAAGACCCAAGTCATGCACCAGCGAGCGTACATAAGTCCCCTTGGAACAGGTCATCAATAGGGTCGCTATTGCACCCGTATCAGCCGTGTTACCTTGAGCGGGTGTGAAGTCGAGCAGTTCCAGGGAATGCACCACCACTTCGCGAGCGGCCAGCGTGACGGTCTCTCCCGCGCGAACCCGGTCACAAGCCCGTTCTCCATCGATTTTAATGGCGGAATAATCCGGCGGAGTTTGCCGGATGGGTCCTCGGAAGGCAACGAGCGCCTTTTCCACGGCTTGACGAGAGAGCTCGGCAGCAACTCGGGCCATTTCACCCTCCGCCAACCGGATGGGACTTTCCATATCATAGCTGTCCGAATCCAAACCAAAGCAGGCAACAAAGCGATAGGTTTTAGGCATGGCTTCCAGGTACTCGAGCAATCGAGTCCCGCCGCCCACGCCAACCACCAGTAAACCTGTTGCTGCCGGATCCAGAGTACCGGCGTGGCCTATCTTGGTCCGTGGAAAAGCTTTTTTCACGGGTCGCAATGCTTGGAAGGAAGAGAGGCCGGCGGGTTTGTCTAAAAGCAACACGCCCCCGTACGGAACGGAACCTTCATTCATCGTCGGGAGGATGTTCCGTTTTCTCGTGTTTGATATCGTTGAGAATCTGATTGATCCGGAACCCATGGTCCAGGTTTTTGTCTTCCACAAAAGTCAGCCTCGGAACGGTACGCATCTTCAGAACCTTGGACAGGTGGGTGCGTAAGTACGAAGAGCTGTGGCTGAGGCCAGCCATGGAATCCCGTTTCTCCTTGTCGCTGCCGAGCACGGAAATGAAAACTTTGGCAAAGGCCAAGTCCGTGGTGACCTCTACACGAGAAATGGTCACAAAACCGATGCGCACATCCGTAAGCTCCTTAAGGATGACATCGCCTATCTCGCGCTGGATGAGGTGGGCTATACGTTCGGTTCTTCGGGTCATAGTTCAATTCACGGATGCTGGAAACGGGGCATGGTTTCCAAGCCCCGTTTCACATGGTTATCAGGTCAGAGCAGCACTGAGCTTACGAGCAACTTCAACCTTTTTGAAGAAGGCAATGACATCGCCTTCTTGCAAGTCCTTAACACCATCGAGTCCGATACCGCATTCAAAGCCGGATTTGACTGAGCGGACATCGTCTTTTTCGCGCTTAAGCGAGCTGACTTTGGCCTCGCCGATTTCGATGCCGTTGCGGTAGACGCGCGCTTTGAGATCCCGTTCCACCACGCCACTTTGTACTCGGCAACCAATCACCAGGCCAATCTTGGGGATGCGGAAAATCTGGAGGATTTCTGCTTCGCCCGCGACTTCTTCCTTTACTTCCGGGGTCAACAAACCTTCCATCGCCAACTTGATTTCATCGACCACTTCATAGATGATGCGATAGCTGTTGATGGTTACGCCTTCGACTTCCGCCAAAGCACGGACGCTTTCGGAAGGCAATACATGGAAGGCGATGATGATGGCTTCGGAAGCGGCAGCCAAATGGATATCGGCATCCTTGACGGCGCCCACGCCCTTGCTGATGACATTGACGCGCACTTCCTTAGTGGACAATTTTTCCAACGCGGAAGCGATAGCTTCCACGGAGCCGTCCACATCGCCCTTGATAATGACTTTGAGTTCGTGGAATTCGCCGGACTTGATTTGATCGTAAAGTTGATCGAGAGTCATGTGGCGCTTTTGACGCATCTCTCTATCCTTGGCCGCTCGGCGACGACGGGTAGCGATTTCACGGGCTTCCCGTTCGTCAGCGACAACCACAAAGGAGTCGCCTGCTTGCGGTGCGCCTTCCATGCCCAAGACCTGCACGGGTGTAGAAGGACCGGCTTCCTTACGCGTCTTGCCGCGTTCGTCAAGCAGGGCTCTAACCCTACCGGAGAATGTGCCAGTCACAAAAATATCGCCCACGCGCAGCGTGCCATTTTCAACGAGAATAGTCGCTACAGCGCCTTTTCCTTTATCCAATCGGGATTCGATAACAACGCCCACGGCGCCTCGATTGGGATTGGCCTTGAGTTCCAGGACTTCCGATTCCAACGCCAAGGTTTCGAGCAATTTGTCCATGCCGAGGCCGCTACGGGCCGAGACTTCCACGCAAGCGTATTTGCCGCCCCATTGCTCCACTTCCACGCCCGCTTCAGCCAACTGGGCGCGAATTTTATCGGGATTGGCTGTGGACAAATCGATTTTGTTGATGGCCACCACAATTTGGCAATTGGCGTTCTTGGCCAAGCTGATGGCTTCTTTGGTCTGAGGCATGACCATGCTGTCAGCGGCTACAACCAGTAGCACCACGTCGGTGATATCGGCGCCGCGCGAACGCATGGCAGAGAAAGCTTCGTGACCGGGAGTATCGAGAAAGCACACTGGACCAAAGTTGGTGTTGACCTGATAGGCACCAATGTGCTGGGTGATACCGCCGGATTCGCCCGCGATAACATTGGCCTTCCGGATATAATCCAGGATGGATGTTTTACCGTGATCGACATGGCCCATCACCGTAATAATGGGTGCCCGCGTGACTAGGCTTTCCGCCGTGTCTTCCACTTCATTTTCGTTGAGGGCGTCCTGAGCGTATTCATCCATGAGATGGGCTTCATACCCAAAATCGTCGGCGATTAATGCGATGGTTTCATGATCCAAACGCTGGTTGATGGTCACCATCATGCCCATTTCCATGCACTTGGCAATGACCTGTGCGGGCATGGCATTCATCAGTCCGGCCAGTTCGCCGATGGTGACGAACTCGCCCACATTGAGGACGCTTTTTTCCGCGCCTTGAATCATTTCTTCTTGTTGACGACCCTTGAATTGTTTTTTGCCGCCTTTGGAAAGGCTGGCCATTACCTTGGTTACGTTATTGCGAGCTTCCAGCAACTCGGCTTCGATTTGCTCCTTGGTCTTGCGCTTATGGCCACCCGTTCGGGAACGATTCTGTGGTTGGGCGAATGTACTGCGCTCGCGCTCTTTTTCTTTTTCCTTATCCTTGTCAAGTCCGCGGCGGCCATCTTTGCCGACCAATCCGGAAAATGCATTGACGATACCCGCTTCCTGAGCACGCTGGGCATAGACGTCACGCGGCTGGTCAAAACCACCGGGTCCTGCCGGTCCACGATTGAAGCCACCAGGACCGCCGGGACCACCGGGACCGCGATTGAAACCACCAGGGCCACCAGGGCCACCAGGACCGCCGGGTCCACCAGGGCCACGGTTTTGATACCCTTGATAACCGCCGCCACCGCCGGGTCCACCCGGTCCACCGGGACCGCGATTTTGAAATCCACCTTGACCGCCTGGCCCACCAGGGCCACGGTTTTGAAATCCGCCCTGTCCGCCTTGATAGCCGCCACCCGGCCCACCGGGACCGCGATTTTGGAATCCGCCTTGACCACCTTGGCCACCCTGGCCACCTTGATACCCACCTGCGCCAGGTTGGCCACCAGGACCACTGGGCCCGCGATTGAATCCGCCGGTTTGACCTGCTTGCGGTCCTTGGTATCCACCCCCGGTGCCGCGATTCAAATTGCCGGAATAACCTTGGTGGCGTTCCTCACGGCTACGCGCACGCGCCATGCTGTCGGCTTTGGCCTTGGCGATACGGGCAAGGAGGTTGGGATCTGGCTTCTCAACTGAGACTTTGAACTCAGCATGCAAACTGCGCGCTTTGGCTTCCGCTTCTGCAGGGGAATTGATGGCCGCCACAACGGGTTGAACCGGGGCAACAATCGGTGCCGCCGCAACAACCGGGCTCGGAGCAGGGGAAGCGAGGGTTGGTGCAACCTCTGGAGTTGGGACCGTAGCCGCAGCTGGAACGTGCACGGGGATTGGAGCTGGGATTGGTGTTGGCGTGGATACCGGTGCAAGAATGGGTGCGGGCTTGGCTACAACTGCAACTGGGGGTTCCGCAATGGGAGGAATAATTGGAGCCGGAGCAACCACTTGGACCGGAGCCACTTCCACGCGAATCGGTTCATGACGAGGCACTTCAACTTTGGAAATGATGGGGGGTGCTTCCATGAAGCGCTGAGCAGGCTCGGCCACCAAAGGCGCAACGGGCTTGGGCGGGGCCGGTGGCGGTGTTGGGGGTGCCTTTTTGAGCACGGCCTTCATCGGGATTTTTTTTCCGGATTTTATCAACGCCTCTTTGTCGATCCTGTCCTTTTCGGCTAGGATGAGCGGCTTGACCTTTACAAAGCTGTGCTGGTCGATCATGCTGGCCGAGGATTTTACCTCAATGCCCGCGTCCTTGAGAAGCTTGACCATGGTGTCGCTCGAAATCTCATAGGTCTTGGCGAGCGAAGAGACTCTTTTTTTGCTGTCAACAGTCATATTTTCACTTTCACTTCGGGCACTTTGCCCGCGGACTTCATTTTTCCAACTGGGTCGCCGTCACATTGATGCGGTTCGACCCTACAAAGAGACACGAATACTTAAAAACATCATTCGCCTTCAGGCTTCTTTTTGCTGAAGAGCGATTCCAGTTCCGAAAATTTGCTGGGTACGACCGGTGCCGATGGCGCGACCGCTTCCGCAATTCCTGGAGCTCTCATTCCTTCACGAGGCTTAAAGAGAATGTCTTTTTCCTCTTGCTGCATATTGCCAAATTCCGTCTGCCCAAAAATATCGAGTTCTCGTCCGATTAATTTCGATGCGAGACGCACGTTCTGTCCGCCGCGGCCGATGGCTTGCGACAAGTCTTCATCACCTACGATGACAACTACGCGTCCATCTCCGATATCGGTGATTTGCTTGATATTGGCCGGGGACAAAGCGCGTCGGATGTAGGCATGCATGTCATCGCTCCAATGGATGATGTCGATGCGTTCGTTGGAAAGCTCACGCACAATGGCTTGTACGCGATTGCCTTTCATGCCCACGCAGGCGCCCACGGGGTCGATGCGATCGTCCTTGGTGGAAACGGAAATTTTGGCGCGGTAACCGGGATCGCGGGACACGGCCCTGATGATGACGATGGCGTCGTTGATTTCCGGCACTTCCAGTTCAAAAAGCTTGGCCAAGAAATCCGGATGGGTGCGCGACAAAAGAATCTGCGGGCCCTTGGTATTGGTGGTGACATTGGCGATATAGGCGCGAATGGTATCGCCCTGACGATAGCGTTCCTTACGAATCTGTTCTTTTAGAGGAATGATGCCTTCCGTCTTGCCCAGGTTAACGAGGATGTTACCCCGGTCGACTTGCTGCACGGTTCCGGATACCAAGGTTCCGATGCGATGCTGGTAGTCTTCAAATATCTTGTCGCGTTCCGCGTCCCGCACTTTTTGCAGCAGGATTTGTTTGGCGCTTTGGATGGCGGCGCGGCCGAAATTTTCGATGGGGATTTCCATTTCCAGGTAATCGCCTTCGATGGCATCGGCATTGTATTCTTGAGCCTCGGTAATGAGCATGTACTTCTCATCAAAGGCGGCCACTTCTTCCGGAGTCAGGGCGGGATCCACATCGGGATAATCATCCACCACGTTGACGCGTAGGTACACGTGGATTTCTCCCGAGTCCTTGTCAATTTCGGCTTCAATGTTTTTAGCCAGATTGAGATATTTCTTAGCCGCATTCATCAGGCTTTGTTGGAGCGTGGAGACCACGACATCCGGACCTAAATTCTTGGTCTTGGCTATGAGGTTTAGGCTTTCAAAAATTTCCGCTGCCATGTATTGCTCCTGAGCTCCTAGGAAAGTCTGATATCCACCTTGGCCTGTACAATGAGGCTAAGGGGAATGGAACGGGCTTTCCCGTTAGTATCCACGGTTATGGACGCCTCATCGACGTCTACTAATTTACCCACCATCATGCGTTTGCCTTCAACGGGCTCGCTGGTGGACACGCGCACGAAGTTGCCCACGTTGCGACGGTAGTCCTTGAGGGTTTTGAAGGGCCTGTCCAAGCCCGGCGAAGAAACCTCAAGGGTATAGTTTTCGTCTTCCATCACATTGTCGGCATCCAGCAAGGTTCCGAGGTCACGGCTGACCCTGGCGCAATCCTCGACACTGACGCCGCCTTTTTTCCCTACGTAGATACGTAAGACCCGGCGCTTGCCGGCACGGAAAATCTCCACATCCACCAGATCCAAGCCTCCGGCTTCGACGATTTTCGAAGCAAGGTCTGTGATGTTTTGAATTAGATCCAAAAGAAAATCTCCCGTTACCAAATTAGGTAAATAGAACAAGTCTCCAGTGCGGTTTCCCACCCCTCTAAGTTTCCGAAGTCTGAAAGAAGGGAGAAGTGGAAATCCACAACGAGCCATAAATTAAGTAATTTTAACCCCGATCTGCAAGGTGAAGGGTCCATGAATTGGCAAGCCATGCTCTTTTTATCAGTAATTTGAAGTGATTTCGAAAGGTTCTGGAAAATATGGGCGCGATAAAAGTGATTTTGCTGTTGGTGGTGGGTTTAGGGGGATTGTGGCTGAGCGTTCAGCATTTGCGCCGCAACCTTTTGGAACTCAAAGCGAAACCCAAGGGTTCGCATCGCATGGAAGATAAAATTTTCAATTACCCGCTGATGTTCCTCTGGTTTGGCTACCTGATCGTTTTCTTCGGCGGCTTAATCGTCAATAATTTAATCCTGCACTGAAGATTACTCCGCACCCGCAGACTTCTCTGCAAGGGCAGTCTCTGTCCCCTTGACCCGATTCCAGTACACGTCCCATTCCGTCAAGCTCATGTTTTGAATGGGCTTTCCATCTTCCTTGGCAAATTTTTCCATCTGCGCATAGCGCGTCATGAATTTTCTATTAGCCCTGGCCAAGGCTTGTTCCGGATTCAAATGGAAGAACCGTCCCACGCTGACAGCGGCAAACAGGAGATCGCCAAACTCGCTTTCCAACCTGTCTGGATCGGGCTTTTCCGCAATCGCTTCCAGTCGCAGCTCTTCCAATTCTTCCCGCACTTTGTCCATAGTCCCTGAGTAATCGGGCCAATCGAAACCGGTTTTGGCCGCACGCTTCTGGATTTTTTCAGCTTTGAGCAAGGCGGGTAGATTGCGGGGCATGCTTCCGAGTCCGCCCTCGGCTGCTACGGTGTCATCGCCCTTCTCCTTTTTTTTAAGCTCGTCCCATTTCTTAACCACGGCCTCCGCACCTTCAATGCGCTGGTCCCCGAACACATGCGGGTGTCGGCGCACCAGCTTTTCCGAAATGCCCTGCACCACTTGGTCGAAATCAAAATGCCCCGCCTCATTGGCAAGCTGCGCATGAAAGATGACTTGCAGGAGCACGTCACCGAGCTCCTCTTGCATATTAGGCAGGTCGCCATTCTCAACAGCTTCTATGAACTCGTAGGATTCTTCGATCAAATAGTTGAGCAGGCTTTGATGGGTTTGTTCGAGGTCCCATGGGCAACCGCCATTAGGCGATCGGAGCTTTGCCATGATTTCGAGCAGGTTCTGGAGGCTGTAGGTTTTCATAGGCGAGGACTCCTTGGAGGGCTTTTTGCCCTTCCGAGCAAATTTTCAGGTCCGAAATGTGCAAAAAATGCGCGAATAAGGCATTTCTGTCTCGCCCTTGATCTACTGTGCAAATGTGCAGTATATTTGGGTCCGGAACAAAATTGGGCCGGGAACAAAAAGGAAAACGCCATGGACAACTGCTGGGATACTGCCGACCTTCCGCCAGAGGAAATGAAACTGATGCTGGCTTTAACCTTGGTACCTGGTGTGGGCGCGGCCACCTTTCGGCGCCTTTTGGATGCGTTCGGATCCGCGCAAGGGGTGTTTGGAACCGTGAGTGAAGAGCTGCGCGCTGCGTGTCCGCATCTCAAAGCAGATAGTTTGGCCGGTCTCCTTTCCGGCCCCAACCTCAGGGCCGTGCGGCATCAGGAAGAATCCTGCCAACGCCTTGGGGTTCGCATCGTAGCCTATCGATCTCCAGCGTATCCGGCGCCCCTGCTGTCCTTACCCTTTCCGGTCCCTTTCCTGTATATGCAGGGTGAATGGCATCGCGAGGACGAAAGGGCATTGGCTGTGGTTGGGACCCGGTATCCTTCCAGTTACGGTAAGGACATGGCCAGAAAAGTCTGTCTGGGGTTGGCGGAGTCTGGATTTACCGTGGTATCGGGTTTGGCTCGGGGCATTGACACGGTGGCGCATGAAGCCACCTTGGCGGGGGGTGGGCGCACGGCAGCGGTGCTAGGTTCGGGTCTCGATTGGATTTATCCAAATGAGAACATGCCTTTGGCGCGCCGGATTGCACAACAGGGTTGCCTGATTTCGGAATTTCCCATGGGCACGGCGCCACATGCAACGCATTTTCCAAGGCGCAACCGGCTAATCAGCGCGTTGAGCATGGGGACCTTGGTGGTGGAAGCGGGTAATGAAAGCGGCGCGTTGATTACCGCCGAGTTTGCCTTAGAGCAAGGTCGTGAAATTTTTGCGGTGCCTGGTCCCGTGCACAATCCCGGCGCCCGTGGCCCGCATAAATTAATCCAGGAAGGCGCTCATCTGGCCGAGTCTCACGTGGATATCCTCCGGGTGTTGCAGGGAATGAGTCAGGCGGTGCCGGCTCGCAGGGTTTTGCAAACAGTTGAGGGGCCGAGCGCCATGAAAAACGGTTCAAAGGCAATTAGGGAGGGGGCCTTGGGAAAAGGGGAGGGACCACTGGAAAAAGAGGATCTTTCCAGAAGTTTGGAAAATCGTGCAAACGTTGCGGTTCTTGTTGGGCTGGATTTGGAGGCGGCCAGTAAGGTAGGGGAGACGGAGGAAAGCAACTCTGCTGTTAGCGGCTTAGGGCTGGATGGTGAGTCGCGCGTTCTGCTTTCAGTCCTTGGAAGTGTACCGATGAGCTTGGATGCCATCTCTGCACAGGCGCGCACAAAGGCAGGGTTACGGGAAGCACCGGCACATCGGCTGCTTGCAGGTTTACTGGAATTGGAATTGAAAGGCAAGGTGAAGCGTATGCCCGGTGCCTTGTTTCAAAGGGCATGATGGGAAGCAGCGAGGTTTTGTTGCCGCGTCCATCGGTTTCAGGCGCCTTGGGTTGTCGGCCTTTGGGAGCCAGGCCCTTTCCATGGGAGCCGAGACGTGAATATGTTAAAATGAGATTGAGAAAGAGTTATTTTTCCAACATGGTTAAACCTGCTCCATCCAAACGCAAAGTAAAGTGGTTGCGCTATGTGATCCTAAGCATCTTAGGCTTAGGCATTTACCATGTGCTGAGTGGCCCACGGGGAGCGCTCGGTCTCATAAAGCTGAGAAAGGCCAATGCAGATCAAGCCCGCGAGCTCGACAGTTTAGTGGCAGTGCGGGCGGAATTGGCGGTGGAAAAAATCCGTTTGGAAAAGGACAGTGGCTATATCGAGAGCGTTGCGCGTAAGGATATGGGCATGGCTAAGCCGGGGGAAAAGGTTTTTCGATTTATGGGTTCTGCGGGTCAAGGAACTGGTGCGCATAAATCCAATTAATATTTGAATTCGAAGAAGATGCACGAAAACCCAAATACTGGCGACACGAAAAAACCTCCTTGCTACATCCAAAAGTGGCGATTAGGGTCTAGGCCAGCGGGGTGAAAAAGTTAAAAGTGGATGGGGTACCGACTAGAATAAGGCTTCGATTTAGCTACAGTCTTGTTTGCATTGGCTTTTATGGTCGAAAACACTTAGTATTTTGGAATTAATTATTAGAAAAAATTACATAAAATAGGCGGCGAAGTTGCGTAATATTCTATCCACCCTAGTTTTTTTAATTTGTACAAATAACTTCTGTTTGGCTGCCGAAGAGATGCCATTATTTATAATCGGAGATTCAGTGCAAGCGCGGGAAAATCCTTCGAATCAAGCGAAAGTTAGAACTCTATTCCATAACTGGGGTGAAAACTTTAGGGGACGGAAGATAAATAAGGATTGGTATGAAATCACTGAAGATGAGGGTGATGGGTACATCAACTCAAAATACGTTACCAACTTTAATAGCTTTGGTAAACTCGCCGAACTAAAATCAAACAAAAACGGAATGACAAAATATTAGTTGTTAAAATATTATATTCAAATTGGTGCCTTGGCAAAGGCGGCAGAATTATCCTTTGATCTCATCAATAGTAAGCGTTCGGTGAATACATCACTTTGAGGGGGGAGGCAAGCCACCTTGAGATCAAGGGCTAGATTACTGGATGACCAAATGAGGTCTGATTATTG
>JAYTHY010000098.1:0-25555 GCA_043732185.1 Fibrobacteria bacterium
TCAAATGCAAAATGCAATGGATCTGGCTGGGCAAGGGGTTGCGAATTCCGCTGAGTTTGGAGTCTTTACGGGTACCTGAATACTCCCGACTCTTGAGTAATAAAACAGAGAAGACAATTACTCCTTTAGGTTTGGAAGCATGTAGTACAAAATTGTTCGATAAGAACACGATTTTTATTACTGCAAGAGGAACGGTCGGCAAAATTGTCCTGGCAATGGTACCTATGGCCATGAACCAATCTTGCTACGCACTTCAGCCAAAATCAAAAAAGCATTCATTCTATTATTTTTTGGCTTTACGAAATGCTGTTCATATCATCAAGGCCACTTCAAATTCTGGAGTCTTCGATAATATCAATACGGATAGCTTCAAGACCTTCGATCTTTTTTGCCCGGCTCAAAAGATGTTGAACGATTTCGAAGAAGGGGTTCAGCCACTTTTTTTACAGATTGAAGGATTATCTAAGAAGCAGGATATTCTTGTCGTTTCCCGCGATCGCCTTCTCTCCCGCCTTATGTCCGGAAAAATCGACCTCGAACACCTCGACATCCACTTCCCCCCCAGCATGCGCGAAGAAGAGGTGGCCCATGCCTGAATCCCCCCTCCCCACTTCCTATGCCTCCTGGATCGCGGACCTCAAGCAGCAAATCGCCCAGGCCCGCCAGCGCGCGGCTTTGTCCCTCAATACCGTCCTCATCGAACTCTACTGGCAAATCGGCAAGTCGATGGTGGAGAAGGAAAAGGCCGCGGAGTGGGGCAGCGGATTCATCGACCGCATGTCTCGGGATCTCACCCATGACTTTCCGGACATGAAAGGGTTTTCCCGGCGCAATCTGTACGTGATTCGGCAGTGGTTTCTGTTTTACTCGGCCCGGTTTGCAATTGTGCCACAGGCTGGGGCACAAATACCTTGGACCTATAATCGGCTTATTTTGAATAAAATCAGAGGTATCGGTGAAATTATCCATGTCTGAAAAGAATCCATCCAAAACTTCCAAAGGCGACTACAGCAACCTCTTGAATGATGTTCGGGCTATTCTCGCTCAAGCACGGCAAAAAGCTTACGTGGCCGTCAATTATGCGATGGTTGAGTGTTATTGGCAAATAGGCCGGCGCATCGTCGAAGAAGAGCAAAAAGGCAGCCAACGTGCCGACTACGGCACGCAAGTGGTTCGGGAGCTTTCCCGGTCCCTTTCTGAGGAGTTTGGTGGAGGTTTTTCCTATGCCAATATCAAGAATTTCAAGCAATTTTATCTTGTTTATCCCGATCATGGAAAAGGCTACGCACTGCGTAGCCTTTTGGGTTGGACTCATTATCGGCTGATTATGCGGGTTGAAAACCCTGCAGCCCGTGAATATTACATGAAGGAAGCGGCCGACCAAAACTGGAGCTCACGCATTCTTGAACGCAATATCCATACCCACTATTATGAGCGATTATTGAGCGCTCCCGACAAGTCCGCTGCCTTGAGCGAACAAGCGACAATGGAGCAAAACCAACCTCGCGATTTTATCAAAGATCCCTATGTCCTTGAATTTTTAGGCCTACCGGAAAGCCACACAACTCTGGAAAAGGATATTGAACAAGCCATCGTCAGCAACTTGCAGAAGTTCCTCCTGGAAATGGGAAAGGGTTTTGCATTTATTGGTCGCCAATTCCGTATTAGTACGGAAACGAGCCATTTCTATATCGATTTGGTGCTCTATAATGTCCTTCTCAAATGCTATGTGTTGATCGACCTCAAAGCCGATAAGCTAACCCATCAAGACGTCGGGCAAATGGACATGTACGTACGCATGTTCGACGACCTGAAACGCCAAGCGGACGATAACCCCACCACTGGAATAATCTTATGCTCACAGAGAGATGAAACCATTGTACGGTATTCCGTGCTGAAGGAAAGTGAACAAATATTTGCATCCAAGTACCGGCTGGTTTTACCCACCGAAGAAGAATTAAAAATCGAATTGGAACGGGAACGCAAACTACTGGATGCCAAGCATGCCTAACTTCATCTCCGAAGACGATATCGAAAGAGCCGCCGTCCGCCTGCTCACGGACAAGCACGGTTACCGCACCCTCAACTGCCACACGGTGGATCTCGAAGACCTGAACGACAAGTCCCATCGCATTAGCAAGCAAGACGTGGTGCTGCTGGATGTTCTCGCTGCCCGCGTCAAGGCGCTGAACCCGCATATCCCCACCGACGTGATTGCGCAAGCCATCGAGCAATTGACCTCCAGTCGCTCCGCCATGTCTCCGATCCTGGCAAATAAAACCGTGTATGGATTGCTACGGGACGGCATCAAAGTGGAATTCGATAATGCCCAAGGGAAAGTGGAAAAGGAAATTGTAAAGCTGATCGATTTCGAGCATCCGGAAGCCAACGACTTTTGCGCCGTCACCCAGCTTTGGATCAAGGGAGATCGTTATCCTCGCCGTCCGGACATCTTGATTTACATCAATGGAATGCCGCTCGTCTTTATCGAACTCAAGAATTCCAACGTCAAGGTTCAGAACGCCTACGATGAGAACCTGACCAATTACAAAAAAGACATCCCGATTCTTTTCCATTACAATGCTTTCTGTATTCTCTCCAACGCCCAGGAAACCAAGGTCGGCAGTGCTACGGCGGGCTACGAGCATTTCTTCAACTGGCTGCGAGCGGATGACGAAAAAGAAAAAGTCAATCGCAAGGGAATTGTCGCCACGGGGACCAGTCTGGAACGGGCTATCGATGGGTTGCTGGCTAAGGATCGCCTGCTCGACTACATCGAAAACTTTATTCTCTATTACAAGGATCATTTCAAAATCATCGCCCAGAACCATCAATTCCTGGGGGTGAACAAAGCCATCGCTTCGTTTGAAAATCGAGCCGAACGCCAAGGTCGACTGGGTGTGTTCTGGCATACGCAGGGATCGGGCAAAAGCTTTTCCATGATTTTCCTGTCTCGCAAGGTGTTCCACAAATACACGGGCAATTACACCTTTGTCGTAGTCACGGATCGCGATGATTTGGACGGCCAGATCTACCGTAACTTCCTGGATACGGAGACGGTAAAAAAGGAGGAAGCCGCCCAGCCCAAGAATGGCGAGCAGATGCGCGAATTCCTGGGGCAAAACAAACGCCTCGTGTTTACCTTGATCCAAAAGTTCCGTTACGACAAGGGCAAGGAATACCCGGTCCTATCGAATCGCGACGACATCATCGTCATCGTCGATGAGGCGCATCGCACCCAGTACGCCTCTCTGGCCGAGAATATGCGCAAGGGCTTGCCCAACGCTCAGTACTTCGCCTTTACCGGTACGCCGCTGCTGGGCAAAGAACGCAAGACCAATGCCTGGTTCGGCGACTATGTCAGCGAATACAACTTTGTCCAATCCGTGGATGATGGCGCCACGGTCCCCTTGTTCTATCAAAAGCGCCGCCCTGAGGTTCAAATCCAAAACGAAACACTAGGAGACGATTTTTATCAGGTCCTGGAAGAAGCGGGCCTGGACGACAAGGCTCAGGAAAAATTGGAAAACGAGTTCGGCAAGGAAATCGAAGTCATCAAGCGGGATGATCGTCTTGAAACGATTGCTAAAGATATAGTGGCCCATTTTCCAAACCGCGGCTACCTGGGCAAAGGCATGGTGGTTTCCATCGACAAGTTCACTTCCGTGAAAATGTACGACAAGGTGCAGAAACATTGGAAGGATGCGGTCAAGCGCCTGGTTGGGGATATCGGGAAAACGACGGATCCCGGAAAGAAGGAGCGTCTTCAGAAGTCCTTGGAATACATGCGTGCGGTGGAGATGGCGGTAGTCATCAGTGAGGACAGCGGTGAGGAAGAAAGGTTTGCTGCCCAGGGCCTGGACATCAAGCCCCACCGGAAAAAGCTGGCGGCCATCGATGCCAACGGCCACGATCTGGAATACCGGTTCAAGGAACCAGAAGACCCGATGCAATTGGTATTTGTATGCGCCATGTGGCTGACCGGGTTCGATGCACCTACTATTTCCACACTCTATCTGGACAAGCCCATGCAAGGGCACACCCTGATGCAGACCATCGCCCGAGCCAACCGCGTGACGTCGCATCTTGTTCGCGGTATCCCCAAACGGAACGGCGAAGTGGTGGACTATTACAACGTATTCGCCAATATGAAAAAGGCTCTCGCGGACTACGCCCTTGGAGACGACAAAAACAAGGACAATCAGGAACCGGTCCAGGACAAATCCTGTCTGTTTCAATTGTTGGACGATGCCTTGGCCGAAGGCACAAAATACTGTGACACTTTGGACATTCCACTAAAGGACCTGTTGGCTACAGGCGAAACTTTTGCCAAGGCAGGTCTATTCCAAACCTTCGCAGATAAGTTGCTGGCGCAAGACCGCTTCTGGCGCGAGTTCAAGGTGTATGAAAACACCATTTCCTCCCTATACGAAGCGTGCAAGCCGGAAGTCCTGCAGGGACAATTTCGCCCCATGATTGCCGTGGTCCAATACCTCCGTGGCGTGGTGGAAAGCCAAATCGGCAAGGCGGATATCGAAGCCGTAAAGCGCAAAATCAGCGACCTGCTGGATATCAGTATCGTGACAACCCCACACGACGATTTGGTGAAAGCGCCGCATCCGGAATACAGCGCCATCCGGGATGGAAAGGTCATCGACTTGAGTCGGATCGATTTCGATCACATCAAGGAGCAATTCAAAGCCACCGCGTACAAGAATATCGAAATCGTAAATCTGCGGGATTTCATCCAGAAAAAACTGGACGCCATGCTGCAGGACAACAGCACGCGTACGGATTTCGCCGAGAAACTTCAGGATATCATCAACAAATACAATTCAGGCGGCATCGCCACGGAAGATTATTTCGCCGACTTGGTGGAATATGCCCAAGGCTTACAGGCGGAAGAAGAGCGTCATATCAAAGAAGGCCTGACTCCAGACGAACTGGAGTTGTTCGATATTCTGAAAAAGGAAAACCTGACTAAGGCCGAGGAGATCAAGGTTAAAAACGCGGCCCGGCATCTGCTGAAGCGATTGGTGGAAGAGCAGCCCAAGGTGCTGGTGCAGGATTGGTTCAAGGACCGGCAAAGCCAAATCAAGGTCCAGACGGCCATCGAAACCGTACTGAATGACGATCTTCCCGAATCCTATGAAAAGGACGTGTTCAAATCAAAAAGCGGCAAGCTTTTCGATTTGGTATTTGAATACGCGTCCCGTGGAATGAAATGAGCGGCGTAAATGGGTGAGGGGAATACGAAGTGCTTCCTGATTTCAGTCGGTATTGGAATGGTTTTACCTCGTTTCCGGAGGAAATACTTTCTCTGAAAAACCTGAGGCGTTTAAACAAAAACGTTGGACTCAAAATCAAAATGGGAAATAATTATTTGAAAATAAAGGACCAACAGAAGCTGCGCTCAGAATATCCGAACATCGAATTCAACTTTGAAGATACATACGATGGCGAAAGTAAAAATGAAGAAAAATAATTCTACTTGATTAGCCCGTAGGCCTTTTGGGTGGCGACTCTTTCATCCGCACTGAACGGGCCGTTGAAATTTTCGATTGTACTCGGAACTCGATGCTTTGAATCGATTAGGTTCAAAGTGGTAATTGCATCGTCCTGGACGAGCACGGGAATATGAGAGTCACCCATGTGAAATGTACGAGAAATGCTTTTATCCTTGAGGAGAGGGATGACTTTGTCGGTCCAATCCGGTGAAAGCAAATACTGGATTACCTTAAGAGCCTTGCCTTTTGTTTTAGAATCTCCATGGGTAAGATCGAATTCGATTTTCCGAATCTCTTTCAGAAATCCTAATTTTGCTAAGCCCCAATGGTATTTCTCCAATATTTCCGGATGCCGTTCCTTCTTCTTGAGAACGAGAAGAGGTTCAAGGGCATTTGGATTTTTGGTATTGCCCACTGCCAAAATCAGTTCGGTTAGGTGCAAATCGTCATAGGGTTGGGAATATTCTTTTTCGAGTGCGGACAATAGAGCTGGAGCATCTTCTGGCATAGCTGCTTCCTGGGCTTCAAGCATGCTTCCGACCAATGGAAAAAAACCGAGAACCAGTTTGCGCCACAATTGAAATCCAATTTGGCCCCCCGATTTTGAGCCTGGTTGTACCATTTTATATCCCGTGAACGAATGCAAGATAAACTAAGCAATAACAATGTACACCTTGTGTTAAATAGGCGTCAATATTCAGGCAATAGAGCGATGTGCTTGCCAATGCAGAAAGCTGGAGAATCAGTAAGTTACGGTGGTTTTAACTAAATTAAGGGCCAATAAATTTTTCGTCGATTCAATCACAGCGGCCCTTTTTGGGGTGGATTTTCATATGAGAAATATAAAAATTATGACCGCATTGTTACAATCAATGCTAGTGGTGATTTTGGTAACGGGATGCGCGTTGAGAAAAAACTATGTGTCAAACGATATTTATAAAGATGAAAAAAAAGTCCACCTCTATATTTGCCCGGTTAAGCCAAGTGACATAACATTTAATTCCAAATTAATTACTGCCGCATTTAAAAAGGAATTCAATATAAAGACGGATTCGAATGCCTATAGTGAAATGGCCAATCTGGTAAACAAAAATTTCAAAAAATGCTTTGTGCAGTACAATTCAAAATTCAAAAAAATCGATACGCTACCATTAATTGTCGACAGCTTGAAGTTCCTCGCCACCTCTATGTTGGACACCGGTGCGGGAATTAAAATGAAGTTGCAGGTTGCCATTCCAAATAGGGAGCAATTAGTTCAAAGCGGGATCGAAGATCGGTTCATTCTGGTAACGGACAGCCTGAATTTTCAATATTTATTAACCAATTGTGGTGCGTTCTCCCAGTGCAAATATTTGGCTTTCACCTTAAAGTATGCTATTTGGGATTACCAGAATGCGGAAGTAGTATCCATAGGGACGTCGTTTGGGATTGTTTCTGCAGGAACATATATAGCTAGAGATGACTGGGCTACTATAGTGGAGTATGCCGGATTATTGATTCTTAAGCGTTCCCCATTCTACGACTATAGATCCAGGGAGTTTCAAGATGGTGGGTCGTTGCATTGAATGAATGGGCTTAGCTCAACATACTGCTCTATAGACCTATCATTATTCTCCTAGCATAAATCGCTGCATTCCGCCAAGACGAAATCGAAGTTGAAATTCATTTCCCGTACCATCGGGCTGTGGGCCGGTTTTCATAAAAAAACTTTTGAACAACATGCCAATTTCCACCCCTATGAGATAGCGCTCGGAAAATTTTAAATCAGAACCAACTCCCAATAAAAAACCTTCGGTATTCTTCAAAAAACCAGGAGTTTTTAGCTCGTTTCCATTTACAAAAATAGCCCTTTCCTTAAAGGCCAACTTTGCCATACCCATGTATCCGTATAAGCCGATATCAACTGCCGTAGTTGCAAATGATCCACCAAGGATAATTTCTAAGGAATAGTCCGATCTATCAATGACCCATTGGTCTATTTTCGTTGCCAGCAAAGTGTCTTTATTAATGGCATTCAGTATTTTTCCATTCAATAAAAAATTCGAAAGACCATAGCCTAATCGAAGCCCTATGATATTTCGGTAAGAAATAAAAGTTCGGAAAGAAAGTGGGAATCCGTCAAATTCCGCGAAGTCATTGAAATCAAAGCGCTGTAGTGGATATTGGGGAAAACTTGCCGGTATATTTGGATCTGCCGACTCATCGTTCGACATGCCTGCATAAACGCCTACGCTGGCCTCAATGCCGAGGTCTATGCAATTTGGTGAATGTGAAACGACTTCTCCGCTATGGTAGACCTTTTTAGCGCGAGTAGTATCGTTTTCATCCTTTTGGGATAAAAACTTTTGGTGTGCCAAATCAATATCTATTTGTTTGAGGGACGTACTAAGATCAGGACATTGCACCTTACCGGCCGCTAAAGGTGCGTATGAATTTCGAAATAGAATGAGGTACGCGCAGGAATCGCCTCTTTGCTTTAGCACAATAAGCGGTTTTTTAAGATGATCGAAAAATGTTTCTTGCTCGGGTTTATGGGTAGAAAGATCGTTTGGTTTAGAGCCAGAGTAAAGATTGAGAAATGCCCAATAGAGATAGCCATCTTGATCGCTGGAATCGGGAGAATAGGGGCGGATAAGACAGGAAGCAGGATAAATGGGGGCGTCAATTTTTTTACAATTCCAGCTAGAATCGCTATTGGGTGAAAGTGTATCCGTTCTCCAAACCATCAAATCAACGGTCTTGTTTTCGGGGAGCACGCGGGCTTTCATAAAAATTGAGTTGGCCATGGAATCGCTGGGCGCTAAAAATCCAAATAATACCAACAAGAAATAAAGTGCTGAATAAAAACGCATTGGAAAAGAGCTCCTATTTGATAAGGCCGTAGGCCGTTTGGGCTTGGTGTAATTCTTCCGAGCTGAAAGGGTTTCCGAATATATCCGAAACTTCAAATGGAATTTTCTTTTCCGGATCGATAATGCCCAGAGTGGCTATGGCTTCGTCGCAAACTCGAATTGAAAAAGTGGCGGGCCCCATGGAAGTATGCCGTGCTACCAATTTATTCGTAAGCAATGGAATTACTTTGGGAATCCAATCCGGTTTATGGATATAGCGCAGCGTAGTCAGAGCTTTTGCCTTGTCCGCAGGAGAGCCGTGTTCTAGGGCAAAGGTTAGTTTGCGGGTTTCCTTGATGAATCCAAGTTTCGCCAAGGCCTTGTCATAGGCCTCCAACGTTTCCAAGGCTTTTTCTTTTTTCCGTAAAGTTAATAGCGGCTCTACCATCCCAGAATCTCCAGTGTTCCCTAGGGCCAAAAGGAGATTCACATTCGTTTCATCGTTGGCAGTTGAGGGATAGCGCAATTCCAGTTCGCTGTACAATCGTTTGGCGTCGGAAGGTTTTCCATGTTCGAGGAGCATTTCCGAGGATCGATATTGCAGGGCCGCGTCTTTGTCTTTAAGTCCTTTGAACAGCAATTCCCGACTCCAATCCGTCTGTAGCCGATCGGAAATTTCCAGTACCAGTTCCCGGCTTTTTGTAGAACCGGATTGATAGGTAGTCAAAAAAGAATAGTCCCCGGCCTTGTTGGGGTCCAATTCTTTCATCAGTGAGCGATCGGCTTTATCAATGCGTGCTTTAATCGAATTTTGATCCATAGGGCTTCCTTTGCTTGGGCCGGCAAGTAATAATAGTGTGACGAATAGCACTTTAAAATCAGGCATCAATTGCGATTCCATGCGCTGGATAGGGTCGATTTGTAATGCTGGTGTGTGATCTAGCCAATTCCCCGTCCGTACCGTCATTAGGCAAGTCCTTGACGGAAACCAAATCTCCGGCCAGCATAAAATTGTTTTCGTCTGTGCCGTAGGTCAAATCCTGCCACCAGCGGTCGGGATCGTTGGTATCGTAATTCACATATTTGGACATTAGCCGCATACGCGACCACAAATCATGGCGCCACGGTGTAGCCACGCCACGATCATCGGTATGGGCATATTGGGCGCGGGTCAGTTTCAGCATATGTCCAAATTCATGGGCCAGCACACGGCCCATCATCGGCATGTCCGCCTCCTTGCTGGAAAAAACCGCGGAAGGGTTAAAGGCCCAGCGATTTCCGGCATGGGCAAGCGGAGTGGAATTTTCCAGCACCCCATCCGCATTGTGATAGGTCATGCTGAGAAGTTGGGTGAAGTAAATATTCATGACGCCACTGCGGTTTAATCTCCTAGCGATGGTGCTGGAGCGAATATGATTGTGAACATAGTCATCGGCCACCATTCCTGCTTGCGCCTCATCCAAAATATGCGATTCAAAGGCGCGAAACACAAAACGCACGCCTGCAGGATTCCAGATGTCGTTTATTCGATCGATAAGCGATCGGGCTTCCGCTTCCGTCCAGTTTGGTGGATTTGCCAATTCCGCACCTCCGGCATCGCGCACTGTCAAGAGGTGACCCCAAAGGTCCACTTGCATAAGTGCAACCACCTTAACATCGAGCGAGGCAATGATGGGTCCATCCGCAGTTCCTTGATGCATCTCTAACACTTCATCGCCCGTAGCCACGGCGCTGAATTCAAAACGATCATTGTAAGTGGTCATGATGCTATTGGTAACGGACACGGTACCATTGCCGGAATGAGCCGTTAGGTGCCAGGGAAAACTGCTTTCGTCCAAATTGATTGGAAAGCAGCCAAGTTTATAAACCGGGGAGGGAGCTTCACCGGCCACCGGAGCGGGAAGAGAGAGCTTCATGGCCTCGCCTCCCCGGAAATCGATCTGTGGCGAGTCTCTGCGCGTGGCGCCAACATTGGCCCTTTCAAAATAGGCCAAGTAACGACGATTGAGCGGTTGTTGCCCGCCAGGCATATGTCCAGCGCTACTAAAAATCTGATTGATTTTAGTACGGGTATTTGACCCAGCAACCCCATCAATAACCAATCCGTGGTCCGCTTGAAATTGCAAAATGGCTTGTTCCGCCAAATCATTCATGGCATCGGTTACGGCCCCATGATGGTAGCCGAGAATTTGCAGTCTTTGTAACGCGCCTTCCAGATTGGTATTCGGCCGCAGTGCACCATCCCATACCACAATCGTCCGCTCACCGGTTGGATCCGGATCGGTTCCGTTCACGCGAATGACGTTATACTGGGTTCCGAACAATTCGAGAATCGCCGTCTCACCCACAGGCATGTCGAAGTGATAAATGCCCTCAACGGGCTGCACCTGAGACACCGCTCCGGAATGTAAAGTGACCGTGGCGTCCCCACCCGTTGTGATGCGCCGGTTCGCTACCGTACCCGGTCGTGTTTGAAAAACGATATGCACCGCGGCGGTATTGAAATGCGCCGTAGATCCTGAACTGCCATCACCTTCTGCCATATCCGCCTTTCACTGGATTGAGGCTTCGTTAATCAGATTGAGAAAGAAACCTTTTAGTCTTGTCCTTGGAATTTAACCCACTATAGTTTTAAAAAAATATTTAACCTAATGCTGATAAAAATAGGTCCAAGTCGAATCCCCATCGAGTTTAACCCCACTAAGAATAAACTCATCCTTAAGCTCTGAGTCGCCACGCTTATGAATATATGCGTATCGAATAATTCCCAAATCAGGGTGAAATTCATACTCGGTAGAGTCAGAACTAAAATGTTCTTTCTTTGCTTCTTTCTCTCCTTTTTTGATGTTATAACATCCAGATAATTTTTCCAGACTACAATTTTCTTTAATTGTAGCCTCTCGAAGGCGTACACCAGCATCGTCAATGGTGAAATAACAGTCCCCTTCAATCGTTCGCGCAGATAGTACGCCTTGGGAATCGACTGTCAATTCCCAAACACCAACCTTATTTCTATCCTTTTCCTCATCATTCGTAGCGTAATAATATTGAGCGAATTTAACCGTCAAACTTCCAGCCACCGCTTTGCGTTCAATCACCGAATCAATTACAATTCCACTACTTTTACCTAAAGTAAATTCTGTGTACGTATTTTCCTTAATGCGTTCCAAAAAGGGAGGAAAAGCATTGGATAAACCAGGAGAGTTAATCTTGGCTACTTGTGGATTGCCCAGTGACTGAACTTTTTTACAGTTAATTAATGAAAGACAGAGAACGAAGAAAATAAATAAATATACCGAATTCTTGGGGGTAGTTTTTTTGAACTTTCTCGTAGCAATCATCATTTGTCTAACCCAAATTGATCAAGAACTAAATTGAAATCTGGCGCAAACTTTGGACTTTGATCTCTGTATTTATCCAAAGTTCGGATCTCCGTAGCCATTAAACGGAAGAGACTGTAATCCTAATGGCTGTATTCGCATGCCGCCGACACACCTGGTCCAACATTTACGAATTTACATCGTCCAGATACATGAGGTCGAATCGGGATAAGCAAATCGATGTCGAAATACCTTTTGGATTTTGGATCTACTTCTCCCAGATAGGAGCATTTTAAATAAGGGTCGATTAGAGACGTATCCAAGTATTCTACCGCAAAGGTTGAATCGGGACTGTCCTCGAAGTACATGATTTGATCATCCCACGCTCGTTCTTGAAGTCTAGATCCGGACTTGGTGATTAAACAGCCGTCTCGGAAGCCTACCTTTGAGTCTGGTAACACACCTAACAAAATCGATTCTGAAGGTAGCGTTTGGCCTTTCACTAAGGAATCCGGGCAGCGGACGCCTTCCTTTTTTGAAGGCCTATCAGAGGCATTGCAGGAAATTGACAAAGCGCAGATACCCGTCAAAATCATTCGCCAATATTTCATCCGATATACTCCATTTATTCAGTGTGAACTATTGATCGGTTAATACAACAAAATATTCTTCCCCATCATCTACCCATTTTACGCGATTCTTGTGCTTGTCACCCTTAGAGTCCTTCCATGTCTCTTTCGTTGGTGAACCAGTTTTTTCTTCATCCGCGTTCGTGCTGTACCGTTTTTGTCTTCGACGAATACGGGCAGTAGAATATTGGCCCATTAACCAAACCCCACTTTCGGCATTCAGAGTTTTCAAATAATCTTGGTAATCATCGTGACTCAGATAAATTCCGACATGGGATCTACCCGATGTATCGCTGTAGTATAGTCCATCCCGTAGCGTTGCCACAACTGTTCCTTCCGGCAATTCACCGGATTTTAAGTTACAGACTCGCGGCCCTTTTTTCCAACTTGAAGTCTGTGGTAATCCAAAATACCTGACGAAAGATGCGCACTGGTTGTTAAATCCTTTAGGTAGGTCCATTCCACTAGGTATGATTTTTTCCGGGTTCAATTGAATGGCGCAACCTTCGAATTTCTTGAAGTCTTTAATCACATAGCCTTTGCCACTAAAACCATCAAAGCGGATTCTATCAAAAGCGGCCTCGGCATTTTCATCCTTATTGGCCACTGCTTTCAAATCCCCCGTGCCACTACCTCCATGGGGTTCTTGTTCCTTCTCTGGAACTGCCGGTCGATCCTTATCCGCAGTAGCTTTCGGTCCATTATCCGCGGCTGGCTTCTGCTCTCCAACCCCAACTTTCGTATCCCCAAAAACCACCTGAAACCTACCCCGAATCACCTTCTCATGTTTAGCCTTACCCTGCCCATCCAACTTACCCTTTAGCACCGCACCATCACGCAGCGTCAACGTATAAGGCATGTCCTTCCTCGGCTTGCCGGCATCGCCAGTCAAAACAATTTCCACCGTATCATGCACTTTGAGCGCTGAACTTACAGCCACACATGTCCCCACGCAAACCATGATTTGAAACGTCTCGCAGGTTTCCAGTTCGGGCTTATGACCAGTCTCGGACAAAAGCGAAGCCTTGGCGTCCCAGGTACCCGCTACCTTTCCGCCCTGTACTTTTTTCTCCTCCGTGACCACCATGATTCGTAGTCCACCTTCACCGGTGCCATACACGCTCACCCACGCCTGCGCCCCTTCATCAAAACCGTCCGCTTTCACCGACCAGCCGCAGGATTCGGAGGCGGCGATTTCCGCCTTATCCCATTTGGCTTCGGATAAAACCGGGATGGTAACCGTGAAGATACCTTCCTTGACGTATCCGCTGTAGGAGCCTTTGCCATCCATGCTGCTGGCACCTACAATTAGCTTGCCATCCGGGTCTTTGAGTGTAAAAGGAATGCCACCGAGCGGTTTTCCGGCGGAATCTAGGAATTCAAAATCGACGGAATGTACTTTAGGCGGGGCTGCTGGTGGTTCCGACAGTGGGAAGGGTTTTATGGCTTTAGGTCCAGTCTTGCCTGCGGCGGCTGCGGCAGCTGCGGCTTCGGCGGCACCAGCTTGCGAACCGCTGCCAGCCTCGCCGATAAGCACCGTAAAGCAGCCCATGGCATTCATAGAAGGTGGGCCCACGCATACGGCTTGATCGGAAATGCGTGCCGCCGGTTTCTTGCCTACGAGCACACCCATGCTGCCGAGAATAATCGGCCCGCCCACATGCGGAACCGGGCCCGTGCACATGGGGCAGACATGCATATCGCCCAAAGTCGAAGCGGGCATTTTTCCGATGAGTACGGTAGGGAGACCAAGAACAATGGTGCCGCCGTGCGCGGTCAAATCACCCATACGAGCTGCCGGTTTGCCCATCAGTTCTCCTCGATTCCAAATTCCAAAGTTGTGAAATCCTTCATGCTTTCCGGCCCGCCATAATAGGCGCAACCTCTCCAAGTCAATGCGATTTGGTTGGTCGCTTTGTAAATCACCGCTGTCTGCAGCACCATGGCCATGGATTCCGGCCCTTCGCCTACATCCAGCCAGGCTTTGGGTTTGATGCCCGGCAATTGAAAAGAGAATTGCGGCGTGTCCGCATCCATAAAGGCCATCTTGATGGTTTCATCACCATGCAAATAGGGGAATCGCATGCCCGGGGCCGCGCCGTTGAAGAATTGTGGGTTGAGCATGGGTGGTACTTGTGAAGGTTGCCTCGAATTGGGCGTACCCACTTCCGGCGCGGCGTGTAAAGCGCGTTGGCGTTCCGCTTCCGATTTGGTCCACTCCTCTGGTGGCAATCCTGCCCACGTGAATCTTGGATGCGAATTTTTATTGATGCAGCCGAATGCAACAGGCTCGGGCGCTCCAGCCCAATTTTCATATTTGCCGATGGCCAGATTCTGAGGTGTCAGCAGACGTTCGGGATCCTCGATATTGGGCAGGAGCAAATCCTGTACTGCTTGTGGTATTTTCTTAACTGTGAATCCGCGTCCCACGGGATTTTTCAAATAGGACCAAGTGAAACCCGGATCGGATTTTGTGTCTAGACCTCCATAGGCCCTGGAAAAATCGAGCGGCATTTCGGAAAAGGGTTCCGGAGCGGAAAAGGCCAAACCTGTGGCGGTGACGAATACCTTGCGATCTCCAAACACGCGCGCAATTTTACGAGCATTGCCCACTTGAATGCCGACCGTCAATTGGTCGATTTTTTTACCACCCGGAACATGGGCCTTACCGATGAGAATCACATCGGTCAAAGGTTTGTAGGCGATCAAATCGGATTCTAAGCGCAGGGCATTGCTTTGGGGATTGCCTTCACCCCAAAACTCATCCGCTTCCACGATTTCAATTTGCTCATCGTCCAACCAGGCGGTTTTGCCAGATGCGAATTTATATGTGCGCTTGCCGATCACGGATAGGATGGGAGAACCATCCGGAGCGTTACCGGGCGCTAGGCGGGATATCCATTTCATCAGTTTATCATCACCATGCTTCCTTTAACGGTATTGATACCGGAGGCTTCCACATTTGTCATCACTCCCGTAACCTTGTTTTGCATACCTGCTTTGGAGTCGACGTTAATGGTCCCCTCCAATTTCAAATTGAGACCCTTTATACTGGCATCGGCGGTGGCTTCCAGAGTTACTTTCTGTTGGCCTTTGGCGCTGATATTGGCACCTTGCATTGCCAGGTCCTTGGCCGCTTTTACATTGATGCCATCCGATGTGGATTCCAAATTGATTTCCTTGGCGGTGATATCGAGCTTACCGGTGGCTTTAAACTCCATGTCGCCGGTGGTATGAATCGAAACCTTTTTCCCAGCCGCATCGATCTGGAGGGAATGCGATCCTTGACCGTCCTGCATGGCGATTAGTTTTTTGGCATCGTCCATCATCAGGATATGGCCGTCCTTAGTTTGCATGGCCAAGGATTTATTCTGATCGTCCAGGGTCAGCTTATGACCGTACTTGGTTTCCACTGAAAAAACCTTTTTGTCGTAATCCATCTTAAGCGTATGCGCGCCATCGGGAGTAGAGATGCGGATATTCTTATTCTTGTCGTCGAAGACCATTTCATTCAAATCCGTAGTTTTAATATGGATTTCCTGTTGCTCGGCGTCATCGTTCAGGGTGATGACGTGTTTGCCTTTAGTTGTGATCTCGATGACGGTTTTATCATCTTTGTCGTCCAGGCGAATCTCGTGCCCAGAGGCTGTGCGAATGATGCTTTCTGTATGGTTCCGTTTGTTCACCGGAGAGGCATTGCTGGGATTGGGCAGCGTGCCCAAGGCAACGGGCCTGTCGACATCCCCGTCCACAAAGGCCAGGACCAGATCGTTTCCATTGTGGATGGGAAAATGCATGCCGTAATTGGGGCCGCCATATGGCTGGTTCATGCGAATGGGCAGGCTGGCCTGACCGTCCTTGAGATCGGAAAGATCGAACGGAAGCTTGGCGTGATACAATCCATCATCATCCAAATAAGCGTGCTTGCCTTCCGGGCCGTCGACGCGGGCCGTAATGATTCCGCTGATTTTAGGACGATGGGTGCTGCGCTGCGGCCTGAAAACTACATCGGCGGGCATACAGGAAAACTCGTTGTGGTAAATGATATTTTCCGCTTCGCCCTCAAAGCCCTCACGCTGGTCACCATGATGATGGACGCGCACCAAGGTGTATTTTCCCTTGAACGGGGAGAAGCCGGAGGGATCTTCCAGCTCAAATCGCATTCCGGCGCGAAAGGATCGGCAGATGCCTTCCCCTTCCAGCACCACCTTGCCAACCGAATTCATTTCCGCGCGTAGGCCGGCCATGCGCTCGGCTTCGGCCGTGGTCTTGACATGTGGGCTGAAGCGATAATCCTCACCTTGTCCGGGGCGGCTGGATTTTCCAATCACATTGGTGGCTGGGGTGCGGTAGTTATAATCCTTGACGGTCGCATTACCGGTCACCATGCGCTGAATGCGGAAAAGTTTGGTTACGTGTTCCACGGCCATGTGGGAAAGCCCCGCTTCCACCGTGATTTCCACTTTGGGCGTATTTGGTATGGCCTTGATGGCATCGACTTTATCCGCCATGATGAAAACGTCTTTCTCGCCTTGATGATCGAAATAATAGAAGATGCCCTCTTCCTCCATCAGGCGTGAAATAAAGTCGAAATCGCTTTCATTGTATTGCACCGTGTATTCGCGTTCCAGGAAAGGGCCTTTGGCTTGAAAATCCCAATGGGTTGTTTTAGCCAACGAGGCGCCGGTCAGGACAGACTGGATAATTTCATTGATTTTCTTTTTTTGGAAAATGCGGCTTTGCGTCGTATACGACAGCATGCGAACATGCGGTTCAATGATGATGATATAGGAATGGCCTTCTTTTCCAAAGTTGCCCGCGGAATCCGGTGCCATCCTGAACTCGGTTACCATGCCATGATGGTTAACGGTAAAATCTTTGCCTTCCACCTTGAGCGTGGTGTCTTTGGCAATCATGTCCGCATAGGCTATTTCCCCATCGCCGGAAGAAGCGGTGACTCTAAGCAAGAAGCATTCGGAAAGCGCTTCGTTTAAATCGAACTCATGCACGCGGAAAGTATCAGGAGGCAGAGCGCCGATCTTCAACGTGAATTTCATGACGGTTGAGGAAGGCATGGTTCATCCTTTAAGGAGGTTTAGATGGTAATTATAGAATTCTTGCCTTTTCCAGATGGTGACGGCGGTCACATACGAAAAGAACCCGGCCTGGACCGGATTCTTTTCCTGACCCCCGCGGACCCGGTGGGTGGCAGGAGTCAGTTGCAGGGCAATTTATCTGGGAGGAGTGCGCCCTGACTGGTAGCCTACTCGT
Source organism: Fibrobacteria bacterium (assembly GCA_043732185.1). Taxonomy (GTDB): domain Bacteria; phylum Fibrobacterota; class Fibrobacteria; order UBA11236; family UBA11236; genus Chersky-265. The sequence goes on from JAYTHY010000098.1 coordinate 17,559, forward strand.
TTTTAAGGGATGACGGTTCCAGGTAACGCTCCGTTGACGGTAACCTTGCCGACTTTGCCCAACGTTACGGTCAGCTTGCCGGTGCCGGTGGTGGGGCCTACCCAGTTGAGGCTGATGGCTTTGGTATCATCCACTCCGGCTACGGCGGTAAAGGTCGAGGCGCCGGTGTACAACAGGCCAGAGAAAGTGTGTAGCACGCCATAGGCTTCCAACGTTACGGTATGCGCGCCGGGTGTGATATAGTCGAAGAATACGTTTACGTTCTGGCCACCGGTGAAGTAACCGGAAGCGAGTAACGAGTCGGCCTTGATAACGCCGTCTACCTTCAGAACCACGCGGTTCAAATTCAGTTTGTCTTTGCCGGTTCCCGATACAGAAGAACTGATGCTGTCCGGCAGGGCGTTGAAGTTGGCTTCATACATGGCAAAGCGCGAGGTGAGATTGAGGCTTACAACGGCAGTATCCGCAGGCTTGACAAAAAAGGAAGCGGTGGAACCGGTGTGGATGACGGAATCTTTGGCATCCAACGATTTTGCCGTGATGACCCAGTTGCGCAAAGGTGCCAAGGTCAAGACGCGCAGGACGGTAACGGCAGCGTTACCGCTGACATTAGAGGTATCACGAACCGTGTCGGCGGGTGTTGCGCTGGATACGGCGGTGACAATGAGTTTGCTTAAGTTGATGGCCGAGCCTTTGCTCAAGGTGCCGACTTTTCCGAGCAGCACGGTAGACCGAACGGATGCGTTGGCACCGATTTTATCCCCGGATGGGGTGGACGTCGGGCTCTGTCCGCAGTTGGCGAAAAAGGCCGGGGCGATGAGGACGGTTAAGAGTTTAAGGGTTGACGATTTCTTGGTTTTCATAATGGAACCTCCCAGTTGCATGTTAAGTTTTCGGAAGGGTCGAGAAAAAACTTTAGAAAGGAAAAAAGGTTGTGTGGGTACGCTCACACTATTCTGTAAACATTGCCGAAATTAAGCTAAAAATGCCGAATTTACGGGAAAAATAACCGATTGTGGCATCGGTTAAAAAAGGTCAAAATTCTAATTAATGACATCAAATAAACGGAATAGGCTTCCCCAGTCAGTTTGACCGTATTTTCAATTTTCTCTCATCTTGCTGCATATTTAAGGTTCAAATCTTAAATTGAGTACATGCCTACCATTTTGAAAATCGGTCCTTATCGATTCTATTTCTATAGTCATGAAAACGATGAGCAGCCTCATATCCACGTTGACAGAGACAATTCATCGGCAAAATTCTGGCTATTTTCCGTTGCCCTTGCAAGAAATGTTGGCTTTAGTTCAAAGGAACTGAATAAAATAGAAGGTATGGTGGAGCAGAATCGGCTTAAACTATTGGAGGCGTGGAATGGGTATTTTGGCACTTAACTCGGATGAGCGAGCAAAAAAAATTATTTTCACCGAAGACCAACTCAGTGTCGAGTTGATGGATGGACGAACCATTTCCGTCCCTCTAGCGTGGTATCCGCGACTGCTGCACGCTACAAAAAAGCAACGAAACAAATGGTCTATAAGCGGAGGCGGTTATGGTATTCATTGGGACCTGCTTGATGAAGACCTTTCAACGGAAGGTTTATTGAAGGGTCAGCCTGCCCCTAAGGTAAAGGCTCCAACTAAAAAGGTGGCATAATACTCCCCGAGTGGAATTCAGGATACCTGGTGCAAAGTCTGGTAGTCCGAATTCAAGTGCTGTAAAAAAGCTTGCCCACCACATACGCCGGCACTATCCAAAGCGCCCCTGCCAACGCGGGCATCAAAGGCACATGATTAGCAATCATCGCCATAACGTCCACCAATGGAACCAGTCGTAGTAAAAGCCCGATCATTTTACCGGTATTCTTAGGCGAGGGGTCGCGCGCCAAATCGCGGATGGGAAAACGCAAAAGCATGGCCAAAGCCAACCAGACCATAGGCAGATAATATTCATACCGATACCAAAGGAATGCAGTCACGGACCAGAGAATAAACCATCCGCCCATCCCCGCCAAAAATAAGTGGGTCCGCCGACGGGAGTTGCCGTCCACTTCGTCCCGGGCCAAATAAGTGACCAACGCGATGTAGGCCCATATCGATAAGAGCGCCAAGCCCATTGGCTTTGGCAAAGAGGAGATACTTGGCCAAGCCGACCAGGTCAGTGTGATACCGGTCAGCACGTTTAGCAATCGGCAAAGCCCCATGGCCACGGGCCCTAGCGCTGAACCCTTGAGTACAAAGTTGTAGGAAAAAATAGCCAGGCAGAGCGCGATGCCCATAACCGCGGAGAGGGGATTAGCTAGGCCAAGCAAAACCAAGCCCGCCGCCATCATGGTAAGGCTCAAAATCCAAGCCGTGCCCAATCCTATCGCACCGGATGGGATTGGCCTATCCGGCCTTTCACGCGCGTCCACATCCTTGTCCGCAACATCGTTCAAGGCCATGCCCGCCATAATAAACAGTGCCGCCGTCGCCAATCCCAGGCCTAAGGCGGGCGTAAAGGCTCTCCCGCCTCCGATAAAATAACCGGCATAGACATTGGACATGGAGCTGAAAACGGTTGGGATCCGAACCAGAGATAAAAAGGCTTTGGGCTGCATATGAATCAGACTCCGTAAAAATTTGCGAATAGGAATTTGCGAATAGAATTAGCGCGATTCCGCGAGGACATGTTTTTCAATCAGATCCCGTACAGCGGTCATAGGTATTACAGGCGTTACGGGCTTGGCCAGGGCAAAATCGGATATCACCAGCGGTGCATCGGCCGCATTGCCTGCTGGGGTTCCGTGGCTGCCTTTGATGAGTTCTGGAGTGAGGGGGATGACGTCCATATAATATCGGAATCCCAAAATCTTTTTGAGTAAGGTCCAGGCAATTTTAAGTTTGACGGCCTTGCGCTTGGGATCCAGGAAGAGTTCCACTGGATCATAACCGGGCTTCCGGTGAATGTCCACGCATCTGGCAAAGTCTGGCGCAAGCCGATCGTCTTCCCAGTAATAATACGTGTACCACGAGTCGGGTTCGGCCATCAAAATGATGTCTCCGCTGCGTGCATGCTTGAGTCCGGCTTTTTCGATAGCCTCACCTACCAGCACGGTGCGTTGTCCCGGTTCCTTTTCAAAAAGCGCGGCAACTTCCGGAATGCGGGATTTGTTTTTGACATAAATATGGCAAATTTGATGATCCGATACCGCAAAGGCTTCGCTCGCCCCTGCGTCCAAGAGCTCCCATGTCAAACTCTTCCGGATTTCCAAAAATCCGGCCTTACGCAAGATCCTATTTGGATGCAGACAACGGGTAACGCGGGTGATACCGTACTCGGAAACCAGCATGACTCGGACACCACGGCTTTGATAAAAGTCGATAAGGTCCCCGACCACGGTATCGATGGCCGTAAGCTCAGCGGGTATTTCCTTGGCGCCTGGACCAAACCGTTGCAGGCAATAATCGAGATGGGGAAGATAAACCAAATTGAGATCGGGTTGATGCCGGGTAAAGGTCCATTTGGCACAAGCGGCAATCCACGTAGACGAACCAATACCGGACCCCGGTCCCCAGAATTCAAAAAAGGGGAAAGGTCCTAGTTCTTTGATCAATGGATCGTGTAAGCTCGCTGGTTCCGTATACACATCGAAAACTTTGCGTCCGTCTGCCGGATACTGGGGCCGTGGCGTCACGCTCCAATCCGCGCCGGAATACATGTTGTACCACCAGAACAGTTTGGCGCAGGTGAAGGCTGGATGTTCGCGCTTCAGTTTGGCGTATACGGTTTCTCCTTGAATGAGTCCGTTGTTCTGTTTCCAAAAACCCACTTCCGCCAAGTCGCGAAAGTACCAGCCATTGGCGACAATTCCGTTTTGACTCGGACCCGTGCCGGTCAGCATGGCCGCTTGACTGGAACAGGTCAGCGCCGGAAAGACTTCCTCCAGCCGCGCACTCCAGCCCGCATTCAGGAATTTTTGGATGCGAGGCATGTGTGGGCCAATCAAGGAGGGTGTCAAACCCACTACATTCAGCACCGCAGTTTTGTGCAGGCTATCCGCCATTTGAATTTCCTTCCCAGACATTGCCATTTATCCTGGTCCCTGTGGGCACGTGATTAACAATAAAACGCAATTCTCCAGCTATACTAGCCATCAATTCCGCATCATTCTTAGGCCGATGGGATTCCGGCAGCACGCTCCAGGTATAGGTCTCTACTTCAAAGTGCCGACACAAATCGTGCTTTATCGAAAACTTAAAGGCCGCGAGCATGTCGTCCCGGGTGGTTGAAATCAAATTTGCATCCAGCATGCCATCGGCATGTATCGGCACATGAAAATGCACACGCCAGGGATAAGACCATAAATCCTGGTTTCTATTGGCTTCCGCCAAGGCAATCGGTAAATCATCAAAGTGCAGTAAACCGTCCGGTGTGCGGATGCGTGTCTGATGGAGAAATCGTTCCTCAACAAACTGGTTCCGTAGGGGCTGGGATTGACGGGAAACATCCGGTGAAAAAGCCAAAGCGCTGGACAACTGCATTTTGGCAATGGGTATATCGTGCTCGCGATAAGTATTTAGCGCCTCGATGGGATCTTCGAATTGCACGGCTTGATGGCAGGTGTCATAACATAAGCCACAAAAGCGGTTTAAATCCGCAGCTGCGATACCGATGCGTTTTGCTTCGGGTCGCAAAAATGTATTCCAAAACTCCACCACTTGATCTGTGGTTTCCAGTACGCAACCCGGTTCCGGTTCAATGGCTAGCCGAATGGATTGCCCCCCCGTATCTGCCAGGGTACGGGCATACTGGACATAAGTGAGCAGGTTTCGAACGGCTATCCTGGAAAGCTCCTCGCTCCATCCAATGCGCCAACCAAGTGGTAAGGTAGATAGCGACCCTTCGCTCCCCTTTGGCAAAAGCCCCGATAAAATGCGCGCACAGGCCAAGGTATAGTCGAGTCGGTTTGCATCCGACCAATCGGGTTGGTACACCTTGGTTTTAACCACCTTGTCGTGGAAATTCCCAAACGGAAAACCATTGGCTGTAAATGTGGAAAGGCCCTGCTCCTGAAGCAGAACCTTTATTTTTGAAAGGAAAATTGGTGAATCTTGTTCGATTTCTCCTGCCAAAGTGGCAGGAAACCACAAACCCATGGGAAGCGTCTTCCAACCCAGGTTCGAGCGAATTCCAGCTCCAAAACGGCTTATCGTATCCCGCCAAGAGGCCAAATCCCCAATTGGATGTACATTCGTGCAGTATGTGAGATGGAGATTTGTCAAGTTTTTTAGCCTTCCCGTTCACTTGAGAAGAAGCGCATCAACAATCCCATTACAAAAGAACCGTATCCGCGTTAGATTAAATTAGTAAACCGTTATGGCTAAGTAGAGGAACGGAATTCAAGTATGCAGCATAATTCGGACACCGGCAGAGGAGTTTTGGCATTCGCTGCGGAAACCGGCTCCGTGCAAACCTGGACGTCTCCTCTCACAGGCAACATGCCCATTCATTTCGGCGCTGGTGCCATTGATCTTTTGCCCAATCTGTTGCGTGAACTCAAGCCCGATCGCGTTTTCATCCTCTCCGACCATAGGGTTTTTGGCCTCCACGGCGCCGGTCTTTTGCAAAGCCTATCCCAACATTTCGCTCCGGAAATCCTCCTCATCGCCGAGGGGGAGAACGAAAAAAAGCTCTCGAACCTGGAATATATCTGCCAACAACTTTTCGAACGCGGCATCACCAAATCCTCTGTAATCGTCAACTTTGGCGGGGGTGTGGTTCTCAATATCGGCGGATTGGCAGCGTCACTCCTATACCGGGGCATCCGGTTTGTCCAAGTGCCGACCACGCTAATGGCACAAAGCGATGTGATTGTTTCCAACAAGCAAGGCATCAACTTCGCCGGCGGCAAGAATCGGCTAGGCGTGTACACAACTCCCATCGCTGCAGTCGCGGACACTCGCTTGATTCGCACCGAACCCTTGCGACAATTGCGCGCCGCCGCTGTCGAATACTGTAAAAACGCCATTCTTCTTGGTGGCCATCATTATGCGGAAGCCATCCGATTCTTTTCTGCGCGAGACACGTTTTCGGAAGCTCAAATTGACCTTCTGCTTCTCAATAGCTTGACCCAAAAATTCGAAATTGCGCGATTGGATCCGAAAGAAAAATCCCTAGGCTTGATGCTGGAATACGGACATACCGTCGGTCATGCTTTGGAATTCCTTTCCCAGGGCCGACTACTACATGGTGAGGCCGTCTATCACGGCATGAATGTAGCCGGCCAATTGGCCAACAATATGGGCATCATGTCCACTGAGGAACTCAAGAAGCAAAGTGTATTGCTGTCCCGATTGCCCGGCATCCCAACGCTGCCCAAAGATATTTCCGTCTCGCAAATTCTAGCCGGCGTCCAACGCGACAATAAGAAAGTCGGCAAAGGAATGGCCTTCGTTTTGGTGAAAGCCATGGGTGAAGTGAATCGATATGAAGAAGGCGTGCTCACGCCCGTTTCCGAAATCCAGCTGAACCGCGTTATGCTGGAGTACTGGGATGCTTTGTTATAGCACCGGGTCCCTGCCCGACGCTTTCACCTTTTCCGAAATAGCCGACCTCTTAAGCCTCAGTCCATTTAGGGGCGTGGAACTGGTGGTTACGGCCGATATGCTGAAACGCGCCGATGATAGCACATACTGGCGCAATGTCCGTGGAGCATTTGAGGCGAAGGGTCTCTGCATTCGAAACGTACACATGGGTGCACCATTTCTGTTGGGCTCGGTTCCCCATCACCCCGGGCTGTCTTCCCTCGATTCCATTTTGCGGAACCAGAAAGCGGAAGCCGTCGAAAAGTCTGTGGCCATAGCTGTAGGCTTAGGTAGCCCTAACGTTACCTTAACTACCGGGTTACCTGAAAGCGAAAATTCGATTGATCGCCAGGTTGAGGCCCTTAAAAATGCAATCGGATCTTTAATCAAAAAAAAGCCCCGGGGCTTGGACTTCATGGTCGAACAGGAGCCGGAGCATGTCATTCGTTCCAGTGGGCAACTTCTAGATTTAGCTGTGACTTTCTCCGGGGATGTTTTTATAAACTTTGACGTGGGACACAGTCAGGTGCTGGGCGAGGATATCGGCGCATGTATCTTGGAGCTTGCGCCCTATTTGCGCAACATCCATCTTGAGGATATCAAGGATCGCATCCACGTGCATAAATTGTACGGGGACGGTGATGTGGATTTTTCTGGCATCTTCCGAAGCTTGAAGGAAATCAAGTACACCGGAGACTTGACGCCGGATCTGTATCCATTCAAGGACGACTATGTTCGCGCCATTGAGGCTTCAACTCGGTTCCTGCATGGGCATGGGATGGTGTGACGGCTGTCCTATAATTCAGTTGGAAATGCTAAAGTAAGGACACAATGAAAAGTCTCATCCAAATCAAGAATGTACTTTCTTCGCATAAACTCCAGATGTTTAAAAAGTACCATGTAAAAAATATGGCAATTTTTGGTTCTTACTCGAGGAACGAACAGAATAGAAAAAGCGATTTAGATATTCTCGTCGAATTCAACTCCCAGGTTGGTTTTGAATTCATTGACTTGGCAAATTATTTAGAGGCCTTGCTAAAAGTTCAAGTCGACCTGGTTTCTCGAAAAGGGATCAAACCAAAGTATTACAAGGAAATCAGAAACGATTTGAAGTATGTCTAAGAGAACACCCGGTCTTTTGCCAAATTTGGTGAAGGAAATAAAAATTGTGGCGAGAAATAAAAAGTAAAAGCAGCCGCATAACAAAACGATTCCACCCGACGCACCTCAACCGGCATTAAGTCGTCCCGAGCGACTGTTTAAAGGTAAGGATATGAAAAACGGGCGTATTAGCCCCTATGTTAAATCTACCGCGGTAGATTTAACATAGGTATTGGGATTGCCTTTCCCAATCAAATGCTGGGCAATGTGACGGCTGTCATCTAATCCAGTCGGAAATAATGGTAGATTCCCCTTATGAATTTAGATCCCTTT
>JAYTHY010000099.1:0-25473 GCA_043732185.1 Fibrobacteria bacterium
CCCGAGTCTCGCATTCCTGCCGAGCTTATCCAGGCCTATACTCGCACAATTTACGATGTGGATGGGCCAAGCCCATTTTCACTTTTGCTGGGTCGTCCAAGCACAGAACTGAACCATCTATTTAAAGCATCCCGCTGTGATTGCGCGATTTATTTGACGGCTTGGAATCCGCAAAGTCAACTGCTGTCCGAGGCAGAAAATCAGGCTCGCCAAAAGGAGTTGGAAACGGAAATCCAACTTTTACAACTTCCAATAGTACCAGGGTTTGGCCGAGATCCAGTTGGAGAATGGCCGCCGGAAGCGAATGTGCTTATCCTGGGTCTATCACTCGAAAAAGGAATGGCACTAGGCCGAAAATACGATCAAAATGCCCTAGTGTGGTGTGCCGCTGACACCATACCCAATCTGATTTTACTACGATAAAAAATGTCTAATGGACCTTCAAAAAGTGGAGGCGGCGGGAATCGAACCCGCGTCCGAAATCAACTCACCAATCGCTCATACATGCTTTTCTCCTGATTTGAGTTTCGCTTCCAAACCCACCCTAGGAATCGGTTGGCCTGGTCGCTAGTCCGGATTTTCTCAGCTTCTCCGCCCAGACGTCAGAGAGACCCAGCCCCAAAGTATTACAATTCGATAGTTGTTGAGACACCCACCACCGAACCGAGGTTACCTAGGTATTAACTAGGCAGCCATAGCATAAGAATATGATTCTTCTGCATTTGTTTGTTTCCAGTTTTTTTACGAGGCCAACTAGAATCCTCGGCATGCAACTCTCAGTTCATTCGATCCCGTCGAGACCTTTGCGCCCCCCTGCTTTGTTATGTCCTTAATTGACCATCTTTAATATACCCTAAATGGTGCCAAACAGCTATAGGCTTATAGGGCGTGAGGCACAATTATTGGAATAAAGCCAAAAGGTTGGTACGCGAAAGTTGGTTGAATTGGCTTATGGCTGCAGCTCCTGTATTTTGCAGCACATCTGTTCGGACCTTTTGACTTAAGGCCTGCGCAAAATCCACATCTTCTACGTTGGATAGACCATGAGTCGATTGAATAATCTGGATTCCAACATTTGCTGCAGCAATTTCCAGTCGATTTTGAAGGCCGCCTTGTGTGCTGCGAGTGTCATTCACTTTACGCATGGCAGTATCGATTGCGGTCATCGCTCTTAAAGCACCATCGGAAGAGGTCAGATTCTCAGATGTCAGATTGAGCGCGCCTAAGCTGATATCGCTTGTGGGCACGTCCACACTGTCGCCCGTTCTATCACCAACTTGAATATGACCACCGCCGCCAGCCAAAGCACCACTGCCATCCAGAAGGTGTTGACCGTTGAAATCAGTAGACTTGGAAATTCTATCCATTTCCTGCGAAAGCGATTGAAACTCATTATCCAAGGCATGACGCTGATCATCGTTAATGGCTCCATTGGCGCTTTGCACGGCCAATTCTCGTTGCCTTTGCAGCATATTTCCTATACTGCTCGATCCGCCATCGGCGATGGAAAGTGCACCCATTCCATCAGAAATATTTTCCGCCGCACTCCGATAGGCCCTCACTTGTTTTTCAAATTCGCGGGCCATAGCCATGCCTGCTGCATCATCCGAAGCGCGATTGATCCGCTTCCCGGTTGCCAGTTGCTCTAGTAGTTTATCTTTTTCCTGGGTATTGACCTTCCAATGATGGCTGAGGCGTTCACCTTGATGTTTGTCGATTCGCATTGGAGTCATCCTCACTCTCGGGGATTTTTCCATGTGGATCCCCCTGTTCAGGATATCGGGAGAATTTGGGAAAGCTTTAACGATTTTTTTATGTTTGGGACCTCTCAATTCAACATTTAAACAAACTTCCCAAACGCCTCTTCCTTTCAAGACAAGGATTCCGATGACTGCCTCTTCCCTTCCCTATCACACTTTGGCATTTGATTTGGATGGAACGCTGCTCGATCCAGCAGGAAATATTTCGACGCGTTCGCTGAGTCTGCTCCGTCAACTTGCCGGACTCGGATTGGAAATTGTACTGGCTTCGGGAAGAATGACGGCCCGCGTTTCGCCATTTGCGACGGAACTTGGTTTTCCGATAACCTTAATCGCTTATAACGGAGCAGAAACCCTGCAAGGCGAAGGAACGGATTGGACGTCCATAGCCACCCGGCCAATTTCCCAACAAACGCGCGATGCCGTCTTTGAACTTTGCCGGACCCGGAAACATTTTCTCAACATTTATGCGGATGGGAAATTGCACGGTTACCATCCCGATGGTTTATTTGCGGCCTCACACATTTATCAAGCGCAAACTGGTGCAACCTATTCTGCTCTGCACCGGGAACTCGAGTCCGTTCCAAAGGACGCCATCGCGAAGTTACTGGTGGTGGAAACACCCGAGATTCGGAACCGACTATTTCAGGAATGGTCTCCCCTACTTTCGTCGCATTGTTCCGTGGCTAAATCCAATCCAGAATATCTGGAGCTGATGAATCTTGGCGTGAGCAAAGGTTCGGCTTTGCAGACTTGGCTTGGTACCAAGGGTCTTACTGCGCAGGGACTCATTGCGTTTGGGGATGCGGATAACGATAAAGAGATGTTGGAATTAGCCGGTCTCGGCATCGCTATGGGCAATGCCACACCTGGTCTACGTGCTGTGTGCACACGCGTCTCGCCGTGGACCAATGCTGAAGACGGCGTGGCACAGGAACTGGCTACACTCTTTAATTTACCTTTAGAACCTTCGCTATAAGGAAATGCCGGCATACCGGGACTCCATTTTTTGATTAATAAGGTTGCATTTCCCTATCCAGACAACGGTAATGCACCGCTTCGGCGATGTGCGCTTCTCGAATATCTGGACAGGCTTCCAAGTCTGCAATGGTGCGTCCCACTTTAAGTATTCGATCATACGCGCGGGCTGAAAATCCCAAGGTTTCTACGGCACTGCGCAGAAGTTTTTTCGCCCCTGTTGTCAAAATGCAGAACTCCCTGGCCTGAATTCCAGACATACTGCCATTTGAAAAGATCGCCGCCGAGCGTGCATCTTGCTTATTCTTAAAACGTTCTCTTTGCAGTTTTCGTGCAGCATCCACCCTAGTTCGCACATGTGCGGAAGACTCACCTAACTCTGCTGCATCCAATTCACCGAAGCCAAGCACCGGTAATTCCAAATGAATATCGATTCGATCCAACATTGGTCCAGATAAACGACCGCGATAGCGGACGATTTCCTCCATACGGCATTGGCATCGGCGCTTGGTATCTAAGAGATATCCGCAAGGACAAGGATTCATGGCCGCACCCAATATTGAGCGACAAGGGTAGGTCAGTGAAATGGATGTGCGTGAAATAGTGACGGACCCTTCTTCCAAAGGCTGGCGCAAACCTTCAATAGCGTCTTTGTGGAATTCCGGAAATTCATCCAAAAACAATACGCCGTTGTGGGCAAGACTCAGCTCGCCCGGTCGCGACCATCCCCCACCACCCACTAAAGCCTGGTGGCTGATTGAATGATGCGGGGATCGAAACGGGCGTTCACGCATGCTGCCTTGACCGGTCTTCAGCAAACCGGCGACGCTGTAAATGCGTGTGGTCTCCAGCGCCTCCTCGTCGCTGAGTTCGGGCAGAATGGAAGGCAAACGGCGCGCTAGCAATGTCTTTCCACAACCGGGACTGCCTACGAGTAAAAAGTTATGGCCGCCAGCCGCGGCTACTTCCAGGGCCCGTTTAGCCCCAGCCTGGCCGCGTACATCTGCGAAATCCAATACCTCGCCCGTTGGAACTGAACGACGTATTTTCGGCTCTGGCAATCGCTTGGGAAAAATAGGGCATTGGATAAATTCCAAAGCTTCTAATAGGTTTCCGGGTGCGTAAACGGGTAGGCCATCCACCTGATTCGCTTCGATTTTGTTTTCTAGTGGAATGACTAGGCCAAGGCAGTTGGTTTCCTTGGCGTAAATTGCCGCCGACAATACTCCCCGAATCGGACGTATGGTTCCGTCCAATGAGAGTTCGCCCATAAATAACAGGCCGTCCAAAGGGGGTCCCGAGATTTGTTCCGAGGCACGGAGTATTCCAATGGCCAAAGGCAAATCGAATGCCGTACCCGCTTTGCGAATGCCTCCAGGCGCCAAATTTACGGTGATGCGTTTACTTGGAACGCGGAAGCCCGAATTTTTAATGGCTGCGAACACGCGCTCCCGCGCCTCCTTAACTGCGGAATCTGGGAGGCCCACCAAGGTGAACCCTGGCAGGCCAGAAGTGATATCCACCTCTACCGTGACGGGATAGGCATCAATTCCCGACATGGCACATGATGTGACGACGGCTAGCATCAGCAGTCGTGTCCAAATCGAAGGTGGACGGAATACGGCTTCATCCGAACAACGGCATGGGACTATTCATTACATGGTGATATGCCTTTAGGACTTTGCCCTGCAGTTCCATTCGAAACCGCATGGATAGCGTTTCAAAAACGCGGTAGGGTGTTCCTGCACTCAATCCTGGAAAGGCCAGGAAGAGGCCGTAACGGCCTTGTAATATTTTGATCCCCCTTAGGGTCAAGCTATCGTTTAAGATGACTTCAGCCGTGGCTTTAATGCGCCCTTCTGATTCGGAATTGGGTTGGATATGTATCGAGGTAATTTTCATGGTCTTTCTTTCTTGAAATGCCCCACCCGGGTAACCGGGCAGGGCGCTTGTCTTTCGGGATATGTATGGGTAGCGGCCGATTAAGCCGCAACCACCAATCGGTATTCGTTGAGAATCCGCTCGGTCATGTATTCATGAAGAGCTTTGCTGATTGGAAAGCAGAAGTTGTAACCCTTGCCTTCTTTTTTGCTGTACTCTCGTGGGAACGAGATAAATAGCCCGAATTTTCCTTTGACCACTCTTATGCTGTTAATCACAAATTGGCCGTTCAAGACGACACGCACAAATGCTTCGAGGGGATTATCCTCTTGCTTGTTGCGCAAAGGGTGAACGTTGACTTCTGTGATTTCGATTTCGTTGGTGGACATTGCTGTCTCCTTTTCAAGTTGAAGTGGGATGCTCACACATTTCCACTTCTGGTTCATTTAGCCGAATTGGCTGATGGACCTTAATGCAAAGGAGATGCCAAACCGAATTCCAACTGCAATTCGGCTAAAACGGGCGCAGCTGGCCCTTTTAGGGCCAGAAAATTAAAAACCGGAAAACTAAGGTCGGTGAAGTACGCTGCAATGTGGTGAAGTATGGTGAACTTCAATGCAGTTTGGTGAAGGGCTAGGCCCCAGGAAAAAGAGCAGGAACTTTTAGAATCCGAAATCTTTCATTAAGCGATCCGCCAACTTTTCTTCAAAGTCGGGGGAATTGAAATATCCGGATGCAATTTTTTCCTTGGCCTCTTGAACCTTTTCGGCGCGAACATCCGGCATTGCGTCAACATGACGCGCAATCGACTCGGTATCCGCTGACGAAGACAGTTCTTTGGCCTTTTTAGACAAGGAGACAGAATCGCTTTTTACCGGCTTTTCAGTTTCCTTGGGCCCTTTCCCGCTTCCGGAAACCTTCTGCAGGTCCATTCCGAAAATCTGAGATATTCTGTCAATTTTCATTGGATCTCCCTCTATTCTCTATTATCGACCAATCGCGGTCCGAACTTAAGTGAATACGTCAGGAAATGATTCAACAATACCGGCAAACCTCAAAATGCTCAACGATTGGCCAATTCCTCTTCATTATCGACAATTTCAAACAAGCGATCGATGGAGGTCATTTCAAATAAGTCATAAATATCATCTGAAAGCCGCATGAGTATCAATCTGCCCCCCGCAGCTTTGAGATCCTGGTGGCAGGTAATGAGCATACCGACCCCAGAACTGTCGATAAAACCCACATCCGCCATATTAGCTACTAAGAAAAGCTTTTTTTCTTGAATGGCTTTTTGAATGGCCAGCCGAAAATGCGAGACTTCATTTCCCTTGATATGCCCGGTAATATCGAGTATATGCCATTTTCCGTTGACGCGTTGCTTAATCTCCATGCATCCTCAATCCAGTTTTGGTGCCGCTATGGGCAAAGTAATGGTTACCACGGTTCCTGATTCTTTTTCTGATTCCAAAGTAATATTTCCATCCAATGACTGCACGTAATGCTGGCAAGTGGACAAACCCAGGCCTGTACCGGCCGCCTTACTGGTAAAAAAGGGTTCAAAAGCGCGCGCCGCTTCTTGAGGATTCATGCCTTTGCCATTGTCTTTAACCTTGAGAATGACATTCTTACCCATTCTGTTGGCTGTAAACTCCAGTTTGCCCTTACCCTCATGAAGGGCCTGAAGCGCATTCAGTGCAACATTCAGCAGGACCTGGACGAGAATATCCTGATCACTTATAAACCGAATATCTTCATTTTCTATAAAATGGCTCGTATTTACAATAGCCTTGTCGTAACTCGGGCTTTTTTCCAGCATGAATGTGATTTTTGAAAAGATCTCACGAATGGATACTTCACGATAGGCAGGTCGGCTATCGCGGGAATAATCGAGTAGCCCGGAAAGGATACGGTCTAAACGTGCGGATTCAGTGACAATAAGCCCCAATAATTTGAGGTCAGACTCATTTTTAAATGAAGCATCTCGCAGAAGTTGAGCCGATCCACTGATGCTGGCCAACGGGTTGCGGATTTCATGGGCTACCTTGGCTGCCATAGTGCCAAGTCCAGCCATGCGCTCGGATCTTAAAAGCGCCCGGCCCATGCGGCGTTCCTCCGTCAAATCAATCATAAGTACGACCCAACCTATATACTGACCTTCGCGGATGAGCGTTTTGATTTGTATAAGAAGAGGCTGTCCGGAACTCATCTTGGCTTCCAACTCCGTATAAGGAAATTTGTCTTTTAGGCGACGCATTTCCTCTAAAATTGCGGATGGAAATACGCCTTGTAGAACGGAAAACATACCCATTCCTGGGTCCAAATTCCGATTCAGCCACGCTTCACACAATCCATTTTTGAACTTTAGAAATCCTTCTGCATCAAAGAATAACAAGCCGGTCGGCAAGCCATTCATAACCGTTTCCGCACTAAACTGATACAAGTCCATCGCCTTATGCGCACCTTCCAAGGCCTGTCGCGCGACTTGCAATCTTCCTGCCAGTAAGGAAGACAACAAAGCGACCATGTAAAACAAGGTGGTATAAAGAAAAAATCGGACTTGGACGGTTTCCAAGTTTAACTGTGGCAAGGTGCTCTCAATGATGCCGGGTAGTCCTAAGTGGATCAAACCGATATATCCAAATATTGTGGCCGCGGCAGTAGCTGTAACAATGGCGCCCCAATACCTAAAGAAAAATCCCGCACTAAGAATGGTCAAGATAAAGAGCAGGCCGTAATCAGAACGGTACCCATCATTCGAATAAAAAATAGCGCCTTCCACTACCAGCTCAATTAGGAATTGAAAGTAAAGCAGGAAGCCTACTGGTGAGGCCTTGCGTTTGCGATGGGAAGCCGCCCAGGTGGCCAGATACAACACGGTTGAAACACCATAAATCAGAACCAAGCCTTTTCCAATGGATTCTTTGTCAAAGGCTAACGCAGCCCAGAAAAGCACTAGAAACATGGCGACGCGTGAGAACACCACCGCCAATATATCGAAGCTGTTTTCCCCGGACTCGGCGGTTTTAAACGGCGTCACCTCATTAGGAGTCGCTGCTTCCAATGGACTTAGCCGTGCGCTTTCACTGCCGTAGTCGAATTCCGTTTACCCAACGGTTCCGGCCATTTCAAACATTGGCAAATACATAGCCACCAGCACGCCACCAATGACAGATCCAAGCACAACAATAACCAAGGGTTCTATCATGGCTGTTAAGGCATCCACGGCCGCATCCACTTCGTCGTCATAAAAATCCGAAATTTTAATGAGCATATCCGATAAACCACCGGTCCGTTCACCAACCGCGATCATTTGAATGACCATGGGGGGAAACACGCCCGTAGCCCTTAAGGGATCCGCAATGGTTTGGCCGCCGGATATGCTTTCCAGCGTTTTATAAATTCCGATTTCCAAAACTTTATTGCCCGCGGTTTTGGCCGTCACTTGCAAGGCGTCGATAATGGATACGCCGGAATTGAGCAAAGTGCCAAGCGTTCTGGTAAAGCGGGAAATACACGACTTGCGTTCCAGATCCCCGAATACCGGGGCATTCAGTAAGATCCGGTCCATTTTCAATTTTCCTTTATCCGTTTTATAATAGCGCAAAAACATGAAAATGCCGGCGCCGGTCGCCACTAATATGGCCAAGATCCAATGCCTGACAAAATCTGAAATGCCCATCACAATTCTCGTTGGCAGGGGTAATTTTGCGCCGCTTTCGCCAAACATATTTGCAAAAATAGGGACCACAAAAACCATTAGAATGGTGACGGCGGCAACGGCAACAATGGCTACGATAATAGGATAGGTCATAGCCCCTTTTATTTTTCGCCGCAAGGCATCGGCTTTTTCCTGATATTCCGCCAGGCGCAGTAAAATGGTATCTAGAATACCACCGGCTTCACCCGCCGCGATCATCTGGCAATACAGTTCAGAAAATATTTTACGGTGTTTGGCGAGGGAGTCTGCCAAGGTTCCACCACCTTGAATATCCGCCGCTACTTGCATGATGGAGCGTTTCAACACTTCGTGCTCGGTTTGTTCCTGCAAAATGTCCAAACATTGAATCAGTGGCAAACCAGCTGAGGACATGGCCGAAAATTGACGGGTAAACCGGGCCATCACCCGCAGCGGTACCCCACCTTGCATGTTAAACTTCCAGTCAAGCGGCTTGCGCTTGATCATGTTCGCGCGGACGCGCTTTTTGCGCAGCAGCACTTCCACGTCGCTTTTATTGCTGGCTTCGATCTCCCCGGACACTTCTTTGCCGGCTGTGGTTCTTCCTGAATAAAGCCATTTGGACATGATCTATCTCCGAAATCTCATTGAGGGACGGGCCTGCTTAAGAACGGTAATTTCCAGCCAGCAGGCGTTCAAAGTGTTCCTGGTCTATTGAGCGCGCCAACGCGTCGCTGCGTTCCACTTTACGGGCTTGCACCAATTCAACAAGTTTGGCATTCATCGTATTCATACCGAATTTGGTTCCAGATTCAATCGCACTTTGAATTTGATGAATCTTGTCATCACGAATCATGGAACGGATGCCGGTGGTCATGGTCATGACCTCATAGCAGATAATGCGCCCGCCACCAATTTTAGGCAGCAAACACTGGCTGATCACGCCTTGCAATACAAAGGAAAGTTGGGTCCGGATTTGAGATTTTTCACCGGCAGGAAAGGCATCGACTATGCGGTTGATGGTTTGGGCTGCCGAATTGGTATGCAAGGTCGCCAGCGTCAAATGCCCGGTTTCAGCAATTGATAGCGCCGCCGCCATAGTTTCCGGATCTCGCATTTCTCCAATGAGCACGACATCCGGGTCCTGACGCAAGGCTACGCGCAATGCGGATGCGAAAGTATCCGTATCGGCACGGACCTCTCTTTGATTGATGATACACCGTTTGTGTTTGTGCACAAATTCAATCGGGTCCTCTACTGTGAGGATATGACCTTCCAATTCGGTATTTAATTTGTCGATCATGGCTGCCAAGGTAGTCGACTTACCCGAACCCGTAGGGCCAGTTACGAGAACTAGTCCAGAAGGACGCTCTACTAATTCGGAAAAAATCTTAGGCAATCCCAACTGTTCCAAACTTTGGATTTCAAAGGGGATGAAACGGATGGCCATAGAGACGCAACCGCGTTGCAAAAACGCATTGGCGCGGAAACGCGCTAAATTGGAAACTCCAAAGGAAAAATCGTATTCCCTTTTCTGTTCAAAACTTTTGCGTTGGGATTCATTCATGATGCCGTACGCCAGCCGCATACACTCTTCCGGACTCAAGGAATCGCTCATGTAGGGGCGTAAAAAGCCATGGACGCGGAACATGGGAGGACGGCCATTAGTAATATGGAGATCCGATGCCCCCATTTCCACCATCTTACTCAGTAGTTCTTGAATGCTAACCATGCACAGGCCTCCACCGGCGATACTGCCAAACCGTTTGGTCTTTCCAGTCCCTTAAAATAGATAATATCATATCTTCGTTGATTTAATCACTTCCTGGGCTGTGGTAACGCCTTCTTTGAGTCGCACTAAAGCTGCCATTCGCAAAGTGAGCACCCCCTCCGCTATGGAAACCTTTTCAATTTCATCCGGAGTAGCCCGGTCCACGATCATCTTGCGTATTGCATCCGAAATCGGTAATACCTGATGGATAGCCAGTCGGCCCTTGAACCCTGTATTGGAACACATGGCGCAGCCTGCACCTTTGTAGAGCGTCAAAGTTTTGGCTTCCTCCTCGCCAATTTCGAGTAAGCGGTACACTTCCGAATCCACTTTGTCTTCCACCTTGCAATTCTTACAAATCCTTCGGACCAACCGTTGGGCAATAATGAGTCGAACGGAGGTCGCCACCAGGAAAGGCTCAATGCCCATATCGGCCAAGCGCGTAATCGTGCTGGGCGCGTCGTTGGTATGCAAGGTGCTCAAGACTAAATGACCCGTGAGCGCGGCCTTGGTGGCTATTTGCGCCGTTTCCAGATCCCGAATCTCACCTACCATGATGACGTCCGGATCCTGTCTTAAAAAGGATTTCAAGGCGGCCGCAAAAGTAAGCCCGATATCCGTTTTAACAGCCACTTGATTGATGCCTTCCAAGTTGTATTCCACAGGGTCTTCCGCGGTCATGATATTGGTATCCGGAGTGTTGATGCTGGACAGCGCCGAGTATAGAGTTGTCGACTTGCCGGAGCCGGTAGGACCCGTAACGAGAATCATGCCGAAAGGTGAATTCAAGGCTTCGGCGAAATCCCGCAACGACTTTTCCGAAAACCCCATCTTAGACATGTCTAGGTTTAAGTTGTCCTGGTCCAGAATACGCATAACCACTTTTTCGCCCCAAATTGTTGGCAAAACGCTGACGCGCAAATCGATTTTCTTGCTGCCAACATTCATCTTGATGCGGCCGTCCTGTGGCAAGCGGCGTTCGGCAATGTCAAGACTGGCCATAATCTTTAGTCTGGAGACAATCGCGGCCCTGAGTTTATACGGTAGTGTCGTTTGTTCGATTAATGTTCCATCCATACGATAGCGGACACGCATGGTTTTTTCATAGGCTTCAACATGGATATCCGAAGCTCTAAGCCGCACGGCGTCGGTCAAAACCTTGTTGACTAGGCGCACCAGCGGAGCCTCCATCACATTGTAATCGGATGCCCCATCATCGACGGAACTTTCCGGAATGATTTCAAGATTGCTTTCTTCGACATCCTGTAAAAGCCCTTCCATGACCACGTTGTTCACGGAAGTGAGGTAATACTTTTCAATGGCCTTTTTAACCTGCGATTCTGGCGCCATCCAAACCCGTACATGGCAGCCGGTTAAAAACTTGATGGCATCCACCACAAAAATGTTCTTTGGGTCTCCAATCACGATATGAATCAGGCGATCTTCTTTTTGGACCGGTATCACGCCATACTTGGTAGCCATTTCTTCGGGTACTAAGGAAATAATGGCCGTAGACACATTCATTTCATTGAGGTTTACCACCTGGGTATTAATCTGTGCGGCCAGTTGCCAGACGATGTCATCCACCGAACCAATAGCCCGCACCGCCACCAGGTTTTCACCTAAGGTGCCGCCTTTTTCGGTTTGCAGCTTTAAGGCTTCCCCCAACTGATCCGGGGTCACTACCCCATCCCGTAGAAGAATTTCCCCTAATTTCTCATTCAACGCTATTTACGCCTTTCCAAATGGGCCAAGTGGCCGGACTTCTTAAAGCCATATTTGCCGTTTTTTGTGTATATTGTAAGACACATCCACCCAATAATCCACCATAGGACTTATTTCCTTGTTTAAGCTGACTGCAAGCACCGTTTCCGGCATTGTTCTCTTCGCGGTCCTACTGATGTTCTCGGGTTGTGGGCAAAAACAGTCGATTTCCGGTCAAATACCAACCATTGCTTTTAAAACCTATGCTGGCGACTCCTTTACATTGTCCGCGGAAGACAAGACCGTTACCCTTTTAGTGTTTTGGGCAACCTGGTGTCAGCCCTGCTTAATGGAAATTCCTTCCCTGGTGCGGCTCCATGATAAATTTCATGACCGTAATTTTAGGGTGCTGGCTGTAAATGTGGACGACCCGGAAGGCCAAAAGGTCCGCGCTATTAGTCGTGAATACGGCATAACTTATCCAGTGCTCGTCGGCACAGAGGCAATCATGAAACAGTTCGGTGGAATCACCGGGCTGCCGACTTCCTTTATAATCGGTAGGGACGGTCGCATCCGTGAAAAACTGCAAGGATTAAGACCAGAACAAGAGCTTGAACACAAAGTTCAATTGGCATTGGGAGAATAAAAATGGGCCAGAACCTATACCATAAAGTATTTGATAAACATACGGTGGGCACGCTGTCCTCGGGACAGCATCAATTATTCATTGGCCTACATCTCATCCATGAAGTGACCTCGCCGCAGGCATTTTCCCTGCTTAAGCAGCGGGGACTAAAGGTTCGCTTTCCAAAGCGCACCTTCGCCACCGTAGACCATATTATTCCTACGGAAGCATTGGAACGTCATCGTCCCTTGAAAGATGCGTTGGCAGAAGAAATGCTGGTGGCAATTGAGAACAATACCAAGGAAACGGGCATCCAATTTTTTGGCGAAGATTCTGGAAGCCAAGGCATCATCCATGTCATTGGGCCGGAATTGGGCCTGACCCAGCCCGGCCAAACCATCGCTTGCGGGGACAGTCATACCTCCACGCATGGCGCCTTCGGATCTCTGGCTTTCGGCATCGGCACCAGTCAGGTGGCGGATATTCTCGCAACTCAGACCATGAGCATGTCCAAACTCAAGGTCCGCAGAATTAATGTAACGGGCAAGTTACGCCAAGGGGTATATGCCAAGGATGTGATTCTCGCTATCATCAATAAGCTCGGTGTTAACGGTGGTGTGGGCTATGCGTATGAATACGGTGGCTCCGTGATCGAGGCCTTTTCGATGGAAGAACGGATGACTTTGTGCAACATGTCCATCGAAGGAGGCGCGCGCATCGGATATGTCAATCCGGACGAGACGACATACGCCTACCTTCGTGGCCGGACCTATGCGCCAACTGGAGCAGAATGGGATAAAGCCTTAGCCTATTGGAAAAGCATTGCCTCCGATGCCGATGCCGAGTATGCCGATATCGTTGAGTTGAATGGATCGGCTCTGGAACCCTTTGTGACTTGGGGAATAACCCCCGCGCAATCGTTGCCGGTTTCACAGGCTATTCCCGCGGTCTCGTCCTTTTCCACCGATGACCAACCTTTGATCCTGGAAGCCCTTGAATACATGTCGCTCAAGGAAGGCCAAGCCATTGCCGGCGTGCCCGTGGATGTGGTATTTATCGGATCCTGCACCAACGGTAGACTGTCTGATTTGGAAGAAGTGGCGCGCTTGGTGAGTGGGCACAAGGTGAATGCCCGTGTCAAAGCTTTAGTGGTTCCCGGTTCCTGGGCTGTACAACATCAGGCCGAAGCGCTTGGACTCAAGGAAATTTTTCTGACGGCGGGTTTTGAATGGCGGGAGCCCGGTTGTTCCATGTGCTTGGCCATGAATCCTGATAAATTAAAAGGGCGACAGGTTTGTGCGTCGACCTCAAATCGAAATTTCAAAGGTCGCCAAGGTTCAGCGTCTGGCCGCACACTGCTTATGAGCCCAGCCATGGCCGCTGCGGCCGCGATTACAGGCGTGGTCGCCGATGCTCGCAAAGTATTTTCGATGGAAAAGGAGTTAGCATGAGCGATCAATTGGTCATTTCCAAGGTTCAAGGTTCTGCGGTTCCAGTACGCGGCAACGATATCGATACCGACCGGATCATTCCTGCGCGTTTTTTGCGCTGCGTGGTTTTCGACGGGTTGGGCGAACACGCCTTTGAGGATGACCGGATTGGGCTCAAAGCCAAGGGTCAACTCCATGCCTTTGACGAGTCTAAATACGCGGGTTCGCGTATCCTTTTTGTAAATAAAAATTTCGGCTGCGGTTCTTCACGTGAACATGCTCCCCAAGCCTTGATGCGCTGGGGCATACAAGCCATTATCGGGGAATCCTTTGCGGAAATTTTTTTCGGTAATTGTGTGTCTCTCGGGATTCCTTGCCTAACTGCCTCGGAAGAGTCCATGGGGCGTTTGATGGCTAAAGCCGAATCCTCACCCAAATCAGAATGGAATGTGGATCTGACAGCAGGACGTATCAATGGCCCGGTTGAGGAATCTGTTTTCCTTCCCCCGGGACCCAAAAGTCAATTTTTAAGCGGCAGATGGAATTCCCTAAATGAGCTGCTTACGAACTTAAAAACCATTGATACCGTAGCTGCCAACCTTCCTTACGTTTCCGGCTGGTAAATCTGGGCGTGGCGCACTCGGTGGTTAAATCGGTCAAACCGATTAAGTCGGTTAAAGTTCCAGTTACTGAGAGTTTGCTGCGAAAATATTCCCAAGTGTTTCCGGTGGGCTCAGTTGGAACCGGCTACCCGGCTCAGCTCATCGCTAGAAGGCGCGAGCACCTCAAAAGTCTGAATAGCTTTGCAGTCTTTTCCGGCTTGCCGCGCGAACCTGGCAGTGAAAATCTTTGGATCATGAGCGGTCTCCGTATATTTCAGGAGCCCGCCATTATTCATTTGACCGGCATCAATCAGGCAAAGGTCATTCTGGTATTGGATCCAAAAGCCAAAGGGAACCATCAGGAAATATTGTTCATTGCCCCGAAAGATCCGAGTAAAGAATTTTGGGATGGTGTACGGCTGGGCTATCCGTTAAAAATGGACAAGGCGGGAATCAAGGTTTTAGCGGAGTTGCAGGGCTTAACGGGTATTCAAAATATTCAGCCATTGGACCAATTCGAAACCTATTTCCAAATCTTGGTCCAATCGGCAAGCAGGCCTTTTGGCTATGCTTTTTTCCATTCCTACCCACATAAGGTGGAAGGCGTCACCAAACTGACCGAAACCCAAACCGATCACAATTGGGCTTTCAAAACCCATCTTGAAAATTTGGTGCTAAAGGGAAAAAATCGTCCCTGTATTGAAATCCGCAGTTGCGTGGAACATCATTTTCGGCTACGATTGCCCTTGGAAAAAGCGCAGGTTAAGGATGTTGAGATTGCAATTAGCCACACGCATCAGGCCTTTCGGGATACTCTAGCCAAACTGCCCGATTTTAAAAATGAAAATGACTTGTCCGCGCACCTTGAATACGGATTACGCAGCAGGAGTGCCGCTGGCCTAAGCTTTCCAAACATTGTCGCTGCTGGCAAGAATGCCACAGTCCTTCATTATCTTAAAAACGACGAGCCCATCCCTCCCGGTTCGTTGGTACTGCTGGATTTTGGCGTTCGCTTCGGAACCATGCATGCCGATATTTCACGAACAGTTCCCGCCAATGGCAAATTCAACCCGCTGCAAGCTTTGCTGTATGATATCGTCCTCCAATCGCTCAAAGAAAATCAGAAGAATGCGAAGCCAGGAGAAACGATTCGGAATTTGAATAAAAAAGTGTGGATTTTTTTGGAAGACCAACTTCACAGACGCTTTTTTGATCGTGGTGGCAAGGCCGTGAGGGCCTATACCATCCAGCCCCATGGCGTTTCCCACCTAATGGGCGAACAAGAACACGATGGGGATCCCCACCGGTTGTATCAAGACTATCCCTTGCAGGTAGGTTGGCAGATTTCCAGTGAACCCGGTTTATATGGGCATTTCAGCATGACTTTGGCAGGGCGCCGATATTCGGAATGGATCGGCATCCGAATTGAGGACGATCTCCTGATTACAAAGCAGGGCTGTCGCAACCTTTCCGAAGAAATTCCACGTAAAATTGCCGATTTGGAAGCAATGATCTCTGGCGATTCACATGCCTGAGGTTATCTTTAATTGTACCTTTCGCCCCGATGTCCGGTTGAACCCGGCCCATCCCCATCCATTCAGGAAAGAATTATGACCGAGGATAAAAACCCAGAATCAAATCTCAAGCCGATTCCCGTCCCGGAACCGCCCCCTACCGCCAAGAAGACTCCCGCGCCTAAGCCTCCTGCTAAGCCGGCGGCCACGAGTGGCGCGAACAAGGCCTCCGAAATCAAAAAACCGATTTTGAAGGAAGAGGATCTTTACCCTTCCGATGAAGAAGAAGAAGACGAGGACATGGATGAGGATTCTCCCGAGTTGTTTGGAGATGAACCCGGTGCCGATGTAGAACTCGACACGCTCCCCGATGCCATTCTAGGCGCGACGGATACGTCGGAGCGCATTATTTTGGTTGTGGACGAAGATGGGCAAAGACGCAATGAAACCGTTGCCATCATCACTCAGATTCTGCCCAATGCTGTGATTGAAGTTGCCGATGATCCGGAAGAAGCTTTGGCCATGATGGATGAAGGAGATTTCGACACGTTCGTGGTCAACTTCTTGATGCCCGGCTACTCCAGCTCTGCATTTGTAAAAGCCGTTGCCAACCATCCTGAACATCCTCTGCTAATCGGCTTTGCAGCAGATAAAATGTCCGATGCCGTAGACCCCAAAAAGGGTCTTAAAATTATTCCGCTTAAAAGGCTTTTTGATCTCGATACGAGCACGAGCGCCGAACCTCCCGATGCATTGGCACCCGAGGACTAAGCTAAGCTAGGCTAATTCAGGGTTGGGTCAGCTTGGCCAACTCCGCATTGCCAATGATTGCACCCCGAATCAGACTGTACACTTTTAAGTCGTACGGACTGGCATCCCGGGCGGCTTGCAAATGACCTTGCGCGCGAGTCTTATCCCCAGCTTGCAATGCTAATTTTGCCTTAAGCAAGTGGGCCTCTGCTTTGCGATGTTCATTCAATAGCAAATAATCCAGCATGCGGTCACAGGCAAAATATTTACCAGTCACAAAATCCAGCTGCGCCTCTTCCCAACTTGCTTCCAGAACCATTTTGCCACAGGATTGACGTTTTAACCGTTCCAAGGATTTTTGGGCAATGGTGAAGCTACTGAGTTTACGCGCCAGGCGGGTCTCCAGCAATAGGTTTCCAGGATTGCCGGGATTTCTTTTATTTGCAAACGCGACCACGCGGTGAGCCTTCTCTGGTTTGGCTGCATCCACGTAATATTCCATCAATCGAGACATTAATTCATAGGCCGTACTAAAACGGTGGACGCCTTCCAGCCAAGTTTTCTCTGCAGCTTCCCAATGTCTACCGAGAAACTGGGCTTGCCCCAATTGCAAGTACACATCCGGATCATCGGACTGGGAATCGTTGCCCAGGGATAGCATCTCTGCAGCTTGTTCATAGCTGTCATTGCCCAGTAAACTCAGTCCTAGGACTCGTGCAAAATTGAAATTCAGCGGTTCCGAACGATAAGCACTTTCTGCAAACACGACGGCTTCCTTGAACTTTCCATAATGGACTAAACAGCGTGCATACGCATTGTCTAGATCCCCTTTACCAAAACTCTGGGTACCCTGGGCCTTAAGAATCAAGTTGAGGTGAAAATAGGCTCGATCGATTCTTCCCATGTCTACGTATACACTCGCAAGTTTGCCCCGAAGGTCCTCTTGCTCAGGCATAAGAACCAAAGCGCGTTCTAAATAGGCCGTGCCTTTCAGTGGCCGTCCAGCGGAAAGGTAAAACTGTCCCAAAAGCCCATTGATGTCTTCATCGTTTGGATCGTGCGATAAGGCCTGGAGCAAGGCCACCTCTCCCTCTTTCCACTTACCGGCCATCGAGTAGCAAGAACCAATTAGGGCCAGCAGAGAAGGGTCCGTGGGCATAATTAGGCGAAGTTTTTCAAACTCCTGGGCCGCCGCCCCATATTCTTGAATTTGAAAGAGATAGTATCCCAAATCCCAGCGTGCATTTTGGTCGATTTTTTCGGCGTTTTCCACAGAGGATACGCTACCGATGGGAATTTCATTTCCAGCCCAAGCGGGTAACGTTGCCAACGTCGATAGCAGCAAATAACCGGCTAAAACTCTAACTAGATGGGAAGACCGCATATAGAACAATTCTAAAGGTCGGCATAAAAATCTGTCGAGAGCTAATTCACTTTTCTAATCGGTTAAGACCGGTGGTTTATAAGTTTACATATCTCCTTATTTATATATGACTTATGGCTATTGAATAAATATTTATTCTGACAATATGGCTAAGGAAAAGTGGGATGGCTGAATAGGGAAGGAATGTCTCGGCTAGCCCAGATCTGAATGAGCCAGGACATCCTTTAAGTCATTGATTTCAATAGATATATATGTACATCGTGGTGGATTTCACGACAGAAATAATTCAGGCTACCCGAAGGGCAGATACAGTGTTTACTCCACACTGAGCCCTAGGAATTATAGAGAAAAGACGTGATTTTAAATGTTTGGGCTCGATGTCCCTTGGGACTGCAAGGCATTTCCAAAGCGAGATTCTGCCGTTTTCCAGAGTTCTTGCAAGCGATTTCCCTGGGTACCGAGCGCGAGCCGCAAGGATTCCAAGTTTTCACCTGGATAGGGCCGGAGATTCACGAAACTTTGATAGTACTGAAGTCCATTCATAAGGTTTTCGCGCACCAAAGCCAAATAAGCATGCGCCTTGGCATCACCCTCAACCAACTTGTCCACCATCTTTTGAAAGTAATCCACGGACATCACCAAATCCTTGGTGAACATATGCGGTCGGTCCGCGGGAACCAGGGAGCGACCTCGACCATAAATATGGTTTACCATTTCTCGGAGTGTATAAAGCCTGTCGAAGTAAGCGATATTGGGACCAGGACAAACGGAAACTGGCATGCTTGCAGAGATGACACCGAGATTGATCAAAGCCCCATTGCCGAGCTGATCGCAAATGCATGACTTCTG
Source organism: Fibrobacteria bacterium (assembly GCA_043732185.1). Lineage (GTDB taxonomy): Bacteria > Fibrobacterota > Fibrobacteria > UBA11236 > UBA11236 > Chersky-265. Next base: position 18,928 of record JAYTHY010000099.1, read on the forward strand.
GTAGACTTGTTGAATTTTCTGATCAGTGGTGTTCGAAGGAGGGACTTTTTCTACGCCCATGTCCTTTAACTTGATGCCTTGATATTCCTTGGAAGCGGTGCATATGGGCTTTTCCGTGAACTCGGTATTGGAGACCAGAAAACCTTTTGGGCAGGGTGAACCCGGCTTTCCGTTGTCGATTTGCTTTTTGGTCCATTGTTCGGAACTGGAATTGCGCAGATTGTTGAATACCACTCCAAGAGGGGAAACATCGCTGAGATACAAATCCTCTTCCTTGGCATCGGCAAGTGCTTGGCGGGTTGCAGCATCCAGTGCCGTGGCCTCGGGCACGAGTAGAAAGGGGCTGGCCCATCCGGTGGCGTCGATACCGTACCCTTCCATAAGTCGCTGCACTTCGCCGTAAATTCCAATGCCGCCTTGGGCGGTAACCGGAATGTTTCGATTGCGACTGGCCAGAGGATAAACCTTTCCCTTTTTTTCGTAATAGGAAACGATCATGGGTTCAAACAGCTCGGCAAACTTGTCGCGGTTGTCTTTGAACTCTTGCAGGATAGGTCCCATCAAATAGCCATCAGACGCAAAAGCATGTCCGCCGCAGTTGAGACCAGACTCAATGCGAAATTCCCGAACTTCAATTCCTTTTCGGGCGATAAACTTGCCTTGAATCATGCTGGAGCGATAATCTGAGACCTTGAGAATAACGCCCTTTTTAGCTTCCGCCTCCCCTACCCGGTAAAAATCCGGGAAGTTTTCCATATAGCCGTAGAGGGTAGGATTAATGCCGGCTGAATACACGATGTTGCCGTTTACTTTGGAATTGGCAAAGCCGCGTAGGGCGGATTTGGCATCCGCATGTTCCATACTCATGGCGTGGCCATCGCGATCATAGGTGATGCGGTCGAGCTTGGTCATGATATTGCAATTGATTTTGCCGGGTAGAATCAAGTTGTTGAGTTCGTTTTCCAGCTGTCTTTTTTCCGAACCATCCATCATTTTCAGATAAGACTGATAGAGTTTTCGGACGGGTGAGGATTCCGGCAAAAGCTCGAAATACTTGATTTTATCGTTCCCGGACTCGAATGGCTGGGCGCGAATTTCGGCAATTTGCTTTTCCACCACATCGTGAACCAGGTCCAAATAGGCGGTAATCCGGCGAGCACGAGCATCGGGTTGTCCGGCCGAAATACTTTGATACTCCAAACCATAGACGCCTGTGTAGTACTTGCGAATCCGTTCAATCAGCAAATCGTCCACAATGGAGATGACGGAGGATATTCCGTATTTGGCGATTCTCAGGGGGGAATCAATGGTAAAACCAGTCCCCATTACGGGAATATGGAAAGAATGGTGGGTTTTATACATGCTTACCCTAACAAAAGTGTGGAATATAGTTTATCAATAAAATTGGCTAGTGCTCTTTCAAAACATGTAAAATGATGTCAGATTGCGGTTTTTTAGGCTTCTGTATGGAATTTGGCAAACCCGATTTTGGGAAAATTTTTCTCCATCAGCCCCATTCTATAGGAATTAGGACATAGGTACACCAGATTGCCACCTTTGTCCAAAGCCAAGTCATGGGTGTTTTGGGATTTGAAAGCCTGAATTTCAACCGCGTCACCGGTTACCCAACGCGCCATAGCCACTGGAGCCGCTTCCAGGCGGCATCGGGCATTATACTCCTCCTCAAGCCTGAACTTAATCACATCAAATTGCAACACACCCACCACACCAAGGACGGGAATGGGGCTGGCCAAGGGATGAAAAAGCTGGGTTGCGCCTTCTTCAGAAAGCTGTTTGAGGCCTTGACTTAGCTGCTTACTCTTCAAGGGATCTTCGAGGTAAACGCGCGAGAAATGCTCCGGCGCAAAATCCGGTATGCCTATGAATTTCAGATTTTCGATTTCCGACAGCGTGTCGCTGATATTGTACAGGCCAGGATCGTGGATACCGATGATATCCCCGGCAAAGGCCTCCTCTATAACGGTTTTATCATTGGCTAGAAAAGTGGATGGTGCAGCCAGACGCACCTGACGGCCACTGCGACAATGGAGCACTTTCGCCCCCCGCACGAACTTTCCGGAACACACCCGCATAAATGCGATTCGGTCTCGATGTTTGGGATCCGTATTGGCCTGGATTTTAAAGACAAAACCGGTAAATGCCGGTTCCGTGGCCACAACCGTGCGCTGCTCCGCTTCCCGTGGCATGGGCGAAGGCGCATAGGCTACAAAGCTGTCCAATAGATGCTTGACCCCAAAGTTGTTGATGCCGGATCCGAAATAAACCGGCGACAGCTCACCGCGCAGATATTTCTCATGGTTAAAGGGTTCCATGGCTCCATGCACCAATTCAGCCTGTTCGCGGAACTCGGCCAAATACCTGGGATGAAACCATTCATCCAGGCGACTGTCGTGTAGCCCATCGACCTTGCGCATCTCCCCTTCTTGGGAATCCGGATTAAACAGATGCACGGTATCATTGCCAAAGGCATACACACCTTGGAAAAACTTGCCATTGCCAATGGGCATGGTCATGGGCGAACATTTTAGGCCAAGAATGCGCTCCACTTCATCCATCAAGGCGATGGGCTCCCGCGCGTCCCGGTCCATTTTGTTGATGAAAACCGTCACAGGGCATTTGCGAAGGCTGCACACTTCCATCAACTTGATGGTTTGCGGCTCCACGCCTTTAGCCGCGTCCAAAAGCACAAGCACCGAGTCTACAGCGACCAGGGCTCGAAAGGTATCCTCGGAAAAGTCCTGATGCCCGGGAGTATCCACCAAATTGATCTGACAACCTTGATAGGGAAAGCTGAGAACCGAAGAAGAGACGGAAATACCGCGTTGCTGCTCGATCTTCATCCAATCCGAGGTGGTGAATTTTTTATTGGCTTTAGCCCGCACATGGCCGGCCTCGCGTATGACTTTTCCGTACCAAAGGAATTTTTCGGTGATGGTGGTTTTGCCGGCATCAGGATGGCTGACAATGGCAAAAGTCCGGCGCTTCAGGATTTCGTCGTTTGTGGTCACGTGTATTCCGGCCTAGGGGATGAGGAAAACAAAAATAGCAAGGAAAGACGCGGGGTGCGAGGCCACGGCTTTCTTTGGTCTTTATAAATTAGGAACAAATGGGAGTAGCAATGGACAATCGACCCGCTTGGCTAGCCAAGGTTCCCCGGCCCAGTCCGGAATTTCCTCGCAATTTCATCGCCGCGGACGCGGACTTGTCCGGTTGGGAAGGCATCAAAACCTATCTGGACGAATTGGTATCCAGGCCGGTACCGGATAGGCACACCTTGATCCAATGGATCCAAGACTATGCCGAATTAGGCGATGCCGTCCATGAAGAAAGCGCCCGGCTTTATATCGCCATGACCTGTTTTACCAATGACGAGGCAAAACAGAATGCCTATCTCAACTTTGTGGAAACAGTAGAGCCGGCCATGGCGCCGGTTATCGATGCCTTGAATCGAAAAATCGTGGCCCATCCGGATTGCGCAGGATTGCCTGCTGATGTATATGGGCAATGGCGAGACTCCTTAACAATCAGTATCGAGCTTTTTACGGAAGCCAATATTCCCTTGCATACCGACATCACAAAGTTGGCTCAGGCCTATCAAAAGATTTGCGGAGATATGACGGTGCAATGGGAAGGTCAGACCAAAACCTTGAGCCAAATGTCCTCGATCCTTCAATCCGCGGACCGGTCGAAGCGGGAAAAGGCTTGGATGATAATGGCTGAGCGCCGACTCAAAGACCGGCAAAAGTTGGACGATCTTTTCGACGAGCTGTTTGTCCTTCGCAATCAAACCGCACGCAATTTAGGCTTAAAGGATTATATCGACTACAGTTTCAAGGCCAATCACCGCACGGATTATGGGACAAAAGATTGCATCGATTTCCATACCAGTATTGAGAAGGCCGTGGTACCCGTTTACCGGAAAGCCCTCGACTATCGAAAAGAAAAATTGAATGTGGACAGCCTTAGGCCGTGGGATATGCAATGTGATCCCTTGGGCCGCCCGCCCTTGCAACCCTTTAAAGAATCAAGTCGATTGATCGAAGGTGTCGATAAAATATTTGCGCAAATGGATCCGGAACTGCACGGATTTTATCGGATGATGACAGATAAAAGTTTGATGGACTTGGATAACCGGGTTGGCAAAGCCCCGGGAGGGTATCAATGCAGCCTGGATGAAGTGCGACTGCCTTTTATATTCATGAATGCCGTCGGCCTCAATGAAGATGTCTTTACCCTGTTGCACGAAAGTGGCCATGCCTTTCACCTCTTATACACGCGGGGCATGTCGCTGGGATTCAACCGGGGCGCGCCGATGGAATTCAGCGAGGTCGCGTCCATGGCCATGGAACGGCTTGGCTCCCGCTACCTGGGTGAATTTTATGAACCGGAAGAGCATAAGCGCGCCTTGCAAATGGAAGATGAAGAAGTTTTCAGGCTGTTGCCATGGGTGGCCACGGTGGATGCATTCCAGCACTGGCTCTATGCAAATCCCGGGCACACACAATCCCAGCGAAGGGAAACATGGCTGGGCCTGGACCGGCGCTTCGGCCCCGATTTGGACTGGTCGGGCTTAGAAGATTTCCGGGCTACGGCATGGCATCGGCAATTGCATATTTTCGAGGTGCCTTTTTATTATATCGAATACGGCATTGCCCAGCTCGGAGCCTTGCAGGTTTGGTTGAAATCGTTACAGGATCAAAAATCAGCCTTGGCGGATTATAAACGCGGATTGCAATTGGGCGGGACGCTAGGCTTGCGCAGCCTTTTTCAAGGGGCAGGTTTGGCTTTCGATATGCGCGAGGAGGCCATCCGGCCTTTAGTCGAGAAAGTCAAAGAAGAATGGGAAACCTCGGTTGGAATTTCGCATGCAGTGGGGTCAAAATGAACGAGAATTTATGGGGAATGGATGCAAAACGTAAAGCCGCTTTGGATCGCTACGCCGCGACAGCAGAAAAACACTTGGATGACTTGAAGCGGCTGACACGAATCCCCAGCGTCAGTTTCGATGGCTTTGATCCTGCCCATGTGGAGCGTTCCGCAGAGTGCACGATGGACATCCTGAAACAGGCCGGATTCGAAAATGTGCAAATCATGCGCATTCCAGGCACGCACCCCTACGTCTACGGGGATTGGCTGAAATGTAAGGGCGCTCCCACCGTCCTACTATATGCCCATCACGATGTACAGCCCGCCTTGCGGGAAGAACTGTGGAAAACACCCGTGTTTGAGCCGACGGAAGTCAATGGCCGAATTTTTGCCCGAGGCATTGCCGACGACAAAGCCGGTGTGCTCATCCATGCCGCCAGTGTGGCTGCCTGGCTGGAGACCGCGGGGGAATTGCCCATCAATGTCAAGGTCATCATAGAAGGCGAAGAAGAAATCGGGTCCATCCATTTGGCAGAATTCTTGAAAACCTTCCGGGACCGACTGGGAGCGGACTGCGTCATCTTGACCGATTGCAGTAATTTTGACACTGGGCTTCCCAGCCTTACCACCACCTTACGTGGTCTCATCAGCATGGAAATTACGGTGACCGCTTTAGATCATCCCTTACATTCCGGCATGTGGGGTGGCCCTATTCCCGATCCCATTCAAGGCCTAGCCAAGATTCTCGCAAAGCTTACCGATGCATCCGGAAAAGTTGCCGTTCCTGGCCTGTGGGAAGATGTTCTGCCCGCCAGCCCGCAGGAATTGGAAGACATGCGCAAGCTCGGTTTGACGGACGCGATTTTTAGAGAACAGTCCGGCATTGGCGCAGATGTAAATCTTTTCGGAACCGATACGGAACTCTTGAATAAAATGTGGCGTGAGCCTTCCGTGGCGGTCAATTCTATTCAGAGCGGCGGCAAAAAAATTGCCGGGAACGTGATTATGGATTCGGCCTGGGCGAGAATCGGATTGCGACTGGTACCCAATATGGATCATGTCAAAGCGACACGCATCCTCACGCAATTTCTCAAGGATAACTGTCCGTGGGGACTGAAAGTGGATGTTACTCCTGAACAAGGAGCCAATCCTTGGATGACCACGCCCGATCATCCTGTATTTGCAGTAGCCAAAAAATCTTTGGGGCTCGGGTACGGGCGCGAGGCGGTTTTCATCGGTTGCGGCGGCACTATTCCTTTTGTGGACAGCTTTACCAAAGTCCTGGGGAATATTCCGGCCCTGTTGGTTGGCATCGAAGATCCGTATACCAATGCCCACTCCGAAAATGAATCGCTGGGAATAGCGGATTTCCATAAGTCCGTATGCAGTCAGATCCATTTCTTTGCCGATCTGGCCGAGTCCGTGGCTAAAAATCCGGGAATGTTCACACAAACACCGTCAGCCAAGTGAGCGGTGATTTTCATGGATGATAAGGCATTCAATCTCCAAAATGGATAACGATTTTGACCTAGTCATCGCGGGCGCTGGCATCATGGGCTTAAGCAACGCGCTTGAGGCGGCCAGGGCAGGCTTGGCCGTACTAGTTTTCGATCCGGCCATTGCGTCCCACAATGCCTCGTGGGCGGCGGCAGGAATTCT
>JAYTHY010000100.1:0-9386 GCA_043732185.1 Fibrobacteria bacterium
GGCTAGCTGAACGGAAAAGCCGAGAGCAGTCGCAGGTGGTGGAGAGGGTGTAGAATAGAAGAGAGAATGATGGAATATGGTGTTCACCGGATGGTTACCCTGCAGCGTGCAATGAGGACAAGTTGAGGCAAACTAACGGAGCCTACAGGTTATAACTTCAGAGAAAGTTAGTGCAGTCGCACCTTAGTCCGAATAGCCGGGCAGGACTCGCGACCCATTTGCGAACCCGCAATGCGGAGCATGCCCGCGGGTTCCCTACTGGCAGCTGATAGGAAGTATTGCTGCGCTCTTGCGACGAGCACAGGACTTGCAAGGAGTGAATTTGGATTATTTTATTTCCTAAAATTCGTTCCATTTTCAATAGCACCAACGATCGACTTCATTTCCTGTGGGATTTCGTCTTCCCTGATTGTTCGCACAATTCTTGCTGCATTGAAACTTACCCCAAATTTAGAATTCGACCAATTTGACAGCTCGCTTATCAAATCCTTTCCACTGCAAATCGAAATTCTTGATTCAATTGTTAGCCAGCTTGATTCTAATAAAGTTCTGGCAGACTTGTTTGCGGCTTGGATTCCAAAGGACCTATTCTTCAAGTAAAACTCGTTTGCGTAGTTGTCTTGAATTCCTTCTTTTTGGGATTCAATAATCTGGTCAATTTTTACTTGTATGTCTGAAACAAATGGCGGTTGCTTTGATTCATTAATTCCTAATATGATTACTCGATGAATAGCTGATGGAACTATTACGTAATTTTCGATCTCTTTCCTTTTCCAAATATGCAAACGGACTGACCGCGAAGTAGCGTCTGCATAACGTTCCTCTTTGTCTTGTTCGGTATGAAAATCGGAATCGAAAAGGCAATATGAAATAATATCTTCCCCAAAAGAATTTTTCATCATAAGTGAAGATCCTACGGCGTAACTCCAGCCACTCCAACCGCCAAGCGACATATTTGGGATGATGTCAAACGGATAATTACTCCTTGGGAATAGAATATTTTGAAATAATTTTAATATTGAAATATCCTTTCCCTCCACAAGTAGGCATTTTTTTGCGCTCCAAAGTCGAGTTAAAGAAATATTATGTACGCCGCCAATATTATCTACAATTCTTTGGACTGCTGGGAGGGTAGTAGCGAAAAGTGATTTTCTCTTTTTTCTATCAATAACCAAAATATTTTCAGGATTCACTTCCGACATTATTTCAATTGAATGCGTTGCAACAATTACCTGGTTAAATTTTTCTTTAACGACTCTAATAAGCTTTCTTTGAAGGTCGGAATGCATATAGACATCAGGTTCATCTAATATTACCGTGTTCGAACCCTTAGATCTGGCCAAAAACCACATCGTTTGCAGCCACATTTGAAGGCCATGTCCCATTAATCCGATTTCTGCGACAAAATCTCCGTCTCGAACCATTAATTCCAGAATTCTATTAGGTGGTTCCACTCTTTCTTCCAATCCTTGGATTTGAAGCCCCGCCCATGTTTCTTCTGCAAGTAACTTTAGATCCTGATAAGATTGATTGAGAAGTTTTATTTGATTTCGAAAATGCGATGGGGAATGAGAAGTTGAAAGCGACCTTCTCAAATATGTATCATCTAATTTTCTTTCTTCCTTTAATAAAGGGCCCACTTGCGGCAAGATACTTACTCCTGGGATTTCAAATTCCCGTGCCTGGCCTTTTGTAGTAATTAAGTGGCCAGATCGATCTCGAATCAATGCGTGAATTTTATTCACGCCTCCCAAATAAATCTCAATGGTTTCGCCGTTTTGAAATGTCGCAATAATTTGAGCCGGGGGCTCCCTATATTGGTAAAATAGTCCGCTAAAATTAAGATCCATTGCATCTAAGGAAGGTGAAACCCCTCGATTTATTCGACCAATTTCAAGCCAATCGGGGACATTTGAAAAGTTCAGTCCTTTATACCTGGTTGCTACTGCGGTTAAAATTCTAATGGCTTCTATTATCGTGGATTTTCCGGCGTTGTTTTTCCCGACAATAATTGAAATTTGCTTCAATGGAATTGTGTGGTCTTCAAAACATTTAAAATTAATCAAACGTATTTTAGTCAGCATTTATTGACCCTGGAATCTTCATCCATAAATAAAATGTTTAGCAAAAAAAAGTAATTTAATTTTGCCACTCAGGACGAGTTGCCTTTTATCCTATCTTGCGCGACATTATTTCCTACAACTTCACCCAACCCACAACTTTTCCCAAGCATAGGCATAATCGGCTTCCCTTTGCTTAAGGGTAAACGGGGCAACATATTCAATCACCCGTTCCACCGGACCCCCCGGCAAGGTATTGTCCACCACCACCCGGCGCACCACCTGACCCGCCGCATACTCCCGCACATCCTCCCAACCCGGCGTCGTCACTTGGCGACCCTTCTTAATGGCTTTACGAGGCAGACCCACACCCGGGAGCCCTTTGCTCGCGGTAAAGACAATGCGGCCATTTTGATCGTACCAAGTATCCGCTTCGTACTGACGCAAGACCGGGAATTGCACCCGGTACAAGGTGAGCAATTCTTCCAAGGTCAAGTGCAAGGCTTGCGCGGCCAGAACATCCAGTTCCACCAAGGCTTGGCGGCGGGCAAGGTCGCTGCGCAGGGCAACGTTACGGTTCCAGGGGCGTTGGAGATTGGACCAATGCTCGGCGGGAAGACGGGGATCTTCACTGGCCCAGCTTTGGGAGGCGAAGGTAGGATCAAAGCATTGTTCCCAAAGGGCGCGGTAGTGAGTGGTGAGGCAGGTGAGGGAAAGGAGGCGAGCTATTGCTCTCGGATTTGAATCAAGTAGAGGTAATTGACGCAAAGTAGATTCATAGAGATCGCCTTTTCCATTAGCTTTTATATAAAAATCCAGTACAATTGTTACCAAGGATACTGCAAAGTTTAACAAGTCACTTTTGTTATCAAAGGTAGTTGAAATAACTGGGTGAATATGACCTGCACTAGGTGGAACAATGGTGGGAATCAAAGTCCGTTCCCCAGATTGACTTAACTGTCTTCGACAAACCAACCTATACTCCCCCGTCACCAAGGCCTCCACCCCATCCTTCTTCCAAGGCAACACAGGCGTCCGCTTGCGATACTCATTGGCATCCACGGCAGGCACATAATTGGTTCGGGGTAAATAATCGTCCGGAAGGGTGGCCAAATCCAGCACATCGTAATCGCTGTTTTTGATACAAGGACTGCGCGGGGTTTTGTTGAAAGGATTTCCCACAAAAAAATGAGGGCCGGATAAAATCCATTCGCCTGCATGCTTGGGCGTGCGGGTCTCGCGGCGGAGAGTACCGTCCTTTTGAGAATTGGTTTCATGCCACATTTCGGTGGCATAGTAGCCTGTCGGATCATCGCCTAGACGTCTTGGTGTTGCCGCAAACTTTTTCAAGACCTCAACCAAACTTTGCGCATGCAAGGCTGGCAATCTGGCCTTGGTAGCAGGCGTACCCGGTTCATCATAAAGCGTGGCGAATAATTCGAGTTCAGCTATTCCCACTTGGAGAGCACGGGAAGCATGGCCGGTGGTATTCCATTTTCCCTGCTCACTTTTAATTCCCGGCACCGGCCCCAGTCCATTATGTCCAAGGCTCGTGCCAATGGTGGCGGGGTGAAACAGGTTCGCAATATGAATAAATGCCGGCGTTTGCCTGGGTCCATAAATATTCAGGCTGTATTTGGTATTATGATGCACTTCAGCAAATAATGAAAGTTGATTTTCAAACTGGAAATGATCCCGCAAGCGACCGTAGACTTGCTCACGTAAAGCCCCACCCTTGGGATCATCATAAATCCCCTCCGGATGCACAAAAGCCTGCACCCCTTGTGGACTAGCCAACCGCCAACTCAGCGGTAAAAAACATTTGTACAAATTGCTTTGACTGCCTTTGAGTTCCGGATAATTTTGCCCAGCATTTAAAAAAGCCTGCGTCCCCGCCGTCGCTTCAAACTCCGCCAAATAGCTACTGCGCAACTCGGGCATATCCGCAAAAGCCTGCGTTCTCAGTTTCGCCAAATCGGGTGCGCTATGCTTGCGCAGCACAAAGAGCGGATTGGCATCACCCATCACCCCGCCTTCATTCCATTCCACCTTAAGCCAAGGCGGATTTCCTAGCACCAAATCAAACCCGCCCCGGTCCACGAAAATATCCGCATATTCTAGTTCCCAATGCAAAAAGCGATGCCGCTCTGCCAAGGTCGCCACCAGTCCAAAGCGCTCATGATCCTGGGCCAACTTATCCACATCCACTATGCCATGTTGCTGAAAAAGCCCCTGTAACTCCTGCGTAACGGTTGCCGGAAAAAGACTTGGCCTCTCGGTTCCCGTATCCTGGATGGAACCGTGCAAAAGTAGGGATAACTCCGAAAGCCATTCCTGGCGGATGGGAAGCAGATGGGATTTTTCTATGGGCCAAAACCAAAGGGCGCACCAATAATCCATGACCATTTTCAAACGGCGATAGGTGCTGGAGGCTTTCAACTGACGGCTGAAGAGTTCGCCATGCAGAATCGTGTCCTTATCGCGCGTGCTGGTTAATTGCTTTTTACCTGCAGCCTGGCCCCAGAGAACGTAAGTATCGGTCGTACGGTTGCGGAGGGAACGCAATTGTTTCACATGCACGGCCCAGAGTTCCTGGGCCTTTTGGGAGAGGACTTCCAATTGCGCGGCTTCGGCAGGCTGCAAATCGGAGAGAAAGCCTTTGCGCCAATTTTTGATCTTGTCCATGGGTTCGGCGGCGATTTGTTTGATCACCTTATCGTTATAGTCCACCATACCCGCATCGGGCAGCAGAAAATGCCAGACTTGGCCTTTGGCTGGGGCACTATCCCAAGCTTGGGCTTGCGGCAAGCCGGGACTTTGCGGGGTATAGTTTTTCAGCGTCAAGGTTTGCCGACGCGCGCCTACCAAGCTATTGCCGCTGCAAAGTTGTAAGCGGAACCACGGGACCTGGGCATCTTTATGCAAGGTGCCGAGCCATAGGCTCACCTCGGCCAGTTCCACGGCCACGGGATTGAGATCCACTCCGAAGACGCGGTTATCGGCCAGGAACATTTTCACGCGCTGTTTTTCCAGCGGATACTCTTCCAGCGGCAGGTGCAGGGCCGTTTCCCGTTGCCGGGCTTGCAAATAGGCATCGGCGATTTGATCGACCGCTTCATTCAAAAAGGCCGCGCTGCCCATGGCTGGTTCGCAAAGAGTGAGGGCCAACATCTGCTCGGCGCTTTTATCTGCCAAAAGTTCCTTGAGGGCATATTGCACCAAGGTTTGGGCCAGTTCATGGGGCGTATAATAGCTGGCGCTTTTTTCCCGATCGCGTCCGGCCATGCGGTAGATGAAGGTGCCACGCGGAATTTTTCGTTTCACGGCATCGGCCCCTTGGCCATCCATGACGATTTCCTCCGGCTTGCATTCGCGAAGCTGCTCCTCGGTAACAAAGTAAGCCGTGTCCAAGGGATCGGGACCTTGCGAGGTTTTAACAGGAGCGCGGTCGGCCGGTTCTGGCACTTCCAGATTTTCGTCGGAGGCTTCCTCGTCCGCAGTCGCGGCAGTTTCTTTCAAAACGCGTTGCACTTCGAATAAATCCTGCTCGGCGAAGAAACCCCGAAAACTGAGTAAGCCTTCGTAGACGGCGCCTAATTGATTGATGCCGAGTTGGGCATAGCTGATACGGCCGCGTCGTTGCCGCTTGCCTACCCCGCTTTTGCCCAGGCTCATGCGCGCGATGACGCTTTGCAAAACGCTATTCCGGTACTTGACCTGGCGGATTAATTTCAGAGCATCTTCGTGGCCGTCTTCGGGATCATAATCGGGATCGAAAAGATGGGCATTCAAGGCTTCCAAATCCATGCCATGACTAAAGGTGGCGGCGGATTCAGAGGTAACGATTCCTCCGGAGGTAACGGTGTCAAAACTCATGTCCACATGCACGCGCTCTTTGGTTTTCTCATGGAAGCCTTGGTAGACCAAGTCCATCAGGCGCGCGAGGCTTTCGTGCAGGTAGAAACCATTGCGACTTTCATCCGTGGTCAGGCGCACCATTTCCAGATCGCGCATATTTTCCAAACTATAGGCGGACCAATACGGATCCTGATTTCGGCTTTTGGCCCGCTTGGGAAAATACCCGAGCTCGGGCCGGGCTTCCAGATAAAAGAGAAAGAGTAAGCGGTACATGAAGCGCAGGGATTCCCGCGTGAGGGGACCGGCGAGGTCCTTTTCAAAGACGCCCTTTTTCAGTTTCTCGCGGATATACCATACGGCTTCATTGCCTAGATCTTCGATGCATTCGCGCAAGGCATATTTGAGATCTTCGCTAACCCCGAAGGCATGCTTATGCGATTTCTCTTCCAAGTCATCCAGAAGTGATGCGCCTTCGGCAGGCTGCAAACCTTCGCGGCCCAAGAGGGCGGCCATGGCATTGACGGTGCTGTCTTCTTTGCGAGTTGAGATCGTGACTAAGTCGAATGCGAGATAGCGTCGTTCCGCCCATTTGCCGCGTTCCAAAAGGAGGACGGTCCAAGGTGTGCATATGAGGAGCCAGCGCGGGGCTGGGTCGCGGGCGAAAAGTGCTTTACCCAACCATTCTTCGACACTGAGATCCTTGGCCTCCTTGGGAAGTTCTCCAACCCAGGGAAGCGATTCCGTTCCCCAAGCGAGCGGGCTTTCGCGATTAGTGTCCCCGGCGGAATCGACAAGACCGGTGGCGGCAGCATAGGCCATGGCGGGCGGTGTTAGGGAAATGACCCATACACCCGGTTGACCATCGGACTTGGTGGCTTGCGTAGAAAGCTGCAAGGTTTCTTTGGCATCCAATTCCACGGAAAGGTCTTCGAGCGTAAAACCCAAGGCTTGCAGTAAGAGATGGGTTTGGGTGCGTTGCCCCAAGAGGCGCATGGCGGTATTTTGTCCAGCCGCGCTCCGCAGATATTTATTCCAGGATCCGATGACCAAGCGTAATTTTTTATTGGGTGCGAGATCGCCCAATTCGGCCCAAGTCTGAACACGCTCCTTAAGGTCGCCTTCAAAAAGTGCGGCTAGATAGTGCTCGAAGAAAAATTCATTTTGGTTGGAAATACCGGTAAGGTCAAGGGCCATGGTTAAGGCCTCCCACAGCAAACGGCCAGGACTTGCAGATGGGCATGCGGCTCCAAATCATGGGCATCACGCAGCCATTGCCGATGGGCTTCAAAGGCCCGTCGCACCTGGTCACGACGTTCATGCTTGCGGTTGGTATTCACCTGCTGTAATCCAGCGGCAAATTTGATTTCAATCTGGGCATCGTGCTTGGCCAGCAAAGCTTGTAAACGCGCTTCGCGGGCGGCCAGCTCAGGCTCCGTAAGCTCCAGGACCCGCTTGCGTTCTTCCTCCACGGCTGCACGCGCACAGGCCAAGGCAGGCACCAACAATTTGGCCAGATTTTCCTTAACGATATCGGCGGGGACCGTTGCATTGACCACGCTCTCTCCATTCAATCCACAGCGCTTAAGACTGGCCTCCAAGTCCAAGGTCTCGGACCAACTTCCGGCTCGGAATAAAGCGCCGACCCATTGATGCACCAGCGGATGGCCCAGGCGATTGGGGACCAGTCCGGAAATGAGCACTAAGGCTTCGCCGCGCCCCAAGCCGGGCACATGCACCACGGGCGCTTCATGCCTGCCGAATGAACCCTGAACACGATCGTTAATCCACTCCACCACCGGATGCAGGGGCCAGAGGTATTGGGTTTGCGGCCATTGGCCTTCCTTGCGGGCCGATTCAATGGCTTGCATCACCAAGGTGGGATTGGCGCTAAGATGCAGCCCACCTTTATCCGGGAGAATTTCCGGCGGCAACTGGCGATATCGTCCATAAAGATCATCGCTTTGCTCGTCACGGGTAACGCTGATATTGATTTCCTGCTTGGCCGCATGGGTCTCATATTGCAGGGTTTCGCCCTCGGCGGCCAAATGCTTCAAGGCTTGCGCGCAATAACTATAATCATTCTCAAACAGAGAAGGCAAAATCCGGGTTTCCGGTTCCGGGGATTGAGTCTCCGTGCTTTGCAAAAGCAATTCAAAAGGATCAAAGCCCAAATCAGATTCCGGCAGACCCGCACCTCCGGATTCGCTTCCGGACTCGCCAGCGGACTCAATGGCCTTGGCGACCATGGCTTCCTGTTCTTCCTGGGTATAGACACCCAATAAAGCGGATGGATCGCCGATGCTTTCTTGCGCCTGCTTATCTTTTTCCAGCAAGACTTCTAAAACCCGTTCATCACTACGGGCTGTACCTTGGCTGGCGGTAATCAAATAGGCTAACTCGGGCTGATGCTTTTGTCCATAGCGATCCACACGGCCATTCCGCTGGGAGAAAACCATCAGCGACCAAGGCAAATCAAAATGAATCAATCGATGGCATTGATAGTGCAGATTGATGCCTTCTGCGGCTACATCCGAGGCTACCAATAAGCGCACGGGACTGTCTTCCTGTCCAAATTCTTCCACCGCTTGCATCAAAGCAATATCATCCAAGCCGCCATCGATGCGGCTGATCTGGTTGGCTTTTAGTTTTAAATCCATGGGCAAATTTTCTTGCAACCAATCCACGGTATCGATGCGTTCCGTGAAAATGACGACGCGGTCCGTGGCCGAAGGCTTCCAGGCGCGTAAGTGATGAACCAGGAGCTGGTATTTTGTCAGTTCAAGCTTGGTAATGGCCTCAACCTGGGAGAGCAATTCCGTGAGCTTTTCGGTATCAGCCAGCCCGCCGCGAATCTCACCCTTTTCCAACTTGCGCAAACGCTCCCGCAGGGTTGAAGCGCAAGCCATGGGACTGGAAAGGAAGGATTTGAGCAAGGTCGTCCGAAAAAGCACGGAACCATCCCGGCTGCCCACTTCCGTGCTTAAGGTCAAAGCATGCAAGGTATCGAATACCTTCTGCTCCGCCTCACTGGCCGTGGCTTTCAATGGAACCAAAATTCGCTCGGGAACCTGGCCCTTCAATTGCGCAGAAACGTCCTTGCGAAATCGGCGCACAAATAAACCCCGGATATCTTCGGGGCCATAGTCATCTGGATCGGCGATGGCAGTGGCATCAAGCAGATTCATGAGCGATGCAAAACTAGCCCTACGACCATCATGGGGTGTGGCGGAAAGCAGGACCAAGGTATCCGAACGGGTGGCCAATAAATCAGCCAGGCGATTGCGTTGATTGCCGCCGCCGCGCTTGGCCACATTATGGGCTTCGTCAATGACGATCACGTCCCAATAAGCCTGTTCCAGGTAATTGCGGAATTGATTGTCTTGTTTAAGCGTATCAATGGAAATGATACTGCGATCATAAAAATAGAAGGGATTCTGATGGGTGGGGATGCGATTACGCACTCGCTGT